>CALUGP010000008.1 GCA_944320195.1 uncultured Prevotella sp. | reverse complement strand
TCACCCTTAAAGATACTAAAAACATTCCATTCCCACAACTTTTCCAATGATTTTCTTATACCGAACTCACGTTAAATGACTATTGCCGCGTGCATGGCCGTCCTATTTCATCAAAAAGCATGCACGTTTTCATTTTGACAAAAAGCGAAGTCCGGCACGGAAACACATTGCAAAATGTCAGTCTGCAAGACACAGTCTGTCCATAGGCCCATCGTGAGACGCTGCGTCGCATACAACCTTCGGCAGGCATGCAAACCACCTTGTTTTGCCATTTAATTTGGCAAATCGGATAAATTGTTGTAATTTTGCGCCGCAAATATAATATAAGGTAAAATAAGGAATGATAACAGTCACAAATCTTGCAATCCAGTTTGGAAAGAGAGTTCTTTACAAGGATGTAAACATCAAGTTCACCAACGGCAACATTTACGGCGTAATCGGAGCGAACGGAGCGGGAAAGTCAACCCTGCTCAAGGCCATAAGCGGCGAGCTTGAACCCAATAAGGGAAGCGTTGAACTTGGTCCGGGTGAGCGTCTTTCCGTATTGGACCAGGATCACTTCAAATACGACCAATACAGCGTCATGGACACTGTCCTCATGGGGCACCAGCCTCTTTGGCAGAACATGAAGGAGCGCGAGGCGCTCTACATGAAGGAAGACTTCAGCGACGAGGACGGCAACCGTGTAGCCGAACTCGAGGAGAAGTTCGCCGAAATGGGTGGTTGGAACGCCGAGAGTGATGCTGCGCAGATGCTTTCAAACCTTGGCGTAAAGGAAGACATGCATCAGAAGCAGATGAACGAGCTGTCAAACAACGAGAAGGTGCGTGTCATGCTTGCCAAGGCTTTGTTCGGCAATCCTGACAACCTGTTGCTCGACGAGCCTACCAACGACCTGGATCTTGACACCGTGCAATGGCTCGAGGAGTATCTCAGCAACGTGGAGCAGACCGTGCTTGTTGTCAGCCACGACCGTCACTTCCTCGACGCGGTAAGCACGCAGACCGTTGACATAGACTTCGGCAAGGTGAGCGTGTTTGCCGGCAACTATTCATTCTGGTACGAAAGTTCGCAGCTGGCACTGCGCCAGGCGCAGAACCAAAGACAGAAAGCAGAGGAAAAGAGAAAAGAACTGGAGGAATTCATCCGCCGCTTCTCTGCCAATGTGGCAAAAAGCAAGCAGACAACCAGCCGCAAGAAGATGCTGGCAAAACTTACCGTTGACGAGATACGCCCCTCTTCACGCAAATATCCGGGCATCATCTTCCAAATGGAGCGCGACCCGGGCAACCAGATATTGGAGGTTGAGGGTCTCAAGGCCGTCGATACAGACGGTACGGTCTTGTTTGACAATGTGAACTTCAACATCGAAAAAGGACAGAAAGTTGTATTCCTCAGCCATAACCCCAAGGCCATGACCGCGCTGTTTGAAATCATCAACGGCAACCGCCAGGCCGACGCCGGCACTTACAAATGGGGAGTCACGATAACGACTGCGTATCTGCCTCTTGACAATACCGAGTTCTTCAAAAGCGATCTCAACCTGGTGGACTGGCTCAGCCAGTTTGGCACGGGCAACGAAGTTGTCATGAAGGGTTATCTGGGACGAATGCTGTTCAGCGGAGAAGAAGTGCTGAAAAAGGTAAACGTGCTGAGCGGTGGCGAGAAAATGCGTTGCATGATAGCGCGCATGCAGCTTAAGAACGCCAACTGCCTTATCCTTGACACGCCTACAAACCACCTCGACTTGGAGAGCATACAGGCGTTCAACAACAACCTCATAGGCTTCAAGGGCAACATATTGTTCAGCAGCCACGACCATGAGTTCATACAGACCGTGGCAAACCGTATAATCGAACTGACCCCAAAGGGTACAATAGACAAGCTCATGCAGTATGACGACTACATTTACGATGAGCAATTGAAAGAACAGCGCGCAAAGATGTATGAATAATTGGCACAAGTGTGCTAATTGGCAAGATTTTTGCTGGAGGCACAATAAAAAAACATTCACACTATGAAAGAGGAGAACGAAGAATACATAAAGAAGGAAGAAGCTGCCGATAAGGAAAACGTGACCGCGGACAGCCAGGAAAATGTGAAAGAAGAAGGCGAAGCCGAGAATGCCGCTTCCTCAAACGGAACCGACAACAATAAAGAGGAAGAGGAACAAGACCCGCTGACAGCAGCAAAGGAGGAAATAGAACAGCTTAAAGACAAGTATCTGCGCTCGGTTGCTGAATTCGACAACTACCGCAAACGCACTCTGAAAGAGAAAGCAGAGTTGATATTAAACGGCTCTGAAAAAGCGATACAGGCCATTCTGCCCGTTATCGATGACATGGAACGCGCAATTGCAAACGCCGAAAAGACTGAAGATGTCGCCGTGTTAAAGGAAGGCATGGAACTGATTTACCAGAAGACGAACAAGATAATGGAAAGTCTTGGGGTGAAAAAGATAGACACCGAAGATGCAGACTTTGACACAAACTTCCATGAAGCGGTGGCCATGGTGCCGGGAATGGGCGACGAGAAAAAGGGCAAGGTTCTGGATTGCGTCCAGACCGGTTATACTCTTAACGATAAGGTCATAAGGCACGCCAAAGTTGCAGTAGGACAATAACGTGACGAATTATGAGTTAAGAGTTAAGGATTGAGAAAACATGCCTTACACATAACAATCAGGCTTTTTTCTTAATTCTTGACTCTTAATTCATGACTTACAACTCTTAATTTAATTCTTAACTCTTAATTCTTAACTCTTACATTTAAATAAGGTTATGGCAAAAAGAGATTATTATGAAGTTCTTGGAGTGAGCAAGGATGCCTCTGAGGACGAAATAAAGAAAGCATATAGGAAAATCGCCATAAAGTATCACCCTGACAGAAATCCGGGCAACAAGGAAGCCGAGGAGAAGTTTAAGGAAGCGGCCGAGGCTTACGACGTGTTGCATGACCCGCAGAAGAGACAGCAATACGACCAGTTCGGCTTCAACGGCCCTGGCGGCGAAAGCGGATTCGGGGGATTCAGCAGTGCCGGCGGATTCTCCATGGACGATATATTCTCCATGTTTGGCGACGTATTCGGTGGACGTGGAGGCTTCGGCGGCTTTGGCGGAAGTGGCTTCGGTGGCGGCGGTCAGCGCAGGCCGGCACAACACAGAGGCGCAGATCTCCGTCTTAAAGTAAAGCTTTCACTCCAGGAGATATCAACCGGCGTCACAAAAAAATTCAAGGTTAAAAAAGACGTTACATGCAGCCATTGCCACGGCAGCGGCGCTGAAGGGAACAGTGCGAAGGAAACTTGCCCCACGTGCCACGGACGCGGCGTGGTTACACATACCACACAAAGCATGTTCGGAATGATGCAGACACAGAGCGTGTGTCCCACATGCGGCGGCGAAGGCACTGTCATAAAGAACAAGTGCAAGGCGTGCGGCGGCAGCGGCGTGGTAAAAGGAGAAGAGGTGGTTGAAATAAACATCCCGGCCGGGGTGTCCGAAGGAATGATTGTCAATGTGCCGGGCAAGGGCAATGCCGGCAGGCATAACGGTGTTCCTGGCAACATACAGGTATACATCGAAGAAGAACCCAATGACACATTTGTTCGCGACGACAATGACATCATATACAATCTGCTGCTTGATTTTCCGACAGCCGCGCTTGGCGGTACGGTTGAGATTCCCACCATTGACGGCGGGCGTGTAAGAATAAAGATTGAGCCAGGAACACAGCCAGGCAAAGCGCTAAGGCTGAGAGGCAAAGGCCTTCCGGCCGTACAAGGTTATGGAAGAGGTGTGGGCGACATGGTCGTCAACATAAGTGTTTATGTGCCAAAGACCTTGAATGGAAACGAACGCGCCGCGCTTGAAGAAATGCGAGACAGCGCAAACTTCAAAGGCGACAACGCTACAAAACAAACCATTTTCCAGAAATTCAAGAATTACTTTAACTAAGGTGCAGATGACATACCAAGAAACTTTAGAATACTTATACAACAGCGTCCCTATGTTTCAAAAGGTGGGCGCTGTTGCTTATAAGGAGGGATTGTATAATACGGTCAAGCTGGACGAACATTTCGGTCACCCACATGCCAAATACAAGACCATACACGTGGCAGGAACCAACGGCAAAGGTTCATGCTCGCATACCATTGCCGCAATATTGCAGGCCCAAGGATACAAGGTCGGACTGTACACATCCCCTCATCTGAAAGATTTTCGTGAACGCATAAAAATAAATGGGAACTGCATAAGCGAAGAGTATGTCGTGGATTTTGTGAAAAAGGAACGCGGTTTCTTCGAGCCTCTAAGTCCCAGCTTCTTTGAACTTACAACAGCTTTGGCATTCAAATATTTTGCCGAAAGCGGCATAGACATCGCTGTTGTCGAAGTAGGTCTGGGTGGCCGGCTCGATTGCACGAACATCATATCTCCGGCTCTTTCTGTCATCACGAACATTAGTTTTGACCATACGCAGTTTCTTGGAAACACTCTTGCGCAAATCGCGTCAGAGAAAGCAGGCATAATAAAACCAGACGTACCGGTAGTGATAGGAGAAAGCTTAGAAGACACACGCCCTGTGTTCATTGCCAAAGCAAGAGAAATGTCGGCGCCTATTACATTTGCCGAAGACGACAGTGAGATCATATCAACCGAACTCGATGTAAAAGGAGGAATCCATTATGAAACAAGATGTTTTGGACACATATATGGAGAACTTGGCGGAATTTATCAAGAGAAGAACACTTCTACGATACTTTGTGCTGTAAAGCAATTAAGAGAAACCGGCATCAGAATTGACAACGAAGCCGTAAGGCATGGCTTTGAAAACGTATCCGGATTGACAGGACTTTATGGCAGATGGCAAAAAATCAAAGAACATCCACTTGTAATATGCGATACGGGACACAATGTCGGCGGATTGGAATACATTAGCAGGCAGCTTAAGATGCAGTCTTGCAAGCAGATGAGGATTGTTTTCGGCATGGTGGACGATAAGGATATTTCCACAGTAATGAGCCTTTTGCCTGAAAACGCAATATATTATTTTACGAAAGCCGACAATAAACGCGCCATTGACGAACATGAAATAATGCGCCTTGGCACATGTCTTCACTTGCAATCAAAGTGTTACCCCAACGTAAAAAGCGCTTACAAAGCCGCCCTTACTGATGCCGGTTTGGACGATTTTATCTTCATAGGAGGCAGCAGTTACATTGTTGCCGACTTTCTAAACACTTGTATTTAATCGTTTTTAACAATAAACTGAAATATTTTCATACGTTTCATTTGTGTTTCTCAACATTTTTAATTTACTTTGCAAATAAGTTTTCCACTAACAACGTAATATTATGAGCACAAATGAAACACATTGTCTGTGTGGTTTGAAACGCGAGGACTTTCAAACCACTGTAAACGGAAAAGCAACAGACCTATATATCCTTAAGAACAAATTGGGCAACGAGGTAGCCATAACAAACTATGGAGGTGCGATTGTTGCCATAATGGTGCCTGACAAAGATGGGAATTATGCCAATGTAATACAGGGACATGACAACATTCAGGATGTCATAAACAGCCCTGAACCGTATTTGTCAACGCTAATCGGCCGATACGGGAACAGGATCTGTAAAGGCAAATTCCAACTTAACGGCAAACAATATCAGCTTGCCATAAACAATGGCCCCAACTCGCTGCATGGAGGAAAGAAAGGATTTAACGCTAAAGTATGGGATGCCTTGCGCATGAACGATGAGACATTGATTCTAAGCTACGTATCTTCATACGGTGAAGAAGGATACACGGGCGAAGTTAAAGTCACGGTAGCTTACATTTTCAACGATGATAACGAATTGATTATCGATTATATGGCTACTACGAACAAGAAAACCGTCATAAACCTTACCAGTCACGGATTTTTCAGTTTGGCTGGAATATCCAACCCTACCCCATCCATTGACAATGTAATTTGCGAAATCAACGCTGATTATTATCTGCCTATAGACGACACATCGATTCCTACTGGCGAGATACGTTTCGTAAAAGACACGCCATTCGATTTCAGGACACCCAAACCTGTAGGCCAAGACATCGACGCAGACAACGAACAGATAAAAAACGGTGCAGGCTACGATCATTGTTTCGTCCTGAACAAGAAAGAAGAAGGAGAACTTAGCTTTGCCGCACGTGCCAAAGATCCTGTAAGCGGACGTGTCATGGAAGTTTATACCACAGAGCCTGGCATGCAGTTCTACACAGACAACTGGGCTGACGGGTATAAAGGGCAACACGGGGCAACCTTCCCACGCCGTAGCGCCGTCTGCTTCGAGGCGCAACACTTCCCCGACTCACCCAACCGCCCATATTTCCCGTCTGTCATATTGAAACCGGGAGAGCAATACAAACAAAAGACAATATATAAGTTCACAGTAGAAAAATAACTAATATAAACCTAAAATATTAAAACCATGGACATAGAATTTGTAAGAAGCCGTTTCATCAAACACTTCGACGGTAAGACTGGAAACATTTATGCTGCTCCAGGACGTATCAACCTCATTGGAGAACATACTGATTATAATGGAGGCTATGTATTTCCGGGAGCTATCGATAAAGGCATTATATGCGAAGTCCGTCCTAACGGAACAGATACAGTCATGGCTTACGCCATCGACCTCAAAGACCGTGTGGAGTTCAAAATTGACGATCCCGATGGTCCGCGTGCAAGCTGGGCCCGTTATATTTACGGCATTATTCAGGAAATGAAGAAACTCGGCGTTGATGTCAAAGGTTTCAACATCGCTTTCGCCGGCGATGTTCCTCTGGGAGCTGGCATGTCTTCTTCCGCAGCTATGGAAAGCTGTTTTGCTTGCGCTTTGAATGACTTATTCGGCGACAACAAGGTTTCTAAATGGGATATGGTACTAGCTGGCCAAGCTACAGAACACAACTACTGCGGAGTAAACTGCGGCATCATGGATCAATTCGCCAGCGTTTTTGGCCAAGCAGGCAAACTGATGCGTCTTGACTGTCGTAGCCGCGAGTTTGAATACTTCCCCTTCGAGCCGAAAGGTTATAAACTAGTACTAATTGATTCTGTTGTCAAGCACGAGCTTGCATCATCTGCATACAATGACAGACGCAAGAGCTGCGAGAACGTTGTTGCCGCGTTGAATGCGAAGTTCCCCAAAAAGAAGTTTGAAACCCTTCGCGATGCCGATTGGGACGAACTAGAAGCAGTCAAGGCTGACGTTAGCGAAGAAGACATGAAGCGTGCCGTGTTCGTTCTTGGCGAGAAAGACCGTGTGCTTGCAGTCTGCGACGCACTCAATGCCGGCGACTATGACACAGTAGGCCAGAAGATGTATGAGACCCATGAAGGCCTTAGCAAGGATTATGAGGTGTCTTGCGAAGAGCTCGACTTCCTTGTTGACCTCGCCCGTAAGCATGGTGTCACCGGCAGTCGAATCATGGGCGGAGGCTTCGGCGGATGTACAATCAACCTTGTCAAGGAAGAACTCTACGACAAGTTCATTGCCGATGCTACGGCTGAATACAAGGAGAAATTCAACAAGCAGCCGAAAGTTTATGACGTTGTGATTAGCGACGGCGCACGCAGAATTTCATAAACATCGGTTATTCATAATAAGAAAGGCGGCCTCCACTTTGTGGAGCAGCCGCTTTTCTACTGTTAAGTCTAAGTATACGAAAGTCAGAAATTGCCTTCTACTTGTTCCTGCAAAAATGCGCATTGTACAAATGCACAGGCATAAAAATCATTGATTCCATGCTGTTGGTGCCATCCATATAAAAAGAGCCTACAGTCATAAGGTTATGAGTGGGATACTCATCACGAACTCAAGTCTTTAAATACTGCTATTTCATGAGAAAAATCATATTGTGTGCGCTTTGTGCGCTTCCGTTTGCATCATGCCATGAGAGCTTGGAGGAAAGAGCTGCACACGAAGCCGAGGAGTTTACGCGCAAGAATTGTCCCGTGAGGATATCAGAGTTTATCGTCAACGACAGCATGGGCTATGATAAGCGAACACGAACCATCCGTTATTTCTACACTGTCAGCGGAATGGCCGATACGCCTGCCATCAACAACCAACAGGCAAAAGACGAACTTGTAAAAGGTGTGAGGGAAGCTACGTCCCTCAGGGTTTACAAGGAACATAGCTTCAACTTCGCATATACGTATTACTCTTCAAAAAACAAGGGGAAGAAGCTTATCGATGTGACTGTAACACCTGAAGATTATGAAGACAGGGACAAAGGCAAAAAATGAAGGGTGAAAGGCCATGCTGCCTTCACCCTTCATTTTTTGCCTCGCTATATTTTCATTCTTCAGGCTTCATGTTGGTATATACGTTCTGTACATCATCGTCGTCTTCAAGAAGGTCTACCATCTTGTCTATCGTGGCGCGCTCCTCCGGAGCCACGTCTTTTAGGTCGTTGGGTATGCGCGTAAACTCGGCTCCCGTAACCTCGAAACCGTTTTCCTCCAAGTGTTTCTGTATGTCTCCAAAGCTTTTCGGATCGCCATATATCGTAATCTCTCCAGCTTCGTCATCAACATCGTAATCGTCCTCTACGCCGTAGTCTATGAGGTCTAGAATGAGCTCGTCCATGTCGAGCCCTTCTTTCTTTTTGAATGTGAACACGCACTTGTGGTCAAACAAGAACGACAGGCTACCCATTGTGCCAAGGTTGCCGTTGAACTTATTGAATATTGCGCGGACATTGCCAACAGTCCTTGTCGTGTTGTCTGTTGCGGCATCAACGAAAATGGCGATACCATGGGGGCCGTATCCCTCGTATGTCACTTCCTTATAGTCGCTTTGGTCCTTACCCATGGCATTCTTTATGGCACGTTTCACGTTCTCCAAAGGCATATTCTCGCGCTTGGCATTGAGTATGATCGAGCGCAAGTGCGGATTGTTGTCAGGGTCAGGGCCGCCAGCCTTCACGGCTATTGCAATCTGTTTGCCAATCTTGGTAAAAGTCTTGGCCATGTGGCCCCATCTTTTCAGCTTTGTTGCTTTGCGGTATTCAAATGCTCTTCCCATTTTTTATGTTTTGTTTTGTCTTGTCTAATAATGTTATCTCAGTTCTGCGTTCAGTTCCTTTTTCAAGCTTGATATGAGTTTGCTCATTATGGCATCTATCTGCTTGTCTGTCAATGTTTTGCTCTCGTCTTGAAGAATGAAGTTGACGGCATAGCTTTTTTTACCTTCGGGAAGGTTCTTGCCTTCATAAACGTCGAACAGTTCCACCTTCTTCAAGAATTTGCGTTCGGCATGGTTTGCAATGCTTTCAATGTCGCTGAATTTTACACTCTTGTCTATCAGCAACGCCAAGTCTCTGCTTACAGCCGGATATTTGCTGATCTCACGGAAACTTACCGCATTCTTGCCTGCCGCCTTTACAACATCGTTCCAATGAATGTCTGCGTAATAGACAGGACTGTCTATGCCAAAGGTTTTAATGAGCCTTTTGCTTACAATGCCAATCTCGGCAAGTGTCTTTCCACTTCTCGTCTCAACGGCTATGCCGTCGGAGAATATGTCATTGCTGCAGTCCTTGGTTGCTGTAGAACCGGACATCAGTCCCACGCGGCGCAGCACATTCATCACATATGCCTTAAGCTCATAGAATGTCGAATCTTCATCTGGGTGGGCCCAGCTGCCTGACACGCGCTTGCCTGTGATCCATAATCCCAAACGGGTCTCTTCTTTATACGCATGCATGGGATTCTCCGCGTCTTTCTTTTCAGGGCTGTACTTATATACGTTGCCCACTTCAAAGAGTCTCAGGTCGGGATTCTTCCTGTTGGCATTGTATGCAATGCTTTCAAGACCGCCGAACAGGAGCGTGGCGCGCATGACGTTGAGGTCTGAACTCAGCGGATTCATTATCTTTACAAGGTTTTCTTCATGATAACAGTTCAGTCCGCTGTAATATGCGCCCTTGGTCAACGAGTTGTTCATTATCTCGTTGAAGCCGCAACCTGCAAGTTGTTCGCCTATGATGTTCTCCAGTTTGTGCTTGTTGTCTTCTTCGCCTTTGATGACCAGCGAGCTTTTAAGCTGCGTCGGAATCTCGACATTGTTGTATCCGTAAATGCGCAATATGTCTTCAACCACATCGCACGGACGCTGTACGTCGACACGGTAAGGAGGTACGCCCAATTCTATGCCGTCGCATGTCTCCGACAAGATCTTCATGTCCAAAGAGGTGACGATTGATTTTACCATTTCGGGAGACAACGTCTTGCCTATCAGACTGTTTACATATTCATAACTCAACGAAACCTTGAAGTCTTGTATCGGCTCCGGATATACGTCTTTGATTTCCATTGACACCTTGCCTCCTGCAAGTTCCCTGCACAATATGGCAGCTTGCTTGAGTGCGTAGATCACGCCGTTAGGATCGATGCCACGCTCGAAGCGGAAAGATGCGTCGGTGCTGAGCCCGTGGCGACGCGCGCTCTTCCTTATCCATGTAGGATGGAAGTATGCGCTTTCAAGCACCACGTTCTTGGTCGTTTCATATGTTCCGCTGCCCTTTCCGCCGAACACACCGGCTATGCACATCGCATCCTCTTCGTTGCATATGGCCAAGTCGTGTGCGCCCAACTTGTGTTCTACGCCGTCAAGCGTTACAAACGGCGTGCCTTCGGGCATTGTCTTTACAATTATGTGATGGCCGGCAACCATGTCTGCGTCAAAGCAATGCAAAGGTTGGCCGTAGGCCATCATTATATAATTTGTTATGTCGACGATGTTGTTGATAGGCCTCAAGCCTACCACGCGCAGTTTTTCTTGCAGCCATGCCGGGCTTTCCTTTACCTCGCAGCCCGTCATGCTTACACATGCGTAGCGCTTGCAGGCGTTGTTGTTCTCTATCGTCACATCCACGGGCAGGTCGTTGTTGTCAACGGCGAACGCACTGCAGTCAGGACGGTGCAGCGACGTTTCGTGCCCGTTTCTTACCAACCATGCATACAGGTCGCGTGCAACGCCCCAATGCGACAATGCGTCGGCACGGTTGGCTGTTATGTCAATCTCTATCAGCCAGTCACTTTCAAGGTGATAATATTCGGCAGCAGGCAGACCTACGGGAGCGTCTTCCGGCAACACGATTATTCCATCGTGGCTTGTGCCTACACCGATCTCGTCTTCAGCGCATATCATTCCGTAGCTCTCA
The DNA here is from genome assembly GCA_944320195.1 of uncultured Prevotella sp. Lineage (GTDB taxonomy): Bacteria > Bacteroidota > Bacteroidia > Bacteroidales > Bacteroidaceae > Prevotella. The sequence continues at coordinate 85,669 of CALUGP010000008.1, read as the reverse complement.
ACGCCGCGCAACTTGGATTTTTTAATCACAAACTCCTTGTCCCCGTCATAGAGCACGCAGCCCAAGTCGGCCACTATCACCTTCTGTCCGGCTGCGACATTAGGCGCTCCGCATACGATCTGCGACGGCGTTTCCTTTCCAAGGTCAACCGTAGTCACGTGCAAATGGTCTGAATTTGGATGTGGCTCGCATGTAAGCACATGGCCTACATATAGCCCTTTTAAGCCGCCCTTTACGCTTTGCACTTCTTCCAAAGCATCAACCTCAAGGCCGGTTGATGTAAGGGCGTCGCAAACTTCTTGTGGCGTAAGGTCGAAATCTACATATTCCTTAAGCCATTTATAAGATATGTTCATCGCGAATTGTTTTTATGCTATTTTTAAACCGACCGCAAAATTAGTAATTTTTGCTCACTTACACAAGCGTTTACAGCAAAAACAACAGGTTGTAACACATTCGTGCAATAAACCCGCAAGAGAAAATCACATGGCGGAAAATCTTACAACTCTGACGCCTGTCATGGTGCGTTGTTTCTGAAGATATGCATATAAGGTTTGCGGCTCTTCCACCACTTTATGCCTCAAGCTTGAAGCATTGAGCAGATGGAGACCGTCTTTGTGCCAAACGGCAAACCCGACATGCTGAATGTCAAGGCCTTTCAATGTTGTTGTCAGGGCTATTATGTCGCCGTCTTTTATCGTGTTGCGTAGCAATGTGGTGTTCTTTATTGCCGCTTTGGGAATGTACCTGAAAGATTTTCCGTTGATGGCATTTTCCGTAGCGGATATAGGCTTGACATGCTCAGGATTGTTTCTCAGCATCTCATATTTTTCCGGAAACGTAGACATGTAATACACTTTTATTTTTTGCGTCGCGCTGAAGGGCGGATTTGGCGACTGTATTTCATGGCAGATGCCCTTGGCCGTGTTATCCTGTATCCAGTCGGTGAAATAATGCAGTCGCCTGACGTAATGAGGAGCAGAGCCGCCACGGTAGCGGATTGTGCGCAGATTGTCACAGAACGCGGCAAATGAATATCTGTTTTGCTTGACGCACATGGTCAGTGCCACAACATTTTCAACATATGTGGTGCAGTCCAATTGTCTTAGGTTTACAACAAGTTTCTCGCGTTTGTTCACCTCAAGGGTATGCGCCACATAAGGCAGTCCGATGAGCTTGCGTGCGAAAAATATTGTAATGTTTGTCTTGTTTGATTGACGACGGGCTTCAGATAAAAGCGACGTGATTTTAATACTGTCTGTTTCAGTGTATTGCACATGGTCGGCAATCTCGTTCTCCATGTGAGGCTTGCAGCCGGACATTCCGTTCCATGCTTCTCCGTAAGTGCCTGGACATAAGTACATTATGGCAAAACCAAGCAACGTGAGTGTCAAAATTCTTATACGTGTATGCATAAATGGTCGGTAATATTTAATGACGTGTTTTGTGAAAAGCCGCATTTCGGCTTGCGAAAGACGGCCTTTCGTCTGCCAAAAGACGGCTAATGAGAGCATGAAAGACGGCCTTTGGGAAACAGGCGAAACTGTGACTGTAAAACAAGAGGCTACGCAACGCAAGTCCCACTGCATAATTCATGCCGTCAGGCGTTGTCCAGCCAGTCGTCAATAAGTCTGCGTGCGATTGAGAGCTTTTCTGGTATTTCTGGCAGGTTGTTCTTGTTGAACCAGCCGCCGTCGCCAAGTTCAGAACGTTGCAGACGAATCTCGCCACCGTCATAATCGGCGTGGAAGCCAACCATAAGTCCGCACGGATAAGGCCAAGGCTGCGAACCAAAGTAACGAAGATTGCATATGCTCAATCCGGTCTCTTCTGAAACCTCACGTATTACAGCCTGCTCAAGGGTCTCGCCAGTTTCAACAAAACCGGCAACAAGGCCATAGTAATGTCCTTTGAAATTGTTGGCGTGCACCAGAAGCACGTCATCGCCACGATGAATGAGAACTATTATTGCCGTGGACAACTGCGGCCACACCTCGCGTCCGCATTTTGTGCATACTTTGGAGATGTCCGTATGCAGCACCATGCGTCCTCCACATTTTCCGCAATACTGTGTGTTAGCGTCCCAGTAGAGTATTTCGGCACATTTGCCGGCCTTCATGTACAGGTCTACAGGCAACTTCTTATATGACGCGCGAAGGCCGCAAAGCTCGTAACGAGCGTCTTTAGCCATTTCTCCGGTACTGTAAGCCTTGACCTCAATGCCGTTCAGCGGTGTTATATTGTGTATGTCGCCTACAGGTTTTGCAATGTTTTCCGGAGCGTTATCCAGCAATGGTATGGTAAAATGTCCGTCTGGTGTCTTTTCCAACATCAGTTCGGAGTTGCAGAAAACAAACCAATATTTCTTCATCTTGTTCAGAGTCTCAGTTATACAATAAATGATGCGTATGCTATTTCACCGCAGCCCGTATCGGCCTGAAAGCCGGCGGCGCATCTTGTAAATTGCAGGCTGCGGTAGAAAGGAGGCCAAGACCTAATCGAACAACAGTGCTTTGTCACGCTTTATCGCTTCATCGGTCCACTTGGCTGGAACAAAACGCCAGTTGTTGTTGGGCTTGGGATCCATAGTCCCGGCTTTCTCGATTTCTCGCATGAGGTAATAACGCTGGTCGCGACTACTCTCATATGTCACCCTGGCAGGAAGTGAGTCATGCGGTATTCCAGCCCCCTTTGTCAGCAGTTCGCCGCCTCCGTTGCCACGATAGCTGTTCATTGCCACCTTGTACCACTTGTTTTCGTCAAACGGCTGGCCGTCAGACATGCACTTTATTTCTACTTTTTCCCCTTCGGGCTTTGTCACATCGACAACATAGTCAATGCCTGCCGCACTGTCGAAGTTGAATGCAAGGTTCTTGAAACCGTATCCGTTACGGCCGTTGCCATTGTGTTCAAGCAACATGATATGGTCGCCGGCCTTGGTCATGGTGTTCGTCCAAAGGGCATAGCTCATCTCGAGATAATCATGAATTTCCTTTCCCGTCATGCGCAACACGTATATTTGATTCTCATATTTGTACAAATTGAACATGTCGCTGACATGCACATCGCCGGCCTTTATGCTTGCGTCAAAAGACAATGGGGCGTTGAAAGATATGTCGGCACCTGTGATTTTAAGCTGCAGATTATGTATAAAATCACAAAATGCGCTGCTTCCGAAGTAAGAATCACGCGTGTATATGGAATTCTTGAACGTACCGATTTTTCTGTTTACAAATGCGTTCACGCAGTCTATGTCACTTTTAAAATGCGCCATGAACTCCTCGTCAACCGGTTGCTTCCTTATGTCGACAACGTTGCCCGTAATGTTTTTTGAAACCATGCGCCCGTTGTCAAGTGTTAATTTTATCTGTGTGTCACAGACGTATTCGGCGTTTGACGAAGGATTAAGGCAAAGCGTGCTTCCCAAAGCGTTGTCCACCGTCTCCTTGTTGCTTTTATGGTCATGGCCATAAAGGATCAAGTCAAACCCTGGGACTTCACGCGCAATTCGCAAAGAAGCGTTTTCCTCATACATGTTTGTCTTTATTCCTCCGCTCCAACCTGAATGGAACAGGCCAATGATAACATCCGGATGTTCTTTTTCCTTGACATGCTCAATCCAATACTTGGCACTTTCCGTCATGTCGTCGAACCGCATTCTGCTCCACAGCTGTTCATTAAGCCAATTGGGAATGGCCGGTGTCAGCATTCCTATCACGGCTATGCGGACTCCATCACGTACAAACACTTCATATGGCTTCAGGTATGGCTTGCCGGTTGACGTGTCCAAAACATTGGCGCCAAGCATGGGGCATTCCACTTCGCTTATCCATTTGTCATAAACAGAATGTCCCGTTTCAATGTCGTGATTGCCGACAGTTTGTGCGTCATATCCCATGTAATTTATGACAGAAGCTGCCACATTGGACTTCGACGGCTTTATGTAATTGCAGTAATAGCATGTCGGCTGTCCCTGCAGGATGTCACCGTTGTCGAAAAGAAGCAGCCTGTCCCCATACACTTTTCTGAGTTTTTTGACATAGCTTGAGACCCTGGCCATTGAACCTTCTGCAGGTTGCCTGTCGATGAAATCATATGGGAAAAAACATCCGTGCACGTCGCTGGTCTGCAAAACACGTATTTCCACAGTCTTTTTTTGTGCCATCGTAATGGTGTCGGAGAAAACAAACAAAAAACTTACTATTGCCAACAACTTGACAATTTTATCTTTATTCATATCCGATAGTCTTGCTTTTATTCTACAATTCTTGCCATAGACATTTCCGTTATCTTGCCGTCAGGATCTACTTTTGACGTTATGCGGAAGTTGTTGGTGCTTTCTGTGCCGTCAATCTTCATGACTTTCTGTTCGGCCATGAACGTTACGTCATATTCATATTGTTCGTCACCGATTTCTTTTTTCTGTATGTCATAGCTGCCCGGAATGCTCCATTCCATACTTTCAACGTCATCTTTGTATAGCTTGTGCAAGAATGATACGATGTCATTTCTCGTTGCATTTTGTTTTCCAAGAAAATATACATACTCGCCGATATTAGCCGTTAGTCCATTTTCGTCTTTAGAGTTGATGCTCACAAAAAAATTATGGAAGATGTTACTTATAACGAGTCTTTCGTCTGAACTTACTTCGTCTGATTTTATCTTCTCTAAAGCTATTACGGCTTCTTCATAATGCATTCCGTTTGAATGGGTGTCAATATACGTCTGATAGGCTTCGGCTGTATTTGTTTTTAAGCATTGTTCCCAGTCTATGGAATCTATTTTTTCCAAAGCCTCACGCATGTGGGAACTATTGGGATGCAAATCGATATATTCCTCCAATGCCGTTTTTGACCCACTTACTACGGCGTTTGTCCAATCCTGGTCTTGTCTGATTAATATCTGCAAATGAGCCGTGATGGAATCTTTGTGGGCCTGTGGCGCATCTTTGAAATTATTGAGATATGCTTGCAGTATTTCCTGGTCTGTACTGCTCATTGCATATTCATATTCTTCTTTCTCATTATCATTTTTTGCATTCTCGTAAACATAAAGGCATGTTCCTGTGACCAACAAAGCAATTATTATCGAAAACATCAACACGGTTTTGTTTCGACCGTTGGATTTTTGTTCGGCTTCATCGTTGGCAGATGTATCTGAGACAGGCTCATTCAATGTTTTATCATGTTTGGATGCCATATAATTTACGGCATTTACAGTTCCTTCCGATGTCGCAGAAAATGTTTTAGCGTTTCTATTTTGCATTGCCTCATAGTCATCAGGCGTTGAGGCTGACTTGTGGCAGTGTGGACAAGTTCCTTCGTTCTTAAAATAAACTTCTCCACAAAATGGACATTTAATAATTTTTCCTGATATTTCGACTCCACAATTTGGGCAAACAGAAGCCTTGTCGCTGATTTGACGACCACATTCCGGACATTTGATAATAGCCATTTCTTATCCTCTAATATTATTATTCTCTATTTGTTCAAAAATGTTTAAACCTGATTTCTCTCATACTATGCCGGCCCATAAAACGACTTTTATCAACGTATGTATTAATGCCGTTGATACGTCCTTTAGCCGTATATTGCCACATTGTATAATCTCTGTCGTCAGCCAATACAGGTTTTTCGTCAGAGTATTGGGCTATCATAAGTTGATATTCGTCAATCTTACCCTGCAGATGCTTGTTGTAGAAATTCGTATAAGTATACAATAATGGCTTTTGTCGATAAGCTTGTTCTACCAAGTCTAAGAATTTGAATAAAGAATCACAAAACTCATCTGTCTTTAATCCTCCAGTAGATTCAATGTCTATCATTGGAATAAGGTCCTGATCACCTTGGCGGCATTGTGACATGAAATTCTCAAGTTGCTTCGACAACTCGGTTTTTGGCCGAAAAAAGTGATATGAACCTACCTTCAAGCCATATCTGTGGGCTAATTCAATGTTTCTTTCGTAAGTTTCATCAATATGAGTACTGCCTTCCGTGGCTTTTAGATAGACATAAGCCATTTTGCTGTTGGCACCAACTATTTCCCAAAAAACGTCTCCTTGATAATGACTTAAATCAATGCCATGCACATGCCGGCACGTATCCTCGCATTGTATGTAACTTTCATAATCTTGCGCAGCCGAATGCTGCACGCATAAAATAAATATTAAGACAAAAAGGTATATGCGATGTTTCATGCTAAAAAATCTTATTTTTGCAAAGGTACGCCTTATCGTTATGACAGCAAAATAAATTATATAATTTTAGTTATTCATCAATGTTTGAAAGACTTCTGAATATGTTTGCCACAAAGCGGCTCAGCGATTCAATGGGTAAATGCTTGAAATACTTTAATGGGTGTGTGTTTGATTTTGTTATAGGATTTATAATTATTTCACCTCCGTATTGCGCTTCGTGAAGTTTTCCAGAAACCGCAACAATATCTTTTTTTACCTCCAAGGCATGCCGTATTGTTTCATAAAGCTTTTCATCTTCACGCTTCAGAAACGGTAATTCGTCTTTCTCAAAACAAAATAACACAACGAGATGACAAGCTATTAGGCTGCACATCTTTTCTATTCTTAGAATTTTAATCCAGTCTTCAACTTTTACGAAATCTATTTTGTCACCGTACTTTCTCAAATAAACACCCAATTTGGCCAGTTCTCTTATATTCACACCAAAATCCAAAAAGGAATTGACATTGTCAATAAGCTTGTTGAGCAATACTAATGAATTAATCGAAGTGTCAATGCTGTGTATTTCATTGAATACCAGTTTTACATAACGACTATTCAAATAAGGATTCGAGAATTTTTTTGCCTTTTTTAAAGACGCGAAGTTGTCGTTCCCAGCGTCTTCGTCGCATGTCACATTATACAGATTGGACTTTTTGTTAAATTCTGAATAAATGTTTTTTGGAATGGCAGAGTTGCCGATTTTTATTGCACCAGTGCGGATATAGTCGTACACTCCATATTCTTTTGCTACTGACAATAATTTATACCATTTAAATTCGGACATGTTTTCTATCGCGCAAATGTTTCCGAATGCGCCGGAAGACAAGAGTCTTATGAAATTCCTATATATGATTTTCATTGTCTATCTTCTTTCAATTTATGTCCAATAACCAATGGATGATGCCGGTTCTTGCATCTGAACACGGCATCATCCACAATTATTTTATCCCTTCTGTTTACAACGTTACGCCGTTCTTGAATATTGATATCTCCCTATATCCGTTCTTTTCATTGCATGTGTTTTCACCGTTGGCAACAGAGACAATCTTGTCGATGAACTTGCGTAAAAGCGAATTCATGTCAGTACCGTCGACCAGTTCGCCTGCATTGAAATCTATCCAATTAGGCTTGTTTTCATACAAACTGCTGTTTGTTGATATCTTCATTGTCGGAACGAACGTGCCGAACGGCGTGCCGCGGCCGGTTGTGAACAACACCATTTGGCATCCGGCAGCCGCTAAAGCCGTAGACGCCACAAGGTCATTGCCTGGGGCAGACAAAAGGTTGAGTCCCTTGGCCTGAAGCCTGTCACCGTACCCCAGCACTCCACATACAGGTGCGCGTCCACATTTCTGAGTGCATCCAAGCGCTTTATCCTCAAGTGTGGATATTCCGCCTGCCTTATTTCCCGGTGAAGGATTTTCGCCAACCGGTTCCCCATGGCTCAAGAAGTATTCCTTAAAATCGTTTACCAGTTTCACCGTCTTGTCAAAAAGCTCCTTGTTCTTACATCTGTTCATCAATATAGTCTCTGCTCCGAACATCTCAGGAACTTCTGTCAATATCGTCGTGCCGCCCTGCGCTACAAGATAATCAGAGAACTCGCCGACAAGCGGATTCGCCGTTATGCCGCTAAGACCGTCGCTGCCGCCACACTTCAAGCCGACACGGAGTTCGCTCAACGGGCAATCTGTGCGTGTGTCATTTTTCACTACGTTGTACAAAGAGCGCAATATTTTCATGCCTTCCTCTATTTCGTCGCCATGTACTTTTTGAGTGACAAGGAATTTTATCCTGTCCTTGTCATAATCGCCCAGCAGTTTCTCAAACAGGTCTGGCTGATTGTTCTCGCATCCAAGGCTCAACACCAATACCGCTCCCGCATTAGGATGAAGCACGATGTCACGCAGCACCTTGCGTGTGTTCTCGTGATCATCACTAAGCTGCGAACATCCGTAATTGTGATGCCAGGCATGCACGGCGTCTATGCCTTCAAGCCGTGTTTCATGCTCAAGCATGCTTGCCAGCTTTTCGGCAATTCCATTTACGCATCCTACGGTCGGCACTATCCATATTTCATTACGGATGCCGACTTCACCGTTCTTGCGCACGTATCCTTTGAATGTAAGATGTTCGTCAGGGATGTCAAGCTTCTCGTCCACCGGCTTGTATTCGTATGTCAATGTGCCGGAAAGATTTGTCTTCAGATTGTTCTCATTTACCCATTGTCCTGCCTTGAGATCTTCTTTTGCATGGCCTATCGGATAGCCATATTTTATGATGTCTGTTCCGGCGGGAGTGTCTGTTATTAGGATCTTATGTCCTACTGGAGTGTCTTGAGCAACGGTGACTGCTTTCCCGTCCACATTGACGACTTCCCCCTTCGTGTAGTTTTTCAGACATACAACCACTGTGTCTGCCCTGTTGATTTTTATGAAAGGTGCTTTTTCCATTAGAATGATTTGTTTTAATAAGTTATAGTTATAATTGAGTTCTTCTGTAAAAGTCGACGTTTTCTTTTGAAAGCAGCTCTATAGGCATATAGTTTACCGGATCTACCTTTTTTTTCAACACGATGGCCTTGAACAACGTGTCGACGCAATTGTACCCCTGCATGAAAGCATGCTGGGCTATGAGGAATGAAATAGAGCCAAGACGCAGGCATTTCGCGTTGCGCTCCACCATGTCGTATCCCATTATCTGCACGTCGCGCCGGTTGGTCTTGAGCAGGAACTCGCCCACGATGTGTCCTTTTGAGCACAACGTAATGCAATGATGTATGTGAGGATGGTCTGCGAAAAAGTCTTCGAGTATCGTGTCGTATTTGTTTTTGTCCTTGTCAAGCGGCAAGTCCAACTCAAGAATCTTCACTTTCGGGAAATGGTCTTGCATGTAGTGGCGGAAGCCTACCTCACGGTTGTCCTGCTGCTTGCTGGCCACCTTGCCGTCTTTGGTCTGCTTCATCAGCATTATCTCTTTCTCGTTAGACGCTATAAGCATAAGCATTTTCGCTGCGAAATATCCGCTGCAGAAAGAATCTTGCCCGAAAAAAGACAGCGGTTTCAGGTCAGGCATATACGAATCAAGCAGTATGAAGGGAATGTTGCGTTCATGAAGTATGTCTGTGAATTTCTTTGTCACTTCAAGCTCGCTTGGCACAACAATCACGCCGCTGGGATTGTCCGCAAGGCATTCATTGCACTTTTTTGTAAATGTCTCCGGACTGAACTGTTCGTAAAACATCATCTTTACGTGTATGTGGAAGTCGCGTCTTGCCTCGCATGCCTTATTGGCACCTTCTTCAATCTCGTCCCAATAAGCCTCAGACCCATGTCTGGGAATTATGCAATAGAAGGTGTATGACTTGTTGTAGGCAAGCGCGCTTGCATACATGTTGGGCTGATAGTTTATGTTTTTCAGGACTGCTTCCACTTTGTCCCTCGCCGATTTCGACACGTTCGGGCGGTTGTGGAGCACCCTGTCCACCGTGCCTACCGACACCCCTGACTGTTCAGCTATGTCCTTAATCCTTATTTTGTCATTCATGATGCAACAATACGTTCTCGAAAAACTTATCCGCCTACAAAGGTAATCAATATTGGGCGTAATACAAAACAAAGTGTCGTGAAACGAACTTAATTTTATCCGTTCCATCATATCGTCGGGCGTTTTTATGAGTATGGCGGCATCGGGCCGAACATATTGAATCATGACCATTCCTCAAAGACGGCCTTTTATGCAGCAAAAGGCCGCTGATCAGACGATAAAAGACGGCTTTTTACAACACAAAAGACGGCCTTTCAGAAAGCAATACATGCTACCGTATTTTCAAGCCCGCAAAGACTGCCGGTTGAAAAAACAATGTCACACTCACCGTAGGCCAACGATGAGTGTGACATTGCATGATAAACAAGTTATGATAAAACTTTGCAAAAACGTATTATCCAAAATTATCATACATTATTGCTTCAGGATCAACGCCGAGACCGTCCAGCATCTTTACCACGGCGTTGCTCATCGGCCCCGGACCGCACATGTAATATTCAATGTCTTCAGGCGAATCGACATCCTTCAAGTATGTTTCATACATTACCTGATGTACAAATCCCGGGGTGTATTTCACACCGGCTTCATCAGCGACAGGGTCTGGACGGTCAAGAGCAAGATGGAAATGGAAATTGTCAAACTCTTTTTCAAGCTCGAGGAAATCGTTCAGATAAAAGACCTCAGCCAATGAACGGGCGCCATAGAAATAATGCATTTCACGGTCTCTCACATTGAGCGTTCTGGTCATATGCATGATCTGAGAGCGCAATGGAGCCATTCCCGCGCCGCCACCTATCCAGATCATCTCTTTCTTGCTGTTGAAAATAGGATGGAATTCACCGTAAGGTCCGCTCATTATAACCTTGTCGCCAGGCTTTCGGCTGAATATGTAAGACGAAGCTATGCCCGTAGGAACATCTTGGAATCCGACTTGTGGTTTCGGCTTGAACGGAGGCGTGGCAATGCGGACGGTAAGCATTATACGGTCGCCCTCGGCCGGATAGTTGGCCATAGAATATGCCCTGATCGTAGGTTCTGGGTTGTGAGCCTTTATTGAGAACATGCCAAACTTATTCCACATGGGCAAATATTTATCCCCTATGCTGTTTTTGTCAAAATCAGCGTCATAATCTATCGTGTCATAAGCAGGTATCTTTATCTGCGCATAAGATCCCGGAATAAAATCCATATGCTCTCCCGGTGGCAAAGCCACAATGAACTCCTTAATGAAAGAACTTACATTATTGTTGCTTATAACTGTACATTCCCATTCTTTCACGCCAAGCACACTTTCAGGCACTTTGATTTTCAAGTCGCCTTTAACCTTGCATTGGCAACCAAGCCTCCAATGCTCCTTTATCTGTTTGCGTGAAAAATGAGGACGCTCAGAGTCTAGAATTTCCCCTCCTCCTTCGAGAACTTGCACCTTGCACTGCCCGCAGCTTGACTTTCCGCCGCATGCAGACGGAAGGAATATCCCATTCTCATTTAGCGTACTCATCAAGGAAGCACCTTGGGGAACAGACAACGTTTTCTCATCGTTTATTACGATGTTGACATTTCCACTTGGCGAAAGATACTTTTTCGCAATCAGCAATATCGCAACAAGTAAAACGATTACCGCCAGAAAAATATAAATGCTCGTTAATATGAATTGTAACATGTCGTTTTTATTTTCTATTTAAATATGGGTTAAGAGGATTCTCATTCTCAAAACTTTATATAGTCGGAAGAAATGCCCCTACTTTTAAAATCCGGCAAACAAACGTCGGCATCATATTTTCAATCCGGAAAAACACATCATTGCCATAGCCATAAGTCCTACGGTAATGAACGTTATCCCAAGTCCCTGCAGTGGACGCGGCACATCGCAATACTGCATTTTTTCGCGGATGGCTCCCATTGCGACTATTGCAAGAGTCCAGCCAATGCCACTGCCAACCGCATATGCTATTGCATCCCACACATTTCCTATATATTGGGAATTGGAAGGATCCAGATTTATACGCTGCTGCATGAACAAAGACGCTCCCATGATCGCACAATTGACAGCAATCAATGGAAGAAAAATTCCAAGTGAAGAATACAGCGACGGTGAAAAACGCTCTACCACCATTTCCACCAACTGGGTGATTCCGGCAATAACAGCAATAAAAAGAATAAAGCTAAGATAAGAAAGATCGACTCCTTCTACTATACAGTCGGGACCAAATACATAAACCTGAAGCAGATAATCGACAGGTACTGTTATTAAAAGAACGAATGTCACAGCGACACCCAGCCCCAATGACGTTTTCACATTCTTCGATACGGCAAGAAACGAGCACATACCCAAAAAGAATGCAAATATCATGTTGTCTACAAAAATGGATCTGAAAAACAGACTTATAATATGTTCCATGATGTTCCTTTTATTTTTTGGTTGAAATGTTATTTTGCACTAAATGGCAACAACATAGTCGGTTTTTATTTTTTCAAATATGCCCTATGTATCCAGATTACACATCCAAGCAGGATAAGAGCCATGGCCGGCATGGTCATCATGCCGTTATTAATATATCCTGCATCATAAAACCCATCTGGTATTATGCTGAAACCAAGAAGAGACCCTCTGCCAAAAAATTCTCTGAAAGCACCGACGACAACCAATATAAGTGCATATCCAAGTCCGTTGGACAGGCCGTCGATGAAACTTGGAATAGGCTTGTTCATCATTGCAAAAGCTTCAAGACGTCCCATAAGAATACAGTTGGTTATTATCAGTCCGACGTAAACAGAAAGTTGAACGCTGACATCGTATGCAAAAGCTTTCAATATCTGGCTTACGATTGTCACCAAGGCCGCCACAACTACGAGTTGGACAATAATTCTTATGCGGTTGGGAATGGTGTTCCGGATAACAGATATTATCAGATTTGAGAATGCTGTAATTATTGCTACAGCCAATCCCATCACTATTGCAGGCTTCAATTGCGACGTCACGGCCAGCGCCGAGCAAATACCCAGAATCTGCACAAGAATCGGGTTGTCTTCGCTTAAAGGTTTCTTGAAAACCTCCTTATTCTTTTTTGAAAACAAATCACTCATATATTGCCTCCTCAAACATTTTTGTCATTTAAGAATTTAAGATATTTACCTAAACAGTCTTTAAGCATACGGCTGACACCATCAGTTGTGAGGGTCGCACCAGTAACGGCGTCACACTGCACTGACGGATTGCTGACTTCATTCTTTTTTACGACTTCAAGGGCTATGCCGTCATGCTGTGGTATCGTAAGTTTTTTTCCGCAAAATTGTTTTTGCCACTCTACATTGTCTTTTATTTCAGCACCCAATCCGGCAGTTTCGCTTTCATGAGTAAAATAAGCACCATAAACAGTGTTTTTGTCTGCATTAATTGCCACATATCCGCTTATCGGCCCCCAAAGCCCCATACCATAAACGGGTATAACATATTTTATTTCTTCACCGATTTTGCATACATAAACGGCCAGCCGGCCGGCTTTATAGTCGGCGCTGCCAAGTTTGAATCCTGCTTTTTCGCCGCCCTGCGACCCTGTTTCAAGGACATTGTTTTCAGAATCAATAACATCATCTCTCAAAACAATCTGCTTGTACTTTCCGGCAATATCGTCATTGGCAAGATCGCGGATGTTTAAAGCAGCAAGTATCTGCCTTTTCTTATCCAATGCGACATTTACGTCTTGGGCGGGCTTCAAAGCGCTATAGACGAATGCCAACAAAAATGCAACGACGATCACCAATATGGCAGAATAAACGATGGTATAGACGTTTGAATTAGTATTTAATTTCTTATTTTCCGTCATGACAACCTCCTCTCTTACTTTATTTTTTGATAGAGCGTTTAAGCCTCATTGACACATTGTGCTGGACAACGCAATAATCTATCAATGGAGCAAACATATTCATAAACAAAATTGCAAGCATCATGCCTTCCGGATAGCCAGGGTTCATCACACGGACGACAACGGCCATCAGGCCTATCAGAAAACCGTAAATGTATTTTCCAGTCTCTGTCCTTGCGGAAGTAACCGGGTCTGTGGCCATAAACACTGCGCCGAAACAGAAACCACCAAGGAACAGATGCTCATACCATGGAATGGATGTCATCCCAACAGAATAAAACACAAATGCCGTAACTGCGCCTCCAACGAAGACACTAAGCATTGTTTTCCAACTGGCTATTCCCGTAAACAACAGAATCAATGCTCCGATGGCAATCGCCACGACGCTTGTCTCACCGACTGAGCCTGGGATAAAACCTAAAACCATGTCAGAAAGGCTGTATCCAGAATCCATCCCTTTGGATACAAGGGCAAGCGGAGTAGCTTGAGTAAAAGTATCTGGCAAAGTATTGCCAAGTCCGAAAATGGTGTCCCTTGCAATCCATACACTGTCTCCGCTCATTTCCGTCGGATAGGAAAAGAACATGAAAGCTCGTGCGGCTAAAGCCACATTAAAAATATTCATGCCTGTTCCGCCAAATATTTCCTTGACAAATATGACCGAAAAGGCTACGGCAACGGCCAATATCCACAATGGACAATTTACCGGTATAATAAGAGGTATAAGTATTCCGCTGACAAGATAACCTTCTTGTATCTCTTCTCCTTTCATCTGAGCCCAGGCAAACTCGATGCCCAGACCGACGATATAACTGACAAGAAGTTTCGGCAACAAAGCAAAAAATCCATAAGCGAATATCTCAAGGAAATGCGCCGAAGCCAAATTGCCGGCCGCGGCATAATTCTGATATCCAATGTTGTACATTCCAAAAAGCATGGCCGGCAACAATGCGATGACGACAATGCTCATTATGCGTTTCGAGTCTATTGCGTCATGTATGTTCGTTCCGCTTTTCGCTGTAGTGTTTGGAACATATAAAAAACTTTCCATACCTTCGAACACGCTACGGAAACAATGAAGCTTTCCGTTTTCTTCAAAGGCTGGCCTTATTTTGTCAAGATAATTTTTCAGCATAATTGTTTTGTTCTTACGATATGTTCGACTGGTAAAAATCTCTAAACCGATTGGTTTTCATGTTCGTCACCCGTTTTCCTTACGCAGCATGTCCAATCCCTTACGTACGATGGACTGCAACTCAAGCTTCGACGAATCTACGAACTCGGCCAAGGCAAAGTCTTCAGGAGCCACTTCATAAATTCCCAACTCCTCCATTTTGTCGATATCTCCGGCTATAATGGCCTTGACCAGATATTCGCCATATATGTCCATTGGCAGCACTTTGTCGTATTCTCCACTCATTATCATATGGCGTTCGCCGCCCTTGACTCTTGCATCAAGCGCATATTCTTTGCCTTTGGCCAGCCAGCTGAAATAACTATGGCTTACAGAATATTGGTTCAGCCTGGGCCTTATCCAGCCGAACAACTCATTGGCGTCATCGCCCTCAGGTATTACCGTCACCTCTGAAGCGTGAGCGTCAAGAAAGTCACACGGTTCACATTTCTTGCCAGTCAGCACATTGCCATTGATGATTCTTACGTTGCTGCCGGAGATGTTACCATCAATAAGCGTCGAGATCTTCTGCCCCACCATTGCGTTCACGTATGCCGGCCGTGCCACTTCGCTCCCAACAACCGCAACAGTCCGATGCAAGTCGACGAACCCCTTATTAAACAGACGGCCAAAAAATATCACTGCGCTTGGATCGACTGTCCATACGACTTCCCCCTTGTTTACCGGGTCAATGTGGTTTACATGGACTCCGACATTGCCGGCAGGACATGGACCGTCGAAAATGTTTACTTCCACATCCTTGGCTCTGCGCAGGCATTCCAAACTTTGCCCCCGACCTATTCCGAGATAAGTCTTGGCTATCTTAGACAAGGCCGTCAAGCCAGTCTGGAAATCATGTTCGTTGCCTTCCAGCTCAAATTCAAAATCAGCAGCTAAGGGCTTGTCCCTCAATGCACTTACGAATATGGCTTTGGGTAAAACTTCAGGCGTTGTCGATACTGCATACGGCAATTGGTTGATATATCCAAACAATCCGGCAGCAAGCAAAGAGTCAATGACTTCACTACTCGACATCGCTTCAACGTCTTTCACTCCAAAATCAGTGTAAGCCTGTCGGGCATCCGGCTTGACCTTGACTGACAATACTTTTCTTCGTTCTCCCCTTATGACGGAGGTAACAATGCCGCTGACTGGTGAAGCAAACAACACAGAAGGACATTTTTTGTTTGCGAACAATGCGTCGCCGGCTTTGACATGGTCGCCTTCACGCACTATAACCTTGGGCGACAGTCCGGGAAAAGACTCCGGAGACAAACCCAACTCGTCGCCAAGGCCGACATCTTTTTTTACTTTTTCAGCTCCGCCTTTCAGGCGTATGTCCAAGCCTTTGCGTAATTTTATAACTTTTGCCATAACTTCAAATTGAAATACGGATAGTCACATAAATCTTATTTCAATTTGCAAAAATACATAAATTAATCATATAAAGAAAGAAATTGACATTAAAAATCACATACTTAAACGTCTTTTTACCCAATAAGCGTGAAAGTTGCAAGTTGTCACTGCCATATGTTCAGGCTTACTTTGGGCGTCGCATGCGGCTACCGACATAACATCCTGACATTCAGCATGTTATGATTTGCCACCTTTTGGCTTGTAAAATGCCTCCTTTTAGGTTGCAAAAGACGGCGTTTTAGGCAGTAAAAGACGACCGATTGCATTTTCACCAACAGCCTTGCTGTGCGCAAGCGGCATTCTGCACGACCATCCTTGACATGTAAAAAACTTCACATCTGCTCATATATAGACCAATACTTGCAAATATGGAAAAAAAGTTATACCTTTGCACGCTAAATAACTTATAGTAAATAATTTAAAACGAAATGAAAGCATTTGTTTTTCCCGGACAGGGAGCTCAATTTGTCGGCATGGGCAAAGACCTGTACGACAGCAATCCTTTAGCAAAGGAACTTTTTGACAAGGCCAACGATATTCTCGGTTACAACATCACTGAAATCATGTTCAACGGTACAGATGACGAACTGAAACAGACAAAAGTCACACAGCCTGCCGTTTTCCTGCACAGCGTAATAAGCGCCCTGTGCATGGGCGAAGCATTCGCTCCGTCAATGGTTGCCGGTCATTCGCTCGGAGAGTTCTCTGCATTGGTAGCCGCAGGCGCACTTAGCTTTGAAGATGGACTGAAGCTGGTCTATGCACGCGCGATGGCCATGCAGAAAGCCTGCGAGGCTGCTCCTTCCACCATGGCGGCAATAATAGGATTGCCTGACGAGAAAGTAGAGGAAATATGCGCCGAGGTAAATAAGGAGGGGCACGTATGCGTACCTGCCAACTTCAATTGCCCGGGCCAGCTTGTAATAAGCGGCAACGTTGAAGCCATCAACGAGGCATGCGAGAAACTGAAAGCCGCAGGCGCAAAGCGTGCTTTGCCGCTAAAGGTTGGCGGAGCGTTCCATTCTCCACTCATGCAGCCAGCCAAGGACGAACTTCAGGCCGCTATCGAAAAGACCGATTTCAATACGCCGAAATGTCCTGTCTACCAGAATGTCGACGGCATGCCTCATACAGATCCGGCAGAGATAAAGAAGAATCTCATAGCCCAGTTGACAAGCTCTGTAAAATGGACAAAGTGTGTTCAGTCAATGATAGCCGACGGAGCTGACGATTTCACGGAATGCGGTCCTGGCAAAGCCTTGCAGGGAATGATCGGACGCATAGACAAGAACGTTGCAATACACGGAATTGCCTGAACATAAGGCATTTTTGTTAAAAGCATACAAACAAGTTTCAAAGGAGCATGTTGTGACACGTTGTTGTTGCCGCACGTGCTCCTTTGTTTCTTAACGCATTACCACCTTATACTTGTAAACCATGAACAATAAAATAATCATATACCAAGTGTTCACCCGCCTTTTCGGCAATAGCCGCACCACGTGTAAAGAACATGGCACACTGGCCGAAAACGGATGTGGCAAGATGAGCTTTTTCGACGCCACGACATTGCGCAGGATAAAAAGACTTGGAGCCACCCACATGTGGTATACCGGCATAATCCGCCATGCCTCTAAAACAGACTATTCCGAGGCAGGCATTCCTCGCCAGCATACCGCCGTTGTCAAAGGTAACGCCGGTTCTCCTTATGCCATAGCAGACTATTATGACGTAGACCCTGACTTGGCAGACAATGTCGATGACAGAATGTCTGAGTTTCAGGCCCTTGTGGACAGGACGCACAAAGAGGGGCTAAAAGTCATCATAGACTTCGTTCCAAACCATGTGGCAAGACAATACAAGTCAATAAAAAAGCCTGACGGAATAAACGACCTTGGCGAAACGGACAACACGAACATGGGCTTCTCGCCTAACAATAATTTTTATTATTGTGTCGGCGCACCATTTGAACCGTACTTTGACTTGAACGACGAGTCTGGCATTCCTTATTCAGAGTGTCCGGCCAAAGCCACGGGCAATGACCAT
The DNA here is from genome assembly GCA_944320195.1 of uncultured Prevotella sp. GTDB lineage: Bacteria > Bacteroidota > Bacteroidia > Bacteroidales > Bacteroidaceae > Prevotella. The sequence goes on along the minus strand of CALUGP010000008.1, from coordinate 67,386 downwards.
TTTGACAGCCATCCTGGTGTAAACGACTGGTATGAGACGGTAAAATTGAACTACGGTGTTGATTATTGTGATGCAGGAGGACGTTCCTGTCATTTTGAGCCGACGCCTGACACCTGGCACAAAATGGCGGCCATAATTGATTTCTGGGCACAAAAAGGCGTAGATGGTTTTCGATGCGACATGGCCGAAATGGTACCTACGGAATTCTGGAACTGGGCCATAAGCAAGATTAAAGCCACATATCCAAACATCCTTTTCATCGGAGAAGTGTACAATCCGTCGCTTTATAGAAATTTCGTAGCATGCGGATTTGACTATTTGTATGACAAGGTCGGCATGTATGACTGTCTTTGCGGAGTAATGAGAGGCGCCTGCCCTGCTTCGGAAATAACAAGGCAATGGCAATCTGTTGACGACATTAAGGAACACATGCTTTATTTCCTCGAAAACCATGACGAAGTTCGCATCGCCAGCGATTTTCTGGCAAATGACGGAAAGAAAGGAATACCGGCTGCCATTGTAAGCGTATTCATGAATAAAAATCCATTCATGTTATATGCCGGACAAGAATTTGGCGAACGAGGCATGGACAAAGAAGGCTTTAGCGGCCGTGACGGACGGACGACAATATTTGACTATTGGACCGTAATGTCGTTGTATCATGGTTATGTGAACCGCAGGAAAATGTCCGTCAACGAGAAAACATTAGAAAAGACTTACTCTTTAATCCTTGGTTTGGCAAACAAAGAAAAGGCGGTAAGCGACGGACTGTTTTTTGATCTCATGTATGCAAATAAAGACGTTGCGTCATTCAACATGTCAAGCCTATACGCCTTTCTGCGTAAATGTGACAACGAAGTCTTATTGGTCGTAGCAAACTTCTCAAACGAAAGCATATCATGCGGAATTCGCATACCGCAACATGCATTCGAATATTTCGGAATGAAGGAAAAAGATGTTACAGCAACAGACTTGCTTTCAAAAGGAGAGACATTACAATTCACATTAAAGGCTGATGACGTTGTAAGCATGTCTGTGCCAGGATGTTACGGTAGGGTTTACAAGTTCTCAGTTTGACAACAGATTTTATTCCAATATTTATCATGGAAGAGAAATTCAGTTTAAATGTACACAATAAGGAAGAATTCCCACCGGCCCACACGGCTGAACACTTATTGAATCAGACTATGATCAGAATGTTTGGATGTGAACGTTCGTCCAACGCCCACATAGAAAGAAAGAAAAGCAAAATCAGCTATATTCTTGATCACAAGCCAGACCGGCATGAGGAAAAAGAAATCGAAAAACGAATGAACGAACTTATCTCTGAAGATATGCCTGTGACATATGAATTTGTTTCTCGTGACAATATCCCAGAAGATGTCTCATTGGAAAGATTGCCGTCCGATGCATCTGACATCATACGATTGGTACACATCGGCGATTATGACGTATGCCCATGCATTGGAAAGCATGTGCGCTCCACATCACAAATTGGACGCTTTGAGATGCTTGGAACAAATTGGGATGAGGAGAAACGAACGTTTAGGATTCGTTACAAAATTGTACAATAACTTATATAGCTGGTTTGGTAACAATAAAACACAAGAAAAGCACGATAGGCTAATTTATTACAATTAATGGTTACACCTGTCGTGCTTTGTGTTTTATCAAGGAGCTGAACATACACAAGCCTATTTTACGACAATTGTCTTGAACCAGTCTTTTAATATTCCCCCATGCCTGTTTTGAGAGTCGCTTACAAGTATTATCACCTTGCTCCCATCCGCTAGAGTCGGACCAAGACACATTCCCTCGTAATTAGCCAGTGACCAATCGAAAAGTTTCAGTTTGGTAATGAATGAACATATAAAATGTTTCGGCAGGCAAATCGTTTCATCGATTTGCATTTCGTCATTCACTTCAAACTCTTTTGACGGTTCAACTTCGTACAATTTACATTGCACAAAGGCGCCTAATTTGTTTCTAGGCACAAAAAATTCACGTTCAAGCACAAGCAATGCGCCATCGCCTAAAGCAGTAATTTCACTTACTCCCATTGCATACTTGCTTGATCTTGAGTCAGCTTTAGGCGCATCCATCATATAAGCGTATTGCGCACACGGGCGTAAATCGTCAGTAAAAGACTGCAATCTCAACATGTTTTTCACGCCATTCGTAGATGTAGCCTGCGCTCCGTCGCAAGGCAATGTGCTTTCATTTATTGTCCAGAACAAATGCTTGTGTTCATCATATGTTAATGATTCAAGACCAAAATTTCCCGTAATGTTTTTATAAATATCGGGAACGGACAAAGCTTTGCCTGTAAGCTTACCGTCATTCCCATATTCAACGATTGACGAATCTTTTTCCCTGCATATGTAGAATGTAGACGATGAAGGCCTGAAAACAATGCCTTCACAATCTCCGCCACACACACTGTCACCGAGAAACTCTATTTCCTTTACATCGGCAATCGCTCCTGTCAACGTGTCTATGACTATACTGAAAATATAAAACCCGTCGTTTTCTGATTTGTCAGAGACAAGCGCGTATATGTTTCCGTCTATATGTGTTATACCGCTATAATTCCCCGCAGAAACAGTTTTAGAGAATGCCCTTTGTTTACATTCTCTCACAAGTGTTGTCTGGGAATGACCGACATGACCAATAAAAACCAGACATACAGTCAGTAATAACTCTATGCGCTTCATCAAATATCGAATTATAATAAAAAAGGATTATATCTTATTGCGATATAATCCCTTTTGATGTCGGGGCGACAGGATTCGAACCTGCGACCACCTGGTCCCAAACCAGGCGCGCTACCGGGCTGCGCTACACCCCGAATACGTACCTTCACGATTTGCGAGTGCAAAGGTACGCTTTTTATTTATATCTTGCAAGTTTTTCTGAACTTATTTAATGATGCCTTGTTCGACAAATATCTTCTTTAATGCTTGCACGCCCCTTTCTACCTGTTCTTGCGTGTGAGTCGCCATTAAGGCAAAGCGAACAAGAGTGTCTTGAGGAGCACACGCCGGAGGAATTACCGGATTGATAAACACTCCTGCATCGAAAGCCAGCTTTGTCACGAGGAATGTTTTACTAACATCGCGCACATACAATGGAATGATAGGACTTTCTGTATCTCCGATCTCAAACCCTTCTTCCTTGAATCTCCTCAAAGCGTATTTTGTAACGTCCCAAAGGCGTTCTATTCTTTCAGGTTCATTCTTTATTATATGCAATGCCTCCATTGCTGCGGCTGTGGCTGCAGGTGTATTTGAGGCACTGAAGATGTATGTACGGCACGTATGGCGCAAATAATTTATTGTATCCTTGTCACCCGCGATGAATCCGCCTATGCTTGCAAGACTTTTTGAGAAAGTGCCCATAATAAGGTCTACATCATCTGTAACACCGAAATAGTCACACACTCCCCTGCCCTGCTTGCCGAACACGCCAAGGCCATGAGCCTCGTCAACCATCACAGATGCATTGTATTTCTTTTTCAAACGGATGATTTCAGGCAGATTCGCCAAATCCCCTTCCATGGAAAAGACTCCGTCAACAACTATCAGTTTGATTGATTCTGGCCGACACTTCTGCAATTGCTTTTCAAGGTCGTCCATGTCGTTATGCTTGTATTTCAAGCATGTCGCGAATGAAAGGCGCCTGCCGTCTACGATGCTGGCATGGTCACGATCGTCGCATATTATATAGTCCTCGCGTCCGCATACAACAGCCAAGACTCCAGCATTTACGGAGAAGCCTGTTGAGAAGCACAATGCCTCGTCTTTATGCTCAAATTCAGCAAGTTCTTTTTCCAATCTGACATGCAGGTCTAACGTTCCGTTCAAGAATCTGCTTCCGGCGCACCCAGTACCGTACTTGTCGAGCGCGGCTTTTGCCGCGGCTTCTACGCGTGGATCGCCTGTAAGTCCTGTGTAAGCATTTGAACCAAACATAAGCACATTGTGCCCTTCCATTTGCACTTCCGTGCCCTGTTTGCCTGTTATTTCACGGAAATACGGATAAACCCCCGCTTCCATGAACTTTTGCGGCTCACGATAATTCTTGTATCTCTCCTGTAATAATCCCATAATTAAAATAGGTGTAGGTTTGCTACATTAACGGTTAATCAGTGTGTCAAGATGTGGTTTCGCACGATTGTACATCCATCCACATGTCAAGGCCAACACTTCCCTTGTTCAATCAGGCTGCAAAGATACAAAAAAATGCCGAACGCATAAGAAAAAACATGGAAAAGTGTCGCAAAAATGAAAATATTGTCTGTCGGGAAACGTTTTTATACTGATATATTATTAATTTTGCACCATATATGACGGAAAAAAAGAAAATACTGTTCATAATGAATCCCATTTCGGGAACAGTGCGCAAGACTGGCATCCCCAAGGTTGTAGAGGACAATCTTGACAAGGATTGTTTTGACTTTGATTTGGAGGAAACACGTTACAGCGGCCATGCTTATGAACTTGCAACTGACGCAAAAGTCCATGGATATGATGCTGTTGTGGCTGTTGGCGGCGACGGAACCGTTAATGAGGTGGCACGTGCCATCGTGCATTCTGACATTGCGCTGGGCATTGTTCCTTGCGGATCCGGCAACGGACTTGCACGTCATTTGATGCTGCCAATGGACGCGGCAAAGGCCATAAAAGTGATAAACTCGTACACTGTCCACGACCTTGATTATGGAATGATCAACGACATTCCGTTCTTTTGCACATGTGGAATGGGTTTTGACGCCTTTATCAGCATGAAATTTGCCGAGTCAGGACGACGTGGCCCTGTCACATACATAGAAAACATTCTACGTGAAGGGCTGAAATACAGGCCTGAGACATATGAGATTAAGGACGAGAACGGAACGTCTTTGTACAGGGCTTTTCTCGTGTCATGCGCCAACGCTTCACAGTATGGCAATAATGCATACATTGCTCCACAAGCATCCATGAGCGACGGACTTCTTGACGTTATAATAATGGAACCGTTCGACATGCTCGAAGCGCCACAAATAAGCATTGACATGTTCAACAAGACGCTTGACAAAAACTCCAAGATAAAGACATTCAAGACAAAGCATATTCAGATACACAGGGAGAAGCCAGGCTTCATACATTATGACGGCGAACCGGTCATGACAAGCAGCGACGTTGACATATCGGTCAAGGACAAAGGGATAAGAATCATAATCAATCCATTTGCCGACAAGGCCAAGAGGATGCCCAATGCGATGCAAAATGCATTCAGCCTGTTTTTCAACGACATTTTCAGTGCAAGAACCGACAAGAAACTAATGTTGTCACTGAACAAAGTAGTGAAAGAGAAACTTGGCAATCTGTAATTCAGACATGCGCCTTACACGATATTGCATGCTGACAAAAAGCACATTCGGGCAACCAAGGAAACTTTAGGCCGTAAGGCCTGTCAGCAAAGGCCGTCAAGACGCTTGGTTTTGACGGCCTTTTGCATGCTGATTCACGGCATTTTACGTTATAAGACACGGCCAATCAGAATGCGATATGCCATGCCTTGCATCATTGGCTGAACCAATGCAGGTCAACAAACAGCACCTATGATTTTGTTTATGTCAGACTCAAAAAACAGGAACAATCAGACTTCATTGAAATATCCCTTCAACCGTAGACGACATTATCGTCCATTCACCGTCAGAACAGGCTAGGACAACCGTTCCACAATGCCATTCAGTAGCCGGAAGTTCATGTGCAAGACGGTAAAAATCAATAACCTTGCCATGCTCCATTTCAATCACACAAGGGCATATCGTTTCTCCGTCAGCAATTACACGGTTTACGGCAATACGTTTACGCTGTGGCATAACTTATACTTTTAATCGGATCTAAAGTTAAGCTAATGGCTTGACGTGTTTCTTCTTGTCGTAACAGGCTTGGTGTCTGACACTTTTAAAGGCGCAGTAATAGGCCTAGAAGTTTTCAGGCCTCTGTCCAAAGGCGTTATGCCCTTTGATGGAACTACCGGTGAAGACGTGCTTCCAGCCTCTTGCAGCACCGGCTTGTTGCTGGTGGTGTCACGGCGCACAGTCTTAGGCTGATCAGCCACAGCCGGCGCGTCTTGGCCGCCAGTATATCTCATCCTGACCATACGGATGTTGTTGATAAACATCAGGCGCAAATTATCCCTTCCTTCAACACCACGCGCCGTCTTCCTGTCGCTAAGATATACAAAGCCGCGTATTGTCTTTATGCCTTTACGGCTGAAGTCAGACACGGTCACACTATGGTTCGAACTGGAAGAAATCCTCACCGTATTGCTTGCCACGCTGTCATTCATGAATTGCACGGCAAGCAGCGCAATGGCTTCCTTGGGACCTTCCTTATAGACAAAATCGCTGTTAAAGCTGAATATTATCTTGTCTCCAGGACGGTAGGTGCTGTCTGCGGTTATTTCAAATGACATGACATTGTAAGGCGCACTGGGCATAAGCATCGCCGAAGCAACGCCTCTCCAAAGATTCGAAGTGTCACGTTTGGAAGACATGTCGCCATAACGCCGAATGTCGTTGGCAGAGGCGCCTAGGGCCATTGCTTCTTTCTCAAACCGTTCAGTAAGATTCTCATATACCTTATGCAGTCTGTCGGCATGGCGCATGTAATAGACAAGGGACGAGTCAAATTCAGCTTGTGTTATGCCATACTTACGTAAAACAGCCTGTCTGTACAGAGTCATGTCATAAGAAACATCCTCATTTGCATCTTTGCTGTTCGCCATGCCGTCTGCCAGATGAAAATCATACAGGATATCCTCAAACTCGTCTGGCTGGATGTATTCACCAGGTACCTTTGGTTTGCATGAAAAAAGCGAAACCACAATTAACACAAACGGAACTATGCGTAACGTCTTCATTTCATTGAAAAAGAGATTTGTGACAATTCTTTACGGCAAAACAACAATATCAGAATCACACCAACACTGACACATGAATCGGCGAAATTGAATACAGGACTAAAGAACACAAATTCATCCCCACCTATGACAGGCATCCAGTCGGGCCACGTAGTCACTATTATAGGAAAATAAAACATGTCCACGACCTTGCCCATAAGGAACGGAGCATAACCATGACCGAACGGGACAAAGTATGATACATAATAAGGCGAGGACGCATTAAATATCAAACCGTAAAACATGCAATCGATAAGATTGCCGACAGCTCCTGCAAAAACAAGCGTCAGACACACAAGCCACAACATGCGAGCCTGACGCCTCAATTGCCTGAACAAGTACCATCCGAGCGCAACAATGGCTACAATACGGAAAAGGCTGAGAAACAATTTATTGACAATGGTCATGCCAAAAGCCATGCCGTTGTTCTCAATAAAACTGATATAGAACCAGTCTGTGACCCTTATACTCTCATGAAGGCACATCCCCGTCTTGACCGATATTTTTATCCACTGGTCTATGACAAGCAGTACAATTGCCAGCAACAACGTAACCAATACCTTTTTTTTATAAGTGTCCAATGCAACCATCATTACAGATTTAATATTTACTTTTAAAAAGCATGTGGGAAATTGAACACTATGGCCTATTGATTGTTTAACGACCGCGCACAGTCCAATCAAAACAGCCCATAAGGTTCAACTTCCCATCATTCACATGTTCCCAGTCTATGCAAACATTGCATTCTTACTTTTTCCTGGCATTCTTTGACGCGACACTGAGCGTTGCGTGAGGGACAGCACGCAGGCGCTCTTTGGGTATAAGCTCGCCTGTGATACGGTCAATGCCATAGGTCTTGTTCTCTATCCTTACAATGGCGGCCTCAAGCCCCTGAATGAACTTCTGCAAGCGGCTGGCCTGCTGTATAAGCTCTTCTTTCGTCTGTGTCGCACTTCCTTCTTCAAGAACTTTGTAAGTAGGTGAAGTGTCGTCCACATCGTTGCCGTCAGCGTTCATCAGCGTCCTCATCATCTGGTTGTAATCGCGTCTTGCCAGTTTGAGCTTCTCGTTAATGATTCCCCTGAACTCTTCAAGTTCCTCATCGCTGTAACGTGTTTTTTCTGCCATAATATGATGTTTTAAAGTTAATAATCCACATGCGTATGAAGTTTGGGTTAAAGCAACGGCCGCTTTTAAGCCTTGCTCACATTTATGTGCACGCTGAACCCATCCATATCAACCTCCTGTCCTGTATTTTCGACAAGCGAAATGCTGTCAGCAAGAACCTGCCCCTTTATGTAGTCAGAGAATGAGTCAACCGCATCTTTCACGCGGTTGTCCGGCGATATGCATACGTTCACGCGGTCGGTAATCTCCAACCCACATTCTTTGCGGAGATTTTGGATGCGGTTGATAAGCTCGCGAGCCATGCCCTCATTGCGCAGTTCATCGTTAAGCTCAACCTCAAGAGCCACCGTAAGGTTGCCGTCGTTGGCCACAAGCCAGCCTGGAATATCCTCATTAATAATTTCAACATCGGCAAGTTCCACCATGACAGCCTGTCCTTCAACATTTATCTTTATTTCTCCGGCTTTCTCGAATGCGGCTATGTCTGCTTGGGCTAACGTGTCCATTTCGGCAGCTATGCCCTTCATCAGTTTGCCGAACTTCTTTCCCATCGTGCGGAAATTGCATTTAACCTTCTTCACAAGGACATCAGCTCCTTCGACAAACTTCAGTTCTTTAACATTTACTTCATTCTCGACCAGTTTCTTGACAGCTTCTATGCGCCTTTTCTGCACATCATCTACAGCAGGAATCATCATACACTGCAGCGGCTGACGCACCTTAATGTTTACCTTACGGCGCAGAGCCAGAACCATAGAGGTTATCTTTTGCGCCATCTTCATGCGCGCCTCTAAGTCATTGTCAAGAAGACTTTCATCTGCTTCAGGGAATTTGTCTAGATGCACCGAAACCTTGTTGCCACGGCCTGTCACCCTTGTCAGGTCCATGTAAAGCTGATCTGCGTAGAACGGAGAGAACGGAGCCAGCAACCTGGCCACAGTTTCAAGACATGTGTACAATGTCTCATAAGCAGAGAGCTTGTCCTTGTACATTTCCTTACCCCAGAAGCGCTTGCGGTTGAGGCGTACATACCAGTTGCTCAAGTCGTCATTAACGAACGAATCAATAAGTCGCCCAGCCTTAGTCGGCTCGTATTCGGCAAGCGCACAGTCGACACTTTTAATGAGTGAGTTCAGTTCTGACAATATCCACCGGTCAATCTCAGGGCGCTCTGCAACGGGGATCTCTTCTTGAGAATAGTCAAACCCATCGACATTGGCATAGAGACTGAAGAACGAATATGTGTTGTACAAAGTGCCGAAAAATTTGCGGCGAACCTCGTCTACACCGTTGGGGTCGAACTTCAGATTATCCCACGGCGACGAGTTGGTCAGCATGTAAAAACGCACAGCGTCAGCACCATATCTCTCTATTGTTTCAAACGGGTCAACGGCGTTTCCAAGACGTTTGCTCATCTTGTTGCCCTTTGCGTCAAGCACAAGACCGCTTGAAATGACATTCTTGAACGCCACGCTGTCAAACACCATTGTCGCAATAGCATGCAGAGTAAAGAACCATCCGCGTGTCTGGTCTACGCCTTCATTTATGAAGTCGGCTGGAAAAGCTGTACGCTTGTCAACCGCATCGGCATTCTCAAACGGATAATGTATCTGCGCATATGGCATACTGCCCGAATCAAACCATACGTCTATCAAATCCGTTTCACGCTTCATGGGTTTGCCAGCCTTGCTGCACAATGTGATGTTGTCAACATACGGACGGTGAAGGTCTATCTTGTCGTAATTTTCCTGAGAATAGTCGCCAGGAACAAAGCCCTTGTCTTTCAACGGATTTGACACCATGAAGTCCGCTTCAACGCTCTTTTCTATTTCATCGTAAAGTTGCTGCAACGAACCGATGCAGGTCTCGTTACCATCCTCATCGCGCCAGACGGGCAGCGGAGTGCCCCAGAAGCGGCTGCGGCTGAGATTCCAGTCGTTAAGGTTCTCAAGCCAGTTGCCGAAGCGTCCCGTACCTGTGCTTTCTGGTTTCCAGTTGATAGTCTTGTTCAGCTCAACCATTCTGTCCTTGCAAGCCGTCGAACGTATGAACCAACTGTCAAGCGGATAATAAAGTATCGGCTTGTCCGTGCGCCAACAGTGGGGATAGTTGTGTACGTGCTTCTCTATTTTAAACGCCATGCCACGCGCCTTCAGGTCCATGCAGATGGTCACGTCAAGGGTCTCGTCCTTGTCTGTTAAGGTTTCATCGTAAGCATTCTTCACATAACGTCCCGAATACTTACCCCAAGCCTCTACGTTGACATGCTTTTTGACGAACTCGTCGTCAAGGTCTTCCGTCAAGTAATATTTACCCTCGAGGTCAACTATCGGTCTCTTATTGCCTTTCTTGTCAATAAGCACAATGGGCGGCACGCCAGCTTTCTTGGCCACGTTGGCATCGTCTGCACCGAAGTTCGGAGCGATATGCACTATGCCCGTACCGTCCTCAGTGGTGACATAATCGCCGGGAATTACACGGAACGCCCCGTCTGTCATCGGGCTTATCATCGGCAACAGTTGCTCATACCTCATGCCAACTAGGTCAGCACCCTTGTAATGCGCTACTATATTATAAGGTATAACCTTGTCGCCTTTCTTGTATGATGACAAGTCCGCGCCCTCGCCCTTCGGGTTGAAATACGACGGCACGAGAACTTCTGCCAGCACGACTGTCACAGGGTCGCCGCTGTAATGGTTGTACGTCTGCACGGCCACATAGTCGATGTCTGGGCGCACGCACAGCGCAGAGTTGGCAGCGAGCGTCCACGGCGTAGTCGTCCAAGCCAGGAAGTAGGGCTTGCCCCACTCCGCCATCTCAGGCTTCGGGTCTACTATGGTGAACTGCACCGTAGCCGTGGTGTCCTTCACGTCACGGTAACATCCAGGCTGGTTAAGTTCGTGGCTTGACAGTCCCGTACCTGCAGCCGGTGAATAAGGCTGTATTGTATATCCCTTGTACAGCAGGCCTTTGTCATAAAGTTGCTTCAAGAGCCACCAAAGGGTTTCAATGTATTTGTTATCATACGTTATGTAAGGGTGGTCAAGATCAACCCAATAGCCCATCTTCTCAGTAAGGTCGCGCCACTCGGCAGTGAATTTCATCACGTTCTCACGACACTTCTTGTTATAGTCTTCAACAGATATGTATTTGTCAGACTCCCTGTTGTCAATATCCGCCTTGGTTATGCCAAGCTCTTTTTCGACGCCAAGCTCTACAGGCAGTCCGTGAGTGTCCCACCCGGCCTTGCGGTGAACCTGGTATCCCTTCATTGTCTTGTACCGATTAAAGGTGTCCTTTATTGTGCGTGCTAACACATGGTGGATGCCAGGATGGCCGTTGGCCGAAGGAGGCCCCTCAAAGAACACGAACTGAGGACAACCCTCACGCTCTGTTATAGATTTGCGGAACACGTCGCTGCTGTTCCATTCTTCTAATACGGTCTTGTTGGTAGTTGTCAAATCAAGACCCTTATGTTCGGCGAATTTGTTGGACATATCTGTTTCCTTACGTTTTTATCCTTGTTTATTTGAGCCGCAAAGTTAAGTAAAAAAATCGTTTTACCAAAACTTTGGGCAAAAGTTTAAGCCTATTTACGCCACCACACTACTGGCAGACATGACAATTAAGACAATAAGCAAGAAGTAAGGAACAACATTTTTGACAATACACGGAGAAAACGCATGGCAAACTTTTATATCTCTGGGATAAAAAGACAAGAAAGACAATTCCTTATGCCAAACTAACGACAAATCAAATAGCCCTATCCCTTCTTTTCACCTTCGTCCAGAGGTTACGATGTCAACGTCCAGAGGTGGCAATGTCAACGTTCATATATTACAGATGGATTACTGTTGTCAAAACTTTCCGAGAATCCTGTCCATTACCCAGTTGACGGGGGTTGCGGACACACAGGTGCACGAACATACGCCGCGTCCCTGCAGATCCTCGATGACGGCGCGTATCAATGGAAGCTGCACGTATGGAGGATTTGGTACGACCACGCTTGTGGCACCATCGCTGGTGACAATTTGTATGGGGTCGTAATTGAAGACGGAGAAGCACAGCATGCCCTTGTCTCCGATAATCTCCACCCGATCTTCTTTAGCCGACTTATGGCCGGCGAAACACCACGAGCCGCTACCGGTCAGCCCGTCCTCGAAACGGAAACAGGCACTGACGCTATCTTCTGCTGCATACAGTCCGGCACGGTTGGCACAGATGCCCTCAGCCTCGACTATGACACCAAAGAGGTCTTGAAGCAAATCAAGCTGGTGAGGGGCAAGGTCGTAGAAGTAGCCCCCACCGGCGATGTCCGGCTGCAGGCGCCAAGGCAGGGACGCGGCTGCAGCATAGTCGAGGTCGCGCGGCGGACAGGAAAATCTTACCTGCACGTTCATCACACGGCCTATGCCCTGCTGCCGTATGATGTCTTTCACCTTCTTGAAATAAGGCAGATAGCGGCGGTAATAGGCCACAAAGCAGGGCACGCCAGTCTGTTGACTCACACGGTTTATCCTGGCGCAATCGTCGTAATTAGCGGCCAAGGGCTTCTCCACGTACACAGGCTTTCCGGCACGCATGGCCAATATGGCGAACGTTGCGTGACTGGAAGGCGGCGTGGCTATATAGACAGCATTGACGTCAGGGTCGTCTATCAGTTCCTGGGCGTCTGCATACCACTTGCCGACATGGTGGCGCTCCGCATAGGAACGCGCCTTATCGGCATTGCGACTCATCACCGCCACGACACTCGAGCCTTCAACCTCGTTAAAAGCCGGCCCTGACTTCTTTTCGGTCACTTCTCCGCAACCGATGAATCCCCATCTTAGTAGTTTCATGCCTTATCATTTTTACGGTTTGCATATAAGCGCATGGGCAAGCCCGTCGTTAACCGCCGCCGAAACGCCATTACGCAATTTTCGATACAAAGTTAGCAAATTTTATCCATACCATGCCCCCATGTTAGCAATAATATTGTTACCTTTGTGCCAAAAACCGGAATGCAGGCGCAAACCCCTACATGAAAAGCCGGCCGAAACAACTTTCAACAGCATGGACAACTTAAAACAAGCAGTAATAAACAAAAGCCGCAGCTACACAGCCTGCCTGTCGGAGGCGCACAGGATGCTGTTCGACAACATTAAGGTGATATTTAGCCGCACATGGGCTTACAGTCTGGTGCTGGCAATGGTGTCGGCCTTATATCTTTCATTATACATACACGCCATGTTGTATGGCGGCGGCTTTGGGCTTGCCGTCATGTTATGCGTAGCAACATTGGCGGCAATTGCCGCCGGGACAGTATTTCAAGCAAGAGTGATGCATCTGGTCAATGGCCGTCCGATGAGATGGAACTTGGCACGGTGCGGCATACTGACAGCATGCTGCATTGTGGCCGGCATTGTACTGATCGGAGTGTGTGCCGCGGTTGTGTTTGGAATTGTGGAATCACAGCAATATGCCACATTGGCAGACATGCAGCCCGTATTTATCTGCCTGGGTGGAATGTCGGTGGTGGTAGCGCTACTGATGCTCCCTTTTGTTTATACATCAATGAAATACATGATGGAACCTGAATGCAAGCTGAGACGGATGGCAGCCAAGACATACGCCGTTGGACTGCGCCACTGGGGATTGGTGTTTACCGCGCTGTTCCTTGCGGAACTCTGCGTCATCCCCTGCTCGTTGTTGGTGTCATTGCCAATGTTTATCGTACTGGCGGCCAACTCATATTCTGTTTACGGAGTGAACTTTATCGGAGATCCTACAGGTTTGCCATCATACTTCACGGCAATCCAAGCCGCGGTGTTCACGCTGACATTCTTCATTTGGGCGTATGTAAACATCTTCATAGTTTTTGTGTGCTATTTCCTCTACGGAAGCATCGCCACAAGAGAAAAGGAAAAGAAAGAAATAGCAAATGAACTGAAAGGGTAAAAACAGTATGGCTAAACAACGTATCTTATTCATCGACCGTGACGGCACACTTGTGGAAGAGCCTCACGACGAACAAGTGGACTCGTTCGACAAACTGAGATTCACCAATGGAGTACTAAGAAACCTAAGTTTCATCCGCTCACGGCTTGATTTCCGTTTTGTCATGGTTAGCAACCAGGACGGACTCGGTACAAGTTCTTTTCCGGAAGAGACGTTCTGGCCCGTACACAATTTCATAATGCAGACGCTCGAGGGCGAAGGAATAATATTTGATGATGTTCTCATAGACCGGCATTTCCCAGAAGACAATCATCCGTGCAGAAAACCTGGTACTGGCATGCTGACCGCATATTTGGACAATCCGATTTACGACATAAGGGAAAGCTTCGTGATAGGTGACCGCGATACGGACAGGCAATTGGCCGACAATATTGGCTGTAAAGCTCTGATATTGGGACAAGACGGTGTCACATGGGACAAAATTGCAGAAATACTGTTTGCAGGAGAACGTACAGCCCAAGTCGACAGAATCACGAAGGAGACTAAAATACACGTGGCAATAAATATCGATGGCTCTGGCAAATGTGACATATCCACTGGCATCGGATTCTTTGACCACATGCTCGAACAAATCGGGCGACACGGCATGATGGACATTACCATCCACACCACAGGCGACCTTGAAGTCGATGAACATCACACAATAGAGGATACCGCCTTGGCACTTGGCGAATGCATACGGACTGCACTCGGGAACAAACGTGGAATAGAGAGATATGGTTATTGCCTGCCAATGGACGACAGCCTATGCAGGGTTGTGCTCGACTTCGGCGGCCGCCCATGGTTTGTGTGGAATGCAGACTTTAAACGAGAAAAAATAGGCGAGATGCCTACTGAGATGTTCCTTCACTTTTTCAAGAGCCTGAGCGACTCGGCAAGGATGAATCTCAACATAATGGCTGAAGGGCAAAACGAACATCACAAGATAGAAGGCATATTCAAGGCCCTTGCACGAGCCATGCGCATGGCTGTGAAACGCGACATATACCACTACGAACTGCCTTCAACAAAAGGAGCACTATAACACAAAAGGAAAAGAAAACACAAAGCAAACGGAACTGAACAACTGAATGCACAACACATATACGGGAAACCAAGGAGACAACACAGCTACACCATAACACAGTCCCTTGAATATGTCCCCAACTCCATTGTACACACCAAAGGAAATACCATATGTAAACGATGTGGACAAGACAAAAAATGCCAACAAGGGAACAACCGACTTGCACAAAGGACTTGGATAAAAACCTCCAGTCACACCAAGAAGCATGGAATGAGGAATAAAGACAAGCAAAGACATTGCCGATGCCAATATGACAAAAACAGCGAAAGACCAATACAACGCATGACGCTGACGGTGTGTCAAAGCTCCACCGCCCATCAATGCAAACAAGGCTTTACACAAACCGCTTCTTACACACACACCATAAGCCATTGCACACAAAACAAGCCAAGCGAGAGACGGGTTGGCAATGTTGTCTGCAAAACTGCCAAGAAACCACCGTATGCCCTCTCCGCTCAACAATGACTTTAAAGCGAGAGACGGGATAATGGAAACAACTATCCATGACGACAGCACCAAAGCCAACTGAGCGATTATCAGTATTACTGATAACAAAGTGAAAAACTTATATCCCATATCAGACAATCAGGCGTTAATGTGAAAAAACAGATCTTTGCATAATTTAATATTCATCAGGATAAAGATTTTCTGCATCAAGTATATGTAGTTCAATCGACTTTGTTACCAACCGGGTGGCGTTCACGCCCACTCCACCGTTTCCATTAGGAAACAGTTTTTTTACAAGTTCATTCTGTCTTTTCTCAAGGCTTTTCACACCAAATGGCATTCCGCGCAAACCTGTGATTTGCTCCTTGGTATACCCCAAAGCCAAATGACGAAGAAAACGCTCGTCATACTCGTCAATCTCGTAATTGACCAATGCCTCTTGCCTAAGAATCTGCTTGTTCACACTATACTTGAAACGCGTTATTATTTTTTCAAGTATCGGCTGATTGAACACAAGTTTGCGACCGTTCATGACACTGACGATATCATCTCGTGTGAGCAATTCTCCACTCTTGAGAATTATCCCGTCACAACCTGCGTCAAGCACATCAACCCACAACTTTTCATTAAGTATTTCACCTGTAAAAATCAATACCTTTACATTCTTATATGCCTCCTTGGTTTGACGGCATATCTCCACGCCTACGGTCGTAGAGCCCCCAAGCCCCAAATCAAGCAATATCAGATCAGGCAATTGCTGTTTTAACAGGCACCAATATTCCACCTCATTACATGCTGTTCCAATGATTTCCGCTTCCGGGACATCATTTTTCAAAATACCTTCAGTACCTTTCAACTCCAAAGGCACATCCTCTACAATTACGACCTTAAACTTATCCATCATTAAACTTGATTTACTAAAATACAATATTTGCCATATGTTTAAATTATCTGCGCCCTTGCAAATGTCAAATCAACAGAAATGCCTTCGTTGCATGGATGCACGGATATTCCACAACCATGCAGATTTGTCTG
Source organism: uncultured Prevotella sp. (assembly GCA_944320195.1). Lineage (GTDB taxonomy): Bacteria > Bacteroidota > Bacteroidia > Bacteroidales > Bacteroidaceae > Prevotella. The sequence goes on along the minus strand of CALUGP010000008.1, from coordinate 50,759 downwards.
CTCGCCTATTTCACGTAAAATCTGCCTGCAAATAAAGAAAGGTATATTCTTGACAGACGGCGAGAACAACTCTTGGCATTGCGCTTCTGTAAGTTTCATGCCACGACATACAAACTCCAGCACGACATATCTTGTATCAGCCAAAGCTGATCCCATGGATGAGTAAACACAACCACATTGTTTCTGCAAGACTTCAAAAAGATACTCAACCAGCACCTTGTCCCCCAACACTCTTTCGTCTATTCCCAACAAATCCTTTAACGATACAGGCTTGCATTCAAAAACAACAGAATCAATCTGTTTCCTAACCTGTTCACACAGAATTGAATATAATTCTTTGTAATAAGATGCAATATCACTGATCGCTGCAACATTGCTTTCTTTTTTATCAAAGAGCAAATATTGTATTCGCGACGGATAATACATTGTTTCATGCTTGAGCGCACTTAAGCTATTATCTGTCACACTGTTACAAATATATAATTTGTCTTTTTCATACGCAACCTTATGCAACTCGTCTTCAACCGTCTCTATTGCCTGCTTTCTCGACTTTCCAGACGCGACAGAAAGCTTCAATTCACTTTTGATTTTTTCAATCACACGCTTCAGTGTGTCTGGATACTTCTGCGTGTCAATACGATCTATCCGCCCAAGTTTCTCCTCGTCTGCAATCTTTGAAAGAAGAATCTCATTGACTTTATATATATTTTCTACGCAAAGCCTGAAATAAAGAACATGGCGGTAATATAAGAAATAATACGCAACAACAATGACAACAAGCAGGAAAACAAGCACGATTATGGCTATTAACTTGTTTGTGCTGGCAACCTGCACCGCTTTGCAATAATCAACAAGCCCTTTGTCAGCCGAACATTCTTTGAACAACTGAGTATAAATTTTATTATTATAAGCATACAGACCCCATCTGTGCAAGGCCAAAGCCGCAACTGCACTTTCATTGCGTATATCAAGAACTATTCCATAATCCATGTTCACTCTCTTACGGAACCATGTTATCTCCGCTGGGATATCCATGCTCGCTCCACAATCCACCATGAGGTTCTTCCCATTTGGAAACATTCTCAAATAATGTTCATTCAAATATAACCTTGCTGAGTCTGCATAGACAAGAGTCCTTTCATAATTTCCGTTCACGTTGGAAAAATATGCCGAATCAGCATATATCCCCGCCTTACGCAATAGGCCGTACTGTTCAGAATTGTTCAAACTCCCGTCAGACCTTGCATACATACATGTACCAATGGCTAGAAAAAGCAAAACAGAACGCGCCACACCATATGGAAGCCTGAAATAAAAACGACTACCCTTCCCCTTTTCACTTTCAGCAAAAAGCCCACATTCACTAAATACCCGACTGACTTTCCTGTACTTTTCCATTATACCCCTACAGTTCATCAATCCAAAGCCATGCCCGTTATAAACCTTATGGTCAAATATTCCCGAAAGTTCCTCTTGCGAAAGCCCTATACCGGTATCTTTAACTGAGATTTCGACATACGATTCCGTGTTTACGGCGGAAACAGCAACAGTGCCACCGCATGGTGTAAACTTTCTGGCATTGTCTGCAAGCGTATTTAGCATGAACAGTGTCAAGATCCTATCTGCCTTTACAACAACATCCACATTCTCAACGTCAAGCCTGATACCTTTCATGTTGAATGAGACTTCAGACTTTGACAGAACAGAAAACACATCATGTAAATTAAAGCTCTCAATGTGCAGGCTCAACTGACCTTGCTGCAAAGAAATCCAATGCGTAAGAACCGTGTTATACTCACTTATCTTGTTTATGATTTCAGACATATACGCAAACCGTTCCTCTCTTACCGGGTATGGGTCTTTACCTGCCTTCAGCCTGTTTACTTCATTAATAATCCTATCAATATATGGTAAGACATTGTCTATTAAAAAAGCCTTTGCCTTATTGTCAAGACTTTGCCTTTTGCTCTTTTCCAATTGCAACTTATTTACTGAAAGTTCTTCATTTACTTCCTCAAACCGTTCTTCAAGTTTGGCGATTTTTTTCTTGTTGTCAGCTTCCCAATCGCTTAATGGGACAAGCAAACGGCTTATGTACTCGCTGCTGTATCTTTTCTTTCCTTTTTTATTGAAAAACAATAAAAGAGTCACCACAACCACAATCAAGACCAATATTGCAACTATCAACAGATTCTGCTGAATCGAGATTTTTTCCAGTTGCTCGACACGTGCTTCAAGCTGTCGGTCTTGTCTGGTTTCCTCCTGTATGTCCAAATAGGCATTTCTGTTAATATCACTGTTGTTCTTGTCATTCAATGCCGAATATACAAGACTCATACACTCCTTTATGCTCGCTATCTGTGCAGGCGCTTTCTCAATCGCCTTATCAGTTGTCATGGCATTTTCCAGGCATATTAATGAAGATGTATAATCACCCAACATGAAATAACAGCGCGACAACGTTCTGTAAGCGCCGGCTGTTTGGTACACGTCACCATACTCTTTGAACATGTCCAACGCTTTTTGGGCAAAATATCCAGCCATCAAACTGTCTGGCATATTATCGGTGTTCAAATAAACGAATGCGGCTTTATTGTTGGCTTTCAGATATTTAAAGGCGTTTGCATCAAGTAAGTGTTCACTGATGGCTTGTAAAGAATTTGCCTGCCAGTATGTCATGCCGCACTGTCTTGCCATGACGTAACACTTTAACAGGCATTCAAACTCTTTCTGCCAAACAGCTTGCTGTTTTCCACTGCTTATTATTCCGCCACTGCCTATCTGGTATAAAAAATTAAGATATTGTGCCGTATCTCCCTGTATCTCGCCTGAAGGGCTGATTTGCCGCATCGCATCTGATGACTGTCTGATTAGCCCTACGTAATAAAAATATGTTGAGCAAACAATCTGGAACTCAGTCTTGGCATATACATAACGCCTCCTCATCCGCTCTGTCAATGCGTCTTTTTCTTCGTCGATACGCTTCATTCGTCTCAACGCACGTTCCCTGTATCCATAAAAGCTTTTATTCTTGGACTCCCTTTGGCAAAGGCGCATGTATTGGACATCGGCCACAAGAAGTTCCACCTGGTTGTCGGTTGATTTCTCCACACTGTCAAGACGGGCGTAAGCCTTATCATAATCCATCTTTGCAATGTCGGCAAATGCCAGATTGTTATATGCCTCCGCCCTACCGGATGGATAACCGCCTGACATAGCCAACGCTCTTGACGCAAAAACGCGCACGGTGTCAAGATTGCGGTAATGGCTGGCGTATGACATCATGTTCAGCCTGTCTACCTCGCCGTCAACCGGGACGGAACAAGCTGAAAAGAAAAAAAGGCCCAATAAGCCGATTAGCACTATTGAGCCTTTAGACACAAATATTTTATCCGCGCACCTTGGCAATGTATCCCAACGCCTCCTTGCACTTGTCGGTTATAGCCTGCCAGTTGCCGGCGGCCACAACATCTTTCGGGAACAACTTAGACCCCATGCCTACACAGAACACGCCGGCTTTGAACCAAGACGTAAGATTCTCTTCGTCTGGTGACACGCCTCCGGTCACCATGAGCTTGGACCAAGGCATCGGGGCAAGCAGGCCTTTTACCAATTTCGGGCCTAGCACATCGCCGGGGAAAACCTTGCAGAGTTCACATCCCTTCTCCTGCGCGAAGCCTATTTCAGATACACTGCCGCATCCCGGTGTGTAAGGGATGAGGCGGCGGTTGCAAACCGCTGCTATCTCAGGATTGTACAACGGGCCAACTACAAAGTTTGCTCCAAGCTGAATATATAAGGCAGCCGTGGCCGGATCTACAACAGAGCCTACGCCAAGTGCCAGTTCTGGACATTCCTTGTCTGCAAACTTTACCACTTCACCAAACACCTCGTGGGCGAAATCTCCGCGGTTGGTGAACTCAAAGGCTCGCACACCGCCGTCATAACATGCCTTGATGACTTTTTTTGCCACCTCGACGTCCTTGTGATAAAACACGGGCACCATGCCTGTGGCACCTATCTTCTGCAATACTGCTATCTTGTCAAATTTTGCCATTTCTTCAATTATTTTCTTTTTCACGTTTAAAAACCAAGTACAGGCCGAAGCAATAGGAACACACAAGTTCCCATCCCTCGTCTGCCAACTTGTTGATGCCTTTTTCCTCGTTTGAGAAAAAACACTTCACTTTGTATTCATAACGTGGCATGACAACTGTGATTATCTCTGTACACGCCCTGAAGCATCGCCTCCGGCAAGGTTGGCCACCTCTTCGGCTGACATAAGGTTGAAATCGCCGGGGATGGTGTGCTTCAAAGCCGAAGCTGCAACGGCGAACTCAAGAGCTTTGCCCTGATCGTCTGGATATGTCAGCAAGCCATGGATAAGGCCGCCTGAGAAAGAGTCGCCGCCACCTACGCGGTCAACTATCGGCAGAATGTCATAGTGCTTGCTCTGGTAGAACTCCTTGCCGTTGTAGATAAGAGCCTTCCAGCCGTTGTGGCTTGCAGACAGAGACTCGCGCAAAGTGGACACGACATACTTGAAACCGAATGTCTCCATCATGCCCTTGAAGATGCCATAGTATCCCTCGGCATCAGTCTTTCCGCCCTCAACGTCAGCTTCAGGTTTGAAGCCGAGGCAAAGCTGTGCGTCCTCCTCGTTGCCTATGCACACATCCACATATTTCATAAGAGGTTTCATTATGCTCTGCGCCTTCTCTGAAGTCCAAAGCTTCTTGCGGAAATTCAAGTCAACACTGACAGTCACACCGTGACGCTTTGCAGCCTCACAGGCAAGTCTTGTCAGCTCTGCCGCCTTGTCGCTGATGGCCGGAGTAATGCCGCTCCAGTGGAACCATTGTGCGCCTTCCATTATCTTGTCAAAGTCGAAGTCTTCAGGATCAGCCTCTGCAATGGCGCTGTGAGCACGGTCGTAAATAACTTTGGACGGACGCATGCAGGCTCCGCTCTCAAGATAGTATATGCCCACCCTGTCACCGCCACGCGCGATGTACTGCGTATTGACACCGTAACGGCGCAAGGCATTGACTGCGCACTGGCCGATCTCATGCTTTGGAAGCTTGGTCACGAAATATGCGTCGTGCCCATAATTGGCTACGCTGACAGCCACGTTGGCTTCGCCGCCGCCATACACTACATCAAAGACATCGCTTTGGACAAATCTTTTCTGTCCAGGCGAAGAGAGGCGAAGCATGATTTCGCCCAATGTTACAACTTTAGCCATCTTCTTAATTTTTTAGTTTTTTGAATGTTAATAGATTTATTAATTTGTTTTTTGGTTTACAAAATTAATATTTAAATCGTATCCGAACAAATAAAACAACAAAAAACGTATTATTTCAAGAAAAAACAGACTGCACTTTGCGGTGCAATGGACAAATTCCGGCATAGACGATCAACCATTCGCCACGCATGGCTTGCGCAAGCTGGAACTTGCAGAGAGTAAAGCGACATGGCATTTCACTTACATTTTGTCATCCTAAAATGTTCCGTGATTTCCAGCGAACCAGAAAATACACAGGTCACGGAGATGTCTTTCGGGCACGCAGAACCACCATTGGGATGGCTTGACACGGCAAAACGACACACCAAAGACGGCCTTTCATACTGTAAAAGACGGCCAATCGGAACAACGGGAACGGCCTTCTCAATGTAAAAACACGGTCGTTTTCATGTCAAAACGCCATGTTTCAGGCATCAATAAACGGTAAAACAATGCACACATGACCATCATGGCTGCATAAAACATTGATGCGCAAACACTTAAACAATGCACGCAAAAAGAGCCGTTAAATCCGGGCGTGACTATAAAAATTCAAAACAACTACATTCTACGGAGGCATACGAAAATCACATTGTCACATTTTGCAACGTCATGCCGACAATTTGAAAATCAACGGAGAAGCCTTTTCAAATTCAATATTGTTTTTTATCATGGCGCATCTGGCATGGACTGCAAAACTACAACAACATGCAAAAGACACTGCCTGACGAGCCATCAGGAAAAAACTACAGGCAAACCTCCGGTTTTTCGTTTTTTATTGTTACATTTGCAAGACAATCGGCAAATTAAAAGAAATATCACTTTTACACTCAATGAATTGAAACTTCAACCAATCATGAATAAAAGACTAATAATCAGCGTCATGGCGGCATGCGCCATTGCGCCGGCTTTATCGCAGACAACATTCGGCATAACAGTGACGAACAGGCACGACAAAGCAAAAACAAACACTCCAATCGTGCTGAATCTTGACGAATACGGAATCGACGTGAAATCAGCCTTGGTCACCGCAGACGGCAAAGAAACAGCTTGCCAGCTTGACGACTTGGACCAAGACGGACGCATGGACGAGCTGTGCTTCATCACAGACATTGGAGCTGACGAATCGCGCAAATTTGAAATAACACTGTATGAAACCGGCCGTCCAAAGAAGTATGAGCCGCAAGTATATGTCGAAATGCTGCTAAGCAATAAGAAAATCAAAAAGAACAACAAGCAGAACCTTTACATATCAGAACTGACCGTAGACAACGGAACAAATCCATACTGGCAACTGCACCACCACGGAGCCGCATTTGAAAACGACATGGTGGCTTACCGTATATACTTTGACCACCGCCAGACTGTCGACATATATGGTAAATACAAAAGGCAACTGGAACTGAAAGAAACGCAGTTCTATCCTGACGACAGACAGAAAGCCGCGCAATACGGCGACGACGTGCTTTGGGTCGGCTCCACACTCGGACTTGGAACACTCCGCGGATGGGACGGACACAAGCCCACCATGCTGAACGATGTGGAAAAGAGAAGCCAGAAAATAATTGCACGCGGACCGATACGCACCATTGTGGAAGTAAAAGACAAGGGCTGGACTCCACAGGCAGAGGCGCCAGGCGCCACGCCAATAGACATGACTGCCCTGTACACATTGTATGCCGGACGGCGCGAATGCAGCGTGGACGTGAAGTTCGACAAGCAGGCTGAAGACCTGATGTTGTCCACTGGCTTCATCAACGTAAAAAACTCAACGGAGTTTTCAGACAAGCGCGGCTTGCGCGGATGCTGGGGCACAGACTGGCCGGTCTCGGCCAAAGACAGCGTCGGCCACAAGCGTGAAACCGTAGGGTTGGGAATCTGCATACCTGAAAAACACATCGTAAGCGAAGAACACGCCGACAAAGACAATTATGCATTTGTAGTAAAACCCACAAACAACGAACTGCATTACAAGATAACATTCTGCAGCGACAACGAAACATTCGGCTATCACAGCGACAAGGAATGGTATGATTTCCTGAAAGAATGGAAAGAAGACCTGGCCAACCCGGTAATAATAAAAAAGGAATAATCATAGAAAGCCTTTATACCTGCCTGACGGATGAGGACACTTAAGCGCATAATAAAAACAATCATATGGACAATTGTCGCCGTATACCTTATTTCGGTGACATTGGTCCGTATGCCGTTCATGCAGAAATGGTTAGGCGAAAAGGCAAGTACCATCATCGGAAAGAAGCTTGGCACTCATGTATCGGTGGGCAAAGTATACTTGGGATTGCTAAACAGGATAATAATTGACAACCTCGAGCTGTACGACAAAAGCAACAAACTCATGGTCAGCACATCGCGCGTGGCGGCAAAAATAGACTACGGGCAGCTTGTCAAGGACGGACGCATATACATATCGTCAGCACAAATATTCGGATTCAACGGCACGTTCTATAAAGCCGACAGTCATTCCAAACCTAACTTCCAGTTCGTACTTGACTCCCTGTCGTCAAAAAACAAAAGCAAAAAATCGAATCTGGAACTGAGCATCAACTCTTTGATAATAAGACACGGTGCCGTGAAATTCGACGTTTACGACAAGGCCACAACACCGGCGCGTTTTAATACGGCCCATTTGGACATTAACGACATCAGCGCCCATCTTATAATACCTTATTATACAGCTGACAGCCTGTCTGTAACCGTAAAAAAACTGTCGTTAAAAGAAAGCTCAGGACTTGACCTGCGTAAACTCAAGTTTGACCTTGCATACGACAACAGACAAGCCGTGTTGGCTGACTTTAATCTCGCCCTGCCAAATACAGATGTAAACATCAGCAACATACATGCCGAATTCTCCAAGAAAAACGGGAAACCGGACATTAACACCCTACGCTTTGACGGGACAATCGGCAAATCACATGTAACACTTAACGACCTGTCATGCTTTGTTCCACAATTCAAGGTCAATGACACACCATTACGCCTGAATGCGGAATTCTCAGGTACCGGCAATTCAATAAACATTCGAAAACTGAACATCAATTCTCAAGACAACGGCATCACGCTTACCGCCTCAGCAAGCATTGCCAAGCATGAACATGGATTAGAATGGACGGCTACAGTCAGACAGTTTGATTGCAAAGCTGAAAGCATAAACGGAATATTGAAAAAGACACAAGCTGACAATTCCACACTGAAAGGAATGCTGGCACGTCTCGGCAGCATACAATACAGAGGCGAGTTGTCTGGAACAAACGAGACCATGTCTGCCGAAGGAACACTTGGCAGTAATGTTGGCACTGTAAATTTGAGAGTTAAACAAAAAGGGCATAAATTCCACGCACATGTCGACACAAAAGAATTCAATCTGGGACATTTGCTGGACAATGAGAAATTGGCTCTGCTTTCCACAATCATGGATATTGAATGCGACAAAAAAGGGAACAGCATTTCAAACATTAAAGTGGACGGAGTTTTACCTCGTTTCGACTATAACGGATATTCATATTCTGACATAAAAGCCAAGGTAGCTTATGACAGTCAGGCATTCAATGGCACGCTAAGCATGGATGACCCCAATGGGCAGATAAACATAAACGGCGAAATGGAGCTGGGAAAAACCAAGCAAATCATAGACATGAATGCCAACATAAGGAGACTCAACCTGGCCGCCTTGAAAATGACAGACAAATGGAAAGATTCAGAGTTCAATTTTGACATAAGCGCAAATGCGCATGTTTCTGACACTGAAACAAACATGTTCAAAGGCAATGTTGAGATTAATGATTTTTCCATGCTTGGCGAAAAGGAGTATTCACTCGACAACCTTACCATAACGTCAGAAACAGGCAGATTAACAATGACTAGCGACTTTGGACATGCGGAATTGACCGGCAAGTACAAGATGAAGACACTTGTCCAAAGCTTTATGCACATACTGCATTCCAAACTGCCGACATTTTGCAAGACAAAAGGCAATCCAAACAATGAGTTCACACTTAATGTAGAACTTGACAAGTCTGATTGGCTCAACTCGTTGTTGGGAATTCCGCTAACATTTGATTCTCCTTTACACGTCAAAGCCGACATAAACGACAGAGAGGAAGCGATGAGCCTTTATTGCAAGGCTGGAAAACTTATTTACGACGGAAGCCCGTATGAAGACGTGACTATTTCTGCAGAAACAACCGGAGACACGATTTCTGTCAACGGGAATGTAAGAAAAGTGATGAACAACGGGCATAAATTAGACTTGGCGGTGTCAGCAAATGCAAACACAGACAAACTTGCCTCTTCAATAAGCTGGAACAACAATCAGCCCAAGCCGATGAAGGGAAAACTCAACGCCGAAACCAGATTCATCAAGAATGGGAACGGGAAAACAGACGTCAACATTGACATTATGCCATCGAACATCTTGGTTAATGATACGGTTTGGAGTGTTTTGCCGGCGAACATTATTTATAGCAACGGGGACTTGGCTATAGAACATTTCGCAATAGAGCACAACAAACAGCACATAAAGATAGACGGGAAAGCCACAAGAAGTTATAATGACTCGATTACCATCGACATGCAAGATGTCGACGTAAATTATGTGCTTAGCCTTGTGAATTTCCATTCAGTAGAGTTCGGCGGACACATGACAGGCAAAGCTTTCGTAAAATCCGTATTTTACGAACCGGACGCTTATGCCGACATATCCGTCAACGGGTTTACTTTTGAGCAAGGTCCGTTAGGCACGCTCTATGCCAATGTAAGATGGGACAAGAACAAAAAACAAATAAACATTGACGCGCATGCCAATGACGGGCATGACGCACGCACGATAATCAACGGCTATGTCTCTCCAGCACATAACCGCATCGACCTTGGGATCAAGGCCGAAAACACCAACATTGAGTTCCTGAAGAGCTTTTGCGGCGACTTCATGGACAACATCAGGGCAAAAGCAAACGGGAAGGTCAATGTACACGGGCCGTTGGACGCCATCAACCTGACCGGAACTCTTGTAGCGGACGGCAGCGCCCTCATCACGCCAATCAATGTAGAATATATTTTGGCAAACGACACGATACGCTTCATTCCCAACGAAATAGTTTTCCGTTCTGACACCATTCGCGACAGGAACGGCAATATAGGAATTGTCAACGGAGCCTTACACCACAAGAACCTAAGCCACCTGACTTATGACATAAGCATTGAAACAAGGAACCTATTGTGCTATGACACGAAGAATTACGGCAACGACGCATTTTACGGAACTGCATACGGAACAGGAACATGCGCCATAAGGGGACGCAGCGGCAGAATTGACATCGACATTGACATTACGCCAGACAAGGACTCATTCATAGAATACAACGCAACAAGTCCGGAAACCATCTCTGACCAGCAATTCATCACATGGAATGACAAAACACCTCGAACGGATGTACAAGACTCTACCGGAACAGCGGCTCACACCGACACGCTAACCGCAAAACTTGTGACAGACATTCCTTCGGACATGCATATAAACTTCCTTATCAACATGCCCCCGGAAGCGTCATTGCGCGTGCTGATGGACGAGAACACAAACGACCGCATAACCTTAAACGGCAACGGGACGATACGTGCCGAGTTTTTCAACAAAGGCTCGTTTGACATGTTCGGCACATTCCTAATCGACCACGGCACTTACACTTTGACAATCCAAAACATCATAAAAAAGGTGTTCCAGTTCAAGCAAGGCAGCACAATCATATTCGGCGGAGACCCTTATGACGCACTGCTCGACCTGCAAGCAATATACACAGTCAACAGCGTGCCGCTGTCTGATTTGCAACTGGGCAACAGTTTTACAAGCAACAATGTCAGGGTAGACTGCCTGATGAACATCAGCGGAACCCCACAATCACCGCATGTAGACTTCAACATAGACATGCCGACGGTCAATGAGGATGCCGAGCAAATGGTGCGCACCGTAATCAACAGTGAAGAAGAAATGAACCAACAGGTGGTTTATCTTCTAGGCGTTGGACGTTTTTACATGCCCGGCAATAACAACTCGGCAGACCAAAACAGGCAAAACCAGACCAGCCTTGCAATGCAAAGCCTGCTGAGCGGAACAATAAGCCAACAAATCAACACGTTGTTGGGAAGCCTTGTAAAAAACAACAACTGGACATTCGGCGCAAATATCAGCACCGGCGACGAAGGTTTCAACAACGCCGAATACGAGGGCATATTGTCTGGCCGGCTGCTCAACAACCGCCTTATCATCAACGGACAGTTCGGATACCGTGACAACAAGAACGCAACGACATCTTTCATTGGCGACTTCGACATCAATTACCTATTACTGCCAAACGGCAACATATCCTTGAAAGTGTACAACCAGACAAACGACCGATACTTCACGAAGTCTTCACTCAACACTCAGGGCATAGGACTCATACTAAAAAAAGACTTCAACTCATTGATGGAATTGTTCGGCCTGAAACGTAAAAAGAAGAAGACATCAAATCCCTGACAAATCCAGACAAACATTACAATCTTGCCAAAGGCCGCAAAACGTGATGCAAAAGACCATCTTTCACATCGCGTTTTGCGGCCTTTGGCAAGATGATTTGCCGTCTATTGCAACATGGATATTATTTCGACATGAGTTCGGCATAAGGAATTATCTTTCCAATTATAAATAATTTCTTACCGCTTTGCATTTCTACCGCTCAGTGGCAAATCGTCATTCCGCTGAAAAGCGGAATCCAGAAGACATCTTGACGGCACACCAGCCTGGCGGTAAACACAGGATTCCGCTTTTCAGCGGAATGACAACTTGCCACCGACTTGCAAAAAAACTGACAAGTGAGACATTCCTGTTATGTCGAACTCACGTTGTTTCACTATACCAACTACACTGCCATGCGTCCCAAAGCCAGGGGCATTTACCGCGTTGCGCGGAAACTCTCCATATTCTTGTAACGCCGTTTCATGAAGCGCTTGTATATATTCGCTATCCAAAGCTTATGCGATAACATGAAAACAAGACCTGTCACAAGAAGTATGACGTATGCCGCATTTTCGCCCAACGAAGTCCTAAGCACAGATATTACGATGACAGGCAAAAACATGGCCACAATCAAAGCTACCAGTTGAAAGTAATTGTTTTCCACATTGCCTTTGCTGATGAATTTCGTATTTAGCGGCATAGTTTGCATATTGTAAACTGCCATCTGCATGAAAAGGCAGTATACCGGCCCAGCCGTGAAAAACATCATCGACAACAATGCCAGCATTGTGTGCTTTTCGGTAAACACCGTGGGTAACATGAGAAACAGCGGCAACACGAGCATGGAACAAGAGAAATAATATTTAGCCCTGAGCAGCTGCATGATGTTCTCTTTGTGCACGGCCAGGAAATCAATATAGTTGCCCTCCGCGCACATTATCTTTACAAGCGTGTTGGCACCATATAACAAAAACACATAAGCCACCCAGAATATCTTGTAGAAATCATCTTGGTACAAGTCGGTGTACGCAACCACAAGGCTTAGAAGAATGGTGAAAACCGTGCTGGAAATGAAAGCCTTGCGCATGTTCTTGTTGCGGATAAGGCTCTTTATTTCAAGTTTTATGTATTCACCAGTTTCCCCATACCTGTCGAACATCCTGAATTCAGACACTTTCTTCATCTTGGAATCCTCGACATTCGCGGTCTCAATGTACGTATAGTGATACTGCATCCTTTTGTTTGCCTCGACAAAGGCCCACAAAAACAGCAACAATGCAATATAGTGCAAAGGATGCCAGTACGCAAAACCTGCACCCAGCCATGAAAACATGTCAAACAATGCGTCAAAATCCTCTAAATAAAAAGGGGAAAAAATTGCGGCATAGACGAATATTGGCAGTATCCACCATTTCAAACTTTGGTTTATAAGCGTCCTTGCAAACATGTACCATTGGCTGTTTATTGTTATCAGTATCTGGAATGACACAATCATGCCGAGCGCGGCGGCCGGACCTTCGCTGAAAACGGTTGTCATCAAGGCATACGGAACGGTGACCGCCGTCCAGATAAGATTGTTGGGAGTTGCCACACTTGACAACACGAACATCTCAACGCAGGCATGTTTCGGTATCGGCAGCAGTGAATATGGCTTTACGAGTTGCGCCGGAGTCTGTTGGCTCATGAATCTTACAAGAAAATCCACTGCCATGAAAAATGGGAGAAGCCCGAAAAGAAACTCGCACGGAGTATGCGAACCAGAACTGTTTGCAACGAGCGCAAGCAATATGGAAATGAAAACAAGATACAGGAAAACAAAGGCTCCGCCTATATACAAAAGCACTTTTGCCGCCTTGTTCTGCTCATACGCAACGCTTCGCCTTTCTGAAAGTCTGACATGGCGGCGCAACGCGCGAAACAGTTGCAGTTTATTCATTGTCGTTAATTATCGTTGGAAACAAGTTATCTAAGGTCAACAATCTCTGCGTTTGGGAAATCCTTGGAGTTGAAGCGGAAGATGGAATCGCTAAGTTTTTTTGCCTTAAAATTAGAGACCTTGATGGTTGTCCACCCGTTACTTTGCCTCATCTTTATGGTAGTGGGAAGGTAATTTCTGCCGACAGTTACGTACATTTCCTTTATCGTGCGCTTTTGGTTGGTTGCGTATAAGTGTATTTGCCATCCTCCAGCAACGTTTTTCATGCCGATTTTAAAGCCGCTCTTATATATGTTTATGAACTTATAAGGGTTCATTGACTGTTGCTGGGCTTCCGTCGGAATGCTTATGTTCACTTCTTGGCTGCTTTTCATGTAAGTCCACTGCGTCTTTCCGTCATACCACACAATGGCTTGTGCGGTACGTGCGTTGAACTTGTTTCCTTTTATAGATATGGTTCCTGATGCGTTGCCATGTTTTCCGCTTACGCTGAAATTGGCGCTTGCGCCGTTTCTGTTGTTTATCATTGCAGCCGTTTTGTCAAGAATCTTACGTGCCTGTGCGGCATTCTGCGCATCGGCACACATTGCCATAAGGAGCGCAATCAGTATGAATGACAGTTTTCTCATTTTGTTTTGCCTGTTTGTAAATTTATTATTCGCATGCTTGCACATCTATTTTATTTCAGCCGTTCTTGTCCTGAATGACATGCAGAACAAGAACGGCACCTTTCACTTTCTGATTTGTGAAAGAAGTGTTTCCAGACTGTTCTCGTCTTGAACAAGCACTTCACGAGGCTTGCTGCCTTGAGCGGCTCCTACTATGCCCGCTTTCTCCAACTGGTCCATCAGCCTGCCAGCCCTGTTGTATCCAATTGAAAAGCGGCGCTGTATCATACTGGTGGATCCTTGCTGGCTAAGCACGATGGCACGTGCGGCTTCTTCAAATAAAGGATCAATGTTGTGCATTTCCAAATTACCTCCTGATACGTCCCCAGCATCATCCGCGGACGGCTCTGGCAGCTCCATCGGCTCCAGTGGCCCGGGCTGCTCAGCTATGTATTGATTGATTCTTTGTATTTCCTTAGTGTCTATAAATGCACACTGCACCCTGACAGGCTCATTCCCATTGAGGAACAGCAAGTCGCCACGGCCTATCAGCTGGTTGGCACCGGGGCGGTCGAGAATGGTTCTTGAATCTATCATTGCGCTTACCCTGAAAGCCATACGGCCAGGGAAATTCGCTTTAATGTTACCAGTAATAATGGATGTGGTCGGACGCTGTGTCGCGATGACCATGTGTATTCCAACGGCGCGCGCCAGTTGGGCTATACGCGCGATGGGCAATTCTATCTCTTTGCCGGCAGTCATAATCAAGTCCCCAAACTCGTCGATCACCACGACAATGTAAGGCATATACTCATGCCCGTCGGTCAATTTGAGCTGATGGTTTATGTATTTTTCATTATATTCCTTTATATTTCTAGCACCGGCAAGTTTCAGCATGTCATATCTTGAGTCCATCAGCTTGCACAGACTGTTCAGCGTCCTGATAACTTTTGTCACATCCGTGATTATTGTTTCTTCATTGTCATCAGGCACTTTTGCCATAAAATGCTGCGCAATTGGCGCGTATGGACTGAACTCCACCTTTTTGGGGTCTATCAAGACAAGCTTAAGCTCATTTGGATGTTTTTTATAGAGCAACGATGTTATTATTGCGTTCAGGCCGACAGACTTGCCTTGGCCGGTAGCTCCGGCAACAAGCAAATGCGGCAATTTAGCCAGGTCCACCATGAATATCTCGTTGGTGATGGTTTTTCCTATGGCAATTGGCAAATCCATCGTTGTCTCTTGGAAACGCTTTGAATTAAGTATGCTCTCCATCGAAACAATGTTCTGTTTCTTGTTAGGCACCTCTATACCTATAGTACCTTTGCCTGGTATCGGTGCTATTATTCGTATGCCAAGTGCGGCAAGGCTTAAGGCTATGTCATCTTCAAGATTCTTGATTTTTGAGATCCTTATTCCTTCAGCAGGTGTTATCTCATACAATGTTATGGTTGGGCCGACTGTGGCCATTATCGTCTTGATCTGCACTCCGAAGTTGTTGAGCACCTCCACAATACGGTTTTTGTTTGCAGTTTGCTCTTTCATGTCTATATATGGCTTGCCGTCATTCTCATATTTTTTCAGCAAGTCAAGTGTGGGATATTTATATTTTATCCACGGTTCACGTGGGTCTATTGGCACAGACAAGTCTTTCTGTCCGGAAACGTCTTTAGAATCGGCCTTTGTCTCATCGGTGGCCTGATTGATTATTATTTCCTGCTGCCCTTTGTCTTTCTGGGCATCTGACTGGCCATTCTTGTCAGTCTTATCATCGTTGTTTGCTGTGAACACGACAGTTTGTGGCTGTGGGTCGTCAAACGTTGTAGGGTCTTCAAGTGTCTGTATTGCTTCAGCTGTTTGTTCAGACTTTCCTGGTATATTGGTTACGCCAAATTTCACTTTACGAGTCAGCGTGCCAATAGGATTAAGAATGTTACGGACCACGTTGATGGTCTCTTTACTCAAATATGTAAGGAATGCGATGGCTGTAAGCAGCAATACAGCCATAAGTCCGTATACACCTATTATGTTTTCAAGCCATTGACAGCAATACAAACCATGGTCTCCACCAGGATTGAATATGCTGCCGCCCATTATAGGCGTCAGTAACTTAGCCGACATAATGGAAAACCAAATCATCGCAATCATAAGACAGATGAACCATTTTAGCAGATTGATCTTATACGCCTTGACAAGCCGCAATCCTGCCATTCCCATAAAAACCGGCACAATGAATGCCGACAATCCAAAACATCTGGATATGAAGAAATATGACACAAACGCTCCCAATGAGCCACAACTGTTCTTGAATTCCCTGTTCTTATTTAAAATCTCTTGCGAGCTATGGTCTAAAATCAAACTTTGGTCATATTGCCCTGTTGCAAAATACGAAATGAATGCAATTATCGTATATATGGACAAAATGAGCAGGATTATTCCAAAAATAAAATTTAAGATGTCGTTTTGTAGAATGCCTTTCAGCCCAATAGCTTCACTGAAAGATTTATCTGAACGTGCAATTTTTTTCTTACCCATTGCTGTATTCGAAATTTTATTTGCAAAAGTAATTGAAAAATGTCAGAATAAGCCATAAAACTCACCTTTTTTTTATATTTTTGCACACCATTTCTGAAGCTTTGCAGACTTCTTTTCGTTTCTATAATATGAGTAAGATCATTTATAACAAATTTGATAAACATAATATTCAGGAATTGCCGAGAGCTGTTTTCGGCGGAAGGATTATAGTAATAAATACAACCGCAGAAGCAGAAAAAGCTGTTGCTTATTTGCTGTCACAAAAAATTCTTGGGATAGACACCGAGACGAGGCCTTCTTTCAAGAAGGGTCGTTCACACGATGTGGCGTTATTGCAAGTATCAACACACGACACATGTTTTCTTTTCCGCCTGAACCTTACAGGGATGACTCCGGCAATAATAAGGCTGCTTGAGGATGTTAGTGTCACAAAAGTGGGACTGTCATTACATGACGACATGAACTCGTTGCATAAACGTGCAGACTTTACTCCAGGCAAATTTGTAGACTTACAGAAACACGTAGGCGAACTTGGTGTCGAGGATCTGAGTTTGCAAAAACTTTATGCGAACTTCTTTCATCAGAAAATCAGCAAATCCGTGCGTCTAAGCAATTGGGAATCTGATGTTCTTAGCGACAGCCAGAAATTATATGCAGCCACAGACGCATGGGCTTGCATCAATATTTATGAAGAACTTTGCAGACTAGAAGAAACAGGAGATTATCAGTTAATAAAAATTGACGAGCAAAAGAATTGACGAAATGTATAAAAACATATACCTAAAAAAAGGGAAGGAAGAAAGCTTAAAACGTTTTCACCCATGGGTGTTTTCAGGTGCAATAAGCCATTTGGACGAGAACATTGAGGAAGGTGATACGGTACGCTTGATTACGTCCGGAGGCGAATTTGCCGCAATAGGACATTTTCAAATAGGAAGTATTGCCGTTCGAGTATTGTCATTTGATGACATCGAAATAAACGAGAACTTCTGGCGCGAGCGTCTTTCTTCTGCGCTGCATATGCGCCAAAGCATTGGAATAGCGGACAATCCCGACAACAACACATTCCGCCTCATACATGGCGAGGGCGACAATCTGCCAGGCTTAGTCATTGACTGTTATGGCAAAACAGCTGTAATGCAGGCTCACAGCGTGGGAATGCATGTCTGCCGTAATGAGATTGCCCGTGCGCTTGTAGATGTCATGGGAAGCAGGATTGAACATGTATATTATAAAAGCGAGACAACTTTGCCTTATAAGGCCGGCTTAGGGCAAGAGAACGGTTTTATATATGGAGAGTGTGATGACAATATTGCCGTTGAAAACGGATTGAAGTTCCATGTAGACTGGCTAAAAGGCCAAAAGACTGGATTCTTTGTCGATCAACGTGAAAACCGCCTCTTATTAGAACGATATTCCAAAGGCAGAACTGTGTTGAACATGTTTTGCTATACCGGCGGATTTTCTTTTTATGCCATGCGTGGCAACGCAAAGCTTGTACATTCGGTAGACAGTAGTGCAAAAGCCATAGACTTGACAAATGCCAATGTGGCATTGAATTTCCCGGGCGACAACCGCCATAAGGCTTTTTGTGAAGACGCTTTCAAATTCCTTGACTCTGCAGATGGGAAATATGACCTTATCATACTTGACCCCCCTGCCTTTGCCAAGCACCGTGCGGCACTACATAATGCCCTGAAAGGTTATACACGGCTTAACGTAAAAGCCCTTGAGCGTATAAAAAGTGGTGGAATATTATTTACCTTTAGTTGCAGCCAAGTGGTTACAAAAGATAATTTCCGTAATGCCGTATTTACGGCGGCGGCTTTAGCAAAAAGGAATGTGAGGATTTTACATCAGTTACATCAACCGGGTGACCATCCTATTAACATATATCATCCAGAAGGCGAATACCTGAAAGGCCTTGTATTATATGTTGAATAAACGTTTTTTGCAGAAAATTTCAGCTTTCATCGCTACCAATAAACTGTTGGAACATGATGAAAGATATCTTGTGGCACTGTCTGGCGGAGCTGACAGTGTATTCCTGACATTGGTCCTAAAGGAATTAGGGTACGACATCGAAGCTGCTCATTGCAATTTCCATTTGCGTGGAGAAGAATCAAACCGTGACGAGTGTTTCTGCCGTAAGTTTTGTGAAGAAAATGGAATAAAGCTTCATGTCAGTCATTTTGACACTTACGGTTTTGCCAAATTGCGTAAAATGAGTATCGAGATGGCGGCACGCCATCTTCGTTATTCTTATTTCAACCAGCTTGTAGTAAATATAGGGGCGTCAGCAACATGTGTAGCCCATCATCAGGATGACTCTGTTGAAACAGTGCTGCTTAACCTCATCAGAGGAACAGGCATATACGGGCTGACAGGCATAAAGCCGAAAAACGGAAAAATTGTACGCCCATTGTTATGTGTCACACGTTTTGACGTTGAAGCCGCCTTGAACGAAATCAAGCAAAGTTATGTTACAGACAGCACCAATCTAATCAATGATGTTGTACGCAACAAGATACGTCTGAACATACTTCCATTGATGAAAGAAATTAATCCATCGGTCAGCGACAGCATCGCCACTACGGCCTTGAGAGTATCTGAAGCCGCCAACGCATTGGATGTTATCGTAAAGGACGTATCTGAAACTGCTGTTGAATATTTTAGCGACGGATCGACAAGAATCAACGCAGAACGTTTGTCAGCCTGTCCTGCTTCTGAATATGTACTATTCAACTTATTGAAAGACTACACTTTCAATTCCGCACAAATAGAACTTATACATTCTGTAATGTGCTCCAAGACCGGGCGTGTATTCACCTCGCCTACGCACAGGCTGCTAACTGACAGGTCTTATTTGTTTATAGAGCCTTTGACCGACAAAAAACTGCGGAGTTTGGCTGTTCCAGAAACAGGCTTATATGTGTATGACAACAAGACAAAATTCAAGTTTGAGTGTTTTGACCGTACGCCTGACTTTAAAATATCAAAAGACAAGAGAAGTTGTTTTGCAGATATGTCAAAAGTGAAATTTCCTTTGACTATCAAACCGGCTGCTACTGGCGACCGGTTCATTCCGTTTGGAATGAAAGGATCCAAGCTTGTAAGTGACTACCTTACAGACCTTAAAGTCAATCTGTTTGACAAGCGCCGCCAACTTGTCGTTGCTGATGCGGAAGGTAAAATAATATGGCTTGTCAACCAACGCCCAGACAACCGTTGTCGCATTATGGACAGTACGACGAAAATCCTACGTATAACATGTCAAAAGTCATGATCTGCATAACATACGAAGCGGCAAGACCGACTTCGTATGTTTCCAGTCTTGCCACTCCGTGTTAAACGCCTTATCACTTCGCACCGCCTTTTATTCTTATTACGCTTAATGAATATGGAGGCATTTTGTAAATGGTCTTTCCACTCACGCTTATTGTGCTCTCCACCGGCTTAACTGCCTTGTCGGAAGGATTGCCCGACATTACATAAAGCGTAGCGCTGTCGTCGTTGATGCCTTCCGGCAGATTTATCGTTGCGTTCACTTCCAAAGGGAGCATGCTGACAAGCTTCACTATTACGTCGCCGGTATTGCCGTCACGCACAACAGAAGAGGCAATACGGCTGCGCACATCCTTACGGTTATTGTCCGTCTTTACATCAGCCGGCATATACTCATCGCCTGAGTTGCTTGCAAATAATTGCTGTACGTAATAGCCCACGGTAGGCGTTACTTCCTTATTGTCAAAATATATCATGTCTGGATTCCACTGCGTGTGACCTTTCTTAGCCAGTAACGGAGCGTATGATGCCATCGAGACAACATCTCCGTTGCGCTCAACCGATGTAAGATACACCGCTTCGGCCAAAGCCGTCTCCACATTATTGGGACGTCCCGGCAGGTGGGCTGCATATTCACCAAGATAAACCTTTGATTTATTCCGGTCGTAACGGTCGTAGAAATCTTGATTGTAAATGAACCATCCGGGCGAATTATAATAATGTTCGTCAACCATGGGCAAGGCAAGGCTGTCGGCCAAGCGCCACCCTTCTTCATAGTCTGTCCCCTCATAAAAAGGCCCAACCGTTCCTATCACGGTTATTTCCGGATGCCGTTTCTTAACCGCCTCATATATCATCTTGAAACGTTCGGCAAAAACATCGGTAATTTGGTCTTCATTACCTATTCCCAAATATTTCAGGTTGAATGGTGCGGGGTGTCCTGACTCGGCACGCATTTTGGCCCATTTGTTCGTTCTTGGATCAGCATTAGCATAGTCAACCAGGTCCAATATGTCCTGTATGTACTCATCCATCTCGTCCATGGGGATTCCGCCCTGCTGTCCTCCGCCCAAAAGTTCACCTTGCACCGCATTTGTGTTCTGACACGGCACACCGGCAGCAATCACAGGCAACGGCTCTGCGCCGATGTCTTCACAGAACTGGAAGTATTCAAAGAATCCAAGCCCCATTGTCTGATGATATCCCCAAAGATTGTTCATCGGCTTACGCGAATACAGTGGACCGATGGTGTTTTTCCAGCGATAGATATTGTCCAATCCTTGCCCATGAGCCACACAGCCTCCGGGGAACCTGACAAAACGGGGCCTTATATCGGCTATTGCTTGGGCAAGATCTGCACGCAGGCCATTCTTCCGGCCACGGAATGTCTGCTCAGGGAATAATGAAACCATGTCAACGTCATACCCTCCAGCAGTCATTGGTTCCACAACAAGTACGGCCTCGTCGGCGGATTCACCGGCACGTAGCACCGCCGAATACTGCTTCCATTTGCCTGACGAGACCTTGAACTTTTTTTCAGCAAGCATTCTTCCGTTTTTGTCACGTAGTCCAAGCTTTATCGCTGCTGACGACCGGCCGTCATGCCGCTGCTTGCCGCCAGACAGGCGCGCGAAAAACGAGACAGTATATTTTTCTCCTTTTGTTAACACGATGCCGTCAAAACCGGAATTCACAAGAGCTGCCCCGGGTTTAACGACATCGAGAAATGCAT
Source organism: uncultured Prevotella sp. (assembly GCA_944320195.1). Taxonomy (GTDB): domain Bacteria; phylum Bacteroidota; class Bacteroidia; order Bacteroidales; family Bacteroidaceae; genus Prevotella. Next base: position 28,868 of record CALUGP010000008.1, on the reverse strand, counting down.
AATGCCGATTGTTTTGATGTATCGGATCGGCAGTCTCAATATCCATGCTCATGCCGTCGCCTTCCACCTTCCATGCATATGTAGGGCCCCAGCCGGCCTCCCTTCCCTCGCCTTTTGTATACTCGAAGTCGCGGTTTTGCACAAGTTCCGCGTAAAGACCGCCGTCTGCACCATAATTTATGTCTTCAAAAAACACACCTATCAACATGTCGCTTATGGCCTTGGCCTTATCCTGACGAACGGTAAGCTCAACATTCACAGGTTTTAACCCGGAAAAACGCACTCCGTCCTGCCCTGCGTTTTCGCCATAAAGACAGTCGCGGTAAGCCATTCTGTCCGCATATCTTTCAAGCTGCTCTACCACATTCCATACAACTTTGTTGACGCAGCCTTTCTCTACCACGTCTCCCATGCTTATCGTCTTTTCCGCATTGGCGGTTAAAGAGCTTCCAGGATATTCACCACGCTCTGCATGAGTGAAATATGTCTGCCGTCCCCATGATATCAAATCATTTGATGCGGAATAGCCAAACTCCTTGCCGCCGGCATTGAGTTGCCACACACAATGCCATGAACCGTCAGCGGCTTGGCACAAGACAGGCTTAACCATACGCTTCTCACCGCCCCAATTCGCGTAATCGCATTTCAGGAAAGAACGTCCGTCGCCAATGCTCAGCCATTCATTCCCGTCACGGCTCCACGCGAAACGCAGTCCGCTCCGCCCCTCGTCTGAGGCCGTCGCGTAAGCAAACAGATAAACCGAGTCTGGCTCTGCCGTCACACCTGCCACCATGGCTGATGCCGGAACGGCAATCAATGATGTACACAAAGATGCAATCAAAGTAAAAAGTTTCATAGTCTTAATAATATTTTAGGTAATACAACATCCCATGCCACATATAGTGTCTGGAATACACCGGACATTTTGCAAAGATATAAAATCATAGAGCCACATTGACAATAATTCTATTAATAAAACATAAAACATGCGGACATGGCACATAAGACATCGCCCAGGTATACAGCTTTTCGCAGAATCACATACTAACATGTCATATGCCCGGCGAATGAGCCGGCATCAACACCGCCCATACGACAGCAAAGTAGAAACGGCAAATTGTCACAATGAAATGCCGTACATACATAAACCGTACAATGTGTCTAATCCGTGATTGTCACTAATTTCAGCAAAAACAGATTGGCAATGTTGCCAAAATACCGTTTCCTGCAACTGAAAAGCATTGTCTGTCGGCACAACAATGGCAAAAAGGACTGCAAAACACGGCAAAATGCCATCAAAAAGGCCATGTTCTACATTTTGAAACACGGTCTCCATAATCCATGAAAGCGGCATTTGCCGCATATAAATACCGTCAAAACAATGTCAAAGTGCAGCAAAATGTTGCACATATAAAGGTAATTCAGAGTAACGAACTGAATTACAGAATCTTACACTTGCACACCTCTCTTTACAGAATTCACACCAAAGCCACCGTGCTTTTTCGCCAAGGCCGCTCTCCGCATTCAACGAAAATCAAAAAGAAAGCGAAACAACGCGTCTGGTTTCAATGTGACAAAACAGAGTCATGCTGATTTATGGTTCATCTGCAAATCCGGCGCACATGAACAGCCGACATCTCTCCTTGTCAAATAAATGTCCAAATAAACAAGCAAATGTATAATTAAATCAAGAAAAACTTGCCTGTTAAAATAAGACTGTATATATTTGCAATATAAGAGAAGTGCAAATTGCGACACAGACACCAATATTTGAGCGTGCCGTAGGCATCAGGAAACGACATGTTTAAAATTATCAAAAGCCATATTGCTGAAAGGACAACATTAGACAAAAACAAGCAATGAAACAGATAACCATCAAGACAGACGTAACGGTATTGCAATACGGCGAGCTGAAGGAAAGCGCAAGGCAACTGGCCGATGCAGCAAGAGAGGCAACAGACAATTCGTATTCCCCTTATTCAGGGTTTAGCGTAGGCGCGGCGATAAGGCTGGAGGACGGCTCCATCATAAAAGGAGCAAACCAAGAAAACGCGGCGTTCTCAGTGACAATGTGCGCCGAACGCGCCGCCATATTCAACGCCCAGTCTAACTTTCCGCAACTGGCAATCACGGAAATAGCAATAGCTGCAAAGAACGCCGGGGGATTCGTGGAGGAACCGGTGTCACCGTGCGGCTCGTGCAGGCAGGTACTGCTGGAAATGGAGCAACGCTACGGAAAAGACATCGAGATATACCTTTGCGGCAATAACAACGTATATAAACTGGACAGCGCAAAAGGCCTTTTACCGCTGGCATTCGCAGACGAGTCGATGCACTGACTACAAGCCGCACAAGCCTTTGTATGGACAAAACGAACACGCAGCCCTGTCCTCAGTGGGACGAAACGGCGTAGATGGTTCGAATATCTCGGAAAGAACAGAAGACACCCCCTTGCTGAAAGCTTCCTCATATTGGGCTATGTCTAGAATCTTGTCCTTGCCAAAGGTCAGCGTAGGGTCATAATCATCTTCAGCCGAATGCTGGATGAAGAGCAGCGCCGGACTAACGGGCAAGTTGGCAGGATTGAGCTTATCGTCATGCCTTACAATCATCGCATACAGCATTGTCTGCAGATAGTAATCGGCATGCTTGCCTTGCTCCGCGGGCATAAGGAATATTTCATCCACGCCGTTGATTTTCTTAATTGAATAACGTCCTGTCTTGTAGTCAATGACCCTAAGCCTCTCACTCTGAGTGGATTTGTCAAAGATGCGGTCGAGACGGTCGATGCGTCCGCCTATATTTACATGACGGCAGCCAACGCTTGTAGGCACGGTCACAGACGAATATGCCGTAGCTTCAACGTCGGTAATCCTGAAGGGGGCAAGACTACGGTCGATCTCAAGCAAACGGCGCAGGTATCTAATTATGACCTCGCGGTTAATGAGCTGAAGTCCGTTGTAGTCAAACCGTCCGCCCGGCTTCTTTTCAAACACAGTTTCGGCAAAAGCTTCATCAACCATGCGCCCGATCATTTCCTTATGTTCCAAGGCGTGATCAATGCTTTCAGCCACAACGGTTCCGTCTTGCCGTCTCAACTCTTTATAAAGTTTCTCAGAAGCATAATGGAAAACATTACCAAAAAGACGCCCACTCATTTCCTCAAACTCGTCTTCGTCAGGTTCTTTTATCCTTGCCACGTTGGCATAATAAAATTGAAGCGGACAACGCATGTAGCGGTTTATTGATGTCGGCGAGATGTATTCCATACCGTTGAGCACAGTCATAACTGACGTGTCCTTGGGAATGTCGGCAACACGCGAAGGCACGACAAACTGCTCCGTCTGCAACGCCACACGCCTTATGTCATGGTCGCCCTCTATCATGAGCTGCAGCATGAAACGGCTCATCTCGCCAGTGTGTCCGTCTTCCGTGGATTTGTTATAAACAATCGTCACATCAGAAGCTCTTTGGACAAGGTTGTAAAAATAATAAGCATAAATTGAAACCTTGTTGTCTACCGTTGTCAGACCGTGAGCCTTTCTTATTGAATAAGGAATGAATGACGAATCGTTAACACCCTTAGGCATGTTTCCTTCATTACATGAAAGCAGCAGCACGTGGTCAAAGTCAATGTTCCTTGTCTCCAATATGCCCATAATCTGTATTCCCTCGACTGGCTCACCGTGAAACGGAATAGTTGTGGAATTTACAAGCTGGACAATAAGTTTTTGCAATGTAACAATGTCCGCCTCAAGATCGCCTGAACAGACAAGCTCATTAAGCCTGTTGCACAACGTGTACATACGGAATAGCGATTCATGCATTAATGGATCCTTGTCTTCATTTCCGCACCCATGCGCAATAATCTTAAGAATGTCTAAAAGCCACCGCACCAATGTCTTGTTATCTGTAAGTGTGCCGAAAAGAACAGCCGTACCTTCATCAACAGCAAGATCTGAAGCTTTAGGGCGGTAGATGCGTTCCGCCTTTATACGTTCAAGGAGGCTCAGACTTTTCCCGGAAACAAATCTGGAATATGGATGCGAAAGTAACTGCACTACATATTTCGCCCTGAAGAAGCCGTTTGCAGGAGAAAAACCGTTGATCCTCAAGTCTAGCAATTGAAAGACATACGAGGAAATGGCAGTTTGAAAAAGAGGGAAGCCAGTGGTTATATTAACGCTTTCCACTTCCTTGGGAATGCAACGTATCACAGCGGGCAAAAGTGACTCGTCACACAGGACAATCGCTGTATTTCGGCCATCGTCATACCTGCATTTCTCTCTTAGCCAATCAGTTACATATCTTGCCTGAACATTCTCTGTTGTGGCACTGACATAAGTAATGTCTTTGTGAGACCTGAAATTGGAATACGCCCCAGCATCAGAACAGTCAAGTTCATTCGGGAAAAGCTTTAAATATTGCGCAATGTAACGGCCAGCCTCGTTAACGGCATACGTCCAGCCACTTTTGGGCATATAATAATCATCAAAATCCCAATAGAAATGAGCCCTACCCTCTTTTTGCAAATTCATGAAAACCTGTTGCTCTACTTTCTGTAACAGGTTGAAACCTACAAAAATATATTTGTCATAAAAACAGTCATGAGGAGGATTTGAAGCCACCTCACGATAAAGCATGCCTTCATAAGCAATGGACTGTCTTTTCAATCTGTCACGGAAATCATTGTAAATATCTTCAATATGGCTCCATAATCTTAAAAAACGCCTTTTCAATTCAGAATTGTCATCTTCGGTGAAATTACTGAAAAACTTGCGCAATATGTCTTTCTGGTCATCATCCAAATATGAAAGGTCATCAAGCTCATGTATGTTTTTCACATTTCTGAATACATTTGACGCGTCAGCCATGTTTTTGTCAAGATCGTCAAAATCGGCAATAAGTAACTGCCCCCAACCGAAAAAATGATCGATAGACTCGTCAATACCCGTACATTTCACAAAACTTTTATGCACGTCACAGATCAACTTGATTGGATCTGCTACAACCAAACTTGAATGCCGACGAAAGAACTCACTGATTGTAATATACGAAGGAGACCATATCGGACGGTTCGCCATCCTTGCCAACAAATCATTCAAGAACAATGATGCCCGCTTGTTTGGAAAGACAATAGCCATACGTGACAAATCAGTACCATGCTTGTTTATTATATCTTCTGCAACGTATTCCAAAAACTTCTTCATCGATAAAAATAAAGGATAAACAGTTTCATTATTGCAAATATACAATATTTCCACAAAACAAAAATATTATCAATTGGCTTTTATCAATAAAAAATCCCCATGACTTTAGGCCATGGGGATCTATAATCAAGTTCGCGAAACTTATTTTTCGCCTTTCTCCATCTTTGCTTTCAATTCTGCAAGCGCATCGATATCACCCAGTGTCGTACCGGCTGCTACATTGTTGATTGCAGGAGTCTCTTCTTTCTTTGACTTCTTGCGAACAACCTTCTTAGGCTCGTCCTTTACATCTTCAAATGTACGGCTGTGCGAAAGGATGATTCGCTTTGTCTCCTTGACAAACTCTATAACCTTAAACTGCAGCTCCTCGCCAAGCTGTGCCTGACTTCCGTCTTCCTTTACAAGATGCTTAGGAGTTGCAAAGCCTTCACCGCCTTCATTGAGAGCGATAACAGCACCCTTGTCCATAATCTCAGTTATTTTGCCAGCATGGATTGAACCTGGAGTGTAAATCGTCTCGTATGTATCCCACGGATTGTCTTCCAACTGCTTGTGGCCGAGGCTAAGACGACGGTTCTCTTTATCTATTTCCAATACGACAACATCTATGTCGGCACCAACCTGAGTAAACTCTGAAGGATGTTTTACCTTCTTTGTCCAAGACAGATCACTGATATGGATCAAGCCGTCAACACCTTCCTCGAGCTCAACAAAAATACCAAAGTTCGTGAAATTGCGAACTTTTGCAGTATGCTTGCTTCCGATAGGATATTTAACTTCAATCGTCTCCCACGGATCTTCCTTAAGCTGCTTGATGCCGAGAGACATCTTGCGCTCTTCACGGTCGAGTGTAAGTATAACAGCCTCAACTTCATCGCCCACATGCAGGAATTCTTGTGCGCTGCGCAGATGCTGGCTCCAACTCATTTCAGAAACGTGTATCAAGCCTTCAACACCAGGAGCAATCTCTACGAAAGCACCGTAGTCGGCGATAACAACAACCTTGCCCTTCACATGGTCACCTACCTTAAGATCCGGGTCAAGAGCATCCCAAGGATGCGGAGTAAGCTGTTTCAGGCCAAGTGCGATACGCTTCTTATCATCATCAAAGTCAAGGATCACAACATTTATTTTTTGATCCAAAGAAACGACCTCATGCGGATCACTTACACGTCCCCAAGACAAATCTGTAATATGGATGAGTCCGTCTACGCCGCCCAAATCAACGAAGACACCGTAAGATGTGATATTCTTGACAGTTCCTTCAAGAATCTGGCCTTTTTCAAGCTTGCTTATAATTTCTTTCTTCTGTGCTTCGAGCTCAGCCTCAATAAGAGCCTTATGTGAAACGACTACGTTACGGAATTCCTGATTTATCTTTACTACCTTGAATTCCATCGTCTTACCAACGAATACATCGTAGTCACGTATCGGATGCACGTCAATCTGGCTTCCAGGGAGGAATGCCTCAATGCCGAACACATCAACAATCATACCGCCCTTTGTACGGCATTTGATATATCCTTGTATGACTTCTTCGTTTTCAAGAGCCGCATTAACACGTTCCCAGCTCTTGCTCAAACGAGCTTTCTTATGCGAAAGCAGAAGCTGTCCCTTTTTATCTTCCTGATTCTCAACGTAAACTTCCACAGTGTCGCCTACTTTCAAATCCGGATTGTAGCGGAACTCACTTGCAGGAATAATACCGTCACTCTTATAACCGATATTGACAACTACTTCTTTCTTGTCAACCGAAATGACAGTTCCATCCACAACCTGATGCTCACTGACCTTGTTGAGAGTCTCATCGTAAGCCTTTTCCAAATCTTCCTTGCTTACGTTCACACTGCTTCCATTTTCAAACTCATCCCAATTAAAGTCTGCCAATGGTTGCACGTTCTTTAAATCTGACATAAATAAAAAATTAAGTTTAAAATTAATAACGTTTGACTTTATATTGTCCAAATCGGGCGCAAAGTTACAACCTTATGATTTATTTCAATACCTTTGCAACTTATTTTTAACTATGACAGGCAACTATTTACAATTATTTAACTGTTCGAGGCTTAACAAATCGCAAATATCACTTTCTGTCTTTACCTGAAGCTCTCAAAATTATACTTGTAGCACCTATTGTAAACAACGTTCCATCTTCAATCACCCGTTTTTCCTTGTCGCCAAGTATTTCATTGTCAACAAATGTTCCGGTATAACTTGGACCGTCACGCAAAACATACTTAAGATTGCCATGCTTGTCTTTTGAAACGTTAATGACGCAATGGTTTATATCAATACTTGGATCGTTTGTCTCTATCGGAGTATTGGCCTTACTTCCTTTCATGTAACGCCCGATTGTATTATCGCCGATTTTCAGGGGGATTACCTGTTTATAATGAAAAACATTTTCAATCACAACAATCGACCCACAACCGTTTTCATCAGCATTTTCATCAAGCTTTTCTTCTTTTCTAGTATTCATGAGTTTTGACTTACCGATACGGACTCCAAACTGCTTGCCGCATTGCGGACATTCAAAAACCAACGCTTGACCTTCTTCATACTTTTTTTCGTCAAAAGTGATGAACTCATCACATTTAGGACATCTAACTCTTTTCATATCAATTTTTCACCTGATATACCCAAGCTTCGTAAAAATTCTCATTTCCTCGCAAATCGTTCAGCTCATTATATGCGTCTTTCTGCGTTTCATAACGTCCGTAAACGACTTTGACCGATTTGTTTTTTTCAACCAGCATGCGTGCCTTGCCAAATCCGCCTGCTTCAAGCCGTTCAACAAAAGCTGAAGCGTTTTTCTTTGTCACTTGGCTAGCCAGAACGATGCAAAAATAGTTTTTGCACGTTATAGTATCTTTCATACCTTTATTATAGCCTTTGCAGACTGCACGTACAGCTTCAGGCTTGCTATTGGCTGAATCCAATGACACACTTTCACTGGAAGACTTCAACGTCACTCTTTCTGTTTTCCTGACAATTCTGTTATATCCGTCGTTTATCAGTTTATCGACCACGCCATTGTCTATACCGCTCATACTCATAGTTCCACTATATTCATTCACAGGCGTTCCCAAACACAAGAACAAGAGCACAGCTACGACTGCCGCCACAAGATTACGAATGACACTGACTTTTATTTGTACACTACGCTCATTGTCAGGCACAACATGAGGCGCGTTGGCCTCTATCACCTCGTCGGCCGATATTCCATCACTAACAGGCATTACTGTGAACGGAACCTTGGGAGTTTCACTTGACTCTGCTTTAGTTCCGCCTACGCGAGCATTCGTGCGCATCTTCATGTCGAATGTGCTCAATCCATACAAGCCCGGAGTCAATATGCCTGCCTCAAACGGCTTGAATGAGATGTTGCCGTCGCCGTTAAGGTATAGAGTCCCGATGTTGTTGAGTTCATAAGCCCCCGCATTTTCTATTTGCTGCCGCAGCTCGTCAACTTCCTCACCTATACGTGCTATCGCGTCAGGAAAACTTATGTCATAAGCGTCTGAATAAGATTGCACAAGTAGAGAATCGTTCACCTTCAGCTTGGGATTAAAGCCGAGCGTCCTCAACGGCGGTATGAACATGCCATCGTTGTCATCATAACGAGCCACGACATGACTTGCGACAAATCCGCCCAATCCGGGCACAATGACGCAATCATTCTTCAGCAGCAATATTTCTATATGTCTTTCCAGTTCTATCACGACTGCAAAATTAATGATTTTCATCCGAAAAAGCAAATATAACATTGCCTAAAGAGAAAAAAAACGTTTGCCATATAGACATGTCGCAGATATTTTATATTTTTGCAGGGGATTGTAAAAACTACGTTTATCATTTATGAAATACATAAAAACTGAAACAGAAGATGCGCGTATAATAGGACCAAAGGTTTTTGAATACTGCTGAGGCTGTTTTTCCTGAAGTGTCCAAGATGTTTGACAAAGCCGAACACTTGAAATGAACCAAAGAAGAAACAAGCCCCTTAATACATGAATTTTGCAACAAACCACCGTTCACCTATGTATCTTATGAAACTGAAAACATTATATTCCATCGCCGCATTTGCGGCTATAATCACCGTCTGCGGATGCAATAAGGCCGACAGGCAAGCCGCTGAGCCTAGTGAGAATCTGAAGGCAAAGACTGAACTTGCAGGCATATGGATTGACGCGGACGAAGAAACCGCGGTATTTAAAATCAAGGGAGACACCATCTATTATCCCGACTCGACCAGCAGGCCGGTTGAGTTCAAAATCATTGGAGACACAATGGTTCTGCACGGCAACAGCATATCAAAATATCCAATAGTACGCAGAAGCGCACACATATTTGAATTCAAAAACCAAAACAACGAAACCGTTAAGCTTGTAAAAAGCGAAGATCCCAATGACACCTTGCAGTTCACAAGGCAACATCGGGTGCCGCTTAACCAAGGGAAAATCATAAAGAGCGATACTGTCGTTGTGTTTTCCGGCAAGAAATACCACAGTTATGTACAAATCAACCCCACAACATACAAAGTTTACAGGTCCTTTTATAATGCGGAAGGAATTGAAATAGAAAACATTTACTACGACAACATCATTCATGTAAGTGTTTTTTCAGGACGCGACAAAGTGTTTTCCAAAGACTTCACAAAATCGGATTTTTCTTCAGCCGTTCCGCATAACATGCTTAAGCAAAGCGTGTTAAGCGACATCAAGCTAACATCCTTGTCTGCCGACGGCCTGCATTACCAGACACAGCTTGCCATACCCGACAGCCCCAGCAGCTTTCTTGTCAAACTGACAATATCATACTCCGGCAAAACCAGCGTCAAAGTACAAAACTGAACACAAGACAAGCTCATGTTTAAGCCTGCGCAGACAAGATGTTGCGCAGGCATCCTGCCTGCAGGCAAAACAGTACCTAAAAAGCACCTGATACCCAACAACTTACAAAAGGCCATCTCTTGGCATGCGAAACATGGCATTTTGCAACGTATTCCACCATGTTTTGCAAGACAAAACGGCATGTCCTATCTTTGATGCAATACGTATTGACTTGTAAAAAGCACAAGTCCACACGCACCGAAAAACCGAAGGCTCGCGTATTTGAAATACGTTGAACACACGTTAAATATATGTATAGAGCAGGCTTTTTAATATTATTTAGTCACTTTTTTTCGCACATAAGTCCATAATGTAGTATTTTTGCGCTAAATTTTCAAATACAACAATAAAACAAAGCATTATGGCAGAATCGATAGATATCAGAGAATTGAATATCTTGATTGAACAAAAAAGCTCTTTCGTGTCAAACCTGACAATGGGAATGAACCGCGTCATAGTAGGGCAAAGGCATCTGGTAGAGACACTTCTGATAGGTCTGCTGAGCGACGGCCACATCTTGCTTGAAGGCGTGCCCGGGTTGGCGAAGACACTGGCAATCAAGACATTGGCACAACTGGTTGACTCAAAATACAGCAGAATACAGTTTACTCCCGACTTGCTTCCCGCCGATGTCACAGGCACAATGATATATTCACAGAAAGACGAAAAATTCCAAATAAAGAAAGGACCGGTCTTCGCAAATTTCGTACTGGCGGATGAAATCAACCGCGCTCCGGCAAAAGTCCAAAGCGCACTCCTGGAAGCAATGCAGGAGCACCAAGTAACCATTGGAAGCGACACCTTCAACTTGCCCAATCCGTTCCTTGTAATGGCGACGCAGAACCCGATAGAACAAGAAGGAACATATCCACTGCCTGAAGCCCAAGTAGACCGCTTCATGCTGAAGGTCGTGATCGACTATCCCACAATAGAAGAAGAAAAACTGATAATACGTGAGAATCTCAAAGGCTCACTGCCTGAAATCACTCCAGTAATATCTGCGGAAGAAATCATTGCCGCACGCGATGTTGTAAGAAAAGTATACATCGACGAAAAAATCGAACAATACATCGCCGACATGGTTTTTGCCACACGCTATCCTGAAAAATACGGCTTGCCCCAACTGAAGGATCTCATTACTTTTGGCGGAAGCCCACGTGCAAGCATAAACCTGGCAAAAGCATCACGCGCCTACGCATTCATCAAGCACCGCGGCTACGTAATACCAGAAGACGTGCGTGCAGTCGCCCACGATGTGCTAAGACACAGGATCGGCTTGTCATACGAAGCGGAAGCGACAAACGTAACGAGCGAAGAGATCATCAGTGACATAATAAATAAGGTGGAGGTTCCTTGATGGAGGCTCAAGACATATTCAAGAAAGTAAGAAAGATAGAAATAAAAGCCCGCGGACTAAGCAACAACATATTCGCCGGGCAATATCATTCTGCTTTCAAGGGGCGCGGAATGGCGTTCAGCGAAGTACGCGAATACCAATACGGCGACGACATCCGTGACATAGACTGGAACGTGTCGGCAAGGTTTCATAAACCTTACGTCAAGGTATATGAAGAGGAGCGAGAACTCACGGTGATGCTTCTCATTGACGTGAGCGGATCGCTTGACGTAGGCACACAAAATGCGACAAAACGCGAGATAGTAACGGAAATAGCAGCCACGTTGGCTTTCAGCGCAATACAAAACAACGACAAGATCGGGGTTATATTCTTTTCTGACAAGATAGAAAAATATATTCCACCTAAAAAGGGGCGCAAACACATCCTGTTCATAATTCGCGAGATGCTAGACTTCCATCCGGATAGCCTAAAAACAGATGTCAAGACAGCCATCGAATTTTTGACTGACGTGCTGAAACGAAAATGTACAGCATTTCTCATGAGCGACTTCTACACAAAAAATGAATTTGAGAACGCCTTGACGATATGCAACCGTAAACACGATGTAGTTGCAGTACAAGTATACGATCCACGCGCCGAACACATGCCCAACGTTGGCCTGATGAAAGTTTTGGACGCTGAAACCGGGCATGAAATGTATATTGACACAAGCGATAAAAAATTGCGTAACGCCCACCATGCATATTGGGAGAGCAGGCAAAAGCTGCTAAAAGACATATTCAACAAGAGCAATGTCGACAATGTGTCCATTGCCACGAACCAAGACTACGTCAAGGCCTTGATGCAGTTGTTTGCCATGCGCAGTTGAGAGAACACATAAGAAATTAATGAGACAAATAACTTTAATAATATTACTCATAACTTGCACGCTACGCGCGTCAGCGCAAGTCTTTGTTGAATCAAAAATAGATTCAATACAAATTCTCATTGGCGAACAGACGGACGTCACACTTAGTGTTACCGTCCCCAATGGCTCAGAAGTCAAGATGCCAGAATACAAACCCTCACAAAACATCACTCCAGGCGTAGAAGTGATAAGCCTTTCAGATGCAGATACATCCAAACTTGACAATGGGCTCGTAAGAATAACAAAAAAATACACGCTCACGTCTTTTGACGAGAAATTGTACTACCTTCCACCGATGAAAATCAAAATCAACGGGAAGGAATACAAAAGCAAAAGCTTGGCATTAAAAGTTCTTACCGTACCGGTAGACACACTGCATCCCGAAAAATTCTATCCGCCAAAAGGCGTACAAGACAATCCTTTCATCTGGAGTGAATGGGAACCGGCTTTTTGGCTTAGTGTGATATTCGTTATCGTTTGTGTATTAACATACTACCTATGGACAAGGTTGAAAGAAAACAAGCCTGTCTTAGCACAAGTGCGCATTATTAAGAAAATACCTCCACACCAAAAAGCCCTGAAAGAAATAGAACACATCAAGGAAGAGAAAATGTCAATGTCGGAAGATCAAAAGACTTACTACACCCTCCTTACCGATGTTCTAAGAAAATACATTAAAGCGAGATTCGGCTTCAACGCAATGGAAATGACCAGTTCTGAAATCATTTCACGTTTGCAGCAAGAAGATGACAAGAAAATGATTGACGAACTTAAAGAATTATTCACAACAGCCGATCTTGTAAAATTTGCAAAATATTCCACTCTTATAAATGAGAATGATGCAAACTTGGTGAATGCCATAGAATTCATAAATACGACAAAACTCGAAAACCAACCTACGGTTGAAAAGGTTGAGCCGCAATTGACAGACACAGACAAGCGTAACATCCGCTCACGAACGTCTCTCAAAGTCTCAATATTTGTATTATTGGCGATAAGCATAATGCTTTTGGCCATAGTGACATATCAAGTGAGTTTGTTGATATAGGGAACTTGTAGATTATGGAATTTGTCAATAAAGAATATTTCCTACTCCTGCTGCTACTAATACCATACTTTATTTGGTATCTGCTGTACAGGAAAAAAAGCGAGCCTACGATGCGAATGAGTGACACATTCGCTTATCAGTATGCACATAAAAGTTTACGCGTGAGACTTGTCGGACTACCAATGATACTGCGCGTACTGACTTTTATTCTAGTCGTCATGATCTTAGCCAGACCACAAACACACAACAGCTGGGGAAAACATACAGTAGAAGGCATTGACATTATGCTAGCTATGGACGTTTCCACTAGCATGCTGGCCGAAGATTTAAAACCCAACCGGATTGAGGCCGCAAAGAATGTGGCTTCAGAATTCATATCGGGACGTCCAAATGACAATATCGGCTTAACTATCTTTGCAGGAGAAGCATTCACGCAATGCCCAATGACAACCGACCACACGTCACTTATCAATTTATTGCAAAATGTTAGAACCGACATTGCAGCCAGAGGACTCATCGAAGACGGAACAGCTATCGGAATGGGACTAGCTAACGCTGTCGGAAGATTAAAAGACAGCAAGACAAAGAGCAAAGTCGTAATCTTACTGACTGACGGCAGCAACAATATGGGTGACATCTCACCATTGACAGCAGCAAACATAGCAAAAAGTTTTGGAATTCGTGTCTATACAATCGCCATTGGAAGTAAAACGATGGCTCCATACCCAATGCAGGTCGGTGGAACAACACAATATGTCAACATGCGCGCAGACATTGACGTTGAAACATTAAGCGAAATCGCATCAACAGCAGGAGGTTACTTTTATCGCGCTACAAATACAGCCGAACTGAAAAAAATATACGATGACATTGACAAGCTCGAAAAGACAAAGATGGACGTAAAGAAATTCTCGAAACGTTATGATGCGTACCAACCTTTCGCTTTTGCCGCATTTGTCTCAATGTTATTAGAAATATTGCTAAGGCTCACTGTTTTTAGACGTATTCCATAAAGCGAACGAGCAAAATTGAAAAGTTATGTTTAGATTTGAAGATCCTACATATTTATATTTGCTGATATTGCTTCCCTTCCTGATTTTTATAAGAATATGGGGAGTACGCAAGCGAAAAAAACAACTTGCAAAGTTTGGCGATCCGGCATTGTTAAAACAATTAATGCCAAATGTTTCAATGGCAAAAAGAGAAGTGAAATTTTGGCTCATGACATCGGCCGTGGCTTTACTTATTGTTATGCTTGCCAGACCACAGATGGGAACAAAAATCAATCAAGAGCAGCGCCAGGGAATAGAAGTGATCATAGCCTTAGACATAAGCAATTCGATGAAGGCTGAAGATGTTGCTCCTTCACGATTGGACAAGAGCAAAATGTTGATAGAAAACTTGGTTGACAATTTCACAAACGACAAAATCGGCCTCATTGTTTTCGCTGGTGACGCATTTGTTCAATTGCCGATAACAAGCGATTATGTTTCAGCAAAAATGTTTTTACAGAATATCACGCCTGAACTCATTGCTGCGCAAGGTACAAACCTGGCAGAAGCAATTGATCTTAGCTCGCACAGTTTCACAAAACAAGAAAAAGTAGGACGTGCCATAATTGTTATCACTGATGGCGAAGACCATGAAGGCGGAGTTGAAAAAGTCGCTAAAGCCGCCAAAAAGAATGGCATACGCATATTTGTATTAGGTGTAGGATCAGCCAAAGGCGCTCCCATACCTGACGGTAATGGCGGATACATGAAAGACAAGACGGGGCAAGAGGTAATGTCCGCATTGAATGAAGACATGTGCAAACAAATTGCCGCAGCCGGAGGAGGTGCCTATATTCACGTAGACAACAACAATATCGCCCAAAGACAGCTGGACAACGAAATAGCCAAACTGCAGAAAGGGGACATCATGAATGTTGTTTACAGTGAATACGACGAACAATTCCAGGCGGTAGGCATATTACTACTTCTCGTACTAATAATAGAAACCATACTCCTTGAAAGCAAAAATCCGCTGCTTAAAAGGATTAAGATTTTCAAGTGATAACAAATACACCAGTTAAAGATGGCAAGATATATATTATTGCTCATATTGTTAAGTTTTACAACAATATCCAACGCGCAGGCCGACAGGCAATTGGTGCGTAACGGGAATCGTATGTTCAGCATGCAAGAATATGACAAAGCCGAAGTGCAATACCGTAAAGCCGTCTCGGTCAATCCGACAAATCCACAAGCCTTATATAATCTTGGCTGCGCCCTTATGATGCAGAACAAGGATTCCGCAGCAATAGTACAATACCAAAAAGCCGCAAAGCATGAAAAGAACAAATTACGTCTTGCGAGTGTATACCACAACATCGGCGTAATATGCCAAAACCACAAAATGTACAAAGAAGCAATTAACGCTTACGAACAATCCCTACGCAACAATCCGAAAGACGACGAAACACGTTATAATCTTGCATTGTGCAAAAGGATGCAGAAAAACGGCAACAAGCCTCAAAATAGGAACAAAGACAATGAAAACAATAAACAGCAGAAGAACAAGGATAGAAATAATGAAAAAGAAAAAGACAACAATAAGCAAGCTCAGCCTAAAGAGCAAATGAGCAAAGACAATGCCGAACAACTCATAAATGCTGCCATACAAAACGAGAAAGCGACACAACAACGTCTGAAAAAAGCGATGCAAAAACCAGGCGCACGCAAAAGCAGTGACAAAAACTGGTAATTTAAACATTAACATCTCTAGGTAGAGTTCTTTGCATATGAGAAGATACATTTTACTTTTACAACTCATAATGGTGTCTGGCATACTACCGGTCTGCGCACAGAAATTCGTCGTGAATGTTCCTTCACAGGTTTCCGTGGGTGAAAACTTCAGACTTGTTTATACCATTGACACACAAAATGCAAAAGATTTCCATATAGGCAACATACCCAAAGCCTTGGAAATGATAACCGGCCCATATACTTCAAGACAAACCAGTTATCAAATGGTAAACGGCCATACTACAGGATCTTCTTCCATAACATTCACATTCATATTATGCGCCACAAAAAATGGCGTATACACGATTCCCCCCGCACAAATCACCGCCAACGGAAAGAGGCTTGCATCAAAAGCCGCCAAGGTAAAAGTGTCAGGAGACAACAATGATGCGGAAGGTTCACCACGCATGCATGAAGATTCGGGCAACGAGCGTTTGCGTGAAGCAGGCACACCTATAAACGGCAGCGACTTGTTCATAAAAGTAAGCGCCAACAAAAAACGCGTACATGAGCAAGAGCCTATACTTCTGACATACAAAGTCTACACACTTGTCGATCTGACACAACTTGACGGGAAAATGCCCGACCTGACAGGATTCCACACTCAAGAAATTCCATTGCCCCAACAAAAATCGTTCCACATCGAACGGGTCAACGGCAGGCCGTACAGATGCGTTACATGGAGCCAATACATTATGTATCCGCAGATGACAGGGAAGCTCGAGATACCCGGCATCACGTTTAATGGAACTGTTATTCAGCAAAACCGTGATGTGGATCCGTTTGAGGCTTTCTTGAACGGAGGTTCCGGATACATTGAGGTAAAACGAGCGATAAAGGCGCCAAGCCTGACAATTCAAGTCGACCCGTTGCCCAAACGTCCTGCAAATTTCTCTGGAGGCGTAGGCAAATTCAACATCAGCGCCCAGTTAAATAAAACAGAGGTAAAAGCCAACGACCCAATAACTATACGTGTAGTCATTAGCGGAACAGGCAATCTGAAACTAATCAAACAGCCGGAAGTCAAATTTCCAACAGATTTCGACAAATATGACGCAAAAGTAACCGACAAAACAAAGCTGACGAAAAACGGAGTTGAAGGAAATATGATCTATGATTTCCTGGCTGTTCCACGCAATCAGGGAAATTATGTAATTCCGGCAATAGAATTTACATATTACGACATTGACACGAACTCATACAAGACAATAAAGACGCAACAGTTCAATCTGAACGTTGCCAAAGGCGACGGCAACGCTAACACGGCAGTTGACTATAGCGACTTGAAGGACAAGGATATCCATCCCATAAAAGAAGGAGATTTTGAGCCTCAAGACATTACAAACATGTTCTACGGTTCAACGGCATATTGGATAATATTGTCCGCTTCGCTCATTGCTTTTACAACGATACTGATTGTTTTCCGCAAACGTGCCATCGACAATGCGGACATAACCAAACTGAAAATAAAGAAGGCCAACAGAATGGCGACAAAACGACTAAGATACGCCAGCACTTTGATGCTGAAAAACGATCAGGAAAGATTCTACGATGAGGTTCTAAGGGCTTTATGGGGCTATGTCGGCGACAAACTCAACATGCCGATAGAGCAGCTTTCAAAAGACAACATCGCAGACGAACTATCCAATAAATGCGTTGACGAAGATACAGTCTCCATGTTCATGCGTGCGGTCGACGAATGTGAATATAACAGATATGCCCCAGGAGACCCCAAAGGGAACATGAGCCAGACGTTTGACGCCGCAATAACGGCCATAATAAAAATAGAAGATGCGTTGAGCCGGAAAAAGAAAAGACATGATTCACACTGCACCGCGCTCATTTTCACAATCCTCATGTTTTGCATCCCCTTATCATCCAATGCCATAACAAAGAAAAACGCAGACGATGAGTACAAGAAAGGCAATTACCAACAAGCCATCAGGGATTATGAAGAATTGCTGAAAAAAGGACAGAGCGCGGAATTGTTCTATAATCTAGGCAATGCATACTACCGTACAGAGAACATCACCAAGGCTGTCCTAAATTACGAGCGTGCGCTGCTTTTGTCACCCGGCGACGACGACATTCGCTTCAACCTGCAAATGGCCCGTTCGAAAACAATAGATAAAATCACACCTAAGTCTGAGATGTTTTTCGTTACATGGTACAAGTCGCTCGTCAACTTCGCAAGCGTTGACGGATGGGCACACACGGCCGTTGTAAGCCTGGCCGTCGCGCTCGTGCTCGTGTTGTGCTACCTTTTCGGGCGAAAGGTGCTGCTGCGGAAAATAAGCTTCTACGGAGCAGCCGCATTAATATTGCTTTTCATCTTCAGCAACATTTTTGCTTACAAACAACGGCAGACACTCACCATGCGTACCGGAGCGATAATAACGTCACCTTCCGTCACATTGAAAAAAACGCCGGTCGCCAATGGGGAGAATGGCACAATCGTGCATGAAGGAAGCCGCGTGGAAATAATCGACGACACAATGAAAGACTGGAAACTCGTTGAACTGGAGGACGGTCGCGAAGGGTGGATACAAAACTCCCAGATGGAAAGGATATAATCTGCACCGTTGCCTGTATTGAGTTGCAACTTATGGTCTTTCACCATGTGAAACGCCGTTAATGGCGACACGAAACACGGCCTTTCGCAAGCCGATTTGCCGCCTTTCAAAAGGCGCGCAATTTCAGGCTAACCGTCAGGCATGTCAACCGTAGTTGATGACACGATAATGAACAGATATAAATTTTACGAATAAGGCTGATGCAAACACTGATAGACATTGACAGAGATATTCTTGCCTTCTTCAATGGAAGCGGCTCATTGTTTGTAGACAACTTGGCTGTAATCCTGACATCCGGGTTGACATGGATACCTTTGTATCTGACATTATTGTATGTTGTCATTAAAAACAACGAAACAATGAAGCAAATAATGCTCATAATAGGATGTGTGATTTTATGCCTGGCCATGTCCGACGGTGTCGCCGATTTCATAGTAAAGCCATTAGCCGGCCGGCTCAGGCCCTCGCACGAACCCTCCATAAAATACACCATTGAAATTGTAGAAGGTTACAGGGGCAGCCTTTACAGCTTTTTCTCGGCACACGCATCCAACACCTTCTCTATCGCAATGTTCTTTTCGCTGCTGATACGCAATAAAACTTTTGTCTGCGCAATGGCAGCGTGGTCTTTGGCGAATTGCTGGACCAGGATGTACCTAGGGCTCCACTACCCTAGCGACATCTTTGTGGGACTTATTTGGGGATGCGTTTCAGGCTCATTCGTATATTTCATATATATAAAGTCTTATCTGCGCATGTACCCAAACTTCAACTACATCTCTTCAAGATATACGTCCACAGGCTATAACCGCTTGGATGCAGACATAGTCTTGTTGGTCTTGATAATGACGCTATTATATGCAATTATTCATTCATTGATTTTCTAACCACTTAAATCATGGACACTAAACATATCCGCATAAAAGATTTTGACTACAATCTGCCGAACGGCCGCATAGCCAAATTCCCAGTGAGCCCGCGAGACCATAGCAAACTGCTTATATACGACAAGGGCGAAGTGTCAGAAGACATGTTTTACAACATTGCCGACCATTTGCCTTCAGGCTCACTCATGATATTCAACAACACACGGGTAATACAGGCACGCATGCATTTCAGGAAAAGCACAGGAGCCTTGATTGAAGTGTTCTTGTTAGAGCCCGCTCAGCCGTCTGACTATGAACTCATGTTCCAAAGCCGTGGCAAGTGTTCATGGTTATGCATGATCGGCAACCTGAAAAAATGGAAAGACGGAGCGCTGACATGCACGTTCAACATAAACGGACACGATGTCAACCTGTCGGCCGTGCGCCATGACGAAGTGGGCACAAGCCATCTGGTAGACTTTTCATGGGATGACAATGACATCACATTCGCAGAAATATTGGAATGCGTCGGCGAGCTGCCGATACCTCCATATCTTAACCGTAATACGCAGGAAAGTGACAAAACAACTTATCAGACCGTATATTCAAAAATAAAAGGCAGCGTAGCAGCCCCGACAGCGGGGTTGCATTTCACCGAACATGTACTCAACCTGATTGACACGCACGGCATCGACCGCGACGAACTTACATTGCACGTTGGAGCCGGCACTTTCAAACCGGTGAAAAGCGTAGAAATTTCAGGTCACGACATGCATACAGAATATATCTGCGTCAAGCGCTCAACAATAGAAAATCTAATAAGACACGGAGCAAGCGCCATAGCTGTAGGCACCACAAGTGTGCGCACACTTGAAAGCCTTTACTACATGGGGGTACGGCTGGAAAACAACAATGACGCCTCGGAAGAACAACTGCACATAGACCAATGGGAGCCATACGACGCAAATCCGACATTGCCCCCCGTGAAAGCACTGGAAAACATAATAGACTATCTCAACCGTAACGGCCTAAACTCCCTGCATGGCAGTACACAAATAATTATCGCCCCCGGTTACAAATACAAAATTGTAAAAATGCTTGTAACGAACTTCCACCAGCCACAAAGTACACTGTTGCTGCTGGTCAGCGCATTTGTACATGGAGATTGGAAAACAATATACGACTATGCATTGAAACATGATTTCAGATTCTTAAGTTACGGAGACAGTTCTTTATTAATTCCATAACACTGCAAGAATATCATAAATCCACAAACGCAACAACATAACACAGCATTATGAAAACAGGTGACAAAGTTAGATTTCTAAGTGAAACCGGCGGAGGTGTCGTCGCAGGCTTTCAAGGTAAAAACATAGTCTTGGTAGAAGACGAGGACGGTTTCCAAATCCCAGTACGAATAAACGATGTCGTCGTTGTTGACACGGACGATTACAACATAAAAATAGACACACCGAACAAGCAGGAAAACCAGAAAGACGAGGACTACGATCCGGCCGACCGACCGGTGACATTCCATCCAGAACCTGAAGAACGCAATGGTGGAGACTCACTCTCAGCATATCTGGCTTTCGTTCCCGTCAACGACAAAGAAATAACGCAAACTCCATTTGAGGCCTACATCGTCAATGACTCAAATTACTACATATGCTACACATATCTTTCTGCGGAAGGCGCAACATGGCATTTACGCTCCGGCGGCGAAATTGAACCTAATACAAAACTCTTCATCGAAGAAATTGACAGAGACATGTTAAATTCAATTGAACGCGTCTGCATACAACTTATCGCATACAAACGCAACAAACCGTTCATGATAAAACCGGTAATAGATGCCCGTCTAAGGATAGACACAGTGAAATTCTATAAACTGCACACATTCAAGGAAAACGACTTTTTTGAACAACCGGCATTACTCTACACCATTGTGGAAAATGACCAGCCAGTGCGTCCGCTTGTCATTGATGCCAAGAAATTGAAACAAGAAATGGCGCAAAAAATCCAGAATGACAACAATAAACGCACAGTCATGCCGGCAAAAAAATCAAGAGACAAGAATGCCCCGATAATAATAGATCTGCATGCCAACGAATTATTGGAAACTACGGCAGGACTAACAGCCGCTGACATTCTGAATCATCAGCTCGACGTATTCCGCAAGACGATGGACGAATATAAAAACAAAGTGGGAACAAGGCTCATATTCATTCATGGCAAAGGCGAAGGAGTATTGCGCCATGCAATAATACATGAGCTTAATTATAAGTATAAAAAATGCCAATACCAAGACGCATCATTCCAAGAATATGGATACGGTGCCACCCAAGTAACCGTCAAACTGTAGATTGACGCAAAATCATTCAGACTTATGGAACACGGATTTTTAACAGTTTCAGCCGCAGTGCCTTTAACAAAAGTCGCCGACTGTGAATACAACTTACAACAAATAGAGAATATCATAGCGCAAGCTGAAGGAAAAGGCGTGGAGGTCATTGTTTTTCCAGAGCTTTGCATCACAGGATACACTTGCCAAGACCTCTTTCATCAAACCCTTTTACTCGAACAAGCCGAAACAGCCATTCTTATGCTGCTCGACTTTACGAGAAACCTTGACATTATTACAATAGTAGGAGTTCCTGTCATCGCAGGCAATTTGCTGCTCAACTGCGCGGCAATAATACAAAAGGGCGATTTGCTGGGACTCATACCAAAAACATACTTGCCAAATTATAGTGAGTTTTACGAAAAACGTTGGTTCGCATCATCAAGAGACTTACAACCCACCGAAATACGATATGCAGGCAATACAGTTCTTGTTACCCCACAACCAACATTATTCCGCACATGCGATGGAGCCTTGTTTGGTGTGGAAATCTGTGAAGATGTCTGGGCTCCGGCACCTCCAAGCACACAACTCGCATTAGCCGGGGCCGACATCATTTTCAATCTGTCCGCAAGTGATGAACTGATAGGCAAACATTCCTACCTTAAAAGCCTGTTGGCACAACAAAGCGCACGCACCATCTCAGGATATGTTTACAGCGGTTGCGGTTTCGGCGAAAGTTCGCAAGATGCAGTATATTCAGGCAATGCAATGATATACGAAAACGGACAGCTATTGGCTAACGGGAAACGGTTTAACCTTGAGCCACAAACTGTAATAACACAAATCGACATTGAAAAGTTACGCAGTGAACGCCGCGCAAACAGCACGTATGCCACAGCTCAAAGAGGACATACCGTCCGCATTATCAACTCACATACAACCACGGCACATCATGACTTTGAATTGATACGCAACGTTGATCCGCATCCTTTTATTCCAAAGGACGCAGACATGGCCGACAGTTGCAACGAGATTCTTTCAATACAAATAGCAGGATTGGCCAAACGCCTTGTACATACAGGCTGCAAGAATGTTGTTTTAGGCGTAAGCGGTGGATTAGACAGCACCCTTGCACTGATTGTCTGTGTAAAAACATTCGACAAGCTTGGATGGGAAAGAAAGGGTGTCATCGGTGTTACAATGCCAGGCTTTGGAACCACAGGCAGAACTCATACAAATGCGACATCTCTTATGCGTAGCCTTGGCATAACACAACGTGAAGTAGACATAACGAACGCTGTAAAACAGCATTTCAATGATATTGGACAAGACATTGACATACACGATGTCACTTACGAAAACAGCCAAGCAAGAGAACGTACGCAGATTCTTATGGATATTGCAAATAAAACAAACGGCCTTGTTATCGGCACAGGCGACCTGTCAGAACTCGCCCTTGGCTGGGCTACTTATAACGGAGACCATATGAGTATGTACGGCGTAAATGCAGGCATTCCCAAAACTCTGATACGGTACCTTGTGCAATATGCGGCAAACAACATGGACAACACGTCACGAAACATCCTGTTGGACATCATAGACACCCCTGTCAGCCCCGAACTGATACCTGCTGACAAAGATGGCAACATAAGCCAAAAAACAGAAGACATTGTAGGTCCGTATGAATTGCACGATTTCTTTCTTTACAACATATTGCGTTTTGGTTTTCGCCCAACCAAAGTATTCATGCTTGCATGCCGAGCATTCAACGGCAGCAACGGCGGTTCTTCATATGATGAGGACACCATAAAAAAATGGCTTACGACATTTCTCCGCCGCTTTTTCGCACAACAGTTCAAACGTTCATGCTTGCCGGACGGCCCCAAAGTAGGAAGTATTAGCCTAAGTCCACGAAGCGACTGGCGCATGCCAAGTGATGCGTCATCAACGTTATGGCTAAAAGAATGCGGACAAATTTGACATTCTGAATATTGCGAAAAGGCTCAAGAACATTTTATAAACCGTCTTGTGCCTTTTCGTTTCACTCTATTCCACCCAGATGAATTCGTAACAACCAATATCAGGCGTGTCGTCACGAGGTGTCCCGTCACGATCTTCCGGTAATGAATAATCCTTATTTGCCGCGCCAATTGCCGGAGATTTTGCATCAAGGTGGAAATCATACCGCTGGTGATCAATATCTATCAACTTAAAGTTCCCGTCTCCGCTTATAGACAATGTGTCTTCAACATTTTCAAATTTCACATCGATAAAATTCTCGTCACTACCACGTTCAGAAATACGGACAAGCGAACTTATAAAATGATAATTAAACGCGGTTGCCTTATCCGCCTTAATGCTATAGAGCATATCTTCACCGTAGCCAGTCACAATGCTATTTATACAATCCATTCGCTCTAACGGAAAAATCTTATCTCCGTCAATGTTAGTGAACATCAGCGCCACCCCACGGCTTGAGCTAAATGGATAAAACTGTGCCAGCGTACAATGAACCATGCTGACATTGCCTCCATATACAGCAACACAATTGCCAGAAGCGTTGGTAAGCTGGCTATTTTCAACTTTCACCATGCTTGAATATGTGCGCAAACCGTCTCCCTGGCAATTATGGACAATACTGTTACGTAATAGGAGCTTGTGCTTTGAAACGTCTGACGAATCACATACTATTCCATCAAAGGTACCGTGTATATCCGCATATGAGACTCTATTCCCATATGACGAACCATGCAATCTTATGCCACGCCATTGACCACTTACCAAGTCATATGGCAGATAATCAAACATTTTGTCTGTCCTGTCGCCACGAAACGTGATGTTCTCATCTGCGGTTCCTTCAGCTATCAGCTTGCCATAAACATCTATTCCTGCATCTGAATGAAAGAACAATGTTGTTCCTGGTGCTATACGCAATGTCGCCATGCTATCAACTTTCAGACAGCCATATATGACTACGGGCTTATCGCGTCCATCTATTGTCGAGTCGCTGTTTATAACAACATCCCTTAACAGAGTTGCGTTCCATGTATATGCATTGAGATTTACTTTCTGCTCCACACCACTTTCCAAATGAAAAACCAAGTCGTCTTCAGTCAATTGTGGCCCGTCAGTCGCATTGACAGGAGAAGTAAGTTCGACAAAGATTCGTACACTGTCATTTTTACGAATCTCGACATTTTGAACCTGATAACCAGCTTCCGGACTTAAATACTCACCATCAACATTCACTCTGAACCCTGTCTGATTGCCGTTTGCAAGACGCACAGACAAGCAACGTAGACCATCGCCGGACTTGTTATATACCCAAAACGATCTGGTGGAAGAAGGCACCGTGGTGAAAACAGTATCAAGACGCACTGTATCCGTAGAAAACGTCAGCAAGCCAGATGACGATGTGCTGAATGAATCATCGTCTGAACAAGCACAAAGAAAAAAGCCACACGCAAAGGCTAAAAACACATGCAATATCTTTATCATCGCTATTATAACGACGGGCATGCTGTTATATTGCATGCAAGACAAGAAAAGGGGGAAAATAAAGCCGTGACTTATCCCATAAACTCAATTATGCGCGCACAGTTGTTCTCTTCCAACAATTGTTTAATGTCAACCGACTTGTTTGATTCCATATACTTGCCGACAATGTCAATATATCGCGACTTGAAGAACCTGTACCCCAAAGCAACATTGCACACCCACATTATCTTACCGATATGGATGTCTCTTTCCAACTGGGTACGCCCCTCAAAGTCATGCATAGGATAAAGTCCAAGCAGATAAAAGCTGAGACAATCAGGCACAATATGTTCTCGTGTCATTGTTGCACGTTGTGAAGGCAAATAATATTTCTTATAAAGCGGATAGTCTTTACCAAGATATTTATCCAAAGATATTCCTATGGACTGATTTCCTACAACAATGCTCTGATCCAATGCCCCTATCTGTGCATATACATTCGGAATCGGCATGTCAGGTATATGTTTTTTCAGTTTCTCAAATGCACTGTTAAGTTTCGTGTTTATATCATCCATGTTGGCATATTGCGATTCCGCATCAGAAACAATTGTCTGCAACGTGGAATCCTGAAAGAAAGCAAGAAACTTATGGTTTATCTCGGGATTGTTCACTTCACCCAACCGAAGGACATCTTCTATCAATGTACGTGTCTCCATTGGATAATCCATGTTCATTTGCTGCAAAGCCGAAAAATCACCAGTTGTAAGGTACTGGCTCTCCAAACGGTCATAGCGGCACACTTCTATCCGGTGCTCGCTATCGTCAAACGGCTTCAATCTCATGTCACATGCCACGAATATGAGCAACGACACTAAAAGCAATATGTGGATTTTCCTAACCATGTACTACTTTTATTTCTGCAAAAATACTAAAAATATTGTATAAATCAAACATGTCAGCTAAAAAAAATAAAAAACATGAGCTTTATATGGTGTCATTTTAAATAAACCATAAAATGTAGACATTCAAAATAAAAAATAAAGGCTACCCTTCACATACGGAAAATGCAGCCTTTAACGATGCCGTCAATATAAATGCAGCGCAAAAATCGCCTGATGCCCACTGGTTCCGCCTACTTAAACAAATCAGCAAGAAACTTGTCAAGATCTTCATCAAGCCCATTCATAAGGTCACCGCCAATTATCCTTATGTCGCTGTCCGCAATATACAGTTCACACAAATGCTCCCTTTCGTCATTCTCCAAAATAAAGCTATACGGCTTCAATATGCATAAACCATCAGCCACTTCATGCATCCTTGCCAACAAATCTCTTACGGTTCCGGCTACGATGTCATAAAAATCCGGGGCTGAACTGTTTATCCATTCATCTACTACACACCGTGTTATTTCCTTGTCATTGTCGTCAAATGCCATCAGCTCACCTGTATCTTGCGACAACATGATATGTATGTCTGTCATTGTCACCGGCTCTTCTGACGAAGGAAACTTCTGGGCGATTTTCTTTATGAAGCGCTCTAACTGCGCGATAGTCGCATCACTCACATTCATGGCCTGCAATATTTTAATATTTTATAGACTTTTTTCTTGGCTTGCTTTCATTACTCATCCTGTCCAGGGCTGTCACCGCATAACTTACCTTACCGCCTTTACCTATATCATCGACAGGTATCTCATAGAAAGTGTCAGTTGTGACAGCCACAATCTTTGAAGGATCGTCAATGTCTACCTTGTCACCTTTGTCAAATTTGTAAACTACGTATTTGACAGCCTCATTTTTCCAGCCCTTGCCGCTTGGAGCTTTCCAAAAAAGCACCGGGCCGTCTTCCATGGCTATAATCTTCATTTTCCTCACCTTCTTTGGCGACTTTCCGTCAATATAAGACATTATAGGCATAAGAGCCGGATTTTTCCAATAAACTTTCTCCAGAAGCGTGCCGTAATTGCCAACATTGTCAACCACGGCCTTAGCGTACCACAATACTGTGCCCTTTACATTCCTCATTTCTTCGTGAAGCTTGCGTTTTGCCGGCAACTGGTTGACATTCCGATTGGACGGATCCGGGTATTTGGCAGTCCTCTCTACATCCTCGCCGATATAAAGATGACGTTTCCCCGCGTATTTGTCCCACCATTTTATCAACGTCGCATAATCCGCAGCCTTATGCCCAATCTGCCAATACAATTGCGGCACACAGTAATCCACCCAACCATTGTTCACCCACATGAGCACATCGGCATACAGGTCGTCATAATTCTGAAGTCCGTTGGTATTACTGCCTATGGCAGGAGCGCTCTTTTTGTTCCGGTAAATGCCAAATGGGGAAACGCCGAACTTTACCCACGGCTTTACGTCGTGTATCGTTTCATACAATTGACGCATGAAAACGTTGACATTATAACGCCGCCAGTCCCCGATGTCTTTAATGCCGTTACTGTAAGCAGCGTATTCCCTACCGTCAGGTATGGACTGCCCCGGCGCGGGATACGGATAGAAATAATCATCTATATGCAACCCGTCAATGTCGTATCGCTCAACAATGTCTGCGACCACACGGCATATATAGTCACGATTCTCAGGAACCCCAGGATTCAAGATCAACTGGCCGTCATATGCAAACACCATCTCAGGATGTTTTATTGCGACATGATTACGGGATAGCTCTTTGGTCGTCTTGGTCTTCGCCCTGTAGGGATTTATCCATGCATGCAACTCCATGCCGCGATTATGGCACTGTTCAACCATCCATGCCAGCGGATCCCAATATGGAGACGGGGCTTGCCCCTGCCGGCCTGTAAGGAATCGGCTCCAGGGCTCGATGCTGCTTTCATACAGAGCGTCGCACTCAGGCCTTACCTGAAATATTATCGCATTTACGCCACACTCCTTCAACCGGTCCAACTGGCTGGCCAAAGTCTCCTGCATCTGGCGCGTGCCCATCCCCATGAACTGGCCGTTGACACATTGTATCCACGCCCCCCTGAACTCTCGTTTCTGCTGATTGGCGGAATAAGCCTGCATGCTTGCCAACAACAGCACACTTACCAACAGCAATTGTATTGATTGACGAATTTCATATATTTTCATACGCCAAAGTTACAATGTTTTGTCCATTCAGACAAATATATATTAATAAAAAGTGAAAATTAGTGTTTACATGGCATGCATAACCCCGTTTACCAGACAGCAACAAGGGCAGAACCACTAATCAATGTTAAAAAACCGGATTGTGTGGGCACACACAAAATTAGCAAAAATAAATCTTTAATATTATTTGGTTAATAAAAAAAAAGTACATATATTTGCAATCGTTATCCTGAAAACAATCTTTTTACCTTAAAAAACTAATACCTATTGAAGATATAGAGCGGTTGCCTGTGAAGGCCA
>CALUGP010000007.1 GCA_944320195.1 uncultured Prevotella sp. | reverse complement strand
CGAAAGACGGCAAAACGGAAGGCGATTTGCGGCCTTTTGCAACGCCGCCCGTAACGCGCTGGTTCTCAACGGGTTGCAGACGGATAGGATAAAGGCCGTCATCTTGCGCCGGGAAGACCGTTGTCATGCATTGAGAAGGCCGTTGTTTTGTGTCATGAAGGCCGTCATCACGCATTGAGAAGGCCGTTGTCTTGTGTAATGAAGGCCGTCATCACGCATTAAGAAGGCCATTGTCTTGTGTAATGAAGGCCGTCGTCACGCATTGAGAAAGCCGTTGTCTTGTGTCATGAAGACCGTTGTCATGCATTGAGAAGGCCATTATCTTGTGTCAAGAAGACCGTTGTCACGCGCCGGGAAGGCCGTCATCACGCATTGAGAAGGCCGTTGTCTTGTGTCAAGAAGACCGTCATCATGCGCCGAGAAGGCCGTTGTCTTGTGTCAAGAAGGCCGTCACCACGCGTTGAGAAGGACGTTGTCTTGTGTCAAGAAGGCCGTCATCACGCATTGAGAAGGCCATTATCTTGTGCCATGAAGGCCGTCATCATGCATTGGGAAGGCCGTCATCTTGTGTCATGAAGGCCGTCAATGCGGTGCGTCTTGACGGCCTTTCCGTACAAGAATGGCGGACTGCATTAATCGGGTCGGCGGATTCAGATCCGCGAAGAACGCTGCTGCGGATTGCAAACCGCGCCGCGACAAGGAATTGCAAGTAGTGCCGCAGCAAAGAAGCAAAAAGACAAGACTGTCTTTAAATTGTAAGGATGATTACTCATGCCGAACTCACGTGAAAAAAACGAAGCCCCAGGTTGCCTCACGGCGACCCAGGGCTTAAAATAGAAACTAAATTGAGATTTAACTAATACCGTTAGAATTGAAGTATCATAGTCTGCCGGGGCTGCAGCGGCACGTCTTCGGAGAGCGAGACGCCGTTGCCGGTGAGCACGTCGGTGGCCGTTGCGGTTGCGCCAATCACCTCGGCGTAACGCTTCACGGCGAGCACGGCTGGCTTACGTGTGCCGTTTACAACGGTAAGAACGGTCTTTCCGCCATACTGACGCGCTATTACGTAAACGCCGTTGAAGGGTATAAACTGCTTCTGCGAGCCTTTTATTATAACGTCGTTGCCCTGTCGCCAGTGGAGCAGGCGGCTCAGCCATGTGAACATTGCGTTCTCGGCCTTGGTCACGCCCTGGCCCGTAAAGGCGTTCTTAGCGTCGCCGGGGAATCCGCCGGGGAAGTCTTTGCGCACATAGCCGTCTGTAACCTCCTTAGTGCCGTTCATCAACACCTCAGTGCCGTAGTACAGCTGGGGAATGCGGTTGGCGGTAAGGAGAATTGCGAGAGCCTGCTTGAGGGCAGTTGTGTCCTTGCCGTTGCCGAGGAAGCGGTCGGTGTCATGGTTTTCGATGAACGCCATGACGCTTGACGGATTGGGATAAAGGTAGTCATAAACGAAGTTGTTGTAGATGCGGTTCATGCCCGTTGTGAATCCGTCGGTGTCCTCGCGCTTGGCCTGGTTTATCTTGTCATAGAAGCTGAAGTCCATCACCGTGTTGAGGTAGCTGTTGCTCTTGGCTATCTTGGAGTCCTTCTGCCATGCGGCGGTGTATGCCGGCTCGGTGACCCAGGTCTCGCCCACCACGTTGAAGTTGGGATACTCGTCGTTGAGTGTTTTCATCCACATGGCCATCGCATCGGCGTCGGCATAAGGATAAGTGTCCATGCGTATGCCGTTGATTCCAACGGTCTCGATCCACCACTCGCTGTTCTGTATGAGGTATTTGATTACGTGAGGGTTGCGTTGGTTGAGGTCTGGCATGGTGGGAACGAACCATCCGTCAACCGTTTCGCGCAGATCCACGTCGCTGGCGTATGGGTCAACGATAGGCGTAAGCTTGTAGCTGGTCTGCAAGTACTTGCCGTTCACCTCGGGCTTGGTCTTGTCCTTGCGGTCATAAAGCCAGTCGGGAGTGTTGAGCCAGTCCTTTGAAGGCATGTCGGCGACCCACGGATGCTCGAATCCGCAGTGGTTGAATATCATGTCCATAACCACCTTCAGGCCCTTGGCATGAGCCTCGTCGCAGAGGCGGCGGTACTCTTCATTGGTGCCGAAGCGCGGATCCACGCGGTAATAGTCGGTCGTGGCGTATCCATGATATGTGCTGAAGCCGTTGCCGTCGGGCGAGTTGTTCTCGAGAACGGGAGTGAACCACAGGGCGGTAACCCCCAGTTTGGTGAAGTAGTCGAGGTGCTGGCGTATTCCTTCAAGGTCTCCGCCGTGGCGCAGACTGGGCTGCGTGCGGTCTGTCTTGTAAGCGTTCATGCCCTTGATGTCGTTGTTTTTGGGGTCGCCGTCGGCAAAACGGTCGGGCATGAGCATGTAGAGCACGTCGGCATTGGTGAAGCCCATGCGCTCTTCTCCACGCATCTCACGCGCCTTCAACTGGTATTTCACCTTTTTGGACGACTTGCCGTTCTTGAACTGCAGGGTCATCTCGCCGGGCTGAGCGCCGTCAAGATTGAGATAAACGAGCAGATAGTTGGGGCTGTCGAGCCTCACAAGGCTGTCCACCTTCACGCCCGGATAGTCGGTAGAGACCTCGGCCGAGCGTATGCCTTCGCCGTAGACCATGAGCTGGAGCGAAGGGTTCTTCATTCCGACAAACCAGTTTGTCGGGTCTATGCGGTCAACCTTGACCGCGGCGTTTATTGCCATAACGCTTAACAACAAGCTTAAAGATAAGATAAGTTTTTTCATATTGCAATTGCTTTTGGGGAAGTAAAAGACTCCAACTTATTGAAAATCTATTCATGCATTATCAGCGCCGACTGCGCCGGAACGCTGACTTGCGAGCCGCTGACGGTACAGAGACCGGCCTCGTTGATTACTCCATCGCGGCAGACCACGGTGTAGTTGCCCTGCGGAACGTCTACGCTTCGCGTCTGCTTGGCGGAGTTAAGTATCACGATTATGTTCTTCCAGGAGTCGCCCTTGGGGTTGCCTTTCAGGCGGAAGGCCACGAGGCAGTCCTGCACGGGCAGGAACTCGAGGTGCTTGCGCACGCATTCGGCGTCGCCGAGGCGGAACGCCGGGTGGTTCTTGCGCATGGATATGAGATTGCTGTAATAGCTGAACACCTGCGGATATTTCTCCAAGTTGGTCCAGTCCAGGCGGTTAACGCTGTCCGGAGAATTGAAACTGTTGTGCACACCCTTCTTGTCTCGCAGCATCTCTTCGCCCGAAAGTATGAACGGAACGCCCTGAGACGTGAGCACGGCGGTCTGCGCCAGGAGGTCGAGACGTATGAGTTCGTCCTGCCCGATGCCGGGAATGCTGGCACGGAGGCGGTCGACCAGGCACATGTCGTCATGGCAACTGACATAGCTTATGGCCTGCGTGGGCTGCAATGCCCAAGCCTCCTTGCTGTAGTTCACCTTCGACATGTCAACCTGCGGATGGCTTATAGCCCCGGCGATGCCGAACTTCAGGCTCTCTTCATTACCCGGCAGGCCGGCTATGAACGCGCCCTTGGTGTCGTCGCTGAACGGGCCGCGCAGGGCGTCGCGCATCTCGTCGCCGAAGGCCGCGATGCCGGGTGTCTTACGCATGTTGGCCTTCACGGCGAGCTTTTCCACCGGATAGGCGCACGCCCCTGCGCTCCATCCCTCGCCGTAGATGAACGTTGCGGGGAAGGTAAGGTCGAACATGCGGCGGATTTTGTTCATTGTCTCGATGTCGTGCACGCCCATCAGGTCTACACGGAAGCCGTCGATGTGGTACTCGTCAACCCAGTAGCGCATGGACTGGAGCATGAAGTTGCGCATGGGGTCAAGCTCGCTGGCGGTCTCGTTGCCGCATCCCGAGCCGTCAGACCACTTGCCGTCGGCCGTCTTGCGATAAAAAACGTCGGGATAAGTGCGCTGGAAATTGCTGCCCTCGATGTTGAAAGTGTGGTTGTAAACCACGTCGAGGATTACACGGATGCCGGCCTTGTGCAGGGCGCGCACCATCTGCTTGAACTCTTTTATGCGCACCGTGGGGTCGTAAGGATTGGTGGAATAAGAGCCTTCGGGCACGTTGTAGTTCAGAGGGTCGTAGCCCCAGTTGTACTGGGGTGTGTCCAACTTCGTTTCGTCGACCGACGCATAGTCGTATGAAGGCAGTATGTGCACGGCGTTGACACCGAGCTTTTTCAAGTGGTCTATGGCCTTCTGCTCGGTCAGGGCGAGGAACTTTCCCTTGTACTTCAGACCCGACGACGGATCGATGGAGAAGTCGCGGTGGTGCATCTCGTAGATTACGAGGTCGGTCATCTTCACCTTTTCAGTGACGCGGTCGGTGTCCCAGCCCTCGGGATTGGTCTCTTCAAGGTCAACGATTGCGCCCCTTTGTCCGTTCACACCCACGGCCTTGGCGAAGACTCCGGGGCATTCGCCGCGCCCGATGTCGAACGTGTAGAACTTGCCTTTCATGTCGCCGGCCACCGCAGCGGTGTAAAAGCCTTTGTTAGAATAGAACATCATCATCTCCTGCAACGGCTTGCCACCCTGCCCCTCGGCGTAAATGCTAAGGGTGACTGACTTCGCATCCTTCGGGGCGAACAGCTTGAAGGTAGTCTTTTCAGGTGAATATTCAACCTCGTTAACGAAGTCGAACGTTGCAGGCAGCACCTTTGTCATCGGCACTACTGACTTACCGGCGGTATTCGTAGCTGCCTCTTGCGCCACGGCTTCATGCGCCGCAGCCATCGAAAGCACGCCTGCAAGCAACAGGTTTGTCATCTTCATATACATTATTGTTTATCGGTTTCGTAACGTCTTGTTTTCCAATGCCTTACAAAAGGCCGTCTTTCAGCCTGCAAAAGATGGCCTTTCATAAGGCAAAAGACGGCCTTTCACACGGCGAAAGGCCGTCTTTTACAAATCACTTCGCTATGAGCGATACTGCGAAACCGCCACCGGGGGCTTCCGTCAGCTTGAGGGTGTCGCCCTTCTTGACAGTTTTCTTGGTTATGGTGTAAGCCTTGGGGTTCTTCTCGTAGTGGGCATCCTTCGCGTCGGCGTAGATTGTGCACTCATACTTCTTGCCCTTGTCGAGGAAGTCGAGCTTGACAACAGACTTGTGTCTGTTCTCGTCGCACTTGCCGCCGATGAACCAGTTGTCGGTGCCCTTGGCCTTGCGCGCCACGGTTATGTAGTCGCCAGGCTCAGCCTCGAGATACTTGGAGTCGTCCCAGTCGACGGCCACGTCCTTGATAAACTGGAACGCGTCGTAATACTTCTCATAGTTCTCGGGCAGGTCGGCCGCCATCTGCAGCGGGCTGTACATCGTGCAGTAGAGAGCCAGCTGGCCTACGAGCGTGGTGCGCACGTATGACGTGTTGTTGCTCCATGTGGAGAGTTGAGTCTCAAGAATGCCCGGAGTGTAGTCCATCGGGCCGCCTTGCAGGCGCGTGAAGGGCAGCACTACGGTGTGGAAAGGCTTGCTGCCGCCAAATGCCTCATACTCCGTGCCGCGCGCGCTCTCGTTGCCTATCAGGTTGGGATATGTGCGGCAAAGACCCGTCGGGCGCACCGCCTCGTGGGCGTTGACCATGATGTGGTGCTTGGCGGCTTCCTTCACGGCGTAGAGATAGTGGTTGTTCATTGTCTGGCTGTAGTGGTGCTCGCCCCTAGGTATCATGTCGCCCACGTATCCGCTCTTGACAGCGTCGTAGCCATACTTGTTCATCAGCGTGTATGCCTTTTCCATCCAGCGCTCGTAGTTCATCACCGAAGCCGAAGTCTCATGGTGCATGATGAGCTTCACTCCCTTCGAGTGGGCATAGTCGTTGAGCATCTTTATGTCGAAGTCGGGATACGGAGTGATGAAGTCGAACACGTCGAACTTAGAGTGCCCAATCCAGTCTTCCCAGCCTTCGTTCCATCCCTCGACGAGCACTTGGTCGAGACCGTTGGCCGCTGCGAAGTCGATATACTTCTTCACATTCTCGTTGTTGGCTCCGTGAGTGCCGTTGGGCTTGCACTTGCTGTAATCCGTTTCGCCCAAGCGCACAGACGGATAGTCGTTGGTGTAGGCCCAAGAGTTGCGGCCGACAATCATCTCCCACCATACGCCGCAATACTTCACGGGGTGAATCCAGCTAACGTCGTCGAGGGCGCAAGGCTCGTTCAGGTTGAGGATAAGGTTGGATGCGAGCATGTCGCGAGCGTCGTCGCTCACGATGACGGTGCGCCACGGCGTGTTGAACGGTGTCTGTATGTAGCCCTTCATGCCGGTAGCGTCGGGGGTAAGCCATGACTCGAAGGTCATCGTCTTGTCGTCAAGGTTGAGGTGCATCGTGGCGTAATTCACGCACGCCGCCTCGTGCAGGTTGATGTAAAGGCCGTCGTCGGTCTTCATCTGGAGAGATGTCTGCACGCCGGTAGGCGAGAACGTTGTCTGCGAGGAGTTGGGAGTTATAGCTCCGTTCATCAGCCCGCGTATTTCAGAAAGCCGCGACTCGGTGTAGTCATACTCCTGAGTGTCGTAGTCGCCGGGTATCCACCAGGCCTTGTGGTCGCCGGCCATGGCGAACTGGGTGTGTTCCTCCTTTATGACAAAATAGTTCAGTTCGTTCTGCTGGGGAAACTCGTAGCGCAGGCCCATGCCGTCGTTGTACACGCGGAAACGTATGATGATGCTGCGTTTCGTGGCCGGCTGGTTGAGCGTAACGGCCAGCTCCTTGTAGTTGTTGCGTATCGTGGCGGTCTCTCCCCACACGGGTTTCCAAGTCTCGTCGAACGACGACGTGTCGGTCTTCGCAATGATGAAGCCGTCCATAAGGTCGGTTTCGTCCATGCCTTTGCTGGCGTGCTTGTTCTTTGCAAGCTCCAGTCCGAGGTGGCTCGGCTTTACTACGGCCTTGCCCTTGTAGTCCAGTTTGTACGTAGGTCGCCCGTTTTCAAGTGAGAAATTCAGCGATACATTGCCGTCGGGCGACGTAACCGTCTGTGCCAAAGCCATCAACGGCGTCAGCAACACGGCCAATAAGATTTTTACTTTTCGCATAGTTGTAAGGTTTGTATTTTGTTTCATGAATATTCGTCCAGGCTACATTCTGCCGCTCTCTCGCACCAGGTCGGTGATATTCTGGCTGAACTCATGGTTTGCCATGAGGTCTTCCAGATTGATGTGCATCCTGTAACGCCAGTAGTGGCGTGGGTTGGAAGGCACGTTTATGCGCTCTGCGTCGGCATCGGCGAGGCGTATGTTCTCGTCGATTGCAAGCCAGTCCTGCAACGCCAGGATGCAAAGCATCGACGGGCAGAGCAGATGGCGCGACACGACATCGCGCGCGAGCCAGCCCGGAAGGGGATGAGGCGCGGCGCCGTATTTCTGCAACACGTTGTTGAAATAGTCCTGCGTGCGTGCCGGGTCTTCGTCCCACCACTGGCGCATGGTTGGCGTGTCGTGGCTGGAAATGGTGCAGACGGAGCGGTAGGGGTTGCGCGAGAGCACGCCGAAGCGCACGTTCGGGTCCTTAGGCATCGACTGGATCTCGAGGCTCAGTATCTTAAGCTCGTTCATGACCCACGACACACAGTCGGGCACCATGCCCAAGTCTTCGGCGCAGACAAGCATGCGCGTGGCCTCGACAATCTTAGGCAGCTTGTTCATAGCCTCGCGATACCAGAACTGGTTGTTGCGGCGGTAGTAGTAATCGTTGTAGATTTTATTGAATACATACTTGTCGCTGTCGTACAGGGACTCGTAGACGAAGTCGAACTGGACGGAAATGCGCGGGTGGAACTTGTTGCAGTCGCGGTGGTCGCGGACGAAGAGCACGTCGCTGATGAGGGCGTACAGGCCGTCGCGCAGGTTTAGCTCGTCCTGCGAAGTGCTGCCGGCGAATGCGGCCTCGACCTTGCGCTGAGTGTCGAACTCGGGCTTCATGCGGTAACGCCCGTCGTGAGACGGTAGGAGATAAGTGTCGCGCACCATGGCTGCACGCTCTCCGAACATGCGTTCGAGCACCCAGTCGGTGATGAACGGCTCGGTGAACAGCTCTTCCTGGAAGCGCAGGCCGTAAGCCTCTATCTCGTCTCTCGTCATGCCGAGGGCCGGCGAGAACTGGCCCAGAAGGCCGTGGACGGCGTCGATGGGAATCTCCCAGATGCGGAAGAAACCGAGCACATGGTCTATGCGGTAAGCGTCGAAGAACTTGGCCATGTTGGCGAAACGGTGTATCCACCACCTGCAACCGTCCTTGAGCATCTCGTCCCAGTTGTAAGTGGGCAGGCCCCAGTTCTGGCCGTTTACCGAAAAGTCGTCGGGCGGAGCACCTGCCTGTCCGTTGAGGTTGAAGTAGCGCGGCTCCTGCCAAACGTCTGCTCCGTGGCGGTCTACGCCGATGGGTATGTCGCCCTTGAGCACCACTCCCTTTGAGCGGGCATACGCGTGTGCGTCGGCCATCTGGCGGTTGAGAACGAACTGCACGTAGTAATAGAACGCCACTTCCTTGTAGGCGGCAGTGCGTGGGTTGGACAACGCCTTGCGGTCGGCCTCGTCAAAATAGTTGTGGTCGGGCCAAAGGGCGAAGTCGGCTGTGCCGTATTTCTCGCGCAGGGTGCAATACTGGGCGTAGGGCACAAGCCAGTGGGCCTCTTCCTCGAAGAAAGTCATGAAAGCGGAAGAGGCAAGCACGGCCTTGCCTTCCTGCAGGTAAAGCGCCTGCAGGTATTCGGTCTTGGCGTTGTTGACGCGCTCGTAGTCTATCTTGGGCAGCGCGTTAAGCTCCAGGCGCAGGCTCTCGAACTTCTGCCTGAGCGCCTCGTCCTCTATCGGCGGCAGCGCGCTCAGGTCGGCGTACTGCGGATGGAGAGCGAATATGCTGATGCTGCTGTAAGGATAAGAGTCTGTCCAGGTGTGGGTCGTAGTGGTGTCGTTGATTGGCAGGAGCTGGAGCACGCGCTGCTGCGTCATCGCCATCCAGTCAACCATCTTCTTGAGGTCGCCGAAGTCGCCAACGCCGAAGCTTGTCTTGGAGCGCAGCGAGAACACGGGTACCTGCGTGCCGGCACACCTTACATTATATACGGGGAAGCTGGCCTTGTCCAACTCATATACCGCCACGCCTCCGTCTTTCAGAGACAAGGGCAGTTCAACGCGGCGGTTGTCACAGCTTTCCCACACGGCATCGGCCGCGTCGGCCACGTCGACGGCCACGAACTTGAAATAAAACGCGCCTGAACGCAGCCGCGTGGCGTCTATGTCGACAAGCCATTCGTTATAGTTATGCTCCACCATGGGCACGGCCTTGAGCACGTCCCACGCCCCAAGGCACTCGTCGGCACCGACAATCTTGAGCACCTGACGGCCCGACAGCTGGGGGGCGCGCACCTTGAGGCGCACCGTGACGGGATAATCGCTCAGCGGGACGAGCCTCGTCTTGCGTCGGCGTATGCAGTCGGTGAAGGCCGAAGTGTACAGGTAAGCGTCGTCGGGCATGTCGATCCAATGGTCGTACACGGTTATGCTGTCGCCGCGCAGGGCGTTGATCTCGAGGCGGTGA
This sequence comes from uncultured Prevotella sp., assembly GCA_944320195.1. Taxonomy (GTDB): domain Bacteria; phylum Bacteroidota; class Bacteroidia; order Bacteroidales; family Bacteroidaceae; genus Prevotella. The sequence continues at coordinate 96,392 of CALUGP010000007.1, read as the reverse complement.
GGCTCCACGAGCCACTCGCGCCTCACGACATTGTCCTCGCCGCGCACCACGCTGTAATAATAATCAATGTGTGTGCCTTTCTTCAGGTCGAGCTTCAGGTTGCACGTCCACTCGCGTCCGTCAACCGTACGCATGCGGTAAGCGGTGGATTGCCTTATTCCATCCTCGATGCCTGTAATCAGATTCAGGACGAGTTCCTCGCCGAAACTCGTGCCATAAATAACGCTTAATAGTATATTCATAGGTAACAAGTCTTTAAATTCCGCCTCAAAGATAGTAATAAAAACATATAGGGAGAATCCCGAAAACGCGTGTTTCCCCCTTTTTGAAATGCAAACGTTTACACATGTTTGCGCCCTGACGCACAACAACTTAGCATCAGGGCATGGACAATGCCCCACACTGCGGCCACATCCGCGCGCAAAGCTGGCACCAATGCGGTGCGGCCGAAGCTCCGGCACCGCTACAGCTCCACAACAAGAGCGACGCCCATTGGGCTGACGGCCAGGCTTACATCATCATCCCAACCTGTGATTTTGTCGCCGAGCCAATAACCGGCCTCAACGGAAAGTACGCCAATGGCGGCTCCCGCAAACACGTCGGCCCAGTGGTGCCGGTTGCGGCGGACGCGGTCAACGGCGGTGACAGCGGCCACAGCATAGCCGGCGACGCTTATCCAAGGGCTCACGCGGCGGAACTCCTTGTCCAAAATGGCGGCACCGAAGAAGGCGAACGAGGTGTGACCGGATGGAAACGAATGGCAGTCGGTGCCGTCGGGACGGGTTGACTTGACCGTAAACTTCAGCCCGTAGGTGAATGCGGCGTCAATGGCGAACGACGTAGCCGTATTCACGAGCAGGCGCTTCCACGGGCTGTGGCTGTCAACGCCGGCAGCCTTCAGCGCGTAAGCCGAGACAACGGGCACGAAGCGCAGGTAATCGTCGATGCCGTCACCATGGTAAGGCTTGTGCTGGGCGACACAAACAACAGGCATCAACAGTGCCAGGATTAGGGTCGGAAGTTTCTTTCTCATATGCTAATTTAATTGGAACCCGGCATAAGGGGAACATCCTTTGCAGGGAGATGACTCATTATGTCCGCACACCGCGAAAAGGCGTATCATGCAAGCAAAATTGCCAAAAACGTTCCTTCTGCACGCACGGGCACAATGAATCATGCCCTTGCAAAGGAAACTTTCAAATGTTTATGAAAAAACATTCTTGTACCAAGCTCACGTCAATTTATTTTTCAAAGGTACGCATTTTCAACGACAGCGGCAAGCCGTCACGCCGAAAATTACAATCCGTCACACAAGGAGGCGGATTTGCTACAGGTTCAAACAGCCGCCGGCGGCCTTGCGAAAGACGGCCGTTCGGCGTGCAAAAGGCCGCTTTTGACAAGGCGGAAGGCCGTCTTTTACAACCCGGAAGACGCCCTTTTAAAACCGTAAGCACGGCGCGGCGGCCATTATTAGGGCAACGTTTCCGCATTATTCGGTTTTTCTTCGTTTATTCAAACGATTTTTAGTAAGTTTGCAGTGGATTTGGAACATGTTAAAAACAAAACGACACGACAATGCAAGAAACAAGGCAAAACCGAATAGCAAGACTGCTGCAGAAAGAACTGAGCCTGATATTCCAGTCGCAGACGCGCCAGACAAGAGGCGTGCTGATAAGCGTGACACGGTGCCGCATAAGCCCTGACCTGAGCATCTGCACGGCTTACCTGAGCATATTCCCGTCTGAAAAGGCCGACGAGATAATAAAGAACATAACGGCCAACGAGAAGACCATACGCTATGAACTGGGCACGCGCGTGCGCAACCAGCTGCGCATAATACCCGAGCTGCGCTTCTTCGTGGACGACTCGCTTGACTACATAGAGCACATAGACGAGCTGCTGAAGAAATGAACTTCCCGTTTTACATAGCGCGCCGATACCTCTTCTCGAAGAAGAGCACGCACGTAATCAACCTGATAAGCGGCATAAGCGCCGTGGGAGTGGCCGTGGCCACGATGGCGCTGGTGGTGACGCTGAGCGTGTTCAACGGATTCCACGACTTGGTTGCGTCGTTCCTCACCGCATTCGATCCGCAGATTGAGGTGGTTCCGGCGCAGGGAAAGACAGCTCCGGCCGACGACCCCGTGCTGCAACGGATACGCACTCTGCCCGAGGTGGACGTGGCCACCGAATGCGTTGAAGACCAGGCCCTGGCCGTATACGACGGCAAGCAGGCCATGGTGACCGTGAAAGGCGTGGACGACAACTTCAACCAACTGACGCACATCAACGACATAGTGTACGGCGACGGCGAGTTCTCGCTGCACGCCGCCAACCTGGAATACGGCACGGTGGGCATACGACTGGCCGACAAGCTGGGCATGTCGGCCTCATGGGACGGCTTCATGAACATATACGCGCCGCGCCGCGAAGGGCAACTGGACATGATGAACCCGACGGAAGGCTTCGTGGAAGACTCGTTGATATCGCCGGGCGTGGTGTTCATGGTGAGAAACGGCAAGTATGACGGCAACTACATACTGACCTCGATAGGCTTCGCCAGGAGGCTGTTTGACCGGCAGGGCATGCTTTCGCAGCTTGAAATAAGGCTGAAACCGGGGTCTGACCTGGACGCGGTGAAGGCGGAGATGAAGGAGATCGTGGGCAAGAAATACCGCGTGATGGACCGCATGGAACAGCAGGCGGACACGTTCAAGATAATGAAGATAGAGAAATTCATCGCCTACATCTTCCTCACGTTCATACTGGCCGTGGCCTGCTTCAACATCATAGGCTCGCTCTCGATGCTCATAATAGACAAGAAGAACGACGTGGTGACGCTGCGCAACATGGGCGCTACTGACAAACAGATAACAAGGATATTCCTATTCGAGGGGCGCATGATTTCAGTCATAGGCGCAGTGGCCGGCATACTTATAGGCTTGTTGCTGTGCTGGCTGCAGCAGGAATACGGACTTGTGGCCCTTGGACGCAGCAGCGGCTCGTTTGTCGTGGACGCTTATCCGGTAAGTGTCCACCCGGAGGACATCGTCGTAGTGTTACTTACAGTCATCGCCGTAGGCTTCGCCTCGGTGTGGTATCCCGTAAGGTATTTCGCAAAAAGACTGCTGTGAAAGTCAAGTTAAGAATTAAGAGTTAAGAATTAAGAAAATATGCATTGCTGGATGTTTATATATTCAAGGCATATTTTCTTAATTCTTAACTCTTAATTCTTTATTAAAAAAGTGTCACCTCTCCGCCCAGTCGCCCCTGTCAAGGTTGCGGTAACTGATGGCTTCGGCAAGATGCTGCGCCTTTACATCGGCCGACGAGTCGAGATCGGCTATAGTGCGCGCCACCTTCAGTATGCGGTTGTAAGCCCGCGCCGAGAGGTTGAGCCGCTCCATGGCCATGCGCAACAGGTCTATCCCGGCCGCATCGGGTTCCGCGTACTGGTGGATCATGCGCTCAGACATCTGCGCATTGCAGTGGATTCCACGGCAATCGTGGAAACGTTGTTCCTGTATCTGCCGCGCCTTGATTACCCTCCCGCGTATGGACGAGCTGCTCTCGCCCGGCGCCGAACGCGAAATGTCGTTGAACGGAACGGGCGTTATCTCCACCTGAATGTCAATACGGTCGAGCAAAGGGCCGCTTATCTTGTTCAGATAACGCTGTATTTGGCCCGGAGTGCACACGCACTTGTGCGTAGGATCGTTGTGATACCCGCAAGGACAAGGGTTCATCGACGCCACGAACATGAACGAGCAGGGGTATTCTATGGTGTACTTGGCGCGCGAGATGGTTATGTTGCGGTCTTCAAGCGGTTGCCGCAAAACTTCAAGCGTTGACTTGTTGAACTCAGGAAGCTCGTCGGCGAAAAGCACGCCGTTGTGGGCAAGAGATATCTCACCGGGCTGCGGACTGGCTCCACCGCCGACCAAAGCAACCTGGGAGATGGTGTGGTGAGGCGCACGAAACGGGCGTTGGGATATCAGCGACATGTCGCGTCCCAGCTTTCCGGCAATGGAATGAATCTGCGTTGTCTCAAGACTTTCGGCCAATGAAAGAGGCGGAAGAATTGAAGGAAGGCGCTTGGCCATCATCGACTTGCCGCTGCCTGGCGGGCCTATCATTATCATGTTGTGCCCTCCGGCCGCCGCAACCTCCATCGCGCGCTTGACACTCTCTTGGCCACGCACGTCGGCAAAATCCAAGTCGAACTTGCTCTGCTGCTCGTAAAACTCGCGGCGCGTGTCGACAACCGTAGGCTGAAACTGCCCCTCGCCATTCAAGAAACGCGCCACGTCGAGGATGTTGTCCATACCGTAAACGTCAAGCCTGTTCACCACTGCTGCCTCACGGATGTTTTGCCGTGGAACAATCAGCCCCTTGAACTCCTCCTTTCGTGCCCGGATCGCTATGGGCAAGGCTCCACGCACGGGCTGAATCTTGCCGTCAAGACCCAACTCGCCTATCAACATGTATTCAGACAAATGGTCTGTCTTGACCTTACCCATTGCAGCCAACAGGCCAATGGCAAGCGGAAGGTCGTAGCCGCTGCCCTCCTTGCGGAGGTCGGCCGGTGCCATGTTTATGGTAATGTCGGCAACGGGAAGCCGTATCCCGTTGTTCTTAAGCGCGGCGACAATGCGGTCGCGGCTCTCTTTCACGGCAGTGTCCGCAAGTCCGGTGAGATGGAACATCACACCCTTTGACATGCTTACCTCAACCGTAACGGTGGTTACTTCAAGACCGTTTACAGCCGCGCAATATGTCTTGACAAGCATGTATGGATTTAATTTAAAAGTGTTTTCAGCTTGGACTCAATGTCCTCATACTTCATGTTGCGCTCGATCACACGCCCTTGCGCATTGAACAAGATGTTCTCGCCTACTCCGCCAAAGCCGAAAGCATCCAGCAGCGGACTTTCGAACATCATCTGGTCGCAAATGGTTATCGTTGAAGTCGAGTCGTTTCTCAATGTGCGTTTGCAATCATCTTTTGCCGCGTCAAGGCTTATCCCCATCAATGCGAACCTGTCGCCATAATCTTCTTTCAACCGGCTGAGGCGGTTCCGCATGTTACGGCTGTCGTAATTCCAGTTAGCCCAAGTGAACACCAATGCCACACGTCCCTTCAAGCGTGCGTCGGACACACTGCCATCGTCAATGTCCTTTGCAGTAAACGACGGCAGCTTGGCTCCGATCATGCCGTTCTTTGCGCTTCTTATATAGCGCGCCATGCGTGCCACCTGCCCGTTTTTAGGTTGAGCCTTGTACACTATGCCGACAAGCTGTTCGGCCTTGTCAAGGTCTTTGCTTTCGTAAGCCAAGTTGGTGTTGATAAAATATTTCCGTAATATATAAACGCTTACCGCCGACCGTGGATTGTGTCTCACAAACTGTTCGGCGTATTTCAACACTTCCGGAGGAGAAGCCTTGGATATCTGCTGACGAAAACCGTTCATCAGTTTATTCTCGGCTGTACCGTCAATCTCTATCTCCTTCAGATGCGAAGCATCGCCTTTAATGGAAACAGACTTACCCGGTTCTGCAAATACCGGTTGCTCTGAGAAATTAGGAAAGACTATCATTATCGTACCGCTTTCCTTACACGGAGTCTCAAAAGCAAAGCGTCCGCCCTCGACTTTTATCGTATCAACACCGTCAAAGACACCATCGGGACTGTAAACATAAAACTCACCTTGGTTAAGGTTGAGTAACCGGCCCTCAAGACTGAAGTAACCGCTGCGCGAACCGCAGGCAACCAAAACCAAGGTGAGCGTAAAGATGTATATAAGCCGCTTCATGCGCCAGCTTTATTTATTTGCTGACTTTTGACAGCTCAAGGTCGTTGTTAGCGTAAGTTGAGAGTGAAGGATCCTTCTGCAGGGCGCTCTTCAGATAAGAAGAAGCTGCATCGTTGTTGCCCTGGCGAGCGTTGAGGATGGCCTGCAGATAGTCTGTAACACCGTCCTTGTTCTCAATGTTGCCCAAGGTTGTTGCAGCTCCAGCATAGTTCTTGTTAAGAATCTGAGCCAAAGCGGTGGTGTTGCAGTTGATTCCATTAAGGTTCTGCTCTGCTGTAGCATAGTCACCCTTGGCCAGGTTAAGAGTTCCAAGCACCTTGTTATAGTCGCCGGCAGCATTGCCTTTAGCGATGTAGTTCTCTGCCTCGCTTACGTTTCCGCCCTTCAATGCCAACAAACCGAGGTTAGCATTTACTTCAGCTGCGTTGCTGTTGATGCTCAGAGCCTTTGACAGGTAGCTCTTAGCCTCAGCGTCATTGCCCTTTGCGAACTCAATTGCAGCTACGTTGTTGAATGCACGGTAGTCGTTAGGATAAACCTCCGTGGTCTTCTTGTAGATAGCCTCTTTTGCGTCAACGTTGTTCTCAAGGGTAGCGGCGTACAGCAATTCGTCAACGCTCAACTGAGCGGCGTCTGCCTTGTACTGCTCCTTGATCTGCTCGTCACTGCGTCCGATTGTCTCATAGTTGATGATCAAACGAGAACGACGGAGTTCAGGAAGAATGCCGTCGGCAAGCTCACGGAAGCCTGCGGACATATTACGGATCTGCTGTTCGCGCTCTTCAGGATCCTGATACATTGAGAGGACACGAAGTATCACGTCCTTATCCTGGATGTTTGAAGCTGCAACCAACTTCTGGAAGCCGTCCCAGTCCTGTGCAGTGTACTTGCCTGTAACGTCGCCGTCAAGCTTTGCGCTCTTGAGCTGCTTCTCAGCATAGTTTACAGAAACGTCCTGGCGCTTGCTTGCCAGCTTGTCATTGAACTTGACACCACCATCGGGAGATGCGTATGCGAGAACTTCAACGTTCTTCAGGTTAAGTTTCTCCTGGTCGTTGTTGATTTCCTTAAGCATCTTTACGAACTCCTGTACAGAGTTGTTCTTCAACTCGCTCTTGCGCAAGTTGGCCTGATTGATGAGGAACTTGATCTGAGCTTCCTGCCTCTGTGCACGTATACGCTGGAAAGTGTCAGGAGCGATGCATGCCCCGCTTCCGGCGAGAGTCCTTGTGTAAAACTCTGATGTTGCGACAACACCCTCAGCTACTTTCACTGCAGGAACTTCTATCTTCTTCTTTTTCTTGCCATAGTAAGCGTCAAAAGTCATATAGAGATCGCTCTTCTGCATCTCAGGAACATACTTGTAGTTGGCCTTCATTGTGTAGTTGCCACCCATCTTGTATGAAATGGTCTGGTCGTTGCCTTCAACCTTTTCGCCCTGGAATGTGGCAGCCTGACCCTGTGCAGTCTGCCCGTTGCCGTAACGCAGCTCCGGAACGACAGTTACAACAGCCTTTTTCTTCAGATACTTCTCAGGGAAAGTACCGTCAATAGTCACAGCTACCTGTCCGCCTTTTGACTCAAGGGGATTAGGAGTGACTTTGAAATTGTCAGCAGAGAGTTCTCCCAACTTTGAAGAACATGACGTCAGTGCGAGCACTGATGCTGCCGAGAACAATAAAACAAGATTTTTTTTCATAATGAAAGGTTTTAAATAATTGTGCCGCGAGCGGGACTCGAACCCGCACAGCCATTTCTGGCCAAGGGATTTTAAGTCCCTCGTGTCTACCAATTCCACCATTGCGGCATCCTTGGAGCGGCAAACGGGACTCGGACCCGCGACCTCAACCTTGGCAAGGTTGCGCTCTACCAACTGAGCTATTGCCGCAATAAAGTGATGCAAAGATAGTCCTATTTCTCGAAAATGCAAATTAATTCACACATTTTAATACTAAAACACATCAGTTGTTTACATTTAGCACGCCGCCCGTAACCGTTGCGTGATAACGCATCATGCCGCGGCCGGCATCACCGTTTACCACAAGTCCCTGGTTGCTCATATCGTACTTGCGGTGGCAACTGCCACATTCGGCTGTGCCGTCGGTGTCCATCGAGAGTGAATAGCGCGGCAAACCGGTGTCTCCATAACAGTTGGGGCACTGGCTGTCGTATGCGTAGAACGTCGCCGGATAGTCCAGATTCCCGTAACCGACAATGATTCCCGTCTCGTTGTAAACTCCCAACGCTATCGACACTTGCTGGTCCACAGCGGTCTTGTCTACACGGTCTGACAGTCCATGATTAGTGGAAAAATAGAAATAATTGCCCTTCATGGTCACACGGCAGAACACCCCCGGCGAGTCGGCGTTCATCGCCGAGGCAAGCGCCGGGCTGCGACTTGCGGTATTGTTGAACACGAAACGGCACGGATAACGGCTATATTCGAACTCCGCTTCGCCACATCCTGAGAGAAGAGCGACGGCAAGCAATGCCATTATATAATAGGTGTAGCGTTTCATTATTTGGTTGATTAGGATAAGCCTGATGGAAGCAATAAGCAAAATAGGACAGACGCGACGTTGCAACGAACGGCGAGGCGCTTATTCGCCAAGCAGCTCTTTTTCCGCCTTCTCGACCTTGTCAAACGTGAAACCGGCCATGACATCGTCCATGAGCTCGCCGATTTTGTCGTTGCACAGGTTGCCGATGGAACCTTCGTGGGTGTGGCGTATGTCCTTGTCTGGAGTGAAGCGGCCCGCCTCTATGTCAAGTCCCACTTTTTTGTAAGCGTCGCGGAAGGGCATTCCGGCGGCCGCGAGGCGGTTGACTTCCTCTACAGAGAACATCAGGTCATACTTCGGGTCGTCCAGGATGTGCTCGTTCACCTCCATCCTATTCACTATGTAAGCGGCCATGCGCAAGCAGTCTTTCAGTTCGTCGAAGGCCGGAAGGAACTCTTCCTTTATTATCTGGAGGTCACGGAAATATCCCGAGGGCAGGTTGTTCATTATCATTGTGACCTGCACAGGCAGCGCCTGCAGCTTGTTGCACTTGGCGCGTATCAGCTCGAACACGTCCGGGTTCTTCTTGTGAGGCATGATGCTGCTGCCCGTGGTGCACTCCTTTGGCAACTTCACGAAGGCGAAGTTCTGGCTGTTGAACAGGCAGGCGTCGAACGCCATCTTGGCCAGCGTGCCGGCAATCGAAGCCATTGCAAAGGCCGTGTTACGCTCGGTCTTGCCGCGCCCCATCTGCGCGTACACCACGTTGTAGTCCATCGTGTCGAAGCCGAGCAGACGCGTGGTCATCGCGCGGTCGAGCGGAAACGACGAGCCATAGCCCGCCGCGCTGCCCAGGGGATTGCGGTTGGCCATGCGCCATGCGGCCTGGAGAAACAGCATGTCGTCGGCAAAGCTCTCGGCGTAAGCGCCGAACCACAGGCCGAACGAGCTTGGCATTGCCACCTGCAAATGGGTGTAGCCGGGCATCAGCACGCCTTTGTACTGCTCGCTCTTCTGCAAAAGTTCGTCGAAAAGAGCCTTTACAAGGCCTGCTATTTCCTTGATTTCATGGCGTATAAACAGCTTCAGGTCAACAAGCACCTGGTCGTTGCGCGACCGTCCGCTGTGTATCTTCTTGCCCATGTCGCCGAGGCGGCGCGTAAGCATCAGCTCCACTTGCGAATGAACGTCCTCCACGCCGTCCTCTATGGCGAATTCTCCGCGCCCGCAGGCGGCGTAGATGCGCTTCAGTTCGGCAAGAAGCTGCTCAAGTTCTTGCTTTTCAAGCAGTCCGATTGACTCCAGCATGGTGATATGGGCCATGCTTCCAAGCACGTCGTATCTGGCGAGATACATGTCCATCTCGCGGTCGCGCCCTACCGTGAAGCGCTCAATCTCGCGGTCGGCCTCGAAGTTCTTTTCCCAGAGTTTTGTTGACATTTTCTTCACATTAAGACATTTTAATACGGCAGCATGGCCAGCGCGTCGGCTATCTTGTCCACGCCGTCCTGCAGCTTGCCGCCTATCATCGGCTTCAAGAACACCGGAATGTCGGCCTTCACAGTGACGCGCATCTTGCACGTGGTGTCGGTAACGGGCAGAAGCTGCACCCACAGGTTGAACGGCACTGGCGAATTGGCCGTCTCAAACTTGATGCATTTCGGCTCGTCGCGCTCTATTATGCGCAGCGTTATCGCGCCTACGGGCGGCACGCTGATGCTCACTGTGTCATGGTCGAAGGTCAGGTCCTGTATCTTGTCGGTCGGTATGCGCTCCTTCACGCGCTCTATGTTGTTAAGGTCGCTAAGCGTTGAATACACAACCGCCTGCGGATGCGGTATCTGCTTAACGCCGCTTTCATATTTGCTCATTGTCGTTCTTTATATTGGATTTAACCTGTCATATGTCCCCGGCTATCTTTTCGGCCAGCCGATGGTAATATTCTCCCGGCGAGCCGGAGAACATTTGCGCCACTATGTCGTTTCCGCCCCTGCCCACGAAAACGTGCATCATCACCGTGCCGCCTCCGTCCAGGTCCTCGATGTACCATCTGTCCGTCTTTCCCCTTTCGTCCGCAAATTCTGCGGCCAGCAGGCCTTGCGGTATCTTGGACAGCACGGCCAAGACTTCGTCGCGGCTGTCCGAGTTGCCGCGCATGGTCATTCTCATGCGCCCTATCTCCTTGGGGTAGCCGTATTCCTCGGCAGAGCAGTCAGACATTTGGAAGCCTTCCATGCATGAAATCTCGGTGAAGGCCTGTTCCAAGCTCTGCCCTTTTGCACTCACGCACAGCAAAAAGGCGAGAAGCGCAATAAACATCTTGTCGCGCATGCACATCCAAGTTTCCACATTCAATATGTCCAAGCTTCGCCACGCAACAAAACACACGTGCGCGCCACCGGACGGTTTCACTCTATTTCTTCCAGTTCGCCGGATCCTTGCGCCACTCGTGCAGCAGCTCAACATCCTTTTCAGAGATGTAACCGGTGGCAACGGCCTCTTCAACGACGTGCTCATAGTCGGTCAGGGTCACCAGTGTCACCTTGGCGTCGTCAAACGCCTGCCTGGCCACGGGGAAGCCGTAAGTGTAAGACGCCACCATGCCCACCACTTCGAAGCCGGCCGCACGCAGGGCCTCAACAGCCTTGAGGCTGCTTCCGCCGGTTGAGATGAGGTCTTCAACCACCACCACCTTGGCGCCCTCGGGCAGCTGTCCTTCTATCAGGTTGCCCATGCCGTGGTCTTTGGCCTTGCTGCGCACGTAGGCGAACGGCAGCCCAAGCTCGTCGGCAACGAGCGCGCCCTGGGCTATGGCGCCAGTAGCCACGCCGGCCACAGCCGTAGCTTCGGGGAAGTGCTCGAGCACGGCGTGTGCAAGCTCCAGCTTCACAAAGCCGCGCAGGTCGGGATAAGACAACGTCTTGCGGTTGTCGCAATAAAACGGCGACTTCCATCCCGATGCCCACGTGAAGGGGTTTTCGGGCTGCAGCTTTATCGCCTTTATCTTCAGCAGTTTAGATGCCAATGCTCTTTTAAGTGTGTCCATGTCTTTATGTTTTATTACCTTGTTATATATCCGCCACTCGCCATGCGGTCGTCCGCCCGCGCGTGTTTATATCGTGCAAAGTTACGTTTTTTACCGTGTAAAACAAAATAAATCGCCTTATTTTTACCCTTACGGCGCACGCCAGCGACACCGGGCACGAGGCCCGTCGTGGACACCTGCGTAAGACATTGGCTCACAGCGCGTTGCAAAAGGCCGTCTTTCGCACTGCAAAAGACGGCCTTTTGGCACGTGATTCATGGCCTTTTGCATCTTAAAAGGCCGTCTTTTGAAAAACAGTGGGCTGCAAGCCGGCCTTTACCTTGCAACCAGCGCCACGGCGTATGCGCTTATCCCCTCCTCGCGCCCGGTAAAGCCGAGGCGTTCGGTGGTGGTGGCCTTTATCGAAATGTTGTCTTCGTCAGTGCCAATCACTTCCGCGAGGCACGCCTTCATGGCCGGCACGTGCGGATTAATCTTGGGACGCTCGGCGCATACCGTAGCGTCGATGTTGCCCACGCGGTAGCCCTTGGTGGCGATCAGTTCCACCGTCTTGCGCAGCAATATCTTGCTGTCAACGTTGAGCGTGTCGGCCGACGTGTCGGGGAAATGGTAGCCTATGTCGCGCATGTTGGCCGCCCCGAGCAGAGCGTCGCATATGGCGTGTATCAGCACGTCGGCGTCGCTGTGCCCCAACAGCCCCATCGTGTGCCCTATCTTTATGCCTCCGAGCCACAGCTCGCGTCCCTCGACGAGGCGGTGAACGTCGTATCCCAAACCTACTCTTATATCCATAATGCTAAAGAATTATCTCCTGAACAAGTCCTTGATGCCGTCCATGTCGAACGCCAGAGTGAAGCGCAGGGTCTGGTCCAGAGGGTTGCTCTTCGCCGTGGCCCACACGTATCCGCAGTCGAGCGAGAAGGCGCTCATGCGGAATCCGGCTCCGAAGGTGAAGTATTTGCGGTTTCCCTTGTTCTCCGACTCATGGTGATAGCCGGCGCGCAGGCTGAACTTGTCGTTGTAGACATACTCCGCGCCGACGCTCCAGCGTATCTCCTGCAGCTCCTCCTTGAACCCTCCGGGCGCGTCGCCGAAGCTCTTGAATATGCCGCTGATGCTCGAAATGTCGTAATAGTCTTTCTGCACGCGCTGCTGGTAGTCCTCGGTCGACTCGCCGTCCTCCTGCAACGGATACGTAGGCACGAGCATCTTGTTTGCGTCGGCGGCAATGGTGAAACGGTTATATTCGTCCACCGGCACCATCAGCGACGCTCCCAGGCGCATGTTCGTCGGTATGAACTCGCTGTTTTCGTCGCTTCCGAAGTTTATCTTGCTGCCAATGTTGCTTATGTTCAGGCCAAGGCCGAGCTGGCATTCGCGCTCACCCAACATTATGTAATCCTGGTAATACAGGGCCAGGTCGGCTCCGAAGGCGCTGCCAGGCGTGGTGTCGTCGGTGTAGTCGTAGGTAATGTCGGAGTAGATCCACCTCACCGCCGCCGCAATAGAGAACTTCTCGCTCAACATCAGGGAGTAAGCCACGTCCACAGACATCTCGTAAGGGCTTATCGTCATGCCGCCGACCTCTTCAGACATGTTGACCTCTCCCAGGGAAAAATAGCGCAACGAGGCCGACACAGCGCTGTAATCGCCGATGCGGTAATAGCCCGCAAGGTATGCCAGATCCATGTCGTTGACCAACTGGCGCAGCCACGGAGTATAGTTGAGAGCCACCCCGGCGCGGCTGATGCAGAACGGATATTTGGCCGGGTTCCAGTATTGCGAGTTCACGTCGGGGTCGGTCGCCGCTCCCACATCGCCCATACCGGCGGCACGTGCGTCGGGAGCTATGGTCTGCGAGGTTACCGAGTTGCGCTCAGGATTGAATATGTCTGTCTTTTCCTGGGCGTTCGCGCCGGACCAGACGGCGGCAAACACCATAGCCAGAAGTATCTTAAGGTGCTTCATTGTCATGATTGTTGCTGTTCAAACAGTTGTTTACTTTTTTATTGTTGATTGCCGACCGCAGACACGCAAGCTCGGGCTTATCTTGTCACTATTATCAGTTTCTTGGCTTTTGAGACCATCCTGCCGCCTTCATTGCCAATCTTTACGCGGTAAATGTACACCCCGGTGGCAAGCTGTCCGCCGCCGTCGCCCGTCAAGTCCCAGTCAACGGTGTATGTGTCCGAGGCCGCCACTCCGTTTTCCTCATGCTTCCACACGGGACGGCCGCTGATGTCGAACACCTCGATTTCCACGTCGAGATTGCTTCCCGAGCGGTCATGCGTTATGATGAAGGTAGTTCCCGTGGTTGCAGGATTCTGCGTACAGTCCACTCCGTAGAAGTTAGGCGCAAGCCCTTCAACGACATTGAACGTCAGTTCCGTTGTCGAAGAGTTGTTCATTATGTCCCAGGCGCGGAAGCGAAGTGTGTGCCGCCCAGGCGTAAGTGCGGGTATATTATAATATGTGCGGCCTGAAGTGTAACTGCCGAAGTCATACTCGAAGTTGTCGTTCAGCACGTAAGTTTTCGACATGTCGCCGTCTATTGTGAGCAGAAGGTCATGACCTATGCCTGCGCCGGTGGTGTTAAGTCCGTCCTTGTCCTGTATTTCGGCTACGAAGAAAGGCGTAGTGTTGACGTTGCCGCCGTCCATGAACGACGGCGAATTCAGGTAACAGTATATCGACGGGCCAACATTGTCGGAACCGGCTGCGCCCGTTCCTCCCACGACGAAGCCGTCGCTGTAGCCGTTGACGGCCTCGTTGGAGACGCTGTTCACGGCCAGCAGGTTTATGAGTCCTTGCTCGTCGCTGTAGTCAATGTCCTTCGGCACGGCGAAAGAGAAGCCGAAACGGCCGCCACGGACACTGTCGCTGCCGTTGAAGAGCACTGTGTTACGGTCGTAATATTCAAACGGCGTGCTCGCCCCTTCATCCGATGTGTTGTTCAAACGACAGACAATGAGGTGCTCGGCATCCCTTACCGTGGCTGTCACAACGCCATTGAACGAAGTGTCTGTGCCGCCTCCGGCTGCCTCAACGTGCCCTTTCACCGACACTACCGACCCTGCAGAAAGGCGCGGAAGACTGCCTCCGGCCGACAGCTTCACGCCGTTTATACTGTCTATAACGGCACCGGGCGACGGCACGTTGAGCGTCAGCGCGGGGTCGCCGAGCAGCGAATACTGCAGCTTGTTGACAGTAGTGTCGGCCATGGAGACAATCAGGTTGTTCTTGGCCAACCGCTGGGCTTCGCCTATTGTGACGTATTTTCCGCCGACGGGGGTGAGCAGCGCCTTCATGAAAGCCTTGTTTATGGCCTTGTTGCGGTCAACGTACACGGTGCGCGTAGTGCCGTAAAAGGCCACGGCTCCGCCCTTCTTGTTGAGCACGGCGGTCTCTCCGATGTTGTCTTCCTGCGAATCGAATGGCATGATGTCGCACGAGGCGGTTATCCACAGAGGCAGGTTCGAGTTGTTGAACGCGGCAAAATCGGCCAGCGTAAGCACCCGTTCGTGGGATATCTGGTCAGGACGGCCATGCCCGCTGTAGTTCATCACCAGCGCGCCTGAGCCTTGCCGTTGCCTTATCAGCTTTGACACGTCGGGATAAGTGTTGCCAGTTGACGAGCTTTCACGCCTGTATGCGTCCCACATTATGCGCTCCACGCGGAACGCGGGGTTGACGGATTCAACCAGTGAGGCTATCTCGTCGGCATCGTTCATGTGTATGTTGCCGTTGCCGTCGTCGCCCATGAAGACGAACATGTTTTGCCAACTGCCGGCATTTTGGTTCCCGGCATAGTTTATTGTCTTGTCAACCATGGTCTTGGCTTCGTCCTCATTGCGCACGGGAAAGCGCCCTACGGCCACGTCGAGCTTGTCGTTACGGGTGGGACTGCCGCCCTCTCCGTCGTCAAGACAGCAGAAGAAGCCGTCGTCCACATAGCAGTCGACTGCGTTGAAAGAGTTTTCGCTCTCATGGCAGAGCAGGAAATCGTCGGGCGAGAGGCCCCCACACTCGGCCGTGTTCATGC
The DNA here is from genome assembly GCA_944320195.1 of uncultured Prevotella sp. Taxonomy (GTDB): domain Bacteria; phylum Bacteroidota; class Bacteroidia; order Bacteroidales; family Bacteroidaceae; genus Prevotella. Next base: position 80,991 of record CALUGP010000007.1, on the reverse strand, counting down.
GGTTGTCCCACACGCAGTCTCCGAAAAGCAGCAGATAACGAGGCATGTCGCCTTCGGTCTTGGCGCGGTCGTACAGCATCTTGAGGTACCGCCGGTAGGCGTTGGCATCCGGAGTGCCGCTTGAGAACTCGTTGTACAGCTCGTCGGCGGGCACTACGTTGACCCTGAGCCCGTCGTTCCGGCGATGGTGTTCGGCCAGTCTCTGCGCCTCGGCGGTGAGCTTTGCCGACGCGGGCACTATTATTATCATGTCCGCCTGGGGGTCGGCGTGGTGGTCTTGGTTGGTTATGTTGTAGACGTATTCGGGCTGTGGGAAGGCTGTCCCGGCAAGAACAGGCCTGCTCCTGGGTGCATCGTGGCGCACGGATATGAAGTCGAGGCGCACCGGACCGCCGCCCAGCGTGGTTATCGTGACGGTGTTCTCAGCCTGCAGATTGTCCACTGTGTATTTGCCTGACATGTTCTTCCCGTGGTCGTATTCACCGAAAGTGCCTGTCGAGACGGTGCCAACGACGGTGCCGTTCACGTCTATCTGCGCCGTGCTTTGCCGTCCGGCCGTGGCGCGGACGGTAACGGCAGCCCTGCCCGTCTGCCCCGGGGCGAGGCTTATGGTGTAGCTCTTGGAGCGGCCGGCGGCTATCGGGTCGTCCTGGCACAGGTTGCGCCCGCCCTGGTACCAGGCATAATCGTCCACCTCGTACAGCGTGTGGTAATCGTCGGCCGACGGATAGAAGGAGTCGACGAAGGCCGTGCTGTCCACCGTGAGCGGTTCGCCGTCGCTCTCGGTGAGGAAATAATAGCCGCAGTCGGAGTATGGGTTGCGTGTGCGGATGTCTGCATCAACGCCGCTCCACGACACCGGCCCTTGGGCATGGAACAACCTGCGGCCGTCAACGGTGCATGTGGGCACCTCCTTGAGGTCGTCATACCGCACAAGGTCTTCTTCCCTAAGCACTTCGTTTTGGAGAGCTCCGCCATATCCGTACACCTTCACACGGCTCATGTCCGTCAGTCCGGCACGGCGTATCAGGTCGCCGGTTATCTCGTAAACGCCCGTGGCCGGCACGCGTATCTTGGCCCAACGGCCTTGGCGCAGCACGGAGTTGACCGCATAGCGGCCGCTTGCGTCACCGCCGCCACCGGCCCTTGTCGAGGCCGCGCCGCGCCGCTTGGGCGACGACTTCACCTCGAGCATGAAGCTGACGAGCTTCATCTTCTTGCCGCCACGCTCCACCAGGGGCGTGAACGACACGTCGAGCCGGCCGCGCTTGCGGTCGACAACCACGTCGGCCGCCACTTCGGGCATAGCCGGGAGCGGCCCGCCGCCTGCGCGCAAGTATCTGCCGATGTCGCCCTCGCTCATCTCCAGGAACTCGGGATACTCTATCCCGGCGGAGTAGACGGAGTCTCTCCACGCCCCGTCGAGGGGCACGGAATACGCGAAGAGGGGCAACACGCTGTCTATCCTCACCTCTTCGGCCGTAAGGTTGAAGAACTTTTGCATCTTCACCTGCGCCGAAACTGTGAACACGGACAGCATGGCAGCCAGCAGCGGCAATACTTTCCTTAATTTCATTTTACGTTGAATTCAAGCACCTTGCGGTCTTCTATCCAGCCCGTGATGTGGTCGTCCACGCTCACAGGCCCCACTCCCGGCGGCGTGCCGGTGTAGATAATGTCGCCCGTCTTAAGCGTGAACCAGCGGCTTATGTAGGCTATCAGCTCGTCAATCTTGAACAGCATGTCGGCCGAGCAGCCTTCCTGCACCGTAAGCCCGTTGACCTCAAGACGGAAACGCAGCGCCTGCACGTCGCGGAACTTGGCCACGTCGACCCAATCGCCTATCGTGGCCGCGCCGTCGAATCCCTTGCACAGCTCCCACGGCCTGCCCTCCTTGCGCAGGCGGCTCTGCAGCTCGCGCGCTGTGAAGTCGACACCCACGGTCACCGCGTCATAATACCTGTGGGCGAACCTTACGGGAATGTTCTTGCCAAGGCGGCATATGCGCACCACAAGCTCGCCCTCGTAGTCGATGCGCCCAAGGTCGTCGGGCGGAAAGAACGGCTTGCCGTCTTTCAGCAGCGACGAGTCGGCCTTGGTGAAAATCACAGGCTCTTCCGGTTTATATAACGTTCCGTCAAGCTCTTTATTGTGCAGGATGTAATTCATCCCTACGGCAAAAATCTTCATATCACTCGGTTCGCTAAGTCATGAATACACTTCGGGCAAAGGTACGCAAAAATCCCGAAAGCGCAAAATCAGCCGGCAGCCTCAATGCAAAAGACGGTCTTTTGCAATCCGAAAGGCCGTCAATCGCACGCTGAAAGGCCGTCTTTTGGAACGCGAAAGACGGCCTTTTGCAACGCACTGTGAATCAAGCCGTTACACGGCCGTCCACAAGTAAGCGGCAAATTCACGGAAAACCGTTATTGCACAAGTCGGCATTTTAATTATTTTTGCAGAAAAAGGCAGCCCCAAAGGACTTTTTTACACATTATAATAACATATAAACCGTAACGACATGAAAGAATTTCTGATGTCAACCACACTGCCGTTCTGGCTTGTGTTCATAATCGTAGCCGCCGCATTCGGCGCCACCCTGCTCCACATGAAAGGCGGAGCCAAGTCACGCACGCTGCTGCTGGCGGCCGGCGGATGCATGCTGGCGGCCACAGTTTTAGAGATAGCCATATACTCGGTGCTCGGAGGCAACAGCCTGTGGTGGTGCACCTCAGACAAGTACGGCTTCTGGGCGAAACTCCTGAGGCTGATTCCATTCGCCCTGTTCGTGGCGTTCCAGATACTGCAAGTGTTCTTTTTCAAGGGCGCCGTGGAAGAACACATAGGCAAGGACCTGTCCATAAAGTCCACGTTCATCTGCCTCCTGCTCACGTTCCCGATAGCATTCGTCGTGTCTGTGGCAAGCAGCATCTTCGGCGTTTCAGGCGACACGGCCGACACGGTGTCGCACGTCATATTCTGGACACTGGTGCTCGGCGGCATAGGCTGGGCCTTGATGCGCAACGTGCGCACGGCCGGCTGGCGGCATGGAGCGGCGTTCACCGCATTTTCAGTGGTGCTTGTGGTTGCGGTCTGCCTTGCGGTGTTCCTGTTCCTGGTGGCATTGTTCCACCTTTTCCTGCAATTGTTGATGGTTACGGCTGTGGTTGTAGGCGGAATGTATATGTTCGGAATGATGTCGAAGGAGGCATCGAAGCAACAGCCAAGACAGGTGTTCTACGACAACGACGGGCACATGCACTACACACCCGGAGCGCGAGACTCCGCCAACAGGCAGATAGCCGAGCGCAAGGCCGGCGACTGAATACATGCACTCTTATTGTATAACTAAAACCGTTTTGACTATGAAAAAATCTGTTTTTACCCTTTGTGCAGTGGCTATAGGCCTCTTCGCAATGCCACAGCAGGCTGAAGCCCAGTTCTTGCAGAAACTGAAAAACGCGGCGAAAGAAGTGGTTAAGGAAACGCTTACGGGCGAAGCAACCTCCACGACAGCCGAAAAGAGCAGTGCGCCCGGAGTGAACTTCGTAACGTCGGCATCGGGAGTGAGCATCGGAAATCCGGCCGCCGCCAGCTTCGACCTTGAGTTCGTGGAGGCCGTCGGCAACTCCATGGCCGGCACAGTGACCATCTATCTGAAGGCCACCGCCAAGGACCTGAGCTACGCCAACGCACGGATCGGCGACAACAACGTAACCGCATATGACACCGACGGCAACGAATACAAGACCAACGACTATGCCACGGCGAAAAACCTTGCCGTGGGCGTGCCCGTGAAATTCGAGCTGTCAAAGCTCGTAGGCGTGCCGGCAACGGTCACCACCCTATCAGTTGTCCAGGCCGGATATTACCTGAACAGCGAGAAAAGCTCGCGGGCCGGCAACCTGGCATCATACATCCAGCTGAGAAACGTGCCCGTAAAGTGGCAATAAAGAAGAAAGGACAAACTGCTGACACCCATCCAAATCCTCCCAAATGGAGAGAGCTTGGCATGCTTTTCCACATTATTTATATATAGGAAAGCTGTCAAGCTCTCTCCATTTGGGAGGATTTGGATGGGTGTCAGGTAATGTATGGGCAAGTACCGGCAGCCTTGGCATACCGTTGTTCCGCATATTCTAATACAGCAACAGCAGTCCGGCGCCGCCGGCATAGCATATCATGCGTATCGGATTAATCTTGAAATACTTTGTACCCACGAACGACGCCACAAACAGGAAGCAGCTGATCCAGAACTGCCAGGGGTTGACGTCGGGAGCACTGAAGTTCTCTTCAGACATAAGAAGCAGCGTGGCGGCGGCCAGCAGGCCTACCACGGCCGGGCGAAGGCCCGAGAACACGCTCTGGACCGTCTGCGTCTGCATGTATTTCATAAGCATCCTGGCTATCAAGACCATCAGGATAAGCGACGGAAGCACCAGCGCGAACGTTGCCGTAACGCTGCCAAGAACAGACATCCAGTAGCCGAAGCCGGCGTTGTGCACCGCCGTATAACCACAGTATGTGGCCGAGTTGATGCCTATCGGGCCGGGAGTCATCTGGCTTATGGCCACGATGTCGGTGAACTCTGACGTTGTGAGCCACGCGTGCTTGTGGACAACCTCGCCCTGAATCAGCGACAACATGCCGTAGCCTCCGCCGAAACCGAACAGCCCGATTTGGAAAAACGTGATGAAAAGTTCTAAGAAAATCATAATTATTTAATGAAGAATGAATAATGAAGAATGAATAATCTTTTTAATGAAAAATGAATAATGAATGATAAAGAATTAAAGACTTTCTTTCAGTTATTCATTGGTTATGCGACTTTGCTGTCTTTATCGAAGCAATTAATATTGCCATTATTTCGTCACAATCTTTCTTAATGGTTTCGTAAGAGCTGCCATCTATATAACCAGCCTTATTCAACAAGCATAACCAATACCCTGTTTCATTAGCTTCTTTCAGCGAGATGCTTAGCTTATGTATGAAATCTGACTGACTTTGAGCATATTCTGACTCACGCACCGAAGCTCCAATGGATGTGCCGGAACGCAGCACCTGATTTGTCAAGACATTTTCATTATCTTTTCTCCTGACATACTTAACCATTTCAATTATACGCAAAGCGAACTTCAAAGTCTTACTATTTATCAACGATTCTTTCTTATTAAAATCATCCATCACCTCTGATCTTTCATTATTCATTTTTCATTATTCATTTTATTCCGTCGGCTTTATGTACTTACCGTAAACGAATCCGCCGATGCCGGCTATCAGTATGACGTAAATCGGAGAAACGCCGAGCATCCAGATGGCCAGCGCGCAGGCTATCGGTATCCAGCAGTTCGTGAGCGTTATCTTTGCGCTCTTGGCCATGTTGAACGTCGGCACGGCTATCAGTGCCACCACTGCGGGGCGTATTCCGCGGAAGATTGCCGCGACGACCTTGTTGTCTTCGAACTGATGGAAGAACATCGCGATGGCCAGGATCACGAGAAACGACGGCAAGGCCGTGCCCAGCGACATGCACAGCGCGCCCTTAAGGCGGCGCAGGCGGTAGCCTATGAACGCGCTGATGTTTATCGCCATCACTCCCGGACAGCTCTGGGCCACGGCTATCATGTCGATGAACTCTTCCTTGTTCAACCACTTGTGGCGGTCAACCACTTCCTGCTCAATGAGCGGTATCATGGCGTAGCCGCCGCCGAAGGTGAACAGGCCTATTTTGAAAAACGTCTTGAAACTGTCAATGTAGAAGTTTGACATTGTTCTGTTTCGTATTTTAAGGAGTTGAAAAGTTATGCGGTAAAGGAGCTAAGACGCATCCTCGCAATGCCGGAAATAATGCTGCCGACAGACGTTTTGCGGCCATTGCAACAGACCCGGGCGCCCCTTTGCCAAGTGTCTGTAAACCAGCGGCTTTCCGAAAGGCCGTCTTTTACCGTCCGAAAGGTGGCCTTTCAGGCTGTAAAAGACGGCCTTTTGCAATGCGAAATACGGCCTTTCACATTCAAGTCATTTCTACTTACTCTTTCTCTCCTTATTCCTTTATTCCTCGAAATAATTTATTTGTGAGCTTCAATCCACTTTCTCGCGTTGACAAACGCCTCTATCCACGGCGTAACGTCGTCCTTCACGCGGTCAGCCGGATACCAGGCGTTCTGCCAAGGGAAGATCGCGCGCTCCAAGTGGGGCATCATGGCGAGGTGGCGTCCGTCCTTAGAGCAGATGCCGGCAACGGCGTAGTCGGAGCCGTTCGGGTTGCCGGGATACTCCGTGTAGTGGTATTTCGCCACGACGTTGTACTTGTCCTCGCCCTCGGGCAGGTAGAACTTGCCCTCTCCATGGGCAACCCATATGCCGAGGCTGCTGCCCGACAGCGAGCCGAACATCACGCTGTCGTTCTGCGGGATGTCAAGTCCGAGGAACGCACTCTCGAACTTCCGCGAGTCGTTGTGCAACATCTTGGCGCGCTTCTCGTGTTCGGGATTGATGAGGTTAAGCTCAACCATGAGCTGGCAACCGTTGCATATGCCGAGCGAGAGAGTGTCTTCACGGGCGTAGAACTTGTCCAAAGCCTCCTTCGCCTTCGGATTGAAGAGGAACGCTCCGGCCCATCCTTTCGCGCTGCCAAGCACGTCTGAGTTGGAGAAACCACCGCAGAAGACAATCATGTTGACGTCTTCAAGCGTCTCACGACCCGTGATGAGGTCGGTCATCATCACGTCCTTGACGTCGAATCCGGCAAGATACAGCGAGTAAGCCATCTCCCTTTCGCCGTTGGTTCCTTTCTCACGGATGATTGCGGCCTTGACGCCTGTCGGCTCGCGGCGGTCGGCCGAGATGCCGTATTGTGACAGTTTGCCTGTGAAGGAGTCGTTGAACTTCATCACGACGGGCTGCTTCTTATAGTTGTCGCGGCGTGCTTCGGCGCGTCCGTTCATGCTCTGGTCGCGGTCAAGCAAGTACGAAGTCTTGTACCATACGTCGCGCATTGCGTCGATGTCGAACTCATGCGTGAACTTGCCTTTGCTGATTTTGAGCTTGCGTGATGACGCATCAGGGCGTCCGATGCAGGCGTAGCATACGCCGTTGTCGTCCATCAGGTCCTCGAAATCGAGCCTGTGGCTCTCTGAAACCTGCACTATCACGCCGGGATTTTCGGCCATGAGCATCTTAACTATGTCGTCGCAGTCAATCTTGTCGAGGCTTATGTCGAGACCTCCGTCGGTGTTTGCGAAGCACATTTCAAGCAAAGTAGTCACCATTCCGCCCGCACTGATGTCGTGGCCGGCCATTATCCAGCCGTTATTTATCAGCTCCTGAAGCGTGTTGAAAGCGTTGCGGAAGTAGTCGGGGCTCTTCACCGTAGGCACATCGTCGCCCACCTTGCCGAGCGACTGGGCGAAAGCCGAACCGCCGAGGCGCAGCTCGTCATAAGAGAAATCTATGTGGTAAAGCCATGACTTATGGTCGTTCACCAGCACGGGAGACACCACCTTGCGCACGTCGGACACCTGTCCACCGCTGCTTACGATGACCGTTCCCGGGCTGATTATCTTCTGTCCATCGGGGTATTGCTGGCTCATCGAGAGAGAATCTTTGCCCGTAGGCACGTTCACTTTTATCGCGCAGCAGAAGTCGGAGAGCGCTTTCACCGCGCTGTAGAGGCGCGCGTCCTCGCCTTCCTGCGAACGGCAGGGCCACATCCAGTTGGCCGACAGGCTCACGCTGTCGAGTCCTTCCTCGAGCGGAGCCCACACAATGTTGGTCAGCGACTCTGCAACGGAGAGCACGCTGCCTGCCTCCGGCGATGCCAGTCCGGCCTGCGGAGCGTGTCCGAGGGCTGTGGCGATGCCCTTATGGCCGCGGTAATCCAGTGCTACAACGCCGCAATCGGAGAGCGGAAGCTGAAGTTTGCCCTGGCATTGCTGGCGCGCTATCTTGCCCGTTACGCTTCGGTCAACCTTGTTCGTGAGCCAATCCTTGCAGGCAACGGCCTCCAGCTGGAGCACGCGAGATACATATTCGTCGAGTGCCTTGCCTACGTTCGTGTGAGAATAGCTTACGTTTTCGTAGTGCCTTACTACCGTGTTGTCCCTCATGTAGGTCTTGGGCGAGTGGCCGAACATCTGCGCCACGTCGAGGTCGAACGGCTTAACGCCATCGCCCTGCACGAAACTGAAGTGGGCGTCGCCCGTGGTTTCGCCGACAACATACAGCGGAGCGCGCTCGCGTTCGGCTATTTTGCGCACGTGCTCGATGTGCTTCTCGTCGATGAGCAGGCCCATGCGCTCCTGGCTCTCGTTGGCTATTATCTCCTTGCTTGAGAGCGTCTTGTCGCCGATGGGCAGCTTGGTCATGTCTATCTGGCCACCGCACTCCTCTACAAGTTCCGACAAACAGTTGACGTGGCCTGCCGAACCGTGGTCGTGTATGCTGACAACGGGGTTGACGTCTTCCTCGCAGAGGGCGCGCACAAGGTTGTAGGCGCGCTTCTGCATCTCCGGGTTGGCGCGCTGAACGGCGTTCAGTTCTATGCCGTTAGAGTATCGGCCGGTGTCGACCGACGACACGCTGCCGCCGCCGAGACCAATTCTATAATTGTCGCCGCCCACCACTACTATCTTGTTGCCTTTCTTAGGCTCTTTCTTGAGGCAGTCGCGCTTGGTGCCGTAGCCCACTCCTCCGGCCAGCATTATCACCTTGTCGTAGGCGTACTTCTCGTCGCCTTCCTTGTGCTCGAATGTCAACACGGAACCGCAAATCAGTGGCTGGCCGAACTTGTTGCCGAAATCCGACGCGCCGTTAGACGCCTTTATCAATATCTGTTCAGGCGTCTGGTAGAGCCATTTGCGCACGGGCAGGATGCTTTCCCAATCTCTTGTCGGTGAGCCTTCTTCCTTCAAACGTGGATACGCCGTCATGTACACCGCCGTGCCGGCTATCGGCCAAGAGCCCGTTCCGCCGCCCATGCGGTCGCGTATCTCGCCTCCCGTGCCCGTGGCCGCACCGTTGAAAGGCTCCACGGTGGTGGGAAAGTTGTGCGTCTCGGCCTTCAGCGAGATGACGCTCTCTATGTCTTTTACGCGGAAATAGTCGGAAGTTGACTGGTCTTCGGGCGCGAACTGCTCGATGACAGGGCCTTCGCTGAAGGCCACGTTGTCCTTGTACGCGCTCAGGATTTTGTGCGGGTTCTCTTTCGTCGTCTTCTTAATCATGTTGAATAGCGACGACTCCATCTCCTTGCCGTCGATGATGAACACGCCGCCGAATATCTTGTGGCGGCAGTGCTCGGAGTTGATTTGGGCGAAGCCAAAGATTTCCGAGTCGGTCAGAGGCCGTCCCAGCTCCTTCCCTATCTTGTGCAGATACTCTATTTCCTCGGGCGAGAGGGCCAGACCTTCCTGCTCGTTGTACTCCTCCAGGTTGTCAACGTGCCTTATCGGCTCCGGTTTGTGATTCACGGTGAACACCGTCTGATCCAGCCCTTCGTACATACGCTGCAGCATCGGGTCGTGGTCGGCTTCACGAGAACTTACCGGGAAATACTCCTCTATGCGCGAAACGCCCTTCAGGTTCATGTTCTGCGTTATCTCGACGGCGTTGGTGCTCCACGGCGTTATCATCTCTCGGCGCGGGCCGACGAAATAACCGTCAACATGGTCGGCCTCCACCGGCGTCGCGTCGCCATAGAGCCAGCACAGTTCCTTGATTTCTTCTTGCGAAAGCTGATGGTCAACCTCGGTTGCTATCACGCTCTCCGTAGGGGTCTTGAAAAAAAGAATCATACCTTTATGTCGTTTTATTGTTGTTTGCCTGACGCATATTTATATAATAGGTGCAAACTTACTAATTTTTTCCGACATATCGGCGGCTTGGTGGGAAAAACGTTTTTTATGCAGTGTTTTTAGCCGTCTGCGGTCTTACGGAGCATCAAAAGCACCATATCCGCAGGCCTATTTTAACACATATCATCACCGCCTTGTAACCCGTTGATTATCAACGCCTTTCCAAAAGGCCGTCTTTTAGCGTGCGATTGACGCCCTTTTAGCGGCCAAAAGACGGCCTTTTGGCGTGCGATTGATGGCCTCTTGGGAAACAGACAGCCACAGGCGGCGCATCCGCCGGCCTCCATATTCGGCTCATCCGGCCAATTTGGCTAATTTTGCTTAATAAGCCACATGAGCCTGACAGGCGGAATGAGCCTAACAAGAAGCTCACCTGACAACAATCAACCAGTCATTGTCTTAAAATCTGTTTACAATCAGCCAACATCCGCTTGGTTATTGTAAACGCAAGTTAAAAACACTCTTTCCCTTGCATTTTTTCGTCGAAAAACTTGCAAGTAATGTGTTATTGCAGTACATTTGCAGTGTACTACAACAATAGTACACTACGAAACAAGAAACAACAAATACAAATATTGACAATTTAAAGACTTTAACAATTATGGGAACTATCATCACAGCCGCCACAATCATGGCAATGTACCTTAACTCAACAGGTAACCTCAACTCGCAGTACTGCTACAACGCAGACGTGGAGAACGGTCAGGTAAAGACCATGTACGTATATGACAAGGTGGGCAACAGCCTCAGCGGCAAACTGGAATACCGCTACGAGTATGACAATCTTGGCCGCGTCACATCCAAAGACATCTACCGCCGCAACGCGCAGACAGGCCGCATGACACCCGAGAGCCGCCTCACCTACACCTACTCAGCCGACGGCTACACGCTGGAGCGCAGCCTGTGGAACGGCAAGACAAAGGCCTACGACCGCGCCACAGAGCGCACCGAGTACCGCATGGAGACGGCAGGCGTAATGTCGGTGACGGTCTACGACCTGGCCGAGGACGGCACACCGGCCGCAATCGCAGACAACATGCTGGTAATGATGCCGCAAGACGACGGACTGATGGCGGAAAAGACAGAGTAGCCGAGCGGTAAAAATTGGTTGGAGTAGTTAAAGCCAGATGCTTTCCAAAGTGTATGCCATAACTCTCTCTACAACAAAACAAAGCCTGAAGGAAAGGCATTTGGCTTTAACTACTTAGCGACCGAAGGGAGCGATAACTTCTGTAAATTCTATAAATTCAAACAAAATGATACACATCGAGAACCTGAAATACAAGTACCAGGGCGCGAAGCAATACGTATTCGACAACTTCAGCCTCAACCTTGAGGACAACAACATCTACGGACTCTTGGGCAAGAACGGCACGGGCAAGTCTACCCTGCTCTACCTTATAAGCGGTATGCTGCGCCGCACGGCCGGCACCATAACCGTTGACGGAGTCGACACGCAGCGCCACCAGGCCGAGACGCTTGAAGAGATCTTCCTCGTTCCCGAGGAGTTTGACCTCGCCCCGATGACCCTCGAAGCCTACGTCAGGCTAAACCAGCCGTTCTATCCGCGCTTCAGCCGCGAGGTGCTGGAGAGCTGCCTGCGCGACTTCGAGCTTACGCCGGACATCCACCTGAAGGAGCTTTCAATGGGACAGAAGAAGAAAGTGTACATGAGCTTCGCCTTAGCGGCCAACACCAAGCTGCTGCTTATGGACGAACCGACCAACGGACTGGACATTCCGTCGAAGAGCCAGTTCCGCCGCGTGGTGGCAAACAACATGAGCGACGACCGCACTATGGTAATATCCACCCACCAGGTGCACGACGTAGAGTCGCTGCTCGACCACATCGTGATGCTCGACCGCTCCGAAATACTGCTCGACGCGTCGGTCGCCGACATCTGCAAGAAGTACAACTTCGAGTACCGTTCACTTGGAGAGCCTGCCGACGACGTGCTCTACGCCGAGCCGTCAGTGCAGGGCAACGCCGTGATAACGCGCAAACGCGAGGGCGACGGGGACACTCAGCTCAACCTGGAGCTGCTCTTCAACGCCGTGACACGCAGGGCGTTGTAACGACACCCACGGCCCACCAACCCGACATCCAACCCAACCCAAAGGGGCACCCACCCCAACCCTCCCAAGGGAGGGGGCTTGATATGCCTTGAGTGTTTAGCATCAACTATGTTGCCAGCTATCACCTATCAGGCCAATCCGGCTCATCCGTCCAATTGGGCCTATCAATTAATCTCTCAAACAACTTACAACCATGACAAAATTCAATATAAACCGTTTCGGCAAAGTGCTCCTTTGGTCAGCCCAGATGACTAAAAAAGAGATGCTTACGAACATGGGCAGCATGTTCTTCGCCATGTTCATACCGTTCCTGATACACCTGCTCTCGAGCTACCGTACCGACGAAATCCACGCGGCGGGCAGCCTCCTGAGCGCCATGCAGTTCTGCCTCGTGATATACTTCATCATCACCGTAATTGGCGGATGCTGGCTTTTCAGCAACATGAAGACAAAAGAGCAGCGCATAACGTTCAAGATGCTGCCGGCAACCGACATTGAGAAGTTTGTCGCCCGTGCGCTTTACGTCACCGTGGTGTGGTGGGTCATGGCCTTCGTTGCGTTCTGCGCGGCCGACGTTTTCCGTATGCTCGTAAGCCTCGTGGCCGGCATCCCCGTGGTGAAATGCGTCATCCCGGAGTTCGCCTCGATACTTCTCGGCACGAGCGAGTACTACACCTTCAACGTTGACAGCATGACCATGGCCGAAGCCTGCTCAATCCTTGCGCTGGCGTATGCCTGGATTTTCTGGCTGTACTCGTTCTACATACTGGGCGGCGCGCTGTTCCGCAGGCGGCAGTTCGTGTTCACCACGCTGGCGCACTTCATCATCGGAATGGCTTTCTTGCCGCTGTTCGTAGGCTTTGTAGACGACATCGACCAGCATATCGCACGCTCTATGTTTGTCCCCCTGGCGTGGACGGGCGCGGCGGTGTTCGCCCTCTGGGGCGTGGCCGACTGGATTCTGTCCTACAAAATATTCCGCCGTATGCAGGTAATCAACAACAAATGGGTGAACCTGTAAGGTTAAGTGAAGAGTGAAAAGTGAAGAGTGAAGAATCCAAATGCCGGGAAGTAAAATGACAAGGAAAACCTACCGGTTTGCAAAAGGCCGTCTTTCACCGTGCAAAAGGCCGTCTTTCACCGTGCAAAAGGCCGTCTTTTACAACGCAAAAGACCGTCTTTCGCAAGCCCAAAGGCCACCTTTTACAACGCCGAACGTAACACACTGATAATCAAGTAGTAGCCCCTCCCTAACCCTCCCGAGGGAGGGGACGCAGACAAGGAGCACCTAATAAAAGGTAATGGCTTTAACTTCTTAGCGACCGAAGGGAGCGATAACTTCTTTAACTTCTATAACTTCTAAGGTACACTTCTATAACTTCCAAAAATAAAAACAAAAGAATATGAGCAATTTCGATATAAGACGCTTCGCAAAAACAGCCCGGTGGCAGTGCGGAATGAGCCTGAAGAGCGTGCTGTCATTCGCCGCAGGCCTGTCGTTCGGCTACCTCTTCCCCATGTTCGGGTGGCTCTATCCATACCTGAAGGGTGCCAAAGCACTGGACGAAGGCCGCCTGATGCACTCCGTTGAGCTGTGTACGGTGGTCTACATGGTTGTCATCGTCATCGCAGGAACATGGATTTTCGCCGACATGGGCACAAAGGCGCAGCGCATAAAGGTGAAGATGCTGCCCGCCACCGACCTCGAGAAGTACATCGTGCGCTGGCTCGGCGTAACGCTGGGGACGATGGTCGTAGGCATGGTTTCATACTGCGTGGCCGACGCTTTGCGAATGCTGACATGCCTCGTGGCCGGCGTCGACTGCCTGCAGTGCACCATTCCGGATTTCATAAGGCTGCTGTTCACCAACGGGGACGACACCCCTGTAAACCAAATCAACAGTGCGGCATTCAACCAAGGCATATACTTCCTTGCCACAGGATGGGTGATGTGGGCGCAGTCGCTGTACGTACTCGGCGGCACACTGCTGCGCCGTTACCAGTTTGTAACTACCACGGCGGTGCACATAGTGTTGTTCTTAATCATGTCAATCTTTATATCCAGCTCACCGGTTGACGTTGAGCTGACAGTCAGGAGCAGCGACAACAGCACCACATTCTACGCCGTCGGCGCGTTACTCATGGCCGTGGCCGTAGCTAACTGGTGGCTCTCTTACCGCGTATTCAGACGTATGCAAGTTGTTAACAACAAATGGATTAACTTATGAACTTTACTACTGAAAAAGCCATATACGTACAAATAGCCGACCGCCTGTGCGATGAAATCCTTACGGGGAAGTTCGCCGACGACGAGCGCATTCCCTCCGTGCGCGAATATGCAGTGCTGCTTGAGGTGAACACTAACACCACCGTGAAGTCATACGACCTCTTGGAGCAGCAGGGAGTGATATATAAGAAGCGCGGACTGGGCTACTTCGTCACCGCCGGAGCCAAGGAGAAAATCCTCGATGAGCGCCGCCGCGAGTTCATGGAGACGCGCCTTCCAGAGATGTTCCGCCAGATGCGGCTGCTCGGGATAGGCATGGAGGAAGTGGGAAAGGCATGGAGAGCACCCACCCCAACCCTCCCGAAGGGAGAGGCTTGATATGCTTTGAAGGGTGTGTCCCTTGTAAAATAAATGTATGAAAAATGCAGAAAAGACGGTGTTTGTGTAACATTCGACTGTTAATTTGCGTTTAATAAATAAATACCTGACAATAAACATAATCAACAAGGCATTCCAAGCCCCCTCCCTTGGGGAGGGTTGGGGTGGGTGTCCGATAAATAACAACCAATGATTCACCTCGAAAACATCAACAAGACATACGACAACGGCCAGCCGCTGCACGTGCTCAAGGGCATCAACCTCGACATAGCGAAGGGCGAGTTCGTCTCAATCATGGGCGCGTCAGGCTCGGGCAAGTCAACGCTATTGAACATCCTCGGCATACTCGACAACTACGACGAGGGCGAATACCGCCTGAACGGCACGCTAATCAAGGACCTTTCGGAGACGCGCGCCGCCGAATACCGCAACAGGATGATAGGATTCATCTTCCAGTCGTTCAACCTCATATCGTTCAAGACGGCCGTAGAGAACGTCGAGCTGCCTCTGTTCTACCAGGGAGTGCGCCGCCGCGAACGCCACCGCAAGGCCATGGCGTACCTCGAACGCCTTGGACTGAAAGACTGGGCCGGGCACTATCCCAACGAGATGTCGGGCGGACAGAAGCAGCGCGTGGCGATAGCGCGCGCACTCATCACTCGCCCCCAAATCATACTGGCCGACGAACCGACTGGCGCACTCGACTCGAAGACGAGCGTAGAGGTGATGAAGCTGCTCAAACAACTCAACGAAGACGAGGGCATGACTATCGTTGTGGTGACCCACGAGAGCGGCGTTGCCAACGAGACAAACAAGATAGTGCACATCAAGGACGGTCTGATAGGCGAGATAGAGGTGAACTTCGACCACCACGCATCGCCGTTCGGGGCAGGAGGAGTGATGAAATAAAGTGAAGAGTTAAGAGTGAAGAGTTAAGAATTTATTACCCTTCCCTTAAAATCAATCGAATTCTCCACTCTTCGTTCTTCACTCTTCACTTTGCAAAAGACCGTCTTTCACACTCTAAAAGGCCACCTTTTGCAAGCTAAAAGGCCATCAATTACGAGCCAAAAGACGGCCTTTTGCAAGGCCAAACATAACCCGTTGACTATCAATAGATTACAAAGCACACAAGAAATGAGAGACATTTTCGTCGAGATATACAGCACAGTAAAACGCAACAAGCTGCGCACCGCGCTGACAGGTTTCGCCGTGGCGTGGGGCATCTTCATGCTCATCTTCCTGCTCGGGGCGGGCAACGGACTGATCAACGCCATGACGTTGCAAAGCGACCAGTTCCTCGACAACTCCATGATAGTGGGCGGCAGCTACACGTCGAAGCCCTACGACGGACTGAAGGAGGGACGGCGCATAGAGCTGAACGACAAGGACATGGCCGTGACGGGCAACAACTTCGCGGCCAACGTGGACGATACGGGCGGCTCGTATGACCAAAGCGGACTGACGTTCAGCCACGGCGCGAACTACGTAAGCGGCACGCTCACGGGCGTTTATCCCAACGAAATCGAGATAAACAAGAAGGAGATGCTCTGCGGACGCTTCATCAACGACATAGACATAGAGCAGAAACGCAAGGTAATCGTGCTCGGCGAGGACGACGCCAAGGAGCTGCTGCCGCAGGGAACGGAGCGTCTCGTAGGCCAATACGTCAACGTTGACAGCCTCGCCTTCCGCGTGGTGGGCATATACAAGGCCGACCGCAGCGGCATGAACACGTCGGCCTTCACGGCGTTCACTACCATACGCGCCATATATAATAAAGGTGACAAGGTCGGCACGATACTCTTCTCGTTCAAGGGGCTTGACACCCAGGAGGCCAACGATGCCTTCGAGGCACAATACCGGGCACGACTTAACCTTAACCACCGCGCCGCTCCCGACGATGAAAGTGCCGTGTGGATATGGAACCGCTTTACGCAGAACCTCCAGATGAACACCGGAATGGGCATCATACGCACCGCCCTGTGGATAGTGGGCCTCTTCACGCTGCTCAGCGGCATCGTGGGCGTAAGCAACATCATGCTCATAACCGTCAAGGAACGCACCCGCGAGTTCGGCATACGCAAGGCCATAGGAGCCAAGCCCGGGTCAATCTTGCGGCTAATCATAATAGAAAGCGTTGTCATCACCACCTTTTTCGGCTACATCGGCATGGTGCTGGGCGTACTGGCAAACGAATACATGGACGCGACGATAGGCCGGATGAAGGTGAACAGCGGCCTGTTCGAGGCCACGATGTTCTACAACCCCACCGTCGGCATCGACGTTTGCGTGGCCGCCACGGTGGTAATGATTGCCGCAGGAACGCTCGCCGGACTCATCCCGGCACGCAAGGCCGCACGCATAAGGCCGATAGAGGCGCTAAGGGCGGAGTGACAATAAGATAAGCCAAATAGGCCAAATTAGCCCAATGAGCCTAATAAACCCAGCCACATCGCCCACGACCGCCCTGGCGCATCAGCCCAATCAGGCTCATTCAGCCCATAATTCTCAATAAAAAACAACAACAATGAAATTCGACATAGACCGCTTTCGCGAAATACTCGATACGCTCACACGTAACAAGACACGCAGCTTCCTTACCGGCTTCGGTGTGTTCTGGGGCGTGTTCATGCTCGTGGCGCTGCTTGGCGGCGGCCAGGGACTGAAGGAAATGCTGCAAAGCAACTTTGAAGGGTTCGCCACCAACTCGGCCATCATCCTGGCACAGCCCACCACCAAGCCCTACGCCGGCTTCCGCAAGGAGCGGCAATGGAGCATGGTTTACAACGACGTGGTACGCCTGAAGCAGCATGTGCCCGAGCTGGAGACCGTCTCGCCCGTGCTGTCTCACTGGGGCGGCAGCGCCACTTACGACGACCGCAAGACCAACTGCACGATGAAAGGCCTGCTGCCCGACTATCAGAAGGTGGAGACTCCGCAGCTTTTCTACGGACGTTACATCAACGACATGGACGTAAGTCAGAACCGCAAGGTGTGCGTAATAGGCAAGCGAGTGTACAAAGAGCTGTTTCCGGGAGGCGGAGACCCGTGCGGCAAGCGCATCTGCGTTGACAACATATATTATGATGTGGTAGGAGTCGATTACAGCGCGGGCAACATGAACATAAACGGAAGGAACGAAACGTCTGTCGTTGTGCCGCTGACCATGATGCAACAGGCCTACGCCCTCGGCGACAGCGTCCATCTGATATGCGTCACGGCGAAGCCCGGAGTGGCGATGAGCGACATCACCCAGAAGATGCGCGACGTCATAGCGCAGGCCCACCAGATAGACCCGACGGACGAGAAGGCCGTCACCGTGTTCAACACGGAGGTGCTTTTCGGCATGCTCGACAACCTTTTCTCGGGCGTGAACTTCCTCATCCTGCTCGTCGGCATCGGCACATTGCTGGCAGGAGCGATAGGAGTGAGCAACATTATGATGGTGACCGTGCGCGAAAGGACTACCGAGATAGGCATTCGCCGGGCCATTGGAGCCACGCCGAAGAACATCCTCGGGCAGATAATCACTGAAAGCGTGATGCTCACCGCGGTCGCGGGAATGAGCGGAATACTGTTTGCCGTGATGATACTGGAGATGCTTGAGCTTGGCAACACTACCGACGGGATAGTCGAGGCGCACTTCCAGGTGAGGTTCTGGACGGCCGTCGGCGCAACCGCATTGCTCGCATTGCTCGGCGTATTGGCCGGACTTGCCCCAGCAATGAGGGCCATGAGCATAAAACCCGTCGACGCGATGAGAGACGAATAGCCAATTCATAATTCACAATTCATAATTCATAATTGGGCGGATGAATACAAACGACATAGGCAAATCACCTTGTTTGCTTGTCTGCTCGTAACTTGTCAACTAATAAAATATGAAAAAGTACTTGAAAATCATTGCCGCGGCGCTGGTAGCCTTGGTGTTCATCGGGACGTTCGTGTTTCTCTACCAGAAGTCGAAGCCGCAGCCGGTGACCTACGACGAGTTCACTCCGAAGGTGGCCGACATCAACAAGACAACGGTAATCACCGGCTCCATCGAGCCGCGCGACGAAGTGGAAGTGAAGCCGCAGATAAGCGGAATCATCACGGACATCTACAAAGAGGCCGGAGAGACGGTCGAGGCCGGCGAAGTGATAGCCAAGGTCAAGGTGATACCCGACATGAGCCAGCTTAGCTCCGCGGAAGCCCGAGTGCGCCTGGCGGACATCAACCTGAAGCAGGCGAAGGTGAACCACGGGCGCGAAAAGCAGCTTTTCGACAAGCAGCTGGTAAGCGCGGAGGAGTACGACAACGTGCGGCAGGCCCTCGAACAGGCGCAGGAGGAGAAGAATGCGGCCATCGACGCGCTCGAGGTAGTGCGCGACGGAGTGTCGCGCAGCAATGCAAGCGCGAGCAGCACGCTCATCCGCTCGACCATAAGCGGCCTCATATTGGACGTGCCGGTGAAGGTCGGCAACTCGGTAATCCTGAGCAACACGTTCAACGACGGTACGACAATAGCCACCGTGGCGGACATGAGCGACCTCATCTTCCGCGGCAACATAGACGAGACCGAGGTAGGACAGCTGACGCAGGGGATGGCCATGAAAATAACCATCGGCGCGCTGCAGAACCTCAAGTTCGACGCTTCACTGGAATACATCTCGCCCAAAGCCACCGACAACAACGGCGCGAACCAGTTTGAAATAAAGGCGGCGGTGAGCGTGCCGGGCACCAACGAAATACGCTCAGGCTACAGCGCGAACGCCGAAATAGTGCTGGCGAGCGCGAAAGGCGTGCTCACCGTGCCCGAGAGCGCCATCGAGTTCAGCGGCGACGAGACCTACGTCTACATTGTGAAAGGCTCTGGCGAGGACAAGACATACGAGCGGCGCAAGGTCAAGACAGGCCTCAGCGACGGCGTGAACATCGAGATAAAGAGCGGACTGAAGAAGACCGACAAGGTAAGAGGACCGCAGAAAGTGAAGGAAGAATAAAAAAATAAAGCCCAAACACCCGCCAGCCAACCACCCGACACCCACCCAAGCCCTACCAAAGGGAGGAAGCTTGGAATGCGACGGGCGACGGCCTATTTGGCGCATCAGGCTCATCCGTCCCATCGGGCTTAGCTGCTTACTTTGCAAAAGGCCGCCTTTTGGGAGGTAAAAGGCCGTCAATCGCAACGCAAAAGGCCACCTTTTGCAAGCCAAAAGACGGCATATTGGAAACATATTGATTATCAACCACTTACAAACAAGCCATAAAACAATGTACCGCATCATATTTACCATATCGTTTCTGTTAGGCTCGTTGGCCGCATCGGCGCAGGAACTGAAGGAATGGACGCTGCGCCAGTGCATCGACTACGCGCTGGCAAACAACATAACCGTGAAGCAGCAGGACGTGACAAGGCGGCAAAACGAGGTGGAGCTGAGCACGGCCAGGAACAGCCGGCTGCCCAACCTGAGCGCCTCGGCGTCGCAGAACTGGTCGTTCGGACGCGGCCTTACGTCTGAAAACACGTACTCAAACCAAAACACGAGCAGCACTTCCCTGTCGCTCGGAACAAGCGTTCCGCTCTTCACAGGCTTCCGCATACCGCGCACCATAGAGCTGAACAAGCTGAACCTCGAGGCCGCCACGGCCGACCTTGACAAGGCGCGCGACGACGTGAGCGTGCAGGTGGCACAGGCATACGTGCAGATTCTCTACGACCTTGAACTGCGCGACGTGGCCCAGAGACAGATAGACATAGACTCGATGCAGGTGGAACGCCTGCACGAAATGTACCGCACGGGCAAGGCCAGCGGAGTGGAAGTGGCGCAACAGGAGGCCACACTTGCGCAAAGCCGCCTCACGCTGACCCAGGCCGACAACGACTACCGCATGGCTCTGCTCTCTCTGGCGCAATTGTTGGAGCTTTCCACGCCCGAAGGCTTCGCCATAGTGCGCCCCGACACGGCGTCAATAGCCATAGCGGACGCAGCCGCCCTGCCCCTGCCCGACGAGGTTTTCCAGGAAGCCCTGGCCTTCAAGCCTGAAGTAAAGGCCGAAAACCTGCGCCTGAAAAGTGCCGAAACGAGCATCAAGATAGCGCAAAGCGCACTGTGGCCCACGCTCTCGCTGTCGGCCGGACTCGGCTCCAACTATTACACAACGAGCGGATTCAAGTCGGAAAACTTCGGCCGGCAGATGCGCAACAACTTCAGCCAGTACATCGGCCTGAGTCTGAACATACCCATATTCAACCGCTTCGAGACACGCAACAGCATCCGCACGGCACGCCTCAACCGCGAGTCGCAGCAGCTTCAGCTGGACAACGTGAAGAAGAATCTGTACAAGGAGATACAGCAGGCATACTACAACGCCGTGGCGGCAAAGGCGCAATACGAGAGCAGCGCCGAGGCGACACGCAGCAACAAGGCGGCGTTTGACCTCACGGCGGCCAAATACGAATACGGCAAGGCAAGCATCACGGAATTCAACGAAGCCAAGAACAACTGGCTGAAAGCCGAGAGCGACCTGGCAAGAGCCAAGTACGAGTACATGTACGGCACAAGTCTCATCGACTTCTACCGCGGCCGCAGGCTCGACTTTTAATTAGAATCAAGCATCATTTCCACATCACACACACAACAAAAAAACATTCACTATGAGAAGAAACGCATTATTCGTCACGGTGGCGGCCATGCTCCTGTCATCGTGCGTGTTCAGAATCAACACCACGTCAACCGGCCCCAAGCCCGCGGCAAGCGCCGAGGCGGCCGTAAGCATGGCCGACAGCGCGGCGGCAAAGGGCTTCACGCGCATAGAAGCCAACGGCTGCTTCGACGTATATTACACGCAGGGCGACTCACCGGCCATACGCCTTGAAGGCGACACTGCCAGCACACGGCGCACAATCGTGACCGGAGACGGCAAGACACTGGCCATATCAACGGCGCGCGACAATGATTTCTTCTCGCACAACGACTATGTCATGAAGGTGCATGTCACCTCGCCCACGCTCGCCGAAGTGTCAATAAAAGGGTCGGGCAACTTCATAACGGAGCGCGACATCAGCTCGGAGAAGCTGTCAATGCACATCGCAGGCTCGGGCGACATCAAGATGAAGGGCGTCAAGGCAGACGACTTCAGCATCGACATAGCAGGCTCGGGCGACGCATACGCCAGCGGAATAGACGCCAAGAAGGCATACTTCAGCATAGCAGGCTCGGGCGGCGTGACCATGGACGGCATCAAGGCCGACAAGTTTACAGGCAGCATTGCAGGCTCGGGCGACATCAAGGCCACGCGCGCCGACATAGGCAAGGCCTCCTGCTCCATAGCCGGCTCGGGCGACATCGACATCCAGGGCAGTGTCAAAGAGACGGAAGAGTCTGTCGCAGGATCAGGTTCGGTAAAGGTGACGCAGTAAAACGAAACGCTGCCTGACCGTTGGCTTAACCGCCAGTTGCAGGCCGTTGGCCACGCCATAAACGCGGCTCTGCAACTCATTGACTGTCAGGCTGTTTGCAAAAGGCCGTCTTTTGGCTTCCAAAAGACGGCCTTTTAGCGTGCGGTTTGCGGCCTTTTGCAACGCGAAAGACGGCCTTTCGCAGACCATGCGGAGTCACTGCCCGGCGTGATTGATGTTGCGTGGATGGTGCTCCAGAATCTCCTGGCGCAGCGTATGGGTGTCTATGTGGGTGTAAATCTCGGTCGTGCCGATGCTCTCGTGCCCCAGCATGGCCTGTATCGCGCGCAGGTCGGCGCCGCCTTCGAGCAGTGCCGTGGCGAAGCTGTGGCGCAGGGTGTGGGGGCTGATGGTCTTTTGTATGCCGGCTTCAGAGCCGAGGCGCTTCACCATTATCAGTATCATGGTGCGCGTAAGATGCGCCCCACGGCGGTTAAGAAACACATAGTCCTCCTCGCCCGGCTTTATGTCCATGCGGCAGCGGTCGTCAAACCACAGGCGAAGCTGCTTCACCGCGCTCTCGGATATGGGCACGAGGCGCTCCTTGCGCCCCTTGCCGATGACGCGGACGAAGCGTTCGTCGAGGTAAAGGTCTGACAGGCGCAGGCTAACAAGCTCGCTCACACGCAGGCCGCAGCTGAAAAGCACCTCGATGATGGCCTTGTTGCGCTGTCCCTCCCACTTCGTCAGGTCTATCGCCTGCTCCATGCGGTCAACCTCGTCAGTGGTCAACACCTCGGGCAGATGCTCGCCTGTCTGGGGCGACTCGAGCAGTTCCGACGGGTCGTCGTCCACATATCCGTCGGTAAGCAGGAAGCGGTAGAACGTCCTTACGCCGCTCAGTATGCGGCACTGCGAGCGCGGGCTGACCCCAATCTCGTGCAGCGAGGCGGCGAAGCGGCGCAGGTCGTCAATGCCTGCGGCCTGCGGCTCAATGCCTTCCGCAGCCAGGAAGCGCAGCAGTTTTTCGATGTCGCGCATGTAAGCCTCCACCGTGTTTTGCGTGAAATTGCGCTCCAGGCGCATGTATCGTTGGTACGCCCGGGCGATATTGACGGTTGATTTGTCTTTGTTTTCCATTAAATTTCGTATTTTTGCAGCGTGGCGCGGCTTGCGGCCGGCCGCATGGCGCATTGCCATTGCAAAGTTAAGAAAAAATGTCTTATTATGAAAATACTTGTACTCAACGGCCCTAATCTCAACCTCCTGGGCCTCCGCGAGCCGGGAATCTACGGCTCCAGCTCGTTTGAAGACTACCTGCCCAGGCTCCGCGAGGCGTTTCCCGGCGTGGAGATAGAATATTTCCAGAGCAACGTGGAGGGCGTGATGATAGACAAGATGCAGGAAGTGGGCTTCACGTATGGCGGCATTGTGCTCAACGCCGGCGCCTACACGCACACCAGCGTGGCCCTGCACGACTGCATACGCGCGCTGAAGTGCCCCGTGGTGGAGGTGCACATATCCAACGTACACAAGCGCGAGGACTTCCGCCACAAGTCCATGATATCGGCAGCCTGCCTCGGAGTGATATGCGGTTTCGGCCTTGACTCTTACCGCCTGGCGGTGAGCGCACTGTTAGCACCTACCCCAAACCCCTCCCGAAGGGAAGGGCTTTAATAGCATTGCACGCTGTTGCAGTCTGCTGTCTTGTAACATTCCATCTGCTTTAGCCGCCATAATCCGCCTGCAAAGCATGTCAAGCTCCCTCCCTTGGGGAGGGTTTGGGTGGGTATTAGGCGCTTGTTTGCCGTGTATTTGGTTTATGTTTATTCTTTAGTATGACACCTGAATTAGAACAATACATCCTCGCCCACATCGACCCCGAGGGCGACTACCTTCACCGCCTGTGGCGCGCCACCAACATACACCTGCTCCACGGGCGCATGGCCAGCGGCCACCTGCAGGGCAGGCTGCTGAAGATGCTCGTGCGCATGGTGCGCCCCAAGAACATACTCGAGGTGGGAACATTCAGCGGATACAGCGCGATATGCATGGCCGAAGGCCTTGACGAAGGCGGGACGGTGTACACTTACGAGATAGACGACGAGCTGGAAGACTTCACCCGCCCGTGGATTGAAGGCTCGCCCGTGGCCGAAAGGATACGCTTCATCATCGGCGACGCGATAATAGAGGCGCCTATGCTCGGCGTAACGTTCGACATGGCCTTCATTGACGGCGACAAGCGCACTTATGTCGAGGCTTACGAAATGGCTCTCAAGGTGCTGCGCCCGGGCGGATTCATACTCGCCGACAACACGCTTTGGGACGGACACGTGCTCGAAAAGCCACGACCCACCGACCGCCAGACCATAGGCATCGAGGCCTTCAACGACTTCATTGCCTCCGACGGACGAGTGGAGAAGGTCATTCTCCCACTACGTGACGGCCTGACTCTGCTCATGAAGAAGAATTGAAAATGAACAATTAAAAATTAAACCACGCTTATTGTTGTCATGGATGAATACATGAGAGAAGGCAAAACCATGTTGTTTAATTTTTAATTGTTAATTTTTAATTGCACCGCAAGTGGAGACTTAACGGTTTTCCGGCAATCTTTGTAAAGATTTTAGCATACGTTTTGCCATTTAAACTATTTTCACTATATTTGCTTCGTGATGCCTTTGCGAAGCCATGAAAAAGCTCTTTACCATAATGATCGCGGTCGCCATGCTGGCGTCTTGCGCCGAAACGGAGCAGCGGAGCATACTTCCGGAAGGATGTGAGCTGCGCGCCGGAGACGTGGTTTTCCGCCGGGGCAGCGGTCTTACGAGCCGGGCCGTGCTGGCGGCGGACAGGAATGGGGCCTATTCGCACATCGGGATAGTGGTGGATTCGTGCGGAGTGATGATGGTGGTGCACGCCGTTCCGGGCGAGCCCGACTATGAGGGAGACCCCGACCGCGTGAAGATGGACACGCCGCAGCGGTTTTTCTCGTCGATGAACGCCAGGATTGGCGAGGTGAAACGCCTGCGCGGAGACTCTGCCACGGCATTGCGGGCCGCGCGTTTCGCCGTGGACGTGTACAAAAGAGGCACTCTCTTCGACCATGACTATGATGACACAGACACTACGAAAATGTATTGTTGCGAGCTGATTGACTTCGTTTACTGCAAAGCCGGACGGCCTCTCGCCGGACAGAAGAGGCACTATTTCCATCTGCCTGGCCTCAACCCGATACGCTGCATACTGCCGTCTGACATCTGCAACAGCGGCAAACTGGACACAGTAATGTCTTTTTAACCCAATATTAACTTAAAAAATTATCATTATGAAGAAAGTTTTTGGATTGTTTGTAGCCGTTGTCGCAGTGCTGGCAATGGCTTCATGCGGAGGTGGAAGCAATACTCCGAAAGGCGTAGCCGAGCAGTTTATCAAGGCGATACAGGACAAGGACGGCGAAAAGATGGCCTCACTGGTGTACTATCCAGACGGCAAAGCTCCCACAAGCAGCACCGAGAAAGACCAGTTGGCGGAACTGATGAACAGCAAAATCAGTACGACTTACGACAACAACGGCGCGCTGAAGTCGTATGAAATCTTGTCAGAGGAGCTCTCTGAGGACGGCAATGAAGCCGTGGTAAAGGCCAAGATGGTGTTTGAAAAGAAGACCGACGAGGACGACATCAAGCTGAAAAAAGACTCTGAAGGCAACTGGAAAATAGACTTGAGCAAGTAAAACAAAACTTAGAAAGTTAAGAGAGTTAAGAATTAAGAGTTAAGAATTAAGAAAAAATGTCTTGCCTGTTAATTTGCAAGGGTATTTTTCTTAATTCTTAATTTTTAATTCTTAACTCTTAATTATCTCACTACAACCTTCTTTCCTCCTACTATATAAAGACCCTTGGCGAGGCCTTTTACTGCCTCATTAAGCGTGGTTTCACGCTTGAACGAACGCACAAGACGGCCGTCCAAGGCATATACGGCGGTGCATGAGGACTGCCGCTGAGTGTCAACGGCAACGCCGCCGATGCCCGTAGTGTACTGGTCGGTAACGTCGTTGACAAGATGTTTGCTGCCTGACAGCTCTGTTGAGACCTCGAAGAACTTGTCGGTGGTGACATTGAGCACGTCTACCGTCTGGGGCATGTTGTTCCCAGAACCGAACACGAAGTTGACAGCATCGGTGGAGGAGGCGATGTGGTATGTGTTGTAATACCACGTCTTGCCGCCAATTTCCTTGGTTTCAGTGATGAGTTGGCCGGGCCATTGGGTGTCGTGCAGTTTGTCGTCGCCGCCCCATGTGTGGAAATACACGTTGCTCCAGCCCACGTTTTCAACATTGGCATACACCGTGATGTCATACGGTTGGAAGTGTTTTACCGTGTAATGCCTTGTTATCACGCCATGCACCGCGCCCCCGATGAGCAGCCCTACATTAAGAGTCATGTCGCCGCTGACGGTTATCTTCGTTCCGTCCGCAACGCATGTGCTGCCCGGCGTAGGCTCAGTGCCGTCGGTGGTGTAGACCAGCTTGGCGCCGCTTTGCGCCGTCACGGCGTTGAGCGTAACGCTGAAGTCGTTGTCGTATGTGCCAGACGGCGTGTCGGTCCACGCCGTCTCGGCGTTGCGCGAGAGGTAGTAGGCGAAGTTGTCGCCCGTCTTTACGGGGAAGTAGTCCGCCTCTTTGGCGGCTGACTGCGGCCATGATGTGTCGCCCATCAGCACCACTACCGACTTGCCATCGTCTCCGTTTACCTTTATGGCGTATTGCGCTGGCTTGTTGTTAAGTGCCTCGAACGTGCTCTCGTTGCTTATTCCTGCCGTTTTTCTGGCGTAAATCATCTGCTTCAGGTCGGCCTTGTATTCCTTCCAATGGGGCAGGAATACGCACGGAGTGCCGGGAGCGGCAAGGATGAAGGCGTTGGCTGCGAGGATGTTGGCTGTCAAGTCGTTGCCGTTTCCGCGGTCGTAGGTGTCGTGGTTGTCGACGAACGTCACGGCGTAACGCCTGTAATCCGAGCTTTGTATGAGGCTGCTGCCGGCCAGGCGGTTCCAGTTTGAGCCGACGTTGCAGCAGTCGTTGAGCAGGTATTTCATCGGAAAGTCGAACGCGGCTGACTGTATCACGCCGTCAACCTTGGTTCCGTCAATCCAGTTCTTTATCTGCTGCGTGCCGTCCCAGTATTCTCCGACGGAGAACTCCGGCTTGGCCGACGTGTTATAAATGCCCGTGTACTCTGGCGCGTAGCCCTTCACCATGTCGTAGCGGAAGCCCGCGTAGCCGAAGTCGCCCAGCAACATGTCCAGGTAAGCCTTCACCATGGCCTGCACGTTGGGGCTTGTGTGGTCAAGGTCGCGCGCCCCGTCGAAATCGTCGCCGGTGTCGTTTGCACCCGTGGGCTTCACTTCCGCCTGGGCGGCTGCATTTCCTTTGTCGTCGTTGGCGCAAATGTCAGAGGGCAGCATGGTGTAAGTCACGCCGTTGTAAGTCTCCTCGGGAAAGCTCATCCACGTGCCGGCGAGCGACGAGCGGTGGTTTATCACAACGTCGGCTATCGTTCCAATGCCCTTCTGGCGGAACGTGTTGATCATCGAGCGCAGCTGCTCCTCGTTGCCGAAGGAGCTGGTGTAGTCGGTGAACCACCACAGGTCGTTGTAGCCCATTGACGGGTCTGAGGCCGACTTGCCGCTCTGCGGTATCCAGACGAGGTTGAAAAACTCGGCCAGTTCGTCGGCCTGCGACTCGAGGGCGGTCCACTGCGTGTCAGAGTAAGAGTCCCAGTAGAACCCTTGCAGCATCACGCCTTTGTAGTCTTGCGGCCATCCCTGAGCCATCGTCGCCGTCGTTGCGAGCAGCGAAAACAGGAAAGTAAAGATTTTCTTCATGGTAATGTGGTTTATGATTTTCGGTATAAAGTTAGCCGTTTTGGCCTTACGGCAGGCTTTTCTCATGGCACAAAGCGCGTATTTTGCAATGCAAACGATTGTCATGCCGGCGCGTTTCCTTGCATAAGTCGCAGCGCGCACGTAATTAGCTGATAATCAGCGGCTTTGCAAAAGGCCGTCTTTTAGCGTGCAAAAGACGGCCTTTTGGCGTGCGATTAACGGCCTTTTGCAAGGCGATTTGCCGTCAATTGGAGTTCATCCGCAGTTTAGGTGTATAATGTATAGGTGTCAATCCCGTCCCCGAAGGGGGCGAACTGCAGGGTGACATTCGCCCTCTTCGAGGACGATATTATTGCCCGCATGCCTACCGCAAGTTCCGCTTCGCTACACATGCGGTTAAGCATGGTTGGACCTCTTCGAGGCCCTATTGCCACGAATGCCAATACACTTAAACTGCGGACGAACCGGCCTTTCACGGTTCAACAACCTTTTGGATGGACATATGGCTCTATTAAATGTGACACATTATTTCATTTACAAATACATCCTGCTATAATCCAGGCAGTCGGTAACTGTCATTCCGCGCTCCAACACGGAATCCAGAGAACGTCCTATACATCAAACAGCATATGCGTATTTACTGGATTCCGCGTCGGAGCGCGGAATGACAGTTACCGACTGCCTGGATTAAGGATGGATGTTGTTATTAATAGAACTTATATTTAATCCAAAAGGTTTGCGGATGAACCAAAAGGCGCGCCCCGAACGGAGCGCGCCTCGTTATAGCTGTTGCGGACAAGCCTGCCTTATTGTGCGACAAATACAAACTGTCCCGTAATGTCGTTCATGTAGATGTCGTATGTACCGGAGGGAACTGTGATGTTTGCGCCGCCCTGCGTACCTGTGCCATAAGCCTGGCTGCCAATGTTCACGTCTGCACCCCAATCAGTAACCCAAACTCCGTCTGCGCGGAACTTGACACCACCGTCAGAAGCTATTGTCGTATTGACGTACCAGTTATGAGGTGTTACTTGCTTCATGACAACGTCTGCGCCATCAGCCCAACCGGTGAAGTCGCCAACCAGGCCGATTGAATTGTACTCCGTCGGTGTCTGGTTGTCAAGCTTGGTCCAAGTGTAGGTCATGGTGCCCATGTCGATGGTGAACGTGTAGTAGCCTTCTGACGGAGCCGAGATGGCCTGGGCCGCGCCGTCGCCTACTATCTTGCCCGACTCAGAGCTGTCGCCGTCGACCTCGGAGCCGTATGCCATGGCGTCGTTGCCCCATCCGTCGGCTGACCAGAACTTCAAGTCCCATGCGCCTGTCCACTTCGTTGTGTAGCTCTGCAGGCTTGTGGTCTCTGGATAGAAGGCGCAGGTCTTTCCCGTTGCGGGGTCGTTGTTCCAGCCCTGCACGGCTCCATAAACGTAGTAAGTGGCAGCCATCTCCTCGATCTTATAGGTGTAATCCATCATGTTTATGGTCATCCTGTACATGCCGGCCTGCTCTATCCGGCCCGCTCCCGGCTCTCCGCCGGCGGCGCCAACGGTAACGAGAGTGCCCTCAAGAGCCGTGTCGCCGTCTTTTGACACGCCCACAACGCCGTCAGTGCCGCTGTGCCACAGGTCGTCGTTGTCGATGTTGCCCTGCGGAATTATCTTCCAACTACCGCTTCCCGAGGCGGTGAAGGTCACGGTGAATACCGGGTCTTCATATACGTCGGCCCCAGAGTGGTTGAACTTGATGATGTGATCGGTGTCCCAACCGCCCGCCACGTCGCCTATCAGGTAATAAGCGTTGGCTATGTAAGGAGCCTCTGGCGTGGCCACAACATTGATTTCACCGGCATTGACAAGGAAAGTCTGGCCGTCGATGATGATGTTTGAATACACCTGTCCGGCCAATGTGCGCTCCGTCGGGCGCTTGCCGTAGAAGGTCTCAAGAGCGCCCTGCAGGTCGGCCTTGCCCACGCGCCCCTTGCTGTCCACGCCCAGGGTTATCTTCTGGTCAGACGTTTCGTCGGCCGGCAACACCTCTATGCGTGTGTTGCCAACGGCGGCTCCCTCAGGCAACGACGCGTCAGACAACGACAATATTTGTACGCTGTCGCCGGCTACGGCGGCAAGGTCGATGGCGGATGTTGCCGAAGCGGTGTATCCAGGCAGAGTCACCGACTCTTCCTGCGGATTGGTTTGCGGCTCGGCCCAGTCGGTGTAGTCGTCGCTGCAGGCGACGAATGTCATCGCTGACAGGAACAGACCGCCTAAAAACATTATCTTTTTCATGATTGGTTTCTTTTTTGGTTATTAAGTTTTTACTGCTTGCAGGATTATGAGGTTTTAGGCTTGTGGCTCAGTTTTTCAGCCGTATGGCCTTAAAACCTCATAACCGCACACATCATTTCACTTCAGCCGTGTCGTAGTCGAAGTTCACGTAGAGCTTCTGGCCCGGCGAGCAGGCTACCGAGTAGTCGGCACCCACGTTCGTAGCCCAGTCTGAAGCGATGTCGGCGTCACGCCAGTAAAGCGAGCCGTTGTAGATTGTGAACTCGGTGCGCCACCAGTCGAGACCCGGGATGTTGATGTAAGCGCGAAGCTCACCGCTTCCTGTAAACGCCGGACTCTCCCACTGGCCGCTGGCATCGGCAGGAGCCGTAAGATACCAAGCCGTGGCATCGTAACCTGCATCGCCTACGAAGCCGTTGGTAGCGTTACCTGTTACGGCGGCTATGCCGGGATATACGGCAAGCGCTGACCTGAGGCTGTTGTTCTCTATGGCAATCTTCAGATAGAGCGCATACCAGCCCGCGTTGGCGAACGTTACGCCGTTGTCGGTCAATGAAGCACCGGCCTCGGCCTGGTCGTCGAGCGTTGTCGGGACAGATGCCTGGCTCGTTGCGTCGCCGTATGTCAGCGTAGAACCGGCAGCCATATAGACCATTCCATACCACTCACCCGTGTTGCCGTAGACTGCGCCAAGCTCCTTAGGCTCGCCTCCTCCGCGTATCGACGGGCCTGCAACGTAAACGTCGGTAGGCAGTACGGCTATGTAAGACACTACGACACGGGGCAGCGTTATCACATTGGAGCAGCACCATCCGAGGTCGGTGCCGTTGACGTGGGCCACAAGTCGGATGTAAGCCGCAAGCTCCTTGCCCGAAGGGTCGGCACCGCCGTTGGCCCTCTGGTAAAGAGACACGATGGCGTTGTTCAGCTCTGTGGCGTCAACGTCCATGTTGGCCTGGTTGTAAGAGTTGGCCAGAGTCTCGTAGTCTATGCCTTCGGGCACTTCAACCGTCGTAACGCCGGTGAACGCCTGGTCGAGAGACACCTGCACCTGGTAGTTTGTGGCGATGGGAAATCCATAGTCAGGCTGCGTCGTCGTGAGGTTCACGGTCTCGGCGTTGGCCAGGTCGTAGACGTTGTTCTCGGCGTAGGCCGGTGTGTTCAGTACGAACGTCGTAGGCTGTTGCAGCGTTGGGTTGCTGTCAGTGTCGGTCTCGCATGATGCCATGAACGGCAGCACGGCCAGCAGTCCCACCGGAGCCAACAGGCTTTTTATAATGCTTTTCATATTCGTTCTCGTTTTTTGTTGTTAATGTTTTGCCAATGTAAGCGTCTTCGCCGTTTTTTTTAATAACCCGGGTTCTGCGTCAGGTTGGCGTTGTTCATTATGTCGTCGGCCGGAATCGGATAAACGTTGAAGTGAGAGTCGACGGTAGTTCCGCTGGCTGTGCCGCCCTTCCAGTCCCAGACATACTTGTTGCCTGTGAAGCATCCGAAGCGCACGAGGTCGCTGCGGCGGCGGCCTTCCATGAAGAACTCGCGGCACCACTCATCGCGGATGTTGTCTTCCGTAATGTCGCCGGCGTTGAACAGCCTTGTGTTCGCACGCTGGCGGAGCACGTTGATGTCGTTCATCACTGTCGTTGCGTCAGCTCCCAAGCGCCAGTTCGCCTCGGCACGGATAAGGAACACCTCAGCATAGCGCAGCAACGGAATGTCGGTGTCAGGCCATGAAAGGTCTTGGCCTCCGGTGTTGTCGCTCTTCATGTTGGTCCATTTTACAAGAGACAGACCGTTCTTGAAGTCGGTCACAGCTTCTGTAGAGATAGTACGCACACCGTTTGCACATCCGCTGTAGAGCAATGCGCGGTCGTCGCCAGCCGCGTCTATGAGTTGCTGCACGCTTGTTCCGTACTGCTGGTCAAGCTCCGCAGCCTTGGTCTGGTCATCTGAAGTCTCAGCACCGTCTGGTACAAGAGGAACGTTTGACAGACTTGGGAAGAACTTTTGGGTCATTGCGCTGCGTGCGAACAGGCACGTCCAGCTTTCCTTCATGCCGTAATTCGGCATCGCAGCCGAGCGCGATCCGGCGATAAGCACGAGCGAACCTGAATACTGACGTGTGCGAAGGCCGTCCTGGCGGATGGGGAATATAATCTCGTCCATGGCGTCAGCGTTCTGGTCGTTGTCCGCCATGAAGAGCTGTGCGTAGCCCGAGTTGCCGTTCTTCTCTTTGGAAGACAGGGTGTAAGCGCCGCTCTGCTCAATCTTGTTGCAGTAGTCAACGGCTTTCCTGTATTCTGTTTCGGGGTTGATGCTGTCGCTGTAAACCGCGCTGTTCAGCGCCAGGCGGGCGTGCAGCAGGTAGACTGCGCCGAGGTCTGCGCGGCCGAAGTTCTGCGAGTCGTTGAACGCTCCGACGCCAGTGCCGGTTGCGGTCATCTCGTTCTCTATTTCCGTCAGCTCCTTGTCGAGCCATCCGTACATCTGGTTTCCGCTGTATTCTATAGGCAGCTCGGTGATGTTGAACTCTGTCTTGAACGGCGACTTGCCGAACAGGTCGAGCATGTACCAGTAGTGGAGGGCGCGCAGGAAGCGCACTTCAGCGCGGTACTGGCGGTTGGCTTCGTCTTCAGGCACCTGGCTGAGGTAGCTGTTGAACAGTGTGATGTCGTAAGTAAGGCGTGTGTAAGCCCACTGTACGCGCACGCTGCTGGAGTTCCAGTTCATCATGGTTATCTGCGGAATGTCGGGGTCAGTCTGCCAAGCCCACATGCATTCGTCCGTAGGCAGCTCCTGAAGGTTGAACGTGGTGCGGTAGAATCCTGACTCGCCTTCGTCCAGGCTGAGGTCTCCGTTGCCCGTGCCGCCGTCTTGTCCGGTGAGTCCCAGCACGCCATAACATTTTGCGAGCAGGCCCATCGGGTCGGCCGTGGGAGACGATTGCGGGTCGATTGACGATATGTCCAAATCGTTCACACAGCCGGTCATCCCAAGAGTGAGGGCGGCTGCCGCGATGGTCTTTATAAATATATTTTTCATTGTCATGTCTCTTTTTTATTGTTACGTGATATTACTTGACGCAAAACGTTAGAAGTTGAGGTTCAGTCCAAGCTGGAAGCTCATCGGGCGCGGATAAGGATTGCTGTCGATACCGCTTGAAACCTCCGGGTCGAGACCCTTGTACTTGGTTATGATGAACGGGTTTTGCACTGTAAAGTATACGCGTCCTGAGCACATCTCGCGGTTGCCGGCCTTGAAGAGCGCCGGAAACGAGTAGCCGAGGGTGATGTTCTGGCACTTCAGGTAAGATGCGTTGCGCACGAAGTAGTCGCTGAGGTAGTACTCCGTGGTGCCCGTACCGGTGAAGCCGAGGTCTACTGCGGCCTGCGTAGTGTTGCTGTATGCGCTGTTGGAGTAGAGTCCCGAGGGGCTGATGGCTGCCTTGTTTGACAGGAAGTCGTAGTAAACGTAGTTGCCCAGAGACGAGCGGAGGGCGAAGCTCAGGTCCCAGTTCTTGTAGAGGAACTTCATTGTGAGGCCCATGTAGACATCGGCAGCCGGGCTGTGGTAGAAGTACTTGTCGTCGTTGTTGATGATTCCGTCGGCGTTGCGGTCAACGTAAACGCCTTCGATAGGCTTGCCATTTTCGTCGTAAACCTGCTGGTATACCCAGAAGGAGTTGGCCGGCTGGCCCACGGTGTGCGCCTGCACGTGCTGTCCGGTACCGCGCGAGATGGTGTTGCCCGACTCTACTATGTAGCCTTCGTCGCCGCCGATAAGCTCGGTAATCTCATTGTGGTTCCATGAAACGTTGTACTGGATGTCCCAAGTGAAGTCCTTTGTCACGATGGGTTTCGCGCCTATCGAGAACTCGACACCGTAGTTCTTGAGCGAGCCTATGTTCTGGGGAAGGCGCTGTGCGAAGTTCATCAGCACGGGGATGGTCACTTCCTGGATGAGGTCTGTGGTCTCGCGGTAGTACGCGTCGATGTTGGCGGTGATGCGGTTGTTGAGGAACGCGAAGTCAAGACCGGCGTTCCATGTGGTCGTTGTCTCCCATGTGAGGTCGGGGTTGTAGCGGTCGGGGCGCATCGTAGTGTAATAAGTGTCGCCGAAGGGGTACTGGCCGTAAGAGTTGCCGGCGGTGTAGAGCGGTGCGTAGAGGAAGTCGTAGCCCACTTCCTGCTGGCCGGTCTGTCCCCAGCCGAGGCGGAGCTTAAATTCGTTCCACCACTTAAGGTTCTTCATGAACTTCTCGTCGTTGATGCGCCATGCCAGCGCGACTGAGGG
Organism: uncultured Prevotella sp.; assembly: GCA_944320195.1. GTDB lineage: Bacteria > Bacteroidota > Bacteroidia > Bacteroidales > Bacteroidaceae > Prevotella. The sequence goes on along the minus strand of CALUGP010000007.1, from coordinate 46,606 downwards.
GAAGTAGCCCCACTTCTTGCCCTTGGCGAAGCGTGACGAGCCGTCTGCACGCAGCGTCGCGGTGAGCATGTATCGGTCGAGCAGGGTGTAGTTCAGTCGTCCGAAGTAAGACACCAGTGAGTTGTGCGTGGCCCACTTCTGCTCGCTTCTTACCGACTCGTTGTACTTTGCTCCTTCGGTTCCGTCCTCGTTGACGGCCTTGGGATCCCATCCCCAGCCCCAGTTCCATCCTGAGCGGTGGTAGTGAGACTCCTCGGCGCCTGCCATCACGTCAATGTTGTGCGCGCCGAATGTGTGCTGGTACTGTGCGTAGACGTTGGCGGTGATGCTGTATTTGTAGTAGCGCGTCATGCCGTCCCATCCATAATAGTTGTTGTCGTATGAATACGGCGAGGTCCAGTCATGCTGGCGGCTGGCCGTGTACTGTCCTCCGTAGCTTGCGTGTATGTGCAAGTCTTCGAATCCGTGGATCTTGTAGTCCATCTCGATGTTGCCGGTGAAGTCGTTGGAGTGTGCCATGCAAGACTTCTGGTTGAGGTAGGCCACGGGGTTCTGAGGCGTGTTCGTGTTGGAAGTGTATTTCCAGTCAGGGTCGCTGAAGCCGCTTGCCGACTGGTAGTTCTGGTAGTATCCGCCGAAGAACTTGCCTATCTCCGGGTCGTCCATATACACGGGGCGGGTCGGGTCCATCGCCAAGGCTCCGCCTATGACGGCTCCCGAGTCGATGTAGCTGTCCTCCTCGTTGGTGAACTTGGCTGTGATGTTGAAGTTCAGGTGGTCGTTGAGGAAAGTCGGCGCGAGGTTTACCGACGCGTTGAAGCGGCGCATGTAAGAGTTCTTGATGATACCGTTGTCGCTCTGGTATCCGGCCGACACGCGGTAGGGCATGTTCTTCAGTCCGCCTGATATCGAGACATTGTGCGTGGTGCTCACGGCCGTGCGGAATATCTCGTCCTGCCAGTCGGTGTTGGCGTCGCCCAGCTTTGCGGCTCCGTCGCCTATCACGTTCTGCACGAGCGCGCGGTATTCATTGCCGTTGAGCACGTCGTAACGCTTCTGCGTCGTGGATATGGTGACGTCTCCGTTGTAGGCAACCGTCGGCGCTGCGCCCTTGCGTCCTTTCTTCGTGGTGATGATGATGACACCGTTAGAGGCGCGCGAACCGTAGATGGCCGTAGCCGACGCGTCCTTCAGCACTGTGAAGGTCTCGATGTCGTTCGGATTGATCATTGCCATTACGTTGCTCACGCCGGTGGCCGTGTTGTTGTCGATGGTGAGTCCGTCAACCACGAGCAGCGGGTCGTTGCTGGCGTTCAGAGACGAGCCTCCGCGTATGCGTATCTGCGCCCCGGCGCCCGGCGAACCGCCGGCCGTGATTACGTCCACTCCGGCAACCTTGCCAACGAGCATGTCGGAGGCGCTGCTCGTGATGCCCTTACTCATCTCGTCGGGCTTGATGGCCGTGACGGAACCCGTAAGGTCTTCCTTCTTGGCGCGGCCGTAACCGATGACCACCACGTCGGAGAGCAGCTGCGCGTCGTCCTGCAGAGTCACGACCATATTGGCCGAGACGGGCAGTTCGACGGTCTTGTAGCCGATGTAAGACACTTGGATCTTGGCTCCGGGAGCAGCCTTGACGGTGAAATTGCCGTCAAAGTCGGTTATGGCTCCGCCTTCCTGTCCCACGACACGGATGGTGGCGCCGATGATCGGCTCGCCGGAAGCATCTTTCACTACGCCCTTGACGTCGTTCTGCGCAAAGGCGCCCACTGATAGGAACAGCCCCAGCAATAGGGACATGAGCCTAAATAGAGGTCTTGTTTTTACCTGCTTCATCATTTTGTGCTTTTAAAGTTAACATTAAATACCAAATATATTTCAATCAATGGTTTCCGGTAATGCCCGCCAGGTTAAGTTTTCACACATGCAAATTTATTGTCATTTATGATATTTGGTTCTGATTTTAACACAAAAGAACAACATCCGCTGCGCAAACGGTTGCGCGACACTCCGCTCCGGCGTTTTGCAAAAGACGGCAAACGGCGTTGCGAAAGGCCACCTTTTACACTACAAAAGACGGCCTTTTGCGATGCGAAAGGCCGTCTTTTGCAAAACGCCTGGAATGCAACCGTTTGCGCGCCGGTTTCTATAAATAATACAAGGTGTGGAAAACAGCATTGTAAGCCTTTGAGTAATTTTGCACCGGCAGTTGCGTACAGAAATTGCGACGGCGATGTTCCGTATTCCATTTATTTGCATTACATTTGCAGAAAGACAAGAAACAGCATGTCAAAGGAAAACACGTCAATGACGATGAAAGACATAGCCCGCGCCCTCGGGGTGTCGGTTGCCACGGTGTCGCGCGCCCTGAAGGGCAGCACGCGCATAAGCCGCGAGAAGCGCGAGGCCATCGTGGCCTACGCCAAGGATCACAAGTTCAGCCCCAACCCCATGGCAGAGTCGCTCAGAGGAAGGCGCACCATGAAAATCATCGGAGTGATAATTCCGCAGTTCACGCATTTCTATTTCTCGTCGATTCTCGCCGGAATAGAGGACGAGGCGCTCAAATACGGCTACCGCCTGCTCGTCGCCCAGAGCAACGAGGACTATGAGCGCGAGGTCGACACGTGCCGGGCGTTCTACGAGAACAAGGTATGCGGCATCATCGTCTCGCAGGCAAAGAACACTTACCGCTACGACCACTTCCAGGAACTCATGGACAACGGCGTGCCGCTCGTGTTCTACGACCGCATCTGCACGGGCGTGAACGCCAGCCGAGTGACCGTCGACGACTACATGGGAGCCTACTGCGCAGTGGAATACCTGATACAGACCGGCTGTCGGCGGATAGCATTCTACGGCTCCTCCATGAAGATGGAGATATCCAAGAACCGCTACAACGGATGGCACGACGCCCTGCGCAAGCACGGGCTTGACCCCGACGGATGCGTCCGCATGGAGTGCGACAACCGCGAAGACGCCGAGCGCATAACGCCGGAAGTGCTCGCTTCCGACAACCGTCCCGACGCATTCTTCGCAATAAACGACGACACCGCCATCGGCATAATGTACACCGCCAAGCGCATGGGGCTGCGCGTGCCCGGCGACATATCCGTCTGCGGATTCACCAACGGCCAGCGCGCCGTGGCCTGCGACCCCGCCCTCACCACCGTGGAGCAGAACGGATACGAGGTTGGCCGCCACGCGGCAGACATACTCATAGGCAAAGTTGAGGGCCGCATACCCGTGGACAAGGTGGAGAAACGCGTCGTAAGGACGCGCCTGATAATACGGGGGACAACGAAGGGAATGAAAAATGAAGGAATGAATAATGGAAAATGAAGTGGTCATGGCGTATGCCTGATTGTTCATTTTTCATTTTTCATTGTTCATTATTCATTAAATGAAAACTTAATACCTTAAACATAGAAAATGAATACCGGATTGAAAAGAAAACCTGACCTGAGTTTTGCCAAGCTATGGAACATTAGCTTCGGTTTTTTCGGCGTACAGATAGCCTACGCCTTGCAGAGCGCCAACATCAGCCGCATCTTCGCGACGCTCGGCGCCGACCCTCACAGCCTTAGCTACTTCTGGATACTGCCCCCGCTGATGGGCATCATCGTGCAGCCCATCGTGGGCACGCTGAGCGACAAGACGTGGTGCCGCTTCGGCCGGCGCATACCCTACCTGTTCGTGGGCGCGCTGGTGGCGGTGGCCGTGATGTGCCTCCTGCCCAACGCGGGCTCTTTCGGCATGGCAGTGTCAACGGCGATGGTGTTCGGGCTAATCGCGCTCATGTTCCTGGACACGAGCATCAACATGGCCATGCAGCCCTTCAAGATGCTTGTCGGCGACATGGTGAACGAGAAACAGAAGGCCCTTGCCTACTCCATCCAGAGCTTCCTGTGCAACGCCGGGTCGCTGGCGGGATACGTTTTCCCCTTCCTCTTCACGTTCCTCGGCATCAGCAACGTGGCCGCCGCCGGCGTGATTCCCGACTCGGTGATTTATTCATTTTACATAGGCGCGGCCATACTTATACTCTGCGTCATCTACACTTCGGCCAAGGTAAAGGAGATGCCGCCTAAGGAATACGCCGAATACCACGGCCTGTCGAAGCCGCTCAACGAGGAGAAGGTAAACTGGCTGAGGCTGCTGCGCCAGGCTCCGTCAGCCTTCTGGACGGTAGGCCTTGTGCAGTTCTTCTGCTGGGCGGCGTTCCTTTACATGTGGAACTACACCAACGGAGCCATCGCCGAGACCTGCTGGGGCACCACCGACCCCACTTCCGAGGGCTTCCAGGCCGCGGGCAACTGGGTGGGCATACTCTTCGCCGTGCAGGCCGTGGGCAGCGTGCTATGGGCCATGATGCTGCCGCGCTTCAAGGCGCGCAAGGTCGCATATGCGTTGAGCCTCGTGCTGGGCGGCGCGGGCTTCCTGATGGTGCCTTACATCCATGACCAGTACGCGCTCTTCATCCCCTACCTGCTCATCGGATGCGCGTGGGCGGCCATGCTGGCAATGCCTTTCACCATCGTCACCAACGCCCTCAACGGCAGCCACATGGGCACTTATCTCGGCCTGTTCAACGGCACGATATGCATACCGCAGATAATAGCCGCGGCCTTGGGAGGCGTTGTCTTAAGCCTTGTGGGCAGCCATCAGAGCAGCATGATGCTCGTCGCCGGAGTGCTGCTGATGCTCGGCGCGTTGAGCGTTGGCATCATCAAGGAAACGTCTGGCGAGAAGTGATTTTGCCATTTGCGGTTCATCCGCAGTTTAGGTGTATAATGTATAGGTGTCAATCCCGTCCCCGAAGGGGGCGGACTATGCTTAACCGCATGTGGAGTGACCGAAGGGAACGGAACTTGCGGCAAGTCAAAACTGACAAGCCCGTCCCCGAAGGGGGCGGACTGCTGGATGACATTCGCCCTCTTCGAGGACGATATTATTGCCCGCATGCCTACCGCAAGTTCCGCTTCGCCACACATGCGGTTAAGCATAGTCGGACCTCTTCGAGGCCCTATTGCCACGAATGCCAATACACCTGAACTGCGGATGAACCCCATTTGCGGCCTTTTGCGTTCCAAAAGGCCGTCTTTTACACGCTAAAAGGCCATGTTTTGCAAACCAAAACATGGCCTTTTGCAAACCCGTTGGTTATCAGGCAATTATAAAAGGGGGCAAGACGGTCTTGCTCCCCTTTGCATTTTACATCGTAGCTTATTTCACCGTGATGGGCAGAGTGGCGTCGGGCAGTCCGTCGCATGTCACGGTCAGCGTGGCCGTGCCGGGCCGTTTGCCTTCAACTATGACCACAAGCTGGCCGCTGAAGAGCGGCATCTGGCGCGAGTCGAACGTCACGAGCGACGTTGCGTCGCCGTTGCACGCGGCGCGGAACGCGCCCGCCCCGTCAACACGGAACGCCAGTTGGTTGTCGGCCGTGGGGCATGGCGTGCCGTCCTTGTCCACCATGGCCACCGTCACGAAGGCCAGGTCGCGGCCCTCTGAGGATATCGTCTGCCTGTCGGCCGTGAGCACAAGGCGTGCCGGTGCGCCCGCCGTCTTCACCGTCAGGGTGTCGGCGGCGCGTCCGCGTGCGTCATATACCACCACGGTAAGCTCTCCCGGCTCATATGTCACGTCGTTCCAGCGCAGGCGGTAGCGGTCAAGCCGCGACGCCTTGTCGCGCTTCTTGCGCCCCTGGCTCTTGCCGTTGACGAACAGTTCGGCCTCGGCATAAGACGTGTAGCAGTACACCGGAGTCGTCTCTCCCTCGCGTCCCGGCCACGTCCAGTGGGGCAGCAGGTGAAGCGTGGGCGTGTCCTTGCGCCAGCGGCTGCGGTAGAGCCAGTAGCGGTCCTTGGGCAGTCCGGCCAGGTCGCATATCCCGAAGTAGCTTGAACGCGAAGGCCAGTACTCGTCATAGGGCGTCGGTTCGCCAAGATAGTCGAACCCCGTCCACACGAATTCGCCTATGGTCCACTTGCGGTCGTCCTGCATCTGCCAGTCGTCGTCGGGCAGGTTGCTCCACGAGCAGTACTCCGTGTCGTAGCTTGAGCACTGTCCGTCGTCGTAGGTCAGGCCGTAGCCCACCTTCACGGGGAACTTGTAAACGCCCCTGGAGCTTACCGTCGAGGCCGTCTCGCTGCCCAAGAGGAAGCCCTGCGGCAGCTGCTTTATGCTCGTGTCATACTTGTGCACGCGGTAGTTGAAGCCCGGCACGTCCATCGCCTGCGCGAAACCAGACTTCAGCGCGTCCTCGGCCCTGTCCATGCCCTGCGTCACAGGGCGCGTGGGGTCGAGCCTGTGGCAGAGGTCTTGCAGGCGGACGGCTATCTGCCGGCCCTCCTCGCTCCACTGCTCGGGTATCTCGTTGCCGATGCTCCACATTATGATGGAAGGGTGGTCGCGGTGGTTGAGCACCAGGTTGGTTATGTCTCGCTCGGCCCAGTCGTTGAAGAAGCGGGCGTATCCGTTCTTGCATTTGGGGTAAATCCACATGTCGAAGCTCTCGGCCATGACCATCATGCCCATCGAGTCGCACACTTCCATCTGCATTGTGGAGGGCATGTTGTGCGCCGTGCGTATCGCGTCACATCCCATTTCCTTCATTATGCGTATCTGGCGTATGAGCGCCGCCTTGTTCTCGGCCGCTCCGAGGGGGCCCAAGTCGTGGTGAAGGCAGACTCCCTTTATCTTGCGGCTCTGCCCGTTAAGGCGGAAGCCGTGCTTCGCCGACACGTCGACGGTGCGTATGCCGACGCGCTTTTGCGTGGCGTCAACCTGCTTGCCGCCGGCCAGGACTGAGGTTGTGAGGGTGTAGAGGTAAGGCGATTCGGGCGACCACAGGTGTGGGTCGGCTATCTCGCCGGTCACCGTGGCGCGTCCGTCTGCGGCGCTCACGGGCTGTGTCTTTTCATAAACGGTGTTGCCGCCGGCGTCTTTCAGCGTGAACTTTACGGCCAGTCCGTCGGCCTTGTCATATCCTGCCACCTGTGCCGAGACGCTCACCGTGGCGCGTTTCGCCGTGGCCTTGTCCGTGCGGAACCATCCGCCCCAGTCGTCAAGACGGGTCTTCGGTGTGACAATCAGCCGGACGGGGCGGTACAGTCCGCCGCCGGGATACCATCGGCTGCTCTCTTCCATGTTGCTTAGGTCTACTTCCAGCACGTTGCGCCCGGGCCTGGCGTATGGCGTCGCGTCAACGCGGAAGGCGTTGTAACCGTATGCCCAGCGGCCAGCCTCCTTGCCGTTCACCTTTACTACAGGCTCGCTCATCGCGCCGTCGAAGCGCAGCTCCACGTGGCCGAAGCCCTCGGGCAGGGTGAAGGTGGTCTTGTAATGCCCCTTGCCTATCCACGGCAGCGCGCCCGAACGGCCAGACTTTTCGCTTTTCTCCGTCTCTCCGTTCTGCTCGATGGCTACGTACTGAAGGTCCCATTTCTTGTCAAACGGGCCGTTGATGGCCCAGTCGTGGGGCACGCTGACCTGCTGCCACGTCAGCTTGTCGCGCGTGAAGAGCCAGTCGTCGGCCAACGTGGTGACGCTTCTCTGCTGCGCGTTGCACGTGGCCGCGCCTGCGAGAAGCAGGCTGAATAAGAGTGTTCTCATGTTTTTATGTGTTTGTCGTTATTATAGATATTGCTCACAAAGTTACGTTTTTTTGCCGAGAATATAAAGCAAAACGATGAAAAACATTGCCTGTCGGCATGCGTTTAGCGTCTTGTCCGCACACCCTTGGCGCAGCGCCGGCGGCACATGGTTTTGCGAAAAGCTGTCATTGAGCGTGCGAAAGGCCGTCAATCGCACGCCAAAAGACCGTCTTTTACAGGCTAAAAGACGGCCTTTTGCATGGCCGCACGCAACAGGTTGGCTTTCAACTGGTTACAGACGTGGGAAAGAGAAGCCGCCTACGTCAGAACAGAATGAACGTAAGCAGCGGAATTGTTACCACGGAAAGGATGGTGGTTATCAGCGTGCCGCGCACCATCTCGCCCTCGTCGCGCCCGTATTTCAGGCAGAACATCGTGCCGTAAGACGCCACGGGCATGCCTATGAGCACCGTGTTTATCTTGTTCACCGTATCGTCGGCCCCGGCCAAGCGCGACAGCATGAACACCGCCACGGGGACGGCCAGCAGGCGCAAGGCCGCCATGACATACGTGCGCGGAGCCCCCAGCACGTGGCGGCGGCCTATCTGCGCCATGGAAGAGCCTATCACGAGCAGCGCTCCGGGCACGGTGACGCCTCCCAGCAGGCGCAGCGGCTCGGCCACGACGCGCGGCACATGCTCCCACCCCAAGGCCACGATGGCAATGGAGACGTAGGACGCTATCATGGCCGGACAATACAACGTGCGCGGATTGAAGCGCATCTTCTGCCCGTCGCCGAGCACGAACACCGTGCCGACTACAAATATGAAAAGCGTGTTGGGAACGTTCAGCAGGCTGGCGTAAAACACCGCCTGGTGGCCGAATATGGAGGCGACGACGGGGTATCCGATGAAACCCACATTGCCGAACATCAGCATGAAGCTGTACATTCCCCTCAGGCCGGCCTGCCTGACGAAGTAGCGCGGCAACAGCCACGACACGCCGAAGAGCACGACATACGTCAAAAAGCCCACAACAAGCAGCGGGACTATGAGGCCGCGGTCGGGCCCCACGTCGCCCATCACCGACGAGACGATAAGGCAGGGGCACGAAACGTTGATTATGAAGTTTGACAGTTTGCGGTCGAAATCACCTCCCGTCAGGCCGCATTTGTTTGAGACATATCCCGCAACGACGAGCAGCAGCAGGATTACCATTTGCGTAATTATGTTGTCCATGCATGCATTTTGATTGATTCAGGATGGAAAATGGAGAATTGAAAAATGGAAAATGGAGAATTGAGAATTATGATTACCTGCACAGGTTGCCATTACATACTGCAAGAAAAGGGTAATCATAATTCTCAATTTTCCATTTCCCATTCTCAATCATAAGAAAAGTCAAAGGCTCTCCAGCATCCTCTTTATCACCACCTCGGCCGAAATCTCGCGGTTGGCGGCCTCGGGAATCACCAGCGAATTGGGACTTTCAATAACGTCGTCGGTCACTATCAGGCCGCGCCGCACGGGCAGGCAGTGCATGAACTTGCCGTTGTCCGTAACGCTCATGTGCGCCTCGTCGATGGTCCACGACATGTCCTTGCTGATTATCTTGCCGTAATCCGCCGGATTGGTAACGCCCGGGCAGCTCCAGTTCTTGGCGTAGACGAAGTCGGCTCCGGCCAAAGCCTTCATCTGGTCGTACTCAATGCGCGCGCCTCCGGTGAACTTCGGGTCAAGCTCGTAGCCCTCGGGGTGGGTTATCACGAAGTCAACGTCGGCCGCGTTCATCCACTGTGCGAACGAGTTTGGCACCGCCTGGGGCAGCGCACGGCAGTGGGGCGCCCAGGTGAGCACCACCTTCGGGCGCGCCTTCGTCTTGTGTTCCTCTATCGTTATAAGGTCGGCGAAAGCCTGCAACGGGTGCACCGTGGCAGTCTCCATGGCGAAGACGGGCCGTCCGCTGTACTTGATGAACTGCCCGAGCACCGTCTCGGCATAGTCATACTCACGGTCGGTCAGCCCGGCGAACGAGCGCACTCCTATCATGTCGCAGTAGCATCCCATCACCGGGATTGCCTCGAGCAGATGCTCGCTCTTGTCGCCGTCCATTATCACTCCGCGCTCGGTCTCCAGCTTCCAGGCACCGGCGTTCACGTCGAGCACTATCACGTTCATGCCAAGATTCTGCGCGGCCTTCTGCGTGCTGAGGCGCGTGCGCAGGCTGTTGTTGAAGAATATCATCAGCAACGTCTTGTTCTTGCCCAGCTGCTGATATTTATAACGGTCTTGCTTTATCTCCTGTGCCTCGGCCATAGCCTGCCTCAGGTCGCCAAGGTCTTCAACGTTGATGAATGTTCTCATTGTCTTTTATGTGCATAAGCAGCCCCTCCCGGCCTCCCCAAGGGGAGGAGCAATGTTACTTTTGCAAGCCAGGCCCCTCCTCATTGGGGAGGATGGGAGGGGCAGCCTGTGTTTCACTCCCTAACTTGTCCTTCTCCTTCGATTATCCACTTGTAGGTGGTAAGCTCCTCAAGACCCATCGGGCCGCGCGGCCCCAGCTTCTGCGTGCTTATTCCTATCTCCGCTCCCAGGCCGAACTGGGCGCCGTCAGTAAAGCTCGTCGGCGCGTTCCAGTACACGCAGGCGGCGTCTACCTTGGCCTGGAACTCGTGCGCACGGCCTTCGTCTTGCGTTATGATGCACTCGCTGTGGCCCGAACCGAAGCGGGCGATGTGCTCCAACGCCGCGCCGATTGACGGCACGGTCTTCACCGCCATGGCGTAATCCATGAACTCGGTGCCGTAACTTTCGGCCGTGGCATGGCGCAACAGGGGCTGCGGATAATGGTCGTCCAAGGCCGTGTAGGCGTCTTCATCGGCGTAAATGACTACATTGCTCGCGGCCAACGGCGCACAAAGGGCGGGCAGGTCGGCCAGTCTGGAGCTGTGGACGATGAGGCAATCCAGGGCGTTGCACACGCTTACGCGCCGCGTCTTGGCGTTGTTTATTATGCGGCTGCCCATCTCCACGTCGCCAAACTCGTCGAAATATGTGTTCACAACGCCCGCGCCGGTCTCTATTACGGGCACACGCGCCGTGTCGCGGACAAAGTTTATCAGGCTCTTTCCGCCTCTCGGGATGCACAGATCAACGTAACCCACGGCCGCGAGAAGCTCAGCCGTGGCCTCGTGAGTGGCCGGCAGCAGCTCCACGACAGACCGGCCGCACACCGCGCATCGCTCCAGCACGTCATGAATGAGCCTTACTATGGCGCGGTTGGAGCAGTCGGCATCGCGTCCTCCCTTGAGGATGCAGGCGTTGCCCGACTTGAAGCAGAGCGAGAACACGTCGAAACTGACGTTTGGCCGGGCCTCGTATATCACACCGACAACGCCGAAGGGCACGCTGACACGGTGCAGCCGCAGGCCGTTGGGAAGCGTCCTTGCTTTGCTGACACGTCCCAGCGGTGACGGCAACGCGGCCACATGGCGCATGTCACGGGCTATGTCGTCGAGCCGTTTTTCGGTAAGCTGCAGGCGGTCGTAAAGCGGATTGGAGCGCTCCATGCGCTCCAGGTCTTCCGCGTTGGCGGCCAGCAAGTCATCCTTGCCTGCAATGACGGCGTCCGCCAAGGCGCAGAGCACCTTGTTCCTGACCTCGTCAGGCACAAGCGCAAGCCCTCTGCCGTCGGCCTTCACGCGGCTGAATATTTCCTCATATTGCATTGTCATGATTGTTATGATGGGTTGTTGTTGGCATGGTCAGTCACATTCAGTCTGCCGCACGGCCGGCACAAACTCGGTATGCGGCGTGCTTTCGGGAGACAGAACGAGTCTTTTCAGTATGTCTTCGCGTCGGCCGTTGGCAATGACAACGCGTATGCCGGCCTCGGCCGCACGCCCGGCTATGCCGCATTTGGCCGTCATGCCGCCACGCCCGAAGCTGCTTTTCTCCTCGCGCACGTAGCCGCTTACGTCACCGCCGGCCTCAACCTTGCGTATCAGCCTGGCCGAGGGGTCGCCCGGCCGGCCGTCGTATATGCCGTCGACATTGCTTAAAAGTATCAGCGTGTCGGCCTCTATCATCTGCGCCATGAGGCCCGACAGCTCGTCGTTGTCGGTAAACATCAGCTCGGTAACGCTAACGGTGTCGTTCTCGTTGACCACGGGCATCACGCCGCTCTCGAGCATCACCGACATGCACGCACGCAGATTGGCATACTCGCGAGGCGAAGTGAAGTTCTCCTTGACCACGAGCACCTGGCCTACCTTTATGCCATACTCGCGGAAAAGGGTGTAATACGTGTTGACGAGCTTCACCTGTCCAACGGCCGAATACAGCTGGCGTTGCTCCACGCTGTCGAGACTTGGGTCTGAGCCAAGCTCGCCACGGCCTGACGCCACGGCTCCGCTGGACACAAGGATGACCTCATGCCCCTGGCTGCGGAGCCATGCCAACTGGTCCACAAGCACCGACACATGGGTTATGTCGAGCTTTCCGTCATCGCGCGTGAGCACGTTGCTGCCCACCTTTATAACTATTCGTCCAGGCATGTCTTGCTGTTTGGAAGTTAAAGAAGTTTGAGATGTTTAAGAAATTAAGGACAAATGCCGTGCAGGCGAAACATCAAATGAGACCGATGACACTCTTGCCGGAACACCGCTTCGTATCTTATTGACAGACAGCATGTTACCAAGCCGCTTGCAAAAGGTGGCCTTTCGGCTTGCGAAAGACGGCCTTTCGGCTTGCAAAAGGCCGCTTTTCAGAACGCAAAAGACGGCCTTTTGCAAAACGGCCGGTGGCAATCTTCCTCTTCACCTTTACTTTTCACTTTCCCTTCTTGCTGTCCTTGTCGCGTATCTCCACGCGGCGTATCTTGCCGCTGATGGTCTTGGGCAGCTCGTCCACGAACTCAATGATGCGCGGATACTTGTAAGGCGCGGTCTCATGCTTCACGTGGTTCTGCAATTCCTTTACCAAAGCGTCGCCGGCCTTGTCCTTCCAGTCCTTGCCGAGCACCACCGTAGCCTTTACCACCATGCCGCGGATGTCGTCCGGCACGCCCGTTATGGCGCACTCAACGACGGCCGGATGGGTCATCAGCGCACTCTCGACCTCGAACGGGCCGATACGGTAGCCGCTGCTCTTGATAACGTCGTCAATGCGTCCTTCAAACCAATAGTAGCCGTCCTCGTCGCGCCAGGCCATGTCGCCGGTATGGTAAACGCCGTCGTGCCACACCTGGCGGTTCTTCTCCTCATCGCGGTAATACCCCTTGAAAAGGCCTATGGGCTTGCCTTTCTCGGTATGAATCACTATCTCGCCTTTCTCTCCGTCCTCGCATGGAGAGCCGTCGGGGCGCACCAGGTCGATGTCATACTGCGGATTGGGCAAGCCCATGCTGCCGGGCTTCGGCGTCATCCAGGGCATCGTTCCGAGCGTCATGGTGGTCTCGGTCTGGCCGAAGCCCTCCATCAGGCGTATGCCCGTAAGCTTCAGGAACTTGTCATATACTGCCGGATTGAGCGCCTCTCCGGCCGTGCAGCAGTAGCGCAGGGACGACAGGTCGTACTTGGAGAAGTCCTCGTGTATCATGAACCGGTAAACCGTGGGCGGCGCACAGAACGACGTTATGCGGTATTCCTCGATTTTCCTCATTATCTTGTCTGCGGTAAACTTCTGGTGTTCAAACACGAAGACCGCGGCTCCCGCAAACCATTGTCCGTACAGCTTGCCCCACGCTGCCTTGCCCCATCCCGTGTCGGCCACGGTCAGATGGATGCTGTCCTCAGTCAGATTGTGCCAGAAAGCGCCTGTGGTAAGGTGGCCGAGAGCGTAAAGATAGTCGTGGGCGACCATCTTCGGCTCGCCGCTGGTGCCGCTGGTGAAATACATCAGCATGGTGTCGCCGTTGTCGTTGACATGCTCCGGGCGAGTGAACGGCGGCACGCCAGTCCATTCCTTGTGCCAGTCGTGGAAGCCTTCATACACCTCCGGACCTATGCTTACAAGCGTCTTGAGCGTGGGGCTGTCCTTGAGCGAGCCCGCAACCTGCGTCATCACGTAGTCTTCCCCCACGCAGATGATGGCCTTCACGCTGGCTCGATTGTTGCGGTAGACGATGTCGTGGGTGGTGAGCATGTGCGTGGCGGGCACCGCCACGGCGCCTATCTTGTGCAGGGCGAGCACTGAAAGCCAGAACTCATACCTGCGCTTGAGTATCAGCATGACCACGTCGCCGCGGCCTATGCCCAGCGTCTGGAAGTAAGACGCGGCCCGGTCGCTCTGCTCCTTCAAGTCCTTGAACGTGAAGCGGATGCAGTTGTCCTCGTCGTCGGTCCACAAGAGGGCGAGCTTGTCGGGCTTCTCCTCCGCCCATGCGTCCATCACGTCGTAGGCGAAGTTGAAGTTGTCGGGCACTATGAAGTGCAGGTTTTCCTTATAATCCTCAACCGATGTGAAATGTGTCTGTGTCAAAAATCTCTCTATCATGTCGCTAATGCCTATTTGTAAGCCCCCTCCCGACCTCCCCGAGGGAAGGGGGACTGAAAGTCTTGCTTGGTTATATGGCGAAAGCCAAGCTTACTACTGCCTATCAAGCTCCTCCCCTCGGGGAGGTCGGGAAGGGGCTTTTTCACTCAGAATATTATCGCAAGAAACTTCACCGCCTTGCCTCCCAGGGCGCGCATGCAGTGCGGCTGTGACGCGTCGAAGTATATGCTGTCGCCCTCATTCAGCACGAGCACCTTCTTGCCGATCGTGATCTCGAGGCTGCCCTCTGTCACCATGTCGAATTCCTGGCCCTGATGAGAATTCTTTTCAAGCGGCGCGTCGTCGGGCTTAGGCTCCACAAGCACCATGAACGGGTCGGCCTTGCGGCCGCGGAAGCCGCTGGCCAGGCTCTGGTATTTGTACGCCTTGCGGCGCTCCACGCTCATGCCCTGCCCTTTGCGGGTGAGGAAATACATGCTCATGTGCGGCTCTTCGCCGAACAGGAGCACGTCGAGAGCGATGCCATACTTCTTTGATATCTTCTGCATCGAGCTTATCGACAGCTCCGCTTCGCCGTCCTCCGCCCTCAGGTATGCGTCAAGCGTGATGCCGCAGAGGTCGGCAACGTCTTGCGCCGGAATGTCGAGCACCTCGCGAAGGCCCTTCAGGCGTTCGCCTATTTGCTTTATTGTGTCTTCCATTTAGTAACCGTTTTTATTGTAATTGCGACAAAAGTACAAATAAAATGCCAGCAAACGAAATTTTTATAAGAAAAATACTACTTATTGTCCACCAGTCCGCGTATCACGGCATTGGTAAACCCGGCACGCTCCATCTCGTTAAGTCCGCGTATGGTGTAACCGCCCGGAGTGGTCACTTTGTAAATCTCGGCCTCGGGCAGAGTGCCGTTGGCCTGAAGGATGGCCACAGCACCCTTGACGGTCTGCAGCACAACATCGCGCGCGGCGGCGGCCTTGAAGCCCAACTGGACGAAGCCGGCAACCGAAGCGCCTATGTAACGCATGGCGTAAGCTATGCTGCAGGAGCTTTGGACGACAGCCGGAAGCAGGCGCTCCTCTATTATCATGGTCTCGCCCACGGCGTTGAACATGTCTGCCATGCGCCTGGTGTCGCCCTCGCCGGGCGTGTTTACGGGCAGCACGTATGTCATCGAGCAGCCAATGGCTATCGCGATGTTGGGTATCGCGATGAAAACCGGAGGCAGCGAGCCCCCGTCACGCTCGAGCATGGCCGTCAGGTCGGCACCCGATACGCCTGCGGCCACCGATAGAATCGTCTGGCGCGAATAGTCGAGCACGGGCTTTATCTCGGCCACCACCTCGCCCACCAGCCACGGCTTGACGGCCACCACGACAACGTCGGCACCCATGGCGGCCTCGCGGTTGTCGCATGTGGCGTTCACGCCGAGCGCGGCAAACCTGTCTGTAGTACTCTTGTGGGGAGCCGACACAGTGACGTCGGCCGGGGCAAACAGGCCGCTCTTGACAAACCCCTCAGCCATTGCGCCGCCCATCGCGCCGGCGCCTATGAAAGCAATCTTCATCTTCTGTAATGTTTTATACGTTATACATACTGCGCGGAGGCCGCACACGCAACCGGCCGCGACATCTGCAAAAGTACATAAAAATATCCTTACACGGGCTTATGGAAGCCATATTTTTAACACACAGGCCGCAACCGACACGCCACCAACCGGCGGCAAAGGCACCAAAGCAACCGCGCGCCCCACACACCGGCAACCAAAGCAACGGACAAAAGACGGCGAACGGCATGGCAAAAGGCCGCAAAACGCACGCAGAAAGGCCGTCTTTCAGGTTTCAAAAGACGGCCTTTCACACTGTAAGCAAACACCGCCCTCAACATTGCCGCCTATAACGCAAACGGGCAGGAAACAGCGCGGCCATAACATAACAGGCCGGAAAAGTTACAGATTTCAGAAGCCGCAGCATGCGGCCATGTCCTTTTTTATTAATACCTTTGCACGGTTTTTAACACTAACGCATAAAACTCATGCAAGAAACAAGACAGACGTTAAGTGAAAACGGCGGACTGCCGGCACGCATACTATGGACACTGGCGGCCGTGGCCGGCGCAACGGTGGCCAACCTTTACTACAACCAGCCCCTGCTCGGGCTGATGAGCCGAGACCTCGGAGCCACGGAGCTGCAGGCCAACCTCATCGCCACGATAACCCAGGCAGGCTACGCCCTCGGCCTGCTGTTCATCATTCCACTGGGCGACCTGTACCACCGGAAGAAGATAACGCTGATAAACTTCACCTTATTAATAATGTCGCTCATGGCCATAGCCTTCGGCCGCGACATATACACGGTATGGGCGGCGTCGCTCGTCACGGGCGCATGCTCAATCGTACCGCAAATATTCGTGCCGATAGCGTCACAATTCTCAGAGCCGGAAAACAAAGGACGCAACGTTGGACTGGTAATCTCAGGCCTGCTCACAGGCATACTCGCCTCACGAGTGGTAAGCGGACTGGTAGGCGACGCGCTCGGCTGGCGCGCCATGTACATGATAGCCGCCGCGCTGATGGCGGCGTGCGCCGTCGCGACAAGCAAAACGCTGCCCGACATAAAGCCCACATTCACGGGCAGCTACGCCGTCCTGATGAAGTCGCTCCTCACGCTGCTGAAGCGGCACCCCGCGCTACGCATATACTCTGCGCGCGCCGCGCTGGCCTTCGGCTCGTTCCTCGCACTGTGGAGCTGCCTTGCCTTCAAGATGGGCCAAGCCCCGTTCTTCGCCGACAGCGATGTCGTGGGCCTGCTCGGACTGTGCGGAGCGGCCGGAGCGCTGACGGCCTCGTTCGTAGGCAGATGGGTAAGACGCGTAGGAGTCAGGCGTTTCAACTACATCGGCTGCGCGCTCATCCTCTCGGCCTGGGCCTCACTCTACTTCGGCGCAGCGTCATACATCGGAATAATCTCAGGCATCCTCTTGATCGACATCGGCATGCAATGCATCCAGCTAAGCAACCAGACAAGCATCTTCAGCGTGTGCCCCGGAGCGTCAAACCGCGTCAACACAATATTCATGACCACCTACTTCATCGGCGGCTCCACGGGCACGCTGCTCGCCGGCAGCGGATGGGAGGCATGCGGATGGACGGGAGTAGCCGCCGTAGGCACGCTCCTCGCACTAGCCTCACTCGCCCTCACGGCGTTCACAAAGTCATGACACGCCCCGGTTTAAACCTCAGCTTACACAAACAGACGGAATTAAAGCCAAAACAATGGGTTCTTAACCAAAAAGCAATAAAAAAGAGAGCTACATTTGCTTGTAGCTCTCTGATTGTCAAAGTGGTACCACCAGGAATCGAACTGTCCTTTCAAGTGGCTGAATATCTTTGATTTATGATTCAGCAAGTAGCGTAATCTCCCGCTATTGCTCCACCGAATTGTTGCAGCATTCTGCGTCAGGTTGCGTGGAGGTTTCCTGCTGCAAAGATACATATATTATTCCTTATTACAAAGGTTATTTTCATTTAACTGCAATCTTTGAACCTTTACACTATTAAATCCTTTTTGTTGTAAGATGTTTTCAGCCTTAATCTTAGAATCCTTACTTAATATAAGGATTCGTAATAATGATTCTTTTGGTAAATAGAAATCTCTATAATAGCAAACTGTATTATTAGCTCGTAATCGACTTTTCTCTTGCACAATTGTATTTGCAATATCCTTTACGTCTAAATTTGACTGCAAATTCTTAAACATATTTTGCAGTACTACTAAGTTGCTATATACAAAATGTGCATACTCCTGAGGTGGAATAGATAATATTATTCTTGTTTCTTCTTCTTTGTAAAACTCCTTTCTTTTAACGCGTGGAGCAAAAAATGCAAGCATATATACCCCAATAAATTGTACAAATATTTGAGGATAGCTTTTTAATAGAGCTATTGCATTCTCTTTTCCTCTTGATAAAAACATCCATGCCGTATCAGTATAGGAGGAATCAACAAGTTTTTGAAGTATTTTATCTGTGGCAGAATCCACATAAATACATTTTTCTAAATCATATAAAATAGGTTCTCTAAATTCATAGTTCTTTTGTGGTATATCTATTTCCAGGACAACTCCATTATTATGATTGGCATAGTTTTCCCACATATATAAATTGTCATTTCTTGATGTAATAGATACAACATAAGGAAATGGTAAGTTCTTTTTTCCAGCAATAAGTTCACGCTTAAAATTTGCAGCAATCCTTCTATCTTTTTGTAGATTGTAATGTTCTTCTAAATCAGACAGACATTTCCCTAAACAATCTATGCCTAATAGATATTCTTCTTTATCTTCAAAACAATCATAGCGAGTTGCCCAAAAGCATAGCCTTTTCTTACTTGCCTTATCATTTTGCAAAATTCCATAAAGGGCTTCCAATGATGTATAATGAAAATATGACATATTATTCAGCATTTGTTAATTCCCAATAGCCGCCTTTATTCGGACCGACATGTCTGATTATCCCCTTTTCTTGGAGTGAAGCCAACCGACGTTTTACACTGCTTTCATGTATGCCTAAGCGACTTACCAACTCTTTCCTTTGTATATAAGGATTCTCTTTTATTAGTTCAAGAATGATGTTTTCTTGCTTTTGCTGGTCGGTTTTTGGTCGGTTTTTGGTCGTTTCTGGGTCGTTCTTTTGGGTCGCCTCTGGGTCGTATTGGGTCGTAGCCCTTTCTGGGTACTCAAACTTGAACGTTGTCCATATACCCGAAGCATCATAACGGAATTCCGGCGTGGAGAATCCGTCATTCTTACAAGCTGTAATAATACGCTCGATGCCGCGCCCCCACGCCTCAATCTCACCTGCACGGAAGAACGTATTGGCTATATCAGGGTTGTAAGGCATACTTCGATGTGAGGATAATAAGGTTTCCACCGTCCACCCTTCGGGTAATATACCACCGTTTATTATCTCCAACTTATTCTCATACACACGGATTTGGATGGGAGAAGGTTCTGCGTAGTCTTTGTTAATGCAGGCATTCAGCAACGCCTCACGCAGTGCCTCACGGGGCATGGGCAAAGTTTCTATCCGTTGGATGCCTTCGTAGGTGATGATGGCTTTCATGTACTTGGTACACAGCAAGTCCATCAGTTTCACGATTTGCTGGAACAGATTGCCATGCACTTCATCTTGATACACCAAATCCATGCCTTCACGGAAGAAACCGACCTTTACAAACGCTCCGGTCACATACTTTTCTGGGTCGGGATGGAACAGCAAGGCGGCGGCACGTTTCAGGAAACTGCCCTCATAAAGCCGGAGTTTCTCCAATAGCCCTTGATTGTCGTCCATCAAATCCGCTTCCTCCATGCGTCCGCTTCGTTTGGCATACTTGCGGAACAAATCAAATGTGGCATTATCCAAATCCTCCGCTTTTAGGTAAGGCACAGGCACACCGTCCCACGTCTTGCCCTGCTTGCGAAGCATGAAGCGGTCGAGTGCGGCTCCTTTTAGTTCCTGATTGGTCGCACCACTTCTTTGGTAATACTTACCCCGGAAACTGACGGGGTAAGGATAAGCCTCCGTCACAATCTCTAAATACTGCTTCCCGTTCTTCTCTTTCAGATTAACATTCACCAAGATGCCCATCATGTCACGCACCTTATTCGGGATGTCCTCCATCAACTTCTTGGCATTCGGCACACCGCACACCTCGCCATTGTCCTTTACGCCTATATAAAGGACACCGCCTTGTGCATTGGCAAAGCCACAAATCCATTTCTGGTATTCGTCGCGCCAGGATTCTTTGAACTCAATATTTTGGGATTCGATAATCATTTTAATATCTTTGACATTATGCATAGGGGTAGATGTCCTTTGAAATTAATTATTATGTATAGCTATTTGTATAGTAACTATAATATGATCACCATATTACATTATACTCATATCTAATGATTATTAAACTCAAATTCTTTCTTTAGCAATTTAAAAAACACTTTATTACGACTTGATGCGAGTTCATAAATATCTTCAAAGGAATATAACTCTATTCTAATATCTATTGTGTCTCTTGGATTATTGGTATTCTTTGCAAATTTGTCATCTAAAAAATATGAATTTGCTAAGAATGGAATAGGTTTATGTACACCACTATTGTTATTCGATGTCAATTCTTTATTTATATCAGACTTCCTTGCTATAATAATCCCTGTATATTGTATACGTTCCGTTTCAACATCCCAATTTAATGTCTTTTGAGGATTTGCATAAAAATCACGTGCATATCTTTTAATTTGAGCAATCATACCTTCCTTTACATCTCCTGCGTTATGTGCCTTTGTCGTTGATTTTAGCTCAAGAATCAAGATTTGTTTTGTTTTTTCCGGATCATCGGCCCAAATATAAATATCCGATAAGCTCTGTCCTGTTTTAGTACTTTTTGCTTTAAAATTACTTGAAAATGTAGTAAATTTATCATCAAGAATCCAAAGATTGTGTAAATGATTGATATTAGAAGAATCACTTAATGTAGTTCCTCTATTGATAAACAACTCATGTACAGTACTTTCTAATTCGGATTTATCATTCCCTTCTTCATCAAATTTCTGAATCAAAGCATGCAATCTTTTAAGTACACTCTCGCGATGTTTGACATAAATATGCAAACTTGAATTTAAAAGTTTTTGACAATCATCAGAATCACTAAAACGCTCATCATTCTCGTTTACAGGATTTCTGTCTATTTGATTCCAGAATTTCTTTTCTATTCTACCTTTTTCCTCTATTGCTGATTGTATGATTTCTTTTTCGTTCACTATATTCTTCTTTTCAATGATACTGCATTCTTTTACAAACGCTTCAAGTGAAGGATATTTTTTTTGAAAATCTTTTAAATTCTGCTTAGATATGCTTTGATTATTCTCTATTACAGATTTAAAGTGCTCATCTAAAATTTCGTTTATTCTTTTTTGTATACTTGTGATGTCGTCACATGATACTTCTATTTTTTCTCCTTTTGTGTCAACATAATCATCAAAAAAATCAGATGTTAAATATAAATGATAACCTTCATCATTGTCTATAGAGTAAGTTAATTTACCGGCAGATAAATTTGCAACCAAATTTCTTGCAAAACATATTATAGGATTGTCGCCATGCATTTTCGCACCATTCCTTACCAGCCATAGCATAAATGAATACAGTTTACTATCTAACTGTAAGTTAAATGGTATTGTTACCGTTTCTGTTTCTAAATTATTTTTCTTAACAATAACATTATCACCATTTAAAGAAATGTTTATTATGAGTTGCTCGTTATTAATTATAAAAGGGAAAAATGTTTCTATAAACCATCTTTTAAATGAATTGACATTAGGGTATCTATTAAAAAAAGTCTTAGCCCTGCCTATTGTTTGTTGTTTGTTTATTAATATTGTCAATTTTGTATAGGTGTTATTTCCTGTTTGTTCTTCTTCCTTGAACTCAGCAAAGCTAAAAAGACCTTCAGATGAGCTTGGATATGGTATAGTTTTTTTATTATATTTACCATTTTCATCCTTATAGACAGTTTCATATTTTGCAAAATCAGTGAAATAAACAATGGCTAAACGCCCTTGTCCTAAAGGGTGAAAATGAAGCCTTTCTTTTTCTGGATTCTTTTTGTCCAATTCTTCAAAATACTTCTGATTCTTTTCATTGAAACCTTCACCATTGTCGGTTAATTCAATTTTATATTCTTTATCATCAAACGTTATGGCTAGGTTTAGCTTAGGAATAAAACCTGCTTCTTTGTCTTTTCTTATTAAGACAGCATGTATAGCATTCGAGATAATTTCTCTTAATAAGAGAAAAAATTTCTCCCGACTGTTCTTATACTCTTTTTCCGCTCTATATTGAACATTTGATTTCTGTTCCATATTATTTCTTATCTACAATGTTTACAATATCTATTGGGTTAGGCGCCTATATTTCGAATAAATTACGCTATTCCCTATTAGGACACTTACAAAGCATTTGGCAATTCTCTGCCTCCGTTGTACTGCCCCTCTTTTCACGGTTTGATATAATCTCCTCTATTTTTCCCAACTTGAAATGCTTGCCGCAATGAGCGCAAATTCTCTGTTGTCGCTTGTAAGCTTCGTGTTTCCGCTTTTTGTCGAAAGTTCGGAAACTGAGGTATACAAATCTCCACTTTATACATAAATGGTAGATGCTTACCAAATGTCGTATTAGGTAAAATTCGATTATAAATCAGAAAGTTATTACCTTCAGGGAAGAGAGGCGATAATGACATACATCCGAGCTTCACCATTCTGCTTGTTTTCAATAAGTCAATCAACTGATACAAAGGTAGTAAATAAAATCAAAACAGCTGTATGAAATGGCGGATATTTTGTCGTTAATGTATTCGGTTAAGTATGGGTAGTTTAAGGACAGGTTGCCATAAAGAGTATATTTGCCTTAGCTCATCAGCCAATTTTTCGACATATTTATTCCGTTTATGAGCGGTACGTTCCGAAACACGAGTGACGGTTTCTTTTTCGAGTGAAATAATAAGCAGGCGGTTTTCTTTCATGACGGTATCATATATTTTGGGAAGTTTACGATACATGCCACAAGCAAGCACGATGATAATGCCGCACTTGCCTTGCAACAAGAATTTGAGGACATCTTTCTCAAGACGGGAATGGAAACCGCTCACCACCGCTACATTTGTTCGCTTGCTTATTTCTACTGCCCAATCGAGTGTTGGCAATATGGCGGAAGTGGAAATCTTGCGCGAAGCCAGAAAGCCAACTTTCAGCCTATCAAGCAGCTGTTTATTACCAAGATATGTTACATCGTTCTCACCTACTTTCATGGTTAAGTACTTTAATCTCTATAATACAGCCGCAATTTTTCTTACATTAACGTCAGTTTGGTATAATAATCTTATGCAATAATCCTACTTTTATCAATGATGTCAATATTGAGTGATGGTTTCTTAGGAAGCAGGTTGTATGCGATAAGGCCTGCAATCAGGTTGGAAGCAAAACTATCAATGCAGCGGTGCATAGTATGTTCAATGTGGCAGACGTTCTTGAGTTCGTTATTGACTGTTTCAATGAGCACCCTTTTCTGTAGCAGGATTTTGTCATGCAGGTTCATGAGCGAGTTTTTCATGTTCTTCTTGAGTTTGGAAACCAGCGAGCTTCTATATTCTGCAATGTTCTGCACTAATCAAAAGAACGCTTTTTCTCATTTGCAAAAATAGTGTTTTCTTCCTTACTGCCAAAGCTATTCCTCTGAAAAATTCGTCAAACTCACGTTAAGAAAGGAGCTTCTATTGTCTGCTCTAACATTTTTACTTTTCCATTTTGTTTAATAGCCCTCTTTACCTTGAAACGCAAAAAACTGGTTTCACCGCCCATTACTTTCTTGTTGTCAGGCATATCCTCTTCCCTCTGATAAAAGGCAATTCTTTTATAGAAATCGAGGGTAATAGGAGCTAATTTTTGCTGAGATTCTACGGCTGAATAAAGAGGCGTGCCAATTACTTCGAGCATTGGCTATCCCATGAAAGTGTCCGTTGTCTTTTTATCGTCTCCTTTGTCGCCATTTTCATCTTTTTTGTCGTCTTCTCTTTGCAGCTGACGCTGAATATTGCTTGGTCTATAACGCCAAGAGCCTTTGCAACAACCTCTCTCCCGCTATCGGAAAATTCCACTACGCCCTCATCATTGATGTTGGCAGTTATCACTTACCCACCAATATTCAGTTTTACCTGTTTGGGCAAATAGTTGGTCTCGTTTTCTTTTTGTGCCATAATACTCTATATTTATATTTGTTTGTTGTATTCGTTTATCAACCGACCAGACCTTTGGGCATATCCTGATGCTTGAAACGGATGGTGATGTTCATTTTTTATTGGGAGCATCTGGTATCAGTATTTGCGTTCCGTTGACTTGTATATACAATCTATACTCCGTCCTTTAGTTGTTTCATTGCTGCATCATGCCACGCGCCCCTTCATAAGAGCAACTCTCAGCACCTACTTTCTGCGCTTCTTTCAGAGCTGTTTCCAAATCTGATTCTAAGAGATCGCATATTCCCAACATTACTTTGTCTTTGAACAAATTATTAATCAAAGCAGCCGATGTCCAGTCACCCGCACCAGCGGTATCCACCACTTTTTCATTTGCAACAGGTTCCAAGTGCTTCCAATCGCTACTCAAGCGGTAGCTCAAACCCTTTGCCCCTTGCGTCTGAATAAACAGCTTATCCTTATAGTTATTAAACTGGTTAATGTCTTTTATCCTCTGTTCCGAGAACTTGACTATATCAGACACCTCAACACATTTGTTGAACAGGCTGACATTACCTCCTCTACTGGAAGGCTCAAAGAATATCACCGAACCTTTTTCCTTGAACGTGGTGGCTAGCTTCAAGATGGCGGGTGAAACCCTGTCAAAAAAGAATACATTTGGCACAAAGTCTATCCTCTCAATCACCTCATTCGCCTGTTTCAGCGTCAGCGACTTGAAGTCCAGATAGAACCGCCCGATGTTGTTTCGCGATTCAAACTTGTGCGTGGGAACACCGTCCTTGTTAATGAAGTTGCGCTGCACTATCACCGGTGTCTTACCATCTTGGGTTAAGACAAAATCAGTGTGTATATGGTGCCTTTTCATGTCATCCAACACTCTCACCCCGTCTTTCGTGCCATCCAGACGGGCTATGGGATAGGCATCCCACCCCATGTGGGAGAGAATCATCATTACATTACCGCATGTGCCACCCACGTAATAGGATATGGGAACTCTTTGCCCGTCCCAAATCAACACATCCAGACTTATCAGGCCTGCACCAACTATGATATTATTTGTTTCAAGTTCCATGTTTCAAGTATCAAGATTCAAACTTCAGTATTAAGCCTCTCCACCAACTTCACTTTCACCTTTTCCCACACCACCTGAGGGGCATACTCCTGTGACCCAAGAATCATTCCCGTGTCCGTCAAGAATTCCTTATCCTGTAGCTTCCCGTCCATATTCAGCACAAATTCCTTGTACGTAGGGTGCGATGCCGTGAAGCCCAAATACCGCTCATAGTTCTCAATCACTTTCCCTTTATCCAACTTGGGGTGCATTGACAGTATCTTCCACAGGTCAAACAAATCACGTCCTTTTCTCCGCTGATACACAACCCTCAGTTTCGTCCTTGTCAGTTCTGCCAACTCATACGTCAGCACCTCGCAGGCCCCCTTGAACCACGAACTATTCACCGCAAAAGGCACTCTAACCATTGGAAAAACACTGAAATGCTCCTTGCAGTTAATCTCCACCTTCAAGTGAATCTCCTTCGCATCCATATCCGTCGGTTGCACCTTGAACACCAGCGTATTGTTGTATTTTTTCTGCTTTACCACCGGCTCACCCAGCCAAGCCAGCGCATCCCTTAGATGGTCTATTGTCTCATTGATGGGTTCTGCCTTCACTTGCACCAAGTCGATGGCCTCTGAGTATCTGGGCTGCGACTTCAGATGGTACTTTTCTCCCTTCTTGTCACGTATGACTGGAGGATCTATCATCACGCTGAACCGCAGCTGGACCTGATGCGAAGCTCCGTAATAACTTGCTGCACTCAACAGAGCCACATAGTATTTGCGTTCCAAGTGGTGCGTCATGTCATCCAAGTAAAACGGCTGCGGCACAGCTCTGCGCAGCACATACTCATCCGGCACTATGACGTAGAAACCGCGCAGGGGCAACATAATCCGTCCCTTGCTCACCTCCCTGGTCAGTGCCCATGCAATGCTGCCAGCATTCATGTCAAGGAATGCCTGCGCCACCTCATCGTGTGTGAAAGTGTAATTGCCTCTAAGCGACTTATCATATATCCAGCTTGCTATGCTCACCATTATCTTGTATTTATTATTTCGTTTGTAAAGATGGACATTTTTGTCTAATTGCGCAAATAGGAAACAAAAACTTTTTCTATTATTATGCTTTTAAATTATTTATTGACCAGCATCAATTTTCGTTGTATGCTTCCCCTGTAATCCAAAGCAGGAAGGGTTCACTCCCCTCATTGGTCTTCTTAAACACAGTAGCGTTTTCAATTTCATAGTTCGCTGAGCTTACGTTATATATAGTGACACAGTTATTATACTCCAATCCCACGAGCAGTGCGCCAAGTGATAGCAACTTACTTGTCAGCAACGCAATGCCAAAACAAACGTGGTCACTAATAGGCTTGAACGTAGCCTGATGCCCTTGAATCATATTGGATACTATACGATACAATTCAAAAGGATTCTGTTCGTCAGCGTATGTGACATTCTGTGGCTCTGTAAATTGCTTTTCTGTGAAGAACTCATGGTATTTCAGCATCAGATAATCAGAGTGACGTGGGTCTTTCGAAGGAAAAGGCAATACGGGGAACATATCTGATGGCTGGAAATGATTGTAGATGCTCCGCAGAATATCAATGTTCTGGTCACCCATCAAACCAATTAGAATATTAATTCTATCCAAATTAGACTCACGGCTTGATAAAGAACGGAATCCCACCAGCGGCTCAATATTGTCTATTACCGGTGTTTTCTTAATCCGTTCATCTATCATAACGTTTTCAGACACTGCAAAAAACAGATTCTTGGATTTATCCTTGTCAAGCTTGTTAAACAAGGCCTTGCCAATATTGAAATAGAAAGCTCTGGGTAGTGAACTAATATCCATTATCACGTCATTATACACGCTCAAGTCTTTACCTATCACTTGGCGGCTCATCTGAGCTATACGCTTGTCCCAAGGCAAACTACCGTCAATTTTCAACTCCTCATAACCAAAGCCATATTGGCCTTTCAAATCTGCAAGTTGTTTCGAATTAATTTCGTACAACTTCTTATTCTCTACAGGGTCTTTCTCGTTGGGGAAATCGAAAGCAACACAATCCAATGCCTGCTCAGAGTTATTTTCAAGGAACAGTTTCAAGATATTATTCATTCTAGGGTCAAAGCCCTTACCCAACAAGAAAAGGACTTTCGCTCCGAACTTGTCCTTATAATACTCTTTCCAGAATTCCACCAACTTTTCATTCTGGCGATACATTACGTATGACTCCCAACGTTTTTTCATAGCCAAGAATTTAATTTATGAAGTGTTAATGGACGCCATCCTCCACGTTCTAGCGGCAGATGTGCGTATGCACAGAGCCAGCTATTCAGGTAGAATATAGTCCATTTCTGGTCTTTTTTACCTTGGGTTACACCCTGTTTCATCAAGAAGTTATATGCGAGACAATCTTTCAGAATCGTTGCCAACTCTTCATTGTCAGGATCTTGGAACCAAAAACCATCCTTCCCCCATTTGCCCGAATTCTCTTCTTTCACGGCAAAGCCAGTAACAGAACGATATGAATATGTCGGAGTAAAAGTCACACTACAGCAGAAATCTATCAGATGCATCAAGAAACCGTAGATTTTGTTACCTCGCGGAAATCGTTTGATGTCCTCCAAACGAGCAAGTGCAAAGTCTCTGACAATCTTGTCTTGTTCTTCTGCGGTTAATACATAGTGTGAAGGGTCTGAAATTTTCTTGGCTACCAACAGTTCATACATCTTGGCAGATAAATCCAAGAATTGCTCAACATTCTGGCTGGCCAAATCCATAAGTGTAGAAAAGCCGTAATACTGTGGCAATTTTTTTATTTCACCAGGCATTACCTCTTTCACTAATGGCATCAACGGATTTAACATCCACTCCAAATCCTGAGCAGTATATCCAAACAGGTTCATTGCACCGTTTGCGCCTTGACGGGCAGCATGCATCAGCAAGGCTCTCATATTAAGTACCCTCTCATACGGATCTTGATTCTCTATGAGGGCCACACACTCTGCGTAGTTGCCAAAGTTATGAAGTTCTGTCAATTGCGTCAGATATTTCTTACTTGCATCGTTGTATAACGCTTTGTAGTTAATTGTGGTATCACTAGCAAGCGCACTGGCAAGGATGATTCCATCCGCAGAGAAAGCACTACGCAACGCAGCAATATTCTTGACCATTGGATTGAATATGCCTTTTTTTGTGTTCTCCAGATGGATAGTATGGTCATCCCTGTCCTTAATGTTCCTATCACTCAGTATGTCTGTCGTAGTGAGTGTTTCCAAACGTTCTGCTATCCAAAGTGTTACAGGGAGGCGAACCTCAACGGTTTCATCACGGATAATCTTCTTTTGGTTTTTAGTGAGTTTATGACCGTCGTCTATCTGGAAGATGAAATCTTCACAAAGTTTCTCTCCCTTATGGGTAAACCAAGAAGCCTTCATAGCTTGCAGGGCAAACAGCCTACTATTTCCCTGAATCCCCTCTTCCGGCATCACAAAACTGTCAAGAAACTCACATATTTTACGTTCCTGTTCTGCGGCCCAATCCAATAATTCTTTTCCGGTGTATTTTACTTTGAAATCTCCGAACTCTAGAATAATCTCCTCTGGTCTGTACGTAATCTCATTTAATTGGGTGTATTTAATACCAGCCAGTGCCATTAAACTTTTCAAAGTAGCCAGCACAATCCTAGCATTAAGGAGCGACAGAAATAATCTCTTCTGTTCTATTTCATTAAACAGAACATCATCTTCTAGAAATTCATAGTCACGGCCCAACTTGAGATACACGCCACATTTCTTGATATGTTCACTATCTATTACCTCCAGTTTTTTCAGCTTCTTGTAGGCTGTATTGCGCTCAGTAACTCGCTGAAGGATTGTGGGTGAAAACAGACGCAATAAGGTGGTCTTTCCTGCACCTGGCGAACTGAGGATAGTGGTCACATTGTTCCATAGCTTATCCTGCTCAAACTTCTCTTCAAGATGAGTCAAGGGTTCCGATGAGAAAAGTTCCAAGAACATCTCGTCAGTTTCTATTCGCTCAGAGGCACGTATGGCAAATGGGTTCTTATAGATATTCATACGGTCAGTGGCGGCTTATACGGGGAAACAATCCATGAAATCTTTCTGCATTCTGCCAAATAATTGGCAATGAGTTATTTGGCGTATTGTGAGCAAGCACAACAGGCAAGGCACATTCATCAAATCCCAACCATGGTTTATCATTTTTACCAACCTTGTAGCTTTTGGAGATAACACACTCTTTCACAAAGTGCTCATCTTTCTTCAATACCTCCACCAAATTTTTATCATTCTTAATGTCGTTCGATAATTTGTCTTCAAGCAACTGAACAATATGAATGTTGAACTCCACTTTATCCTGCCAATTAACGGACTTTAAGTAATCATCAAGGTTATTCTTTATATTGGTTCTCGCCTTTTCTGTAGCAATACAAAACAAGATATCTATCTGTATTTTATCCTGATTAGGGTCTAATAGATAGCTCAAATGCTCGATTTCCTGTTCCCTCTCAACAGACCCTTTAGTACACAGCTCGTCGATGATTTTTTTCAACTTTCCATGATACTTCCTATCACTTTCATCATAGCGGATGAAACTTTTTCCACTGGCAGTAAAGTCATCTATCAGGAAAATCCTCCGAAAGTAAGGTTTCTCTATGTCTTTCAGTTTATCATCTTTACGCAACTCTTCCAGCATATCCTTCAGTTTTTTCACGTCAGGATAGTAGTTGGTCAAGACCTGCTCGTTATTGAAACCTGCACTACGACGCAAAATGTCTGTATGGGCGCCGTCACTGAGACCAACGACAAGTGCTGAACGCTTCTCAATCTCAAAACGGATACGCACCACTTTGCTTGAACGCTTATATGATGGCATACCCGTTTTTACAGTAGCCATATTCAGCAGAATAGGTCGTATCTTAGAGTTATACAACAAATCCACCAGATAGTTCATCTGCGTTGAAGATATGAAGACCAACTTATCCTTTATGAACTTATAAGCTTCATCACGGTCTCCCTCCTCAATATCATTCAGCCACTGCACCAGACTACTCATAAAGCGCATACCTGGCATATACTGGTCATAAGCATCATACTTCATGTTACCCATAAATTCTAAAGCAGCACGTTCAGACGCCAATGTAGGAGCATCCCATTTCATGATGCTTGCAAGAAGTTGGTTTGCTAAATTACTGTTCATACGCTAAACTTACACGTTATTTTCCCTTCGTTTGCCTTCATGCGGCTTATGTAATAGAGGGTTGCATCAAGTCCTTTCATACCTGACGGGGCTATGTTCCAGCAACTCTCTGTATTCTTAGATACTCGGTCAACGCTCAGTGAATATTTACTGGTCAGCATTTCATAGTCGTTGCCTTCCACGATTCCGTAATCACCTATGCACAAGGTGTGTTCAGGATCTTCTATCACCCGTAGTTTGCTCACTTCACGGAAAACCACAATATCCATACTGTGACTGCTGCACCACACACGGATACCTTTCATTCGCTTATCCCAAATGATTTCACGGCAGGTATCATATACAAGCTGTGATTCCGTTTGGGTCATCTCTCCCTCGATGGACAGTTGCAGACTACGCTCTTCAAACTTATAACCTACACATCCAGCAGGGAGCCTCAACTTCAGTTCCTCTTCCAGTTCTTTCAGTTTGCTGTCAAAGGGCTGTTTCTTCCACTTTTTCAGTTCATCTTCATCACCTAAAGCCAATAGGCAGGCACCATTATAGTAGCCCACCTTGATTTGCGGCCAGTATTTCTGGTCAATAGATTTTTGGAACGACTCGCCCACCGACTTGCCACGACCTGTAGCCACCACTATCTGTACACCGTTTTCCAGCAGAGGTATCAATGCATCTCTTATCTCATCGCATAATCCATTCGTAAAACGACTTCCACGGTCTGAGGCAGACAGTGTACCATCATAGTCAAAGACTACGGTGGTGAACTTGCCACGGTTCAATTGGCGTACAAAACGCTGACAAGCCTTACTGTAATACACCCACAACTGAGCATTTTCTCTACCTGTTATGCCCAGTTTGCGCAGCACTGCCACATCAAGTGTTTTCTCTGCGGGCAAAATGCGGTTTGTCAGCTTGTAGTAATCAAGGTTGTAGAGCAAGCGTCCGTATCCAGGTACACCCGGTTTCCCAGGGTCAATGCCACGGGCTTCGCCCAAGTCGTTGACAAAGCGGAATGCTTTCAACAGCATATCAATAGATGCCTGAGGACCATCCAACTCTGTTTCTATATAGATGACCGGTACACTCTTAGGCAAGCATCTAATGGTCTTATAAGCCAGTTCCCTCTCAACAGGCGTTACCAGTGCAATGATGCAAGAGTTCTCTCCCCGCTTGTCGAACCAATGGTGACGGCCATGACCGAAGTTGCGATAGTCGCTGAGCAAGGCATAGCCAAGAGCAGCCTCCGTGAGTTTTGACTCAATATCCCATGCTACGGGTTCTCCTGTTGCGCCATACATCACTATGAAGTTCTGAATGACTGATAGATTCAAGTTGAAAGTCTCAGGCTGCAGGTCGCTCAACTTGAATATTGAATCTTGAAACTTGGAAGCGCATGCTGCTTTGCAAAGCAGCATGAATGTAGCCAGTAGCGAATTTGTGGCCAGGAAGCCGTCTTTCTCGCTGGGGATGTCCTCGCACCAACGCTGCACCTTGGGGTACTGTTCCAGTAGTTCCTCGGTAGGATTGTTCTTGCGGAGGGTCAGGCTCATCATGCCTGTCTCGTTATACTTTACGCCATACTTGATGACATTCAGTATATCCTTGTTCTTACCACTGGCACTAAGGAAAAGCAGTTTGCTGCTACGGATAATATTATGCCCTGCATACATCAACTGAAGCGGAGTCATCGCCTGTGCCAGCACACCGTTGCACTGCTGATAGAGCTGAGCTGCATAATGGCAAGCACTGAGCGAACCGCCAGAACCAATGCACACCAAAGGTATCTGCTTGTTCTCTGCAAACAGAAACTGTGCAAGATGCGTCACATCCTGCTGCTCAGCCCATCGAATTGTCTCCGAAAGCTTTTTCAACTCTTCCTTAAAAGGCTTTCCCATAATTAAACTTAGAGTCCCCTTAAAAAAGGGATATTAATTTGATTTACAAAGGTAATATTTTTTTTCGAAACGGAAGCATAAAATTATCGTTTCAATAAAAATTGGCTATAGATACGCATAGGGGAGAAAACCGAATATTCTCTCTACTGTTACCCACGTTTACAGTTCTTTACTTGTCGCCATAAAACCCGATGCGATTACCAACGGAATTGGCTATGATGACGAAATAATCCCAACCTTAAACCTGAATTTTTGTCTCGGGGGTTACGAGCACTACTCCGTTTCCAGAGCTGTCTTCATGTCGGCACCCAAGTCATTTGACCGGAGATATATCAGCACACCGCCATCTAAAAACAAATAACTTAAAAAGATGGTCTGTTTAACAGATAACGATTTAGGAACCAGCGGGCTTCTCTATTCTGCAATATTCTGCATCAATCAAAAGAACGCTTTTCTCATTTGCAAAAGTAGTGTTTTTCTTCCTCATAGCCAAAGTTATTCCTCTGAAAAATTGGGAAAATCAAACATCTTATCATTATTGCACATCTTGGTGATGAAAATCAGTAACACTGTCCTGCTTTTAATTTCATACCATTTCCACATTATATTTGAGCTTGCCTGTACGGAGCGGTCTATTGGAAGGTTTGCCTGTGTGCCGGCAGGCAAGCAGGACGGCAGACAGGCTGGAGCGCGGGCAGGCTTGCAGGCCAGCGTGTGTATGCCTATACGCTTTTGTTTATTGCACCATTCCTTTGTTGCTTCATTACTACGTTGATAGACAAATACATTGTGCCGCCGATTTACATCATCCAAACTTCACCCTCTAAATCCGCACGCCATTGTTGATACTTTTATTCGAAGTTTTGCTGTTGTAAACCAGTACGACAGTACAACAGCAAATCAGCATATCATTGGAACTATGTTGTTTCCTATTTGCATAGATTTGCTTTCTTGATTGTCCGGTTCTGTTCTTCATTGTTTTAGCAAACCATTAGTTCGCTGAGTTTGTAAACAAGCGAGGATGTATTTGCTCAAAATAGCATTTCCTTATTAGTCTAATGTCAGTTTTGGCTGTAATTGGCATATATTGACATCGAATTGACACTATTGCCTGTTTCTAAGCCGGCTTTGTTTCCTGTAATCTCAATAAGGTGCAGGCTTGTACACCGCCTCATTCCCTTTCTTCTTTTGGGCAGCTTGGGCATCGAGAAACGATGCTTTAAGGATGAGAATAACACTATAAATTTCAATCCGTTTGCTGACGGATTATTGATTTCACGAGAAATCAGCAAGGTGTCCTTGGGGTTACCCGAAGGCCTTTCGGTTACTGCCGAAAAGTGGCAGCAGCAAGGTATGTTTTGAGTAACTCAAAACCTTTCGGGTTACTCCCCGAAAGCCCTGCCGCTGGTTGCTCCTCCGAAGTCGGGCAACCTGAATATAGAAAAAGAGGATATAGGTTTATCCCCCACATCCTCTTTGCTTGCTTCACTGAAAGACAACTTATCCCCTCTTGGTTAGCAAATGCCACAATTCCCTTACCCATAAAACGAGAGAGGAAAGTGCAACAATGATTATCCAATCGAGAGTACCGCTTGGGTTAAATTTCCAGTCAAGTGTATGGAACATCGGTTGCACATTGAAGAAATCATAGAGAAATTCCACTATCACAATTTGGCCGATGAATATGACAGCAACAATGAAGAAAAACTCATTGCTTATCTTGAGTTGGAAGAAGCTCTTGCCTGTTTCGAATGAACGGGTATTGAACATATACCAGAGGTGAGTCCATACAAAAATGGAGAACAATAACGTCTGCTCGTAAGCAGACAATCCATTCTTCACTCCTATGCGGCAATGTAACAAGTCTGTCATTTGTGTTATTTCCGTATGTTGGAAAACATAGAGGAAGCCTAACAGGATAAGGAAAAAGAAGCCGCCGACACCCAATATGTCTTTCATCATAGGTTTAGTCAGGATGAATGCTTTACGGTCACGTGGTTTGTCTTTCATAACTGATTGTGAAGGTGGTAATGAAGCAAGAGCCATAGCCCCGAATGTATCCATTATCAAGTTCACCCACAACATTTGTGTTACGGTCAACGGAGATTCTGTTCCCATGAATGCGCCCACCAGTACAATAAAACATGCAGCCACATTGACTGTAAGTTGAAACAATAAGAATCGCTGAATATTTTGATACAGTGAACGCCCCCACATGACTGCACGACAAATACTGCTGAATGAATTGTCTATAATGGTAATGTCCGAGGCTTCTTTGGCTACGGAAGTACCATCACCCATTGACAAGCCCACATGAGCAGCCTTGAGCGCAGGGGCATCATTTGTACCGTCACCTGTCACAGCGACTACCTGATTGTTTCTTTGCAAAGATTCAACCAAACGTTTCTTATCCATTGGACGAGCACGAGCAATAATCTTTAATCCAAGCACTTTCTTATCAAGTTCGTCATCTGAAAGTTTCTCAAACTCCGTTCCTGTTATTATCGCACCATCATTATCCTTTTTAGTCCAAAGTCCGATTTGCCGCCCTATTTCTTTGGCAGTTCCAGGAGTATCTCCTGTTACAATTTTCACATTAATGCCTGCAGCAATACACTTTTGTACAGCTGCTGGAACATCTTTACGAACAGGGTCGGCGATGGCAACAATCCCCATGAAAATAAGGTTCTCAGCAACCACCTTGCCATCTGCAATTGCAGCATCGCTGTCATTCAGTATTTGGTATGCGAAGCCTAAAGTACGCATTGCACGATTTTGATAGTCCGTCAGTTGTTTGTCAATGTCGGCAATATTCACATTCTTGTCTATCTGCTTGCAAAGGGAGCGAATTATTTCTGGAGCACCTTTGACATAGATAATTTTCTTCCCGACCAATTGAGCAGATTCAACAACTGTTGCCATATATTTCCGTTCTGTAGAAAACGGCAATTCCTCTATCACATTAGCATCTTCTTTCAACTTACGATAATCAATGCCGTTTTTTCTTAGCCATAAAAGCAATGCTCCTTCTGTAGGATTGCCCAATACCACAGGCTTGTCAGGATTACTTAAATCCAATGATGCCGTAGAATTAAGAGCAATGCCCTCTTTTATTAAACGACTCGTTTCATCTGTACCCAATACTTGATTAGACAAACCGTAGAATTGAGTGTCCTCAACGCTCATCTGATTTTGGGTCAGTGTTCCGGTTTTATCCGTGCAAATTACAGTCGTAGCTCCCATAGTTTCACATGCGTGCATCTTGCGTACAAGGTTGTTCGTTTTCAACATCCGACGCATGCTATATGCAAGGCTCAAGGTTACAGCCATAGGCAATCCTTCGGGCACAGCAACAACAATTAGAGTGACGGCTATCATTAATGTTTGGAGTACATATGCCGTAATATGTGCCCATTCCATTGAATTATCTCCCAAAAAGTAAATCAGCAAACGACCGATGACTACTAATGCGGCAAATCCATAACTTAATTTTGTTATCAGGTCACTTAACCCATCTAATTGTTCATTAAGAGGGGTCTTGACACTATTATCAATTTGGGCTGCTACGAACACTTTCCCGTTTTCTGTTTCATCTCCTACTTTAGACACCTTAAAAATTCCATGTCCTTCCATCACCTTAGTTCCACGCAGCACTTCATTCGTGGGATAAGTCGCGTCATCCTCTTTGTCTTTTTCAAAAATACTTTTGTGCCTAAATAACGATTCTCCTGTCAAGGAAGACTCATCAACGCTCATACTTGTACTTTCTAACAAATATCCATCAGCAGGAACTTCTGCTCCGGTATTAATGATGACGACATCCCCAACAACTACATCTTTCTTGGGAATTTGAGTTGCACTACCGTTGCGTATGACTTCAACCAACTCATCGTCATTTACTTGATTTAATATGGCAAATTCCTTATCTGCCTTTAATTCAAAATAGAATGCCAGCCCAGTAGCAAGTAAAATTGCCACAAAAATGCCAATGGGTTCAAAGAATACCGCAAAGCTCTCATTGAGTCCAAAATGCTCATAAAATGAAATTCCAATGGACAAGACACCGGCTATCATCAAAATGATGATAAGCGGGTCTGTGAATTTCTCCAAGAACTGTTTCCATAACGGTTCTTTTTCTGGAGGAGTAAGGATGTTTACTCCATACTTTTTACGGCTCTCCAAGACTTCTGCATCCGTCAAGCCAATGTAATGTTTTTTCTGTTGCATATACTGAAAAACTTATTGATTAATAATTATTTGCCAAATAAAACTTTAAGAAGAGTCTTTCCTAATTTACGTTCCAATCCAGCCTTGGATGTGGGTATTCCTGTTTGACGGGCAAATTTCTGCTTAGCCTGTGTTATGCCCAGTGCACGTTTCCAAGAAAAACTTACTCCTGGTATTCTTACGATTTTCTTCTTTGTCATATAAAATTTAGTTCCGATTTATCCAGTTTGGTTAATACAGTCAATGTTTTACAAAACAACTAATATCACAAGCGTAAAAATGATACAGACAATCAATGAGGTGTCAAGCTGTAAACGTTGCCCTATTTGTATTTTGGGAATAAAGCCTAAGATGTTCTGCAATCTTATGAATATTCTTTCTGCTACGCCAAAAGCCTTTTGATATTTAGGAAACAGTAACTGCTTAAATGGAACTATTTTCCAATAAATTACAAGCACTATCAGAAATATGGCACATAACAGTTTCAGTCCGATAATCCAATTACCTCTTGTCAATGTACCTAATAAGAGTAAAGCAATGCCAATTAGTAGAGCGATTGATTTCTTCATTATACCTAACATTTAATGCTTTGTGATTTTATCAATGACTGTTATCTTCCTAATTGCTAACAAGCTGAACAACAATGAGCCGTCCTCCTTGTCCTTTGTCAAGCAATATTTGTCTGCCCTCTGTAAGCGGCACATATTCGCCTATGGCTATAGGCTTTTTCTCCGTAACATCCATCATATCGGGAAGATTGCGATTTATCAAAATCCACTGATTATTGAAGAAATGAAAATCCCCAACAGGCTTTTTGTCAGCTTCAGATGTCCGTTCACTTGGAGATACTAAATTATTTGCGTGCCATTTGTACAGAGTTTGCTTGTCATATACCATCAAACGATAATTTTCTGATATGAATTTACCATGTGAGGGAGCATAATAAAAATTCAATATCGGCAACTGTCCGTGATATGGCTGGCCACAAAACGGGCATTTAGGCTTAGTAGTATTGTCAAATACAAACCACTTGGCTTCACAATTAGGATTCTGGCATGGTTGTACCAAATCGGTTGTCTTGACTAAGGCATCTTCCCATTCCGCTGCACTCGGACGCTTTAACGGGTCGTGTAAACCTTCTATGAAAGCACGGTCAAACAATTTCTTCAGATACGGGCCACAAATAGTATATGGCATTTTTGCCGGGTCGCCTTGTGGCAACTCGGCAGGGGATAGTTGCTGGGCTTTAACCCTATTGGACTTGTCTGTTGGATTCTCAATAAACAAGGCTTTTGCACCCATAGACAATTCTTCATCACGTCCGCTGTCGTTGACATCATTCACCTTGCCACCTCTTAATGGATGCCGATTAAGCAGGTACATATATATCAGGACAGCCAATGCTTGACGGTCTGTATAGATACTCGGCAGTTTCCTTTGTTTATCATCTAATGCAAGATGCTTGGTTTCAATGACTTCAGGAGCAATGAAATCTGGCGTACCTATAACCTCAGGAGGAAATTTGCCCGGAACAACTAAACTGTCATCATCAATGATACATGCACTTCCTGTAATCGGGTCAACCAGTATGTTCTTGTAAGACAAATCCGAATGCGCCAATCCTGCTGCGTGAAGCCGTCGGACAGCACGTGCTATCTTGATACACATATGAAGATTTGTCAGCCAATTCCCTTTTTGGTCAGCAGGCAAGAATTTGTTACGCAATTTAGCGGAAGCGAACCATTTTCCCTCTTTTTCTTGACCTTTGAATGGTCCTGAAGAGAAAAAGAATTTTTTGTCATAAAAAGGCATCACTATTCCCGTCTTGCCATTCCATTCTACCATTTTTGTAGGCCATGCAAACAGATTTCTCCAATAGTTTCCTTCCGGAGTATCGAAAATCCGCTGGCGATAGATACCTACAATATTGGTGATGCGCTCCTTGTCGTTTGCATTGATTGGCTTGCGATAGAAAGCTACGACATAAGTTTTGTCCGGGCTGAAATATACATCCTTAACCCCACCTTGAGCTTTTATTTCATCATAAAACTCAACAATACTTCCGTCATTTGCTGTCAGAGTTATTTTATTTGCCATTATGCCTTACTTTTAGTACAATATTGCAATAGTTCTATCGTCATGGTTTCCTGGAGACCAAAAGTCCAACCAGTTCAAAAGTTGGCTTGCTGCGTCCTCATTATCATCCGTTAATTCAACTCCATTCTCTTTGAGGTCTGCCCATAAATCATTCCACTTGTCATAAGATTTCAAATTAGCGTCTGTTTCAAACTTGGGGTCGCTAACGCCATCCGTCATAAGGAATAAAGCTGTAAAGTCTGTAACAATCCGGCAATTCATTCTTTGGTAGAATTTATTGGAATCCGAAAATATCTCAGGCATTGTAAGGAAACGTGTTTGCCCGGCATATTCTCCCTCATCAGGCATACCGAGCATCATCGCTGTTTTATCTGCTTGGTTGTAAAGACATATTGCCCCGTCGCCGACCCAGAATGAGGCAACAAACCAACCAAAATCATATTTCTTGCAGATAGCCAGTAACAATGTTGTGGAATATTCCTTGGTCTTGCGACCTTTTTGTTGAGCCTCTGCTGCTATTGCCTTATGCGCCTTTAAGGCAGCATTACCTACGATTTTGTATATATCCGCACTAATGGCTTTCCCTGACTCCTCGGATTTCTGGTCAAGATGATAGAGATTGATGTCATCATCAAAATTTTTAGAATCAGCTAATTGTTCTTTACAATGTTCTACAGCTACGTTGCAAGCTATTCTTGAGCCTTCACGGGAATATGGTGCAGACCCCGCTCCATCGGCCACGGCAATGACATACCAATTTGTTTTTTCGTCATGATATAAACGGAAATCGTCATCACGTGGTTTACCTTCTTGTGCATGTGAACGGCCTCTTTTGCTTGCAGCCACAATATCTTTTTGGGGAGTTCCATTGGAAAGTGCAGCAACCTTTACATATTCTTTTGCCGTATTATCTTTCGGATATTCTATATTTTCGGGGACAGGCATATCTTTCCATAAATCCCTTGGGTCTGGATTGATGATAATTTGTAATACACGTTCCAGATAAGGACGCTCAACAGACAAACCACGATATTTGTATCTTAACGCGACCTCAAAAGTTCCGCTTTCCTTGGGAGTTCCACTTATCTTAAAAGACTTGCCATCTTCCTGTTTCTCAATTTTAAGTCCTTGCGCTTCTTCTGTGAGACCGGATAATGTTATGTCGGTCATTTCTTCGCACGGTATTGATACAATCGCATTATACGGCTTTCCGATAGACGCATTAGGTATAACGATAGGTAGTTCTTTTACCTTGTTCTCAATCACAACAATTTCATTCATAAGATATTCATTATATTCAGCCCATAGCTTGTTAGCATAATATTTGATGAAGCCGCTCATGCGTTCATCAGATTCTCCATTACTTAGGAGGTCTATTGCTTTTTCTATATTCATAATCAACCTCTTCCCCGTGTTATATCTAAACCGCCATCACCAATTGCTCCTAATGAGCCTTCCATTCCACACCACGGACAAGCTGTAGTTTGACCGTCAGAGCACATAATGTTGCCACATTCACATACAACTACGCCGAATTGATTGCCACAACAAGGACAAGTTGGCACTCCTATCAAAGACATGGTGTTGATGTTGCGGTTGGACTTGCCATCGCTTAATTCTTCATAAGCCTTATCATCAATTGGATAAGCCCCCACAAGTTTGTAGTCTATTCCTTTTACGTCAAGTTGCTCTAAACCGGGAATCTTACCTATCCGCTTGGCATATTTAATAAGGTATTTCTTTTTTGTATTTGAACATTTGCCAAGCAGTACGACAAAGTTCTCATCCACGGTGCAATCTTTAGTTGTATCCACCTTTTCAAGGTCTATCCCCGATGTGGAAGCAAGTTGGATTTCATCAGTACCCATATCAGTAACAGAAACACTTGTTGACTTGATTGATGCCGTAACCCATTTGAAAAAGGCCTTGAAAGATTGTTCTCCTGTATCATTCAATCTCAATACATTGTCTGATATTTTTCCAAGCATCTTAGTATCAGTATTATCACCGATTGAAATACATACCAAATTCGCTTTTCTCTTATAATGTGCGTTCCATCGGTTGAAGGCCTGCTGTGGATTGTCAGTTGGCATCCCGTCCGTAAAAAGGAAAATGATAGGCTTCCAATCGCCCTTCATTTCAACAGTTGTTTTCTTTACGGACTTGTCAATATCGTTCATTAGGCAATCCAAAGCAGTGCCTAACGATGTTCCTCCACCTACAGGAAACTGTGGTGGATAGAACTTGTACAACTCGGTTAAAGGAGATAATACCTTTGCCTTTCCAGCAAAAACAATGACAGAAACAAATACTGTTTCAAGAGCATAAGGGTCAGTTCTTAGCTCTTGTATAATATTCCTCATGCCTTTCTCTACCTGAGTGATTGGTTCTCCAACCATTGATTCTGAAACATCAATCAGAAAATATATCGGCAATCTTCTCATTCTAAATTGTTGTTGTTCTTTAAGAATTTGTTTTTTAACTTTTTCCAAATGCCTTTTATCAAATATGCAATACCTATTATCCACCCCCAAGCAATCATTCTTCCCAAAAGTATTAACAGATGATTCTCTTTATCATATTTGATTAGGATAAAAAGAATACACATCCATATCAATCCAAAGGCTATTGTTAATAGAAAGCCAAACTGGATAGGGGATTTTCTGGGAGATGGTAATTTAATCATATTTGCATCAACTATCGAAGTTATATTACTATATTCACTTCCGCAGGTGGTCCTGGCAATTCCAAAGAATCCGTAGTTCCCACGCTTTTTCCTCCCACACCTATAACATCAGAAACCCAAACAAAGAATTTCTTAAATGA
The DNA here is from genome assembly GCA_944320195.1 of uncultured Prevotella sp. Lineage (GTDB taxonomy): Bacteria > Bacteroidota > Bacteroidia > Bacteroidales > Bacteroidaceae > Prevotella. The sequence goes on along the minus strand of CALUGP010000007.1, from coordinate 5,381 downwards.
TGTGGCATCCATTGTATCAAGTGTAAACACTTGGTCTGTGAGCTTTTTTAACGGTTCTATCTTTGCTTTAGGACCAGCTGCACAAGCAATTATGCTTGCAAAATTTTTATTCTTTACTTTAGGGATGATATTCTCATAAACCTGAATGTCAGAAGGCTTACCATCAGTTAACACGAAGAGTAATGGACGCCAATCGCCCTTTTGTTCTGGTGTACCCTTTTGAACTTCCACGTCTATTCTATTGCAGAGCATTTCCAATGCCTTGCCGAGAAATGTCGGACCGGAATCCGGAGTGATGATATTTGGTATCTGCAAGTCGGCAAGTTCGGTCAATGGTAAAATCTGATTTACCTCTCTGTCAAAAGTTATTATGCTTATACAAACAGTTTCCAATGCATACGGGTCTTGACGGAGTGTCGCAATCATATCAGACAAACCGACTTTGACACTTTCTATCGGTTCTCCTTTCATAGACCCGCTGGTATCAATCAAAATATATACAGGTAAATGTCTCATTCTTGATAAACTTTATAGCATAAGTGGCACAAAATGTTTCGTGCCACTTTGCCCTATTCCTTTACACAACGATATTTACTTCTGGAGGTGGAGGTGGCAATTCGCTCATTGTCGCAACATCGCCGTGAGCATCCTCGACCTTTTGGCTACCTGTGCTTATACTTGCACTTACCCATTTGAAAAACGCCTTTATCGTTGCACTGTCGGCTGTATCAAGTTGAACGACATTTTCTGTAATCTGCTTTAATGTGTTTGTGTTAGCGCCTTGCCCTGCGGCACAAGCAACGACCATACCGAATTTTCTTTTCTTGAACTCGTCAAGCCCTTTCTGCAAATCATCTGTAGGTTCGCCATCTGTCATAAGAAAAACCAAAGGCTTCCAATCACCCTTGACTTCTTGTGTGGTTTTTACAATCTCGGTATCAACCTTTTGTGCAAGCAAAATCAATGCTTCGCCCAAAGCTGTGCAACCACTTGCTTCAATTTGAGGCTGTTGAAAAGCCGACAATTCTGTAAGAGGTGTTATTTGTTGGGCAGTGGAATTGAACGTTATGATGCTAATATAGGCTGTTTCCAGAGCGTATGGGTCGCCTCGTAAGGTCGAGATGAGTGTCTGTACACCATTCTTGACTGCCTCAATCGGCTCTCCGTACATAGAGCCAGATGTATCCAATAACAAATAAACGGGTAATCTTCTCATGTCCTATTTTGAATATGAAGTTAATATTCTTTTTACTGTTTGCCGAAGGTCGTTTTGGTCATCAAAAGCATCACCTATTGCTGCAAATTTCCAATCACCATTCCGTCGATACAGCTTACCCATAATAAGGGCATTTTTGCCAACAAATTGATTTTCTTTTGCAACATCATATTGAGCAAAAACAGACTTTACCTTTTCAGGAGTTCCCTCATACATACGAATTGCAACGTATGGGATTTTTTGAAAGTCTATATTCCTTGGCTTATATATGTTCAAAAAGAAAAATATCTGGTCTATTGTGGGATTGACTTTTGTTAGGTCAACGGTTATTATCTCATTGTCCAATCCATCGTCGCCTCCCTTATCTCCTTCCGTATCATCGGGAGTATGGTACATAGATTTATCTGCCGACCAATCTTTCCCTATGGGAAGTCCTGCGGCTTGGAAAAACTCTTTTTTATATAAAGGAGAATACAACGTGTCAACAAGTTTGCCGTTGCTATCGGTCATAACACAACTTAAATCAACATCTACATCGAGTTCCTCTCTTTTTGTTCCAAACCCTAAGAAGCCTGCTTTTTCAACAACAATAGCTCCCCAATTGCACCCAACACAAAAGCTGGTAAGTTTTGCTCCATTATCTTTTTCAAGATTAATGCGCTGACCTTTTTCTAATCGTATTGCCATAAATTATCTTCTTTATAAATTATTCAACATTAGTCCTTGCTTCCTGGCGAATAGTTAAATCCCCAGCCATACATCATATCACAGTCCTTATGTCCATCATGGAAAGTAATCAGTCTTTTAACCGTAATGGAATCATCACCACCAAAATCCAATTGAGCTATGGCGCAGAATGTTTTATTTGAAAATTGTTTTCCCATTTCAACGATTACATCTTCATGTCCGGGTACTTTAATTGTAACAACGGCATTTGTTTCAGACCATTTTGCCACGCCTTCATATATGAAAGTATAGACGATTATACGCTTTATCACATTAACCCCCTTAGGGTTTACATAGATAGTTTCCCCAGAAGAAGAGCTGCTACCTCTGTCATCACCTTGATGCCAAATGTAAGGTGCATAATCGTAACATCCCTGCCTTGTTTGCTGATGGCGGTTCCCTCCTCTGTTATGAGAGAATTGCAATCCATCAATCAACATTTTCTTTCCATCCCGAAGCTCATAAAAGCATCCGAGGTCAAGGTCTATTGGTTTTCCAAAAATTTGTTTCATCAAGCCTCCTTTACTCCAATTGAGGTTTATGATGATTTCTCCCATAGAGGAAGTTCCACCTTTTTCGAGATTTATGCGATGTTGGTCGCCACTCTTTTCAAGAACTATTGCCATATCAACGAAGTTATCTGTATTTTTCAACTAATTCCTCAAGGCCGCCATGATGTCCAATGCCTGTAGCTTGAATTTTCCATTCGTTATTGCGTCGATATAGCCTGCAAAATTCAACGGAAGCACAAGCTGAAAAATCTTCGGTTAAATCATAGACAAATTCTCCTTGCCCCTCAGCTTCTTGACCTTGTTTGTAAAGACGAACGTAAGCACGTTCTACCTGACCGAAATTTTGTTTCCGTTCTTTGTATTTATGAATGCTTACAGTTATTATAATTTCTTGAATGTCCTCTCGCACTTTTGAAAGGTCTATATCCATAGTTTCATCATCGCCATTTTCTGATGTTGAGCCATCCTCATCATCAATAGACCCAATAACAGACATTTCAGGGTCAACAGGACGAGATTGTGCCCTCATTTCATCGTTAGATGCCCACGCTGTATATGGATATATTTTACGTGGCTCAACTAATTCACCTTTCTTGTTTCCATCAAGATATACTTTGAGTCGTTTCTCAGAATTATAAAAGACCAAGTAATCATCTGTTGGAATCTTATGATTGGCATTAACCATAAATGCCGAGACATCAAGGTCGAAATCATAGGATGAAACATCCTCATTTACGTCCCAGCCAAGCCCAACATGAAAAATATTCATGTTGAGCACATGGTTCTGTCCTTTTACAAGATTTATAGGCATGATTTATTGATATTTGTTGACCAAAGCTTGCAATCCACCTTTGCTACCTATGCCCATAGCTTCGAACTTCCATTCTCCGCCACGGCGATACAAACGCCCAAACTCAACGGCTGTTTCAATAGAGAAATCCTCGTCCAAATCATAGCGTGCTATTTCTTCGTTGGTAATTGAATTGTAGATGCGTATATAAGAGTTTCTAACTTGCCCAAAATTCTGTTTTCTTTCGTCTGCCTTATAAATTGTAGCAACAAACAGAATCTCCTGAATAGAAGGGTCAACTTTTTGCAGGTCAACATTCAATGTTTCATCATCCCCTCCGTCACTATTGCCTCCAGTAGTATCATCACCTGTAGATTCCACCGCTCCGTCTGGAGATTTCGGATTATTGTAGAATATGAAGTAATTGTCATTTGGAATTTTCTTGTTGCTTCCCAACATAAATGCAGAGGCATCCAAATCGAAATCAAAACCTGTACCTTCATTCGGATCCCATCCGAGACCTACACTAACTTTAGATAGACCTATGCCTATCCGCTGTCCTTTTTCCAATGTAATTGCCATAATCGTATTTGCTTAGATTTTTACGCAAAATTAGGAAATAAGTATTTGATTTACAGAAATCTGCAATATTACGCCCGATAAAAGGAAAAAGCGTCTGCAAAAAATTGCAAGGTTATAAGGCCAATACCCGACTCCAAAAAGCAGAATCCTCAAAACGGCAAATTTGCTTTGTTTGCATATCGTAGCATAGACATAGTTCTGGAGGAATGGCTACACAGTAATTGCCAAAAAGATTTCGCTGTACCAAGTAGTCATCGGCATTGCTTAATAAATCTCCGATTTGGCGAATTTGTTGTTTAATCAGGCTTAACATTGGTAACCTGTTTTCCGAAAGATATATTTTCGGAGCACGAGATTTATCGCCACCAAAACCTTCATAAATCATTTCATACTTTAGCTGTATGAGCCGCATACGATGGTCAAATCTTTTTAGAGCTTTTGCATTTTCGGGTTTGCTGAAATTTATTCCACCACTTCCTGATTCCAACAAGAATAAGGCATATAAGGCTTTCTCCCTTCTATGAAGTTTTGATAACTTTATTTCGGCTTCAGGCAAGAGAATTTCTCCATGAAGCAGGTCTATAACAACACTGCTTCTAACGCCTTTTCTATCTGTAAATATGTCAAATACTTGCTTGTAGTAACCGCGATAAACAAATCTTTCCTTGCCTTCAAAAGAAGGATTCAATACTCTTGGCTTATACAGTTTCATGAACAGGTCTGTAAAATCCATTGCTATATTGAGAGCATCCTTTTCGAGAGTAATCGATAGAAAGTTTGAGTAGATTTTACCTCCAACAAGCGAATCATTTATACATAAAAGTATCGACGGTAACGATTCGTCCAAGTCTTTGAGATTCATTTTCCCGACAATGCCTTCCTTGCAGAAGTCAGAAGTATTCAACGAGGTTAACTGCCGTATCATATCCCCCATCTGCTTCTCTGAAATTTTAGGATACAGAAATGAAAGCAATGATAATAATTTACTTTGAGGCAATGACTTATAATGTTCACATACCTTTGGAAGATAAACGAAATTCAAGCCTATCAATCGGAACTCATTGGATATTTCCCTGTAAGCATCAGAAATTTCTTTATTTGTCTCTTTGTAATATTCCCCTTCAATATAAAGTATCTGTGATTTTTCGGCTAACGTATTATTGGGTAAAACAGTCGAATATATTTCAGCGTGTGTGAAATATTTTTCAGACAAACAAGCTATTATGGCAAGTACAATAAGTCCCTCTTCTCGACTAAAAGCGTTATCTGATAAGGCCAAATTGTAAAAATCTCCAATAATGTCATGGATTAGGCTTGGAGATAAATTCTTTAACAGGCAAACAGCATCGGATAAAGTCATGGAATCGCCCATAGCTTCATCTTCTTTCGTTATGCGGTACTTGTCTTTGATTCCATCCAAGTAATCAATTTCTCGTAAGTCGATAATAGAATCAGCTTTCACAATGTCTGAAACTATCCGCATAATGCCAGCACGTTCATTCTGCTTCATTGCCGAGTCAAAGTGCGGACTTGATTCCCGGCAAGCCTGCTGTTA
>CALUGP010000006.1 GCA_944320195.1 uncultured Prevotella sp. | reverse complement strand
AGAAACCGTCTTTGAATATTGACATCATTGACAAAAGCAGGCTTATTGCATAAACTTCTTATGCCGAACTCGCGTTCTTTTAGAAGCCAAAAGGCCGTCTTTCGCAACATGAAAGACGGCCTTTTGCATGATGTCCGCTGACATGCCGACCGGCCGTCAGCCTGCAAGCAGTTCGGCAATGGTAGGATGAATGTGGGTAATGTCGTGCAGACGGTCAAGCGTGCAGCCCATTGACATGATGGCTGTAACCTCCTGAACGATGTCAGCCGCATGCGAGCCGCACACGTGGCAACCCACAATCAAACCGTCATTCCCTGTTATCAGCTTGAGCAAACCGCCGTCAGCCTCGTCAGCCACGGCCCGTCCGTTGGCACGGTAAGGCGTTTTCCTTACGGCGTATTCCATACCGGCATCCTTGCATTGGCTCTCGGTCAGCCCCACTGCAGCCGCCTCCGGATTTGTGAACACGGCCGAAGGCATCAGGTCGAGACGTATATTGTCGGCACGGCCGAGTATATGGTTCACACAACGCATGCCCTGCATTATGGCCGCATGGGCCAGCATGCAGCGGCCGTTGACATCGCCCACGGCGTAAATTCCACTGACATTGGTCTGCATGTTGTCATCAACAACGACGCATCCCTTGTCTGTCACCACGCCAACCGTCTCCAGACCGATGCCGGAAATGTTGGCCTCACGCCCCGTTGCCACAAGCACCTTGTCGGCGATTGCCGCACCCGGCTTGCCCTTGCACACGTAATTTACCTGCAACTTGCCTTCCGCTTGGACAATTCCGGCAACACCGGCCTGCATGACGAACCTCACTCCACGCTTCTCCATGGCCTTGCGCACGCGGCGCGATATGTCTGAGTCGTAAGGAGGGAGGCACTCTTTCATGTATTCAACGACGGTCACTTCGCACCCGAAACTCCTGAAAACGGATGCGAACTCAAGGCCTATCACGCCTGCGCCGATGATGCAAAGACTGCCGGGAAGGGTGTCGAGGGCAAGCAATCCGGTTGAGTCCAGCACACCGGGAAGTTCCGTACCATCAACAGAAAGAGCCCTCGGTCGCGACCCTGTGGCTATTATCAAATTGTCGGCCGTATATTCATCGCCGCCTACCAGAACAGTTTTATTGCCCGTAAAAACACCACTACCACGCACAAGGGTTATGCCCGGTTGCGACATGAGCGTCTCCACGTCTTCGCGGAGCTTGTCGACAACGGCGCATTTGCGCTCGTATATTTTTGCGAAGTCAACCTGCACGTCGTCACCGCACACCCTTCTGGCGGCTTCAATAGCTTCTGCGTCATGGCAAAAGGCTTTCGTAGGGATGCATCCCTGGTTGAGGCATGTGCCGCCGACATCGGCCTTTTCCACTATGGTCACGGTCAGCCCATGGCGCGCGGCGTATGCCGCCGTGTGGTAACCGCCCGGCCCGGCGCCCAAGATTAACAAGTCTGTTTTCATTGTTTTACGGCTTATGTGTATTTCAAAACCGGATGCTTCGCCGCCAAGACATCGTCCACACGGCCTATCGGAGCATTGTGCGGAGCGCCTTTCACGGTTTCAGGCTCATCCTTTGCCTCCCTTGCAATCTCACGCATCATGCCGATGAAGCCGTCAATAGTCTCCTTGCTCTCGTTTTCGGTCGGCTCAATCATCATCGCCTCATGGAAAAGCAATGGGAAATATATCGTCGGTGCATGATAGCCGAAGTCCAGAAGGCGCTTCGCCACGTCCATGGTGGTCACGCCGATAGACTTGTCGCGCAGGCCGTCGAACACGAACTCATGCTTGCACAAGCCCTTTATGGGCAGTTCATACACGTCCTTCAGGCACTCCTTTATGTAGTTGGCGTTGAGCGTGGCGAGCGGCCCCACAAGTCTGATGTTCTCCCTTCCGAGTGTAAGTATGTAGGCATACGCCTTCACGTCCACGCAGAAGTTGCCAAGGAATGCACCCACGCTGATGTCTCCTTCGCCGCAGGTCTCTATCTCATACTTGTCACCATTCTTGACCACACGCGGCTTCGGCAAGAACTGCTCCAGCCCGCTTCTCACGCCGACAGGGCCGCTTCCCGGTCCGCCTCCGCCGTGAGGAGTGGAGAAAGTCTTATGAAGATTGATGTGCATCACGTCGAACCCCATGTCGCCCGGGCGGCAGACACCAAGCATCGGGTTGAGGTTTGCTCCGTCATAATACATCAACGCGCCACAGTTGTGCACCATTTCAGCAATCTCCGGTATGCCCGGCTCGAACAGGCCGAGCGTGTTGGGATTGGTCATCATCATCGCGGCCACCGTGTCATCAAGCAGTTCGTGCAGATGTTCAATGTCCACCGTACCGTCAGCCGTGCTTTTCACCTCGACCACTTCAAGTCCACAGACTGCCGCCGAAGCCGGATTGGTTCCGTGGGCCGAGTCGGGCACTATCACCTTTGTCCTCTTCACGTCGCCCCGGCTTTCATGATAAGCACGGATAATCATCAGCCCCGTAAGCTCGCCATGCGCCCCTGCAAAGGGATTCAGGGTGAATTCCGCCAGGCCAGCGATGGCCGACAAAGACTTTTGCAGGTTGTAATAAACGGCCAGTGCGCCCTGGCACGTGCCGACAGGCTGCATCGGATGAGCGGCCGAGAACTCCTTGCGGGCTGCCATTTCCTCATTGATGTAAGGATTGTATTTCATGGTACAGCTGCCCAATGGATAGAAACCGTTGTCCACTCCGAAGTTGTTTCCGCTCATATTGGTATAATGACGCACAACGGTAAGCTCGTCACACTCGGGCAGTCCGGCATCTTCCGAGCGCCTCATGGCCTCCGGCAACTCGTAATTTCCATATGTGTTTTCAGGCAAAGAGCAAGCCCTGCGCCCATCATGAGACAGCTCGAATATCAGTTTGCCATATAGTTTGTTGTTCATTTTCTTACGATTAAGGGTTTGTTTCCTTATGATTCCTCACTTGCACAGCTCCACAAGGCGGTCTACTTCATCCTTTGTGCGCTTCTCGGTAACGGCAAACATTATCTCATCCGGTGACGTCTTGACACCTCCGAGAAAGCCCTCAGCCTCCAATTTTTGCCGCAAAGCGTCAACGTCACCATCGTATTTCATGCAGAACTCGTTGAAGAACGGACGGTCAAAAGACAGTCGGAAATGCCCGGTCTTGACCAATTCGTCACATAGATAGTGCGCCCCGGAATATGACAAACGTGCCGCCTCCTTCAGACCCTGCTTGCCCATTACTGCCATGTAAATGGTGACATAAAGGGCCATCAGGCTTTCGTTGGAACAGATGTTTGACGTTGCCTTCTGCCTGCGGATGTGCTGTTCGCGTGCCTGAAGCGTCAAAACAAACGCCCGTTTGCCATCAGTGTCAACCGTCTGGCCGACAATACGCCCAGGCATCTTGCGCATCAGCTTCTCCGTGCAGCACATGTAGCCGAGCGAAGGACCGCCGAACGACATCGGGATGCCCAACGACTGGCCGTCGCCCACGGCGATGTCAGCCCCCCACTCACCAGGAGTCTTCAACAGCGCGAGGTCTGCGGCGACACAGTTCATTATCAGTAACGCCTTGTTTTCATGGCAAACGTCAGCCAATCCGCCATAATCCTCAATCACGCCGTAACGGTTTGGCTGCTGCACCACTACTCCGGCAACGCCACCTTCGCCAAGCCTGCGCTTAAGTTCGGCCATGTCCGTCGCGCCGTCATCCTGCCTTACGGTCTCTATGCAAACACCGTGGAAGTGGGCATAAGTCTTTATAACGGCTATGGTTTTCGGGTCAACGGTGTCAGAAACGAGCACAGTATCAGCCTTCTTGGCCACAGCTTTGGCCATCATCACGGCCTCGGCAGTGGCCGTTGTGCCGTCATACATTGAAGCGTTGGATATGTCCATGCCTGTAAGACGCGCCATCATGGTCTGGTACTCGAAGATGTATTGCAGCGTGCCTTGAGATATCTCGGCCTGATACGGGGTGTAACTCGTCAGGAACTCGGAACGCTCCACGATGTAAGGTATCAGCGAAGGAGTGTAATGGTCGTAGACTCCCGCCCCGGCAAAGCATGTCAGTTGCCTGTCGTTTCGGCACAAATCATCAAAATAACGCCTCACTTCAACCTCGCTCATGGCCTTTGGCAGGTCATAGTCTCCATGCAGACGCACCTGCGAGGGCACATCCGCATAGAGGTCGTCGAGCGTCTTCACGCCAATACGTGCAAGCATCTCGTCGATGTCTTGCCCCGTATGGGGAAAATATTTGAATGCCATTTCAGATTTTACGGTATAAGGTTAAATGGTTTCTTAGGTAAAGTCACTTGTTGCAGAACTCTTCATAAGCTTTCGCGTCCATAAGACTTTCAAGCTCGGAAGCGTCTGCCAGCTCAACCTTTATTATCCAATTCCCGTATGCGTCCTGGTTGATCAGCTCGGGAGTGTCCTCCAGCTTGCCGTTCACTTCAACCACCTTGCCGCTCACAGGGGCGTTGAGGTCGCTCGCGGCCTTGACGCTTTCCACAGCGCCGAATTCCCCGCCGGCCTCTATCTCGTCGTCAACGTCGGGCATGTCCACGTAAACCACGTTGCCAAGAGCGTTCTGGGCATAATCGGTTATGCCGATGTAACCATACTCACCTTCAACCTTTACATACTCATGCGACTCCGAATAATAGAGCCCTTCTATTACTTTTGCCATAATGCTTATTGTTTTTAATTGTCAACTGCTTATTTCTTATAATGTTTTTCATAAAATCTTTTCTTCACGACGGTGCCTGGGAACGTCTTTTTACGTATCCTGACGTCGAGCGGAGTGCCAAGCTTGACATAGGCTACGTCCACCAACGCCATGCAGACGCTCTTCCCCGTGGATATCGACTGGTAACCTGTGGTAACAACACCCACCTCCACACCGCCGCTCAACACGGCGTAGCCGTGACGCGGAACGGCATGTCCGGCAAGCTCTATGCCCACCACCTTGCGGCTCACTCCATTTGTTTTCTGCTCCACAATGGCATCCTTACCTATGAACTCCGCCTTGTCCAGCTTGCAGAATATGCCCAAGCCGGCCATGACGGGACTGACCTCGGCACTCAGCTCGTTGCCGTATAGCGGCAGACCTACCTCGAAACGCAGCGTGTCACGGCATCCCAGACCGCACGGCTTGCACCGGCCGCTCCCTACGAGCATGTCCCAATACGCCCTTATCAGATCTTCGCCGGCATATATCTCGAAGCCGTCTTCACCAGTATAGCCTGTCCGGCTGACGATGATTTCCTCACCACCGGCGGCCACAACTGTCTTGAACGTATAGAAAACAAGCTCGCCGCACGTTATGCCAAGCACCTCTTCCATCACAGCCTCGGCACAGGGACCCTGCACGGCTATCTGGCCGTAACGCGGCGAAGCGTCCTCGATGTCGACACTGAAGCCACCGGCATTGGAACGCATCCACGCCAGATCCTTGTCGGTATTAGCCGCATTGATTACCAGGAAATACTTGTCTTCGGCCATCTTGTACACCAGCAGGTCGTCAACCGTGCCTCCGTCTGGATAAAGCATCATGCCGTAAAGCACCTGGCCTGCGCCGATCTTGTCGACATCGTTGGTGAAAATGTGGTTTACGTAACGCCCAGCGTCATTGCCTGTGACAACGGCTTCGCCCATGTGGGACACATCGAAGACTCCACAGGCGGCGCGCACGGCGTTGTGCTCGTCGATAATCGAAGAATACTGTATAGGCATGTCATATCCGGCAAAGGGCTGCATCAGCGCGCCCAAGGCCACATGCTTGTCATAAAGGCATGTTCTTTTGTTTTCCATACATTATTTATTTAAGTTAAGAATGAAAAGTGAAGAGTGAAAAATCCATAGGCTTTTGTCTTCAGACTTTCCGTCTTCCGCTCCGCTTTTCCCACTTCAACCTTCTGCAATCAGGCTCGCAAGGTCGTCTCGGCCGAGGTTCATTATGACTTCGTCTGTCCTTTCCGGAAGCGCGGCCGACACAGACTCGCGGCACAGCCTTACTCCGCAAAGACGGCCCATCATGGCCTCAACGTCGCCCTTGGCGAAGAAATCGCCTGACAGGTTGGCGCTTCTTACCACGCCTCCCTTCACCTCGATGCTGGCCTCAACGCTGCCCACCCCGTCAATCCTACGCCTGCGCACAACGGTGTGGCAAGGATCTTTGCCTTGGACGAAAGCCGGCGAGAGATACACTTCACGCCCTATCGCCTCTATGCGGGCAACGTCTTCGGGCGTAAGGACATGACGGCCGTCACACAGCCCGCGCCTTACGCACTCCTTGAACGCGTCAACGTCCATGCCGACATAGTCCTTCAGCAAGGCCACACGCTGACGCACACTGTCCACGCCCTTGCTCTCGAGCTTGTCGCCCGGCGGCGTTATGGCGCGCGACATGTTCTCCATGTCGATGTCGTAAAGCATCGTGCCGTGCACGATGCTACGCCCGGGCAAGTGGTAAAAGGCGTTGCCCGACACCTTGCGGCCGTCCACCACAATGTCGTTGCGCCCCGTTGCCGAAGCCTTTACGCCCATCTTTCTCAGCATGAGCACCATCATATTGATGTAACGGTTGAACGTAAGGCCGACGTTGTCGCTGTCAGTCACGAACGAAAACATCACGTTGCCCATGTCGGCATACACGCAGCCTCCGCCGCTCTTGCGTCGGAACATGCCTATGCCATTGCCCTTGCAATAAGCCACGTCAACCTCGTTGGCAATCACCTGGTTGCGCCCGAACACCACAGAAGGCCCCACCTGCCAATAAAACAGATAGTCGCCGGCCGGCATGCGGCGCGCCACGTATTCTTCCATTGCCAGGTAAAACGAGACCTTACGTGTCTTTTCATCAGGTAAAGCTACGTATTTCATTACGTTTAAAATGTTTTTCCCGTATCTCGATGTCAAAAGGTCAGCATGCGGACTGCGCCGCACCTGTTGTCAGTTACAAAGATAATGCAAGTCGGGCTAAATGCAAAATAAAAGCGAATGAAATGAGGTTTTATTTTCATATGCCGTCTTTCATCCCGCAAAAGGCCATGAATCGCGTTGCAAAAGGCCGTCTTTCAGCGTGTAAAAGACGGCCTTTTGCAACACGTTGAAAATCAACAAGTTACACGGCGCGGCAACAACGGCGGCAAAACATGGCGGAAACGGCGCGAAGAAACATGCCCGCAAACTGTTACCAACAAGCCTGCCGGCATGCAAATTCGTAAAAAACACTCCCGTTTTCTTGCCATTTTAACAACTTTATACTACCTTTGCAGATAGGTTGACCGCGCCGGCCGTAGGCGCAGGCGTCACCGCAAAACAACAAAACAAACCCAAAACATGAAAAGCGATCCTAAAGACTGTCTCTATTGCCAGAACAACGAGACACAGCACAACCTTATGATTGAAGTGGCAAAACTTAGCGTTTCACGCCTGTTCATATTCAAGGAGCAAACTTACAGAGGCCGCTGCCTCGTGGCATACGACGGCCATGTGGACGACCTGAACCTGCTTTCAGACGACCAGCGAAACGCCTTCATGGCCGACGTGGCACGCACCACGCGTGCAATGCAAAAGGTGTTCAACCCTGACAAGATAAACTACGGAGCTTACTCCGACACGCTGTCCCACCTGCACTTCCACCTTGTGCCAAAGTACGCGGGCGGCCCGGACTTCGGCGGAGTGTTCCGCATGAATCCGCAGGAGGTGTACCTCTCAGACGAGGAGTATGCCGACATGGCCGAAAATCTGAAGAAGGAGTTATAGAAACCAAACACCTACCCCTGCCCTCCCAAAGTGAGTGAGCTTGGAATGCTTTGCCTATTTCAACAGACATATATGAATTTCCTCCCTTTGGAAAGGCTTAGGTGGGTGTCAATATTTCAACCATGCGAATAGACATCATCACCGTATTGCCCGAAATGCTGGAGGGCTTCGTGCACGAATCAATACTTGCGCGCGCCCAGAAGAAGGGCCTTGCGGAAATCCACCTGCACAACCTGCGCGACTACTCCACTGACAAGTGGCGGCGCGTTGACGACTATCCTTACGGCGGCTTCGCCGGGATGGTGATGCAGTGCGAGCCGATTGACCGCGCCATAAGCGCGCTGAAGGCCGAAAGAGAGTATGACGAGGTAATATACACGTCGCCCGACGGCGAACAGTTTGACCAGCACATGGCCAACGACCTCTCGCTCATGGGCAACATAATCATACTCTGCGGCCACTACAAGGGCATCGACCAGCGCGTGCGCGACCATCTAATAACACGCGAGATAAGCATTGGCGACTACGTCCTGACGGGTGGCGAACTGGCCGCCGCGGTAATGGCCGACGCCATTGTGAGGCTCGTGCCGGGCGTAATAAGCGACGACCAGAGCGCACTGTCTGACTGCTTCCAGGACGACATGCTCTCCGCTCCCATTTATACGCGCCCCGCCGACTACAAGGGTTGGCGCGTGCCCGACATACTGCTGAGCGGAAACGAGGCTAAGATAAAGGACTGGGAAATAGAACAGAGCTACGAACGCACCAAACGCCTGCGCCCTGACCTGCTGAAATGAAAGGTAAAAAAGTAAAACGGTAAAAGGGTAAAACGGTAAAGAAACAGAACAACATTAACCAATAAAAACACATATTATCATGGAAGGAATTAAAAAACTGCCCTCGATGGGCTTCGGCGAGTCGGTAAAAACAGTTCTTGCCAACCTTACAAACTTCAACGGGCGCGCACGCCGCAGCGAACTGTGGTGGTATTGGGTGGCATATGCCGTCGTAGCAATCATTGCCGGATTGACACTGAGCGGCTTCCCATTGGTGTTGGGAATCATCAGCCTCGTGCTTCAACTCTCGCTATGGGCCGTCACCGTGCGCCGCCTGCACGACCGCGGACACAGCGGCTGGTGGGTAACGGCTGCCATACTGATAGGCGTGTTCGCCAACCTCTACATTGCAGGAAGCGGATATTACGAGATAATGTCGTCGGTAAACCCCGACATTGAAGAAGCAACAAAAGTGTTAAGCAGCCCCGTTTTCGCCTTGACAGGACTGGTTTCGTTCATCATGAACATAACCATCTTCGTGTTCTGCGTGCGTGACGGCAAGCCTGAAGCAAACAAGTACGGCCCGTCGCCCAAGTACATCCCGACAGACGAATACATTAAGCAAGTCACCGCCGAGCAGGACTGACACGTCCGGTCCGGCAGAAACACAAACTAATGAAAAGTCCGCCTCACGATGTGAAGGCGGACTTTTGCTTAATCATAGTCTGCAAGAAAGGCTGTCAAAGAAAAAACATGCCGTCCATGCAACGCACCTTCTCCTCAGCGACAAGATACTCCAAAGCCTCCTTGCACAAGTCCTTGTCTATCTTGCAACCGGCAAACTCTACCACGCCATGCCGCTTTCCGTCGGCCAAAACCCTCTTTATCTCATCACAGGCAGCCTCGAACTCATCTTTGCCAACGGCCTTCCCCTGATGAGAGCGGCACACGTCGCACTGGCCGCAATCCACGGATCTTTCCTCGCCGAAATATCTTAGCAGCTGGCGGCTACGGCAAATGTCATCGTTCTCGGCATACTTTATCATGGCATTTATACGCTCCTCATATTCCTTCTTGCGGTCATCATACACCTCCTTGGGAAAAACCAGGCGCTCCATCTCTTCACGCCGTTGCGCATAGCGTATGTGGGGAATCTTCTTACGGGGAATGAAATGCAGTATGCGCCGCTGGCTCAGGTCTTTCAACATGGCGTATATTTCCTCGCGCTGCAACCCCGTCTGCATGGCTATAAGGCTTTCGTCAATATAACAGTAATCGGTGAACAGGCCGCCATAATTGCGCAAAAGAGCGGTAATAACATCGTTTTCACGTTCAGTAAGGCTGTCAAGACGATACAAATCATCTCGCCCGAGCAGAATCCTAAGCTGCGCCATGTTCTCACGCTCGTCCTCGTAATCCAAATATCCTGCCCTCGAAAGAATTGTCAAAGCAGAATTCACCTGTACGGGGAAATGCTTGAAATACTCGCAGAACTTGTCGATGTTAAACTCGAAACGGCATCCGCCTCCGCTGCCCATGCCTATCTGATAAAAGTAAGCAAGATGCTCATAGACCGTGCGTATGAAGTCCTTGTCGGGAAAAGTGTCGCTTACACGGCGCTTCAGTTTCGCTCCGTCGTGGCCGTCATAAAGCAGTACGGCATACGACTGCTCCCCGTCACGCCCGGCACGGCCGGCCTCCTGGAAGTAAGACTCTATCGAGTCAGGACTGTCAATATGGACAACCAGCCTGACATCGGGCTTGTCAATGCCCATGCCGAAAGCGTTTGTAGCCACCATCACCCTGACCTTGTCTGCCTGCCAGAGCTTCTGCCTTGCATCCCTTACCGCGTCTTCAAGCCCCGCGTTGTAATAAGTCGCACTGACACCGTTACTCTTTAAAATCTTGGCCAGCTCCCTTGTGCGTTTACGGCTGCGTGCATATATTATCGCCGGGCCTTCCACACGGTCTAAAAGACGCATCGTTTCATTAATCTTGTCGCTGGTTTTCCTCACGATGTAGGCAAGGTTTTTGCGCTCAAAGCTCATGCAATACACATTCTTTTCCTTGAAACCAAGCTGTTTCTGAATGTCATCGACTACACGGGGCGTGGCCGTCGCCGTGAGGGCGAGTATCGGAACGTCCGGCTTTATACGGCGTATATCGCTGATTCTGAGATATGACGGACGGAAGTCATACCCCCATTGGCTGATGCAGTGAGCCTCGTCCACAGTGACAAAGCTCACTTTCATGTGGCTGAATTTCTTTAGGAAAAGCTCTGATGACAATCTCTCAGGCGAAACATACAATATCTTTACTCCACCGAAAATGGCGTTCTCAAGCGTTGCGATCACGTCGGCGTGCATCATCCCGGAATAGACAGCCGCTGCCTTAATCCCTATCTTGCGAAGATGTTCCACCTGGTCTTTCATCAAAGCGATAAGAGGCGTTATGACAAGGCATACACCACTCGTCGACAAAGCCGGGACCTGGAACGTCAACGACTTTCCCCCACCCGTAGGCATCAGCCCGAGAGTGTCGCGTCCCGAACAGATGCTGTCGATTATTTCACGCTGAATGCCACGGAAATCGTCATATCCCCAATATTCACGGAGTATCTGCTGATACTTGTCCATAAGCTTATTGAATGAAAAATTAAGAGTTAAGAATTAAGAAAAATACCATTGTCGGCAGACAAGACATTTCTTCTTAATTCTTAACTCTTAATCCTTAATTACTCCTCCGACGGTCTTATGTCCTCTATCTGTAGCTGAATGCCGTTGTGCTTGAACACATTGTCTTCTATGGTATATGCTATGTCGAAGCTCCGCTTGGATTTTATATAACGTGCAGAGCCACTCTGGCCGAAAGCTATGCCATTCATCACATTGTTGGACTTAGAGTCCACAAGTTCAAGCTTGATATGCTCTTGCTCCCTGCCGACAACCTTGCTGGTACCAAAGTCATAAACATCAGTGGTGCAAAACAGCGGCTTCTGGTTCATCGGACCGAACGGACCGAACTTCCTTATGTCAGCATGCAGCTTGCGGGTTATGTCCTTAAAGTCTATCACGGCATCGATGTTGAGCGCCGCCTCGGTCTGTTCCGGCTGTATATGCTCGTCGACATATTTCTGGAAACGCCGCCTGAACTCAGGCACATCGCTCCATTTCAACGTCAGTCCGGCGGCATACGTATGTCCACCGAAGTTGACGAGCATGTCCCTGCAGCTCTTTATCGCCGAATAAACGTCAAAGCCCGTTACGCTGCGTGCCGACCCGGTGGCAAGCTCATTGTCACGTGTCAGCACGATGGTCGGCCTGAAATAAATCTCGGTAAGACGTGAAGCAACAATACCGATGACACCCTTCTTCCAATTCTCGTCATACAAGACGATGCTTGAATGGCGCTTCTGGCTCTCAATCCTTGATATGATCTGGTTGGCCTCATCGGTCATTTGCTTGTCTATGTCCTTGCGTTGCTCATTGTATTCATTGATGTGTTTCGCCGCTTCCAACGCATGGCTGAAATCTTTCTCGACAAGCAAGTCCACGCTTTCGCGTCCGTTTTCCATCCTGCCAGACGCGTTTATGCGCGGTCCTATCTTGAACACTATGTCACTCATCGACAACGTGCGCCCGTTAAGTCCGCATATGTCGATAATAGCTTTCAGTCCGATGCTTGGATTCTGGTTAAGCTGTTTGAGGCCGTGATAAGCCAAGATACGGTTTTCCTCGACAACAGGCACTATGTCGGCGGCTATGCTTACGGCGCAGAAATCGAGCAATGGAATCAGCCTTGAGAACGGTATGCCATTGTTCTTCGCGAACGCCTGCATGAACTTGAAGCCCACTCCACATCCGCAAAGATGCTTGAAAGGATAGGCGTCATCCTCACGTTTAGGGTTAAGGACAGCCACCGCGTCAGGCATTATTTCGTCTGGCACGTGATGGTCGCAGATAATGAAGTCAATGCCAAGAGTCTTGGCATAGGCAACTTCCTCAATAGCCTTGATCCCGCAATCAAGAATGATGACAAGCTTGACTCCTGTCTGCCTTGCATATTCTATGCCTTTGAAGCTCACTCCGTATCCTTCATCGTAACGGTCGGGAATATAATAATCGATGTTGGAATAGAATTGCTGCAAAAACTTATAGACAAGTGCCACTGCAGTGCACCCGTCCACGTCATAATCGCCGTACACCATGATACGCTCTTTCCGGCCCATTGCGTCGTTGAGCCTGTCAACGGCCACGTCCATGTCTTTCATCAAGAATGGGTTTATAAGGTCGTTCAACTGCGGACGGAAGAAGCGTTTGGCGGCAGATTCGGTCGTAATGCCCCTCCGGATAAGTATTCCAGAGAGTATCGAGCTGATTCCAAGCTTTGTTCCAAGTTCTTCAGCCGCCTGCGTTTGTTCTGATGTCGGTTCCTCGTAATTCCATTTGAAATGCATTATATCGTTTTTTATTTTTTCCTTTCCATATGTGCCGGCATGAATGGCCGACCGCATAAAAAGCCACATCCGCACCATCCGCCAACGGGACGCGAACGGTTCACCTTATGGCTAAGGGCGTGTAAAGTTACAAATAAAAAACAAGAAAACGGCGTTTTCCCATGGAAAAGTTCAGAAAATAGGTTTGCACGGCACTCAACCTATTGTACGCGAGCAAAAGAGTTGGAGGCATCCGCCCCATGGCCGCAACGCGAACCAGTCGGCTACAGACGCCTCCAACACATTAATTTATTATAGACAAATATCAGATGCCAAGCTTCTTGCGGATGTCCTTGGGTATGGCATTCTTGTTTACCATTATGTTCATGGTCTTGTAAGCCACGTAGTTCTTTGACATGTACCAGATGCCCTTGTAGTCTCCGTGGTTGCCCCATGAGTTCTTTACCATGTAGTATTCACGGCCGTTCTTGTCTTTTGCTATGCCGTAGAGGTGCATTCCATGGTCGTCAGTGGTCTCCCAGCTGTCGAATGCGTCCTGCCTCATCTGCTGGGTAGGAACAATCTCGGGAGCGTCAACGCCGAGCGAGTCGAGCTTGCTGCGCTTCTCTGTGGCTGAAAGGTTGAACCAGCGGTCGGCGTCAGTGCCTGCCATGCTGCGTGCCTTCTTTACGTCGTAAGCCAGACCGAGGCCTGTACGTGTGAAGCCGTCTTCTGTAACGTCTCCGCCCCAAGCAACGGTGTAGCCTTCGTTGACGGCGTTGTCAATGATGGCCATCAGCTCCTCCATGGGCACGTTGTAAGACAACGCCCAGCGCCAGTTGTCTTGTATCTCGAGGGCAAACTGTGTGTAGAACGGATGGTGGGTGTAGCTTGTTATCGAGACGTAGTCGTCAAGATTGATGCCGAGGCTCTGTGCAAAGGTCTTCGGAGTGTATTCCTTTCCTTCATACACGAACTTCTCGGGGCACTTGCCCAGGTATGCGTCAAGAATACCTTGCAGGCCGAGGCGCCACTGCTTTGATATCTTGCTGGCCTTTGTCTTTGCGATGGCGTCGACATACGGCTCCATCACGGTGAAGAATTCGCCGAAATTGGCAAGCGAGTCGCCCGTAAGCGTGCCGGGAGCGGGCATTGCCTCTTCAGGGCAGATGCCGTAGTTCTGCATTATGGTGACAACGTCCTCGAAGCTTCCGCCCTGCGAGAACTGGCTGTCGCCGTGCATCCTCACCTTGACGATGGCACGGTCCATGTAATCCTTGTTTGCGATGAACATCTCGCAGAGGTTGTAAGTCTTTCCGGTGGCCTTCAATATTTCGCTCTCCAGGAAGCTAAGCGTGGAGTAAGCCCAGCAAGTACCGCTGCGGTTCTGGTCCTTGATGCTCGTGATTGGGTTCTCCTTCACCGTGGTGAACACTGGGACATTCTTCTTTTGGGTGTCTTTCTTGTCTTGTGCGCCGGCTCCTGTCACAAAGCAGGCCAAGAGGCACATTGTGAGTAACTTTTTCATTTCGTCTCTATTTAATTTATTTGGTTAATTGTTTGCCATGAAGTCTTCCACGTCCTGCGGATGGTAAGGTATGCGCTGCTCGCCGAGGAAGCGGCATCCCGTGGCCGTTATGAGCACGTCGTCCTCTATGCGTATGCCGCCGAAGTCGCGGTAGGCGTCGAGCGCGGCGTAGTTTATGAAGTCCGTGTGCAGTCCCTTGGCCTTCCACTCGTCGATAAGAGCCGGTATGAAATATATTCCCGGCTCGTCGGTCACGACGAATCCTTCCTCAAGGCGGCGGCCCATGCGCAGGGCGTTGGTGCCGAACTGCGTGGACGGGCGCGTCTCTTCGTCGAAGCCCACGTAGACCTGGCCCAGGCCTTCCATGTCGTGCACGTCCATGCCCATCATGTGTCCCAGTCCGTGTGGCAGGAAGAGGGCGTGCGCGCCGGCGGCCACGGCCTCGTCGGTGTCGCCCTTCATCAGCCCCAGAGCCTTCAGCCTGTCGGCCATCAGGCGGCATACGCCAAGGTGCACGTCCATCCACCTTACGCCCGGACGCGCCACTTCGAGCGCGTAGTCGTGGCAGGCTTCCACTATGGAGTATATTTCAAGCTGTTTCTGCGTGAACTTTCCGTTGACCGGATACGTGCGCGTGTTGTCCGAGCAGTAGTTGTTGCGGTTCTCGGCACCGGCATCGCAGAGCACCAGCCGGCCGCTCTCAAGCTCGTTCCACGACGGGTTGCCGTGCATTATCTCGCCGTGCTGGGTGAAGATGGTGGCGAAGCTCACCATCGCGCCGTATGAGTTGGCCGTGCCGTCCACCTGTCCTCCGATGTATTTCTCGGTCACTCCGGGCCTGGTAAGGCGCATCGCCGTGGTGTGCATCTTGTATCCTACGGCGCAGGCGGCCTCGATCTCGGCTATCTCCTGCGGCTCCTTGGTTGAGCGCATCTTCACAACCGCGCTTATCAGCGGCATCGAGGCCGACTCTTTCTGCTGGCTGGGGTGTATGCCGAGCAGGTCGAAGATCTGCAGCTTCGTGTCATGCCTGTATGGCGGAAGGAAGTGTATCGGCCTTTGCTGCCTCAACGCCTCGTTGCAGATTACCTGCAACTGCTTCATCGGGGCGGAATTGGCCACGCCCGTGCTTGCGGCCATGTCGGCCACGCTGTCCACCGCGCCGCACCACACTATGTCTTCTATGTCAATGTCGTCTCCGACGAGCGTCTCCCGGTCAGCGTCAACGTCGATCACGCCAACAAGCCCGTCGCGGTTCAGCCCGAAGTAATACAGGAACGACGAGTCCTGCCTGAACGGCGAATAGGCGTTGGCCGGATAGTTGGCCGGCGAGTCGTTGTTGCCGAACAACAGGATGACACCGCCCCCTACGAGCCTCTTCAGCTCGGCGCGGCGGCGTATGTAAGTATCTTTACTGAACATGGTTACAATTTGATATAAGGTTGTTTTGCCTGCAAAGATAAGGATTTTTCATTTGAAACAATCATTTTTGCCAGTGTTTTTTATCTGTTTCACATCGCGATTGACACATGTGCGCCGCCATGGGCTCAGCGCCACGTACTGACGGCCGCACGCCACGCATATACAAGCAAACATTGTGCCCGTTACGTTTCGTTAACAATGCAGGCACGTCCGGTTAACACTTTCACAACGCATGAAGTAGAAGCGCAATGTTAACGGCGTTAACACATTCCAATGCGAACGGCCGTCCGCCACACAGTTCACCACCGCCATTCACACCGGGAGCCGTCTTCACGACCCACGAAGACGGCCTTTACACATGCCAAAGGCCATCTTTACAAGGCTAAAACATGGCCTTTTACATGCCCGAAAGCCGTCTTTTTCACCACTTTCAACAGCCTTCACAAATGGTTGCAACCATAAATCGCTGACCATCAAGCACTTGTCAACAACCTCAGATTTGCATATTTCAAGTCCGCTTCCGACTTTTCACGGACACAGTCCGCCACAAAATCCATGCGTTAACATTGCCAGGAAAGCATTGGTTAACAAACCGTAAAATATCAAGTGGCAGTTAACGCCATGCGTATAAACAGATATAGAGAATGGCAAAAATGCACACATGGGCGCGGTGTGCGCATTTTTCGGAAAACTTCTTTTAAAATATTTTAAATACGAAGAACGTTCACGCCTTTTTTGTCATATATTGACTATATTTGCAGAGATAATAAGGCAGGCAGAGAACAGGTAAACGCCGATTTACACACGGTCTGCTTACATTTTGTTTAATATACTTAATTATATATGTTTGAAAATCTTAGCGACAGGCTTGAACGCTCTTTCAAAATACTAAAGGGCGAAGGAAAAATTACCGAAATAAACGTGGCCGAAACCTTGAAAGACGTAAGGCGCGCGCTGCTCGACGCAGACGTGAATTACAAGGTGGCAAAGACGTTTACCGACACGGTCAAGCAGAAAGCCCTAGGAATGAACGTGCTCACGGCTGTGAAGCCGGGACAGATGATGGTGAAGCTCGTACATGACGAGCTGGCCACGCTGATGGGAGGCGAAAGCGTGGAGCTGAAGCTAGACGGCAGGCCTGCCATCATACTTATGTCGGGCCTGCAAGGCTCGGGCAAGACAACATTCAGCGGCAAGCTGGCAAACATGCTCAAAACCAAGCAAAAGAAGAACCCGATGCTCGTAGCATGCGACGTTTACCGCCCCGCCGCCATAGAGCAGCTCAAGGTTGTCGCCTCGCAGATAGGCATACCCGTATACTCCGAGCCTGAAAGCAAGAACGTTGTGGCCATAGCCCAGCACGCCATAAAGGAAGCGAAAGCCAAGGGCCATGACGTGGTGATAATAGACACTGCCGGCCGACTGGCTGTGGACGAAGAGATGATGAACGAGATTGAGACGCTGAAAAACGCCGTCAATCCCGACGAGACACTGTTCGTTGTCGACTCGATGACCGGCCAGGACGCGGTGAACACGGCCAAAGAGTTCAACGACCGCCTTGATTTCGACGGCGTTGTGCTGACCAAACTCGACGGCGACACGCGCGGCGGAGCGGCCATAAGCATACGCACCGTTGTGACAAAGCCAATCAAATTCATCGGAACAGGCGAGAAGATGGAGGCCATCGACGTGTTCCACCCCTCGCGCATGGCCGACCGAATACTCGGCATGGGCGACATCGTGAGCCTCGTAGAGCGCGCACAAGAGCAGTTTGACGAGGAAGAGGCGCGCCGCCTTCAGAAGAAGATACAGAAAAACAAGTTCGACTTCAACGACTTCCTGAATCAAATCCAGCAGATAAAGAAGATGGGCAACATCAAGGATCTTGCCTCGATGATACCAGGAGTGGGCAAAGCCATCAAGGACGTTGACATCGACGACAACGCGTTCAAGGGCATCGAGGCAATCATCCTGAGCATGACGCCCAAGGAACGCACCAATCCCGAGATACTGAACACAAGCCGCAAGACGCGCATCGCAAAAGGTTCGGGCACCAACATACAGGATGTAAACCGCCTGCTCAAGCAGTTTGACCAGACCCGCAAGATGATGAAGATGGTCACAGGGTCGAAGATGAGCCAGATGATGGGTGCTATGAAGGGCATGAGAAGGATGTAACACCCACCCCAACCCTCCCCAAGGGAGGAAGCTTGGAATGACCTGCCTGGTGACACATACATTTATTATGAATTTTGAATTAAGGGACAACAATCCGACGAAAGCTTAATTATGAATTGTGAATTATGAATTATGAACTGATAGACGGCAAGGCTACGGCCGCACAAATAAAGGCGGAAATAGCCGAAGAAGTAAAACAAATAGTTGAAGCCGGAGGCAAACGCCCCCACTTGGCAGCCATTCTCGTTGGACACGACGGAGGCAGCGAGACTTACGTTAAGAACAAGGTCATAGCCTGCGAGACTTGCGGCTTCAAGAGCACTCTAATCCGTTTCGAGGACGATGTCACTGAAGACGAGCTCCTCGCAAAGGTAAAAGAACTTAACGACGACCCCGACGTTGACGGATACATTGTACAGCTGCCCCTGCCAAAGCACATCGACGAGCAGAAAATAATAATGGGCATAGACTACCGTAAGGATGTCGACGGCTTCCATCCGGTCAACGTAGGCCGCATGGCCATCGGCCTGCCGTGCTTCATTTCGGCCACTCCGCTCGGAATACTCACCCTTCTCCGCCGCTACGGCATTGAGACATCGGGCAAGAAATGCGTAATACTCGGCCGCAGCAACATCGTGGGCAAGCCCATGGCGCAGCTCATGATGCAGAAGCAATACGGTGATTCCACCGTCACAGTGTGCCACAGCCACTCGGCAACCCTTAAGCAGGAATGCCGCGAAGCAGACATAATCATAGCCGCAATTGGCCGGCCAGACTTCGTAACGGCCGACATGGTGAAAGACGGAGCGGTGGTAATCGATGTCGGCACGACGCGTGTTCCAGACGCAACAAAGAAGAGCGGATTCCGCCTGAACGGCGACGTGAAGTTTGACGAGGTCGCCCCCAAGTGCTCATTCATAACCCCGGTACCGGGCGGCGTAGGGCCGATGACAATCTGCTCGCTGATGAAGAACACGCTGGCTGCAGGCAAAAAAGAATACTATAAATAATGACCGCGGAAGAATATTACCAACAAGGCAACTGCTTCCGTAAGCAAGGCAACTGGCAGGAAGCGCTCAACCATTACATCAAGGCTATCGAACTTGACCCTGACAGTCCGGCGGTGGAAGCAAAGAAGATGCTTGACGACATCCTTGCTTATTACTGCAAAGACATGTACAATCCTTAGAAACATATAGAAAAGGACGGCTTTCGGCATTTTGCCGACAGCCGTCCCGTTAACCTAAAACATAAGAACTATGGGTAAAATAAAAGGAGCCATTGTGGTAAACACCGACCGTTGCAAGGGATGCGCCTTGTGCGTGGAGGCTTGCCCGAAGACGGTTATCGCACTGGCAAAGAAAGTTAACGTTCACGGTTACCCCTATGTGGAAGCCGTCAAACCGGAAGACTGCATCGGATGCGCCTCGTGCGCCATCGTGTGTCCTGACGGATGTATCACTGTTTATAAAAAACGAATGGAGGACTAAGAGTTATGGCAGAACAAGAAGTGACTTTATTAAAGGGCAACGAGGCGATAGCTCATGCCGCAATACGTTGCGGAGCCGACGCGTTTTTCGGATATCCAATCACGCCCCAAAGCGAAATCATAGAGACGCTTTCACTGCTTAAGCCGTGGGAAACAACAGGAATGGTGGTGCTGCAGGCCGAGAGCGAGGTTGCGTCAATCAACATGGTGTACGGCGGAGCGGGCGCGGGCAAAAGAGTGTTCACATCGTCTTCAAGCCCCGGAGTGGCCCTGATGCAGGAAGGAATCGCCTACATGGCTGGCGCGGAGATACCCGGTGTCATTGTGAACGTACAGCGCGGAGGCCCCGGCTTGGGCACCATCCAACCGTCGCAGAGCGACTATTTCCAGGCCACACGCGGCGGCGGCAACGGCGACTATTACGTAATCGTGCTGGCACCGGCCTCAGTACAGGAGATGGCCGACTTCATGGACTTGGCCTTTGAACTTGCATTCAAATACCGCACACCGGCCATGCTGCTCAGCGACGGCGTTATAGGACAGATGATGGAGCGCGTAGTGCTGCCTCCTTACAAGCCTCGCCGTACCGAGGAAGAAATCAAGAAGGAGTGCCCCTGGGCCACATTCGGACGCACAAAAGACCGCAAGCCCAACATTCTCACGTCCCTCGAGCTGCAGCCTGAGGAGATGGAGAAGCGCAACCTGCACCTGCAGGCGAAATACAAGGCCATCCAAGAAAGCGAAGTAAGGTATGAAACGATGCAATGCGAGGATGCCGACTACCTGATAGTAGCATTCGGAAGCGCGGCTCGAATATCGGAAAAGGCCATCGAAATGGCGCGCAAGGAAGGAATAAAGGTAGGCATGTTGCGCCCCATCACACTGTGGCCGTTCCCCTCGAAAGAGATTGCAGCCATGGCCGAAGGCAAAAAGGGAGTGCTATCTGTAGAAATAAACGCAGGACAGATGGTAGAGGACATCCGACTGGCCGTAAACGGACAGGTGCCCGTAGAGCACTTCGGCCGACTGGGAGGCATCGTGCCCGAGCCTGACGAGATAGTAAAGGCGTTGAAGGAAAAGTTTTAATCCGCACTTAAATTGTCTATAAAATGAACACAGAAATAATATCTCCGGAGAACTTGGTCTACAAGAAACCGGAACTAATGAACGACGTCCAGATGCACTACTGCCCTGGATGCTCGCACGGTGTGGTACACAAACTTGTGGCGGAAGTCATCGAAGAAATGGGCATGGAAGACAAGACCGTGGGCGTTTCGCCTGTGGGATGCGCCGTGTTCGCTTACCGCTATCTTGACATCGACTGGCAGGAAGCCGCCCACGGACGCGCACCTGCAGTGGCAACGGCTATCAAGCGCTGCTGGCCTGACCGCCTGGTGTTCACCTACCAAGGCGACGGCGACCTGGCATGCATCGGCACTTGCGAGACCATACACGCGCTGAACCGTGGTGAGAACATCGTCATAATATTCATAAACAACGCCATCTACGGCATGACCGGAGGCCAGATGGCCCCGACAACGCTAATCGGCCAGAAAACATCCACATGCCCTTACGGACGCGACCCTCACCTGCACGGCTATCCGCTGAAGATAACCGAGATGGCTGCAATGCTTGAAGGCACATGCTATGTGACGCGCCAAAGCGTGGAAAGCGTGGCGTCAATACGCGCGGCAAAGAAAGCTTTGCGCAAGGCTTTCGAGGCTTCGATGGCCGGCAAAGGCTCCAGCCTCGTCGAGATTGTGAGCACTTGCAACAGCGGATGGAAGCTGTCACCTGTCAAGGCCAACGAATGGATGAAGGAAAACATGTTCAAGTTCTATCCGAAAGGCGACCTCAAGGACACCACGGGGGAATGAATAATTAACAATTAAAAATGAAAAATTAAAGGGAATGTGCACGAAAGCAAGGATTAACTATCCGAGAATCGCAGTCATCCCACATCTCCCGGTTCTCCCATTAAAAATGAAACGACTATGAAAACAGAGATAATAATAGCAGGCTTCGGCGGCCAAGGCGTGCTCTCTATGGGCAAGATACTTGCCTATTCAGGACTCATGGAAGGCAAGGAAGTCACATGGATGCCGGCCTATGGCCCCGAGCAGCGCGGCGGAACGGCCAACGTGACTGTCATCGTGAGCGACGAGCGCATATCGTCGCCCATCCTAAGCAAGTACGACATAGCCATAGTGCTCAACCAACCGTCGCTTGACAAATTCGAGCCGAAGGTAAAAGAGGGCGGCATTCTCATCTATGACGGCTACGGAATAATAAATCCGCCTACGAGAAAGGACATCACCGTGTACCGCATAGATGCCATGGACAAGGCCGCAGAGCTGAAAAACTCCAAGGTGTTCAACATGATTGTGCTCGGCGGGCTGCTCAACGTGTGCCCCGTTGTAAGCGACGGCGGCGTGGAGAAAGCACTCTACAAGACCCTGCCCGAGCGTCACCATGGCCTCATTCCGCTTAACATGGAGGCCATAAAGGCCGGACGCGACATCATCGAGAAGCAATAGTTACAGTATAAACACAGGCTAAAGACAATACCAAACGCCTCCGCCAGCGATGCTGACGGAGGCGTTTTATTTTGCGCCACATAACGCATTGACAATCAATACGTTACGAGCAGCATTACAAAAGGCCGTCTTTCATCATGCAAAAGACGGCCTTTCGTGTTGTAAAAGGTGCCCTTTGGCAAGCCCAAAGATGGCCTTTTGCAAAACAATCAACGGCTACGGCATCCATTCAAGCACGCCAGTGACAGGATGTTCGGTGCGCCAACGCTTGAAGTCGGGCATCATCCTGACACCGTCGCGCAACACAGCCTGATAGTATTCCACGCCCATTACGTGCTCGTTTTCAGGCGTTTCGGCCTTCAGGCGGAGTATCGCAAGGCGCGTGTCTGCGGTCAGCGCGGCCTTGACGCGCTCCGCCATGCGTTCGAAATAGCCGTCGTAACGCGAGCCCTTGAGTATGTGTATGATGTCAATCTGCCATTCGCCGTCCTGCCCGTCGTCAAACCATGCGTGCCACTCGATGCACGCCTCGTCGGTATCGAGCAGGTTGCGGCACTCCATCTTCTTCACCGCCGCATCCTCGGCGAGCCTCGCCATGGCAGCAAAACTGCCCTCTACGGTCAGCGGCGAGGAGTAGACGTGAATGTCGATGTCGCGGTGCGTCATCATAAGCCCCATCGCCAACGAGCCTACCACATTGGCTTCAGCCCCGGCATCAGCCCATATCTCCATAAGCCTCAACCGCCGCATGATGTCCCACGCACGGCGTTGGCGGCTTTCAGAGAAAGCCAAAAGTTCATTGTCGGTCATAAAAACTGGAAGTTTTTTTAATTAAGAGTTAAGAATTAAGAATTAAGAAAATATGCCTTGCTGGCAGTTTTCAAAGGTATTTTTCTTAATTCTTAACTCTTAATTCTTAATTAGATTACAATCCTTTCCGTTCCCCCGTAAGGCACAAGATGCTTGAAGCAGTCTTCCTTGGGAAACAATCCGCCGTAAATTCCGGCACATATCAGCACGCCGCCATGGGCGAACACGGCCACGCGGCGGTATGGCCTGGCCTTCAGCTCGTCAAGAAACGACGACACACGGGCGAACAAATCCGGAAAACTCTCGCCTCCCGTGACAGCCAGATGCATGTAGTCGTCATACCAACGCTGCAAGTTCTCATCCTCAATCTCGTCAAAAGGCTTCATCTCCCAGTCGCCCATGTTCATCTCCTTGAGGCGGTCATCTACCACGGGCGACGGCCATCCGCAGTAAGCCGCGAGCTTCCTCGCCCTTGTAAGTGGCGACGAAAACACAGCGTCAAACGGTGCGTCACCCAGGTTTTTCTTTGTTTCCGCGGCCTCGGCCTCAAACGTTTCCGCCACAGGCACGTCGCTCCAGCCATAACAAGTGCCCTTGGGCACGCCCACACTGGTATGCCTTACTAAAACAATCTCCATAATGCGTTATTGTTGAAATACAGGTAAGACATGCACAGATAGAACGAAAGCTCGGTCAACAGGAACATCGCGCCGCAACAGTCGCCCGTATATCCGCGCAGCCTATGCCATATGTAAAGGTACATAAAGTACATTACCAAACACGGACCGAATATCAACACATCCCAGCGGAGCATTCCGTCCGTCATGTAAAGCAGCAAGGCGAGCGGCAAAACGCCCTGCACGAACAGCAGCAGGCCGGCCCGCACCGTCACCTTACGGTACACAACGCCCGACTTCGCCTCGTCTTCCGTCCTTGCGTAAGGCATCATAGACACCACCTGCGACGACACCATCTTGCAGAACGGGTCGCCTGCCATCACGGCCAACGCCGCAAGCCAGGCCGGCATCGACGACAATGCAAAGAACAGCAGCAGGCCGTACAGCCCCAGTCCGATTACGCCGTAAGTGCCGATGCGCGAGTCTTTCATGATGTCGAGCGTACGGCGGCGGTCTCCTCCGCCACCGCCGAAACCGTCGAAGAAGTCGGCCAAGCCGTCCTCATGCAGCGCTCCGGTAAGCAAGACACGCGCCGCCAGGGCAAGAATCACGGCTATTGCATACGGAAAAGCCATGCTTCCGAAGTAGACGACGGCGGCCGTTACCGCACCGGTAAGCCATCCCGTAAGCGGCCAGAACTCAACAACCGCGCGGTAACTCTCGCGCGGCGGCTCGTGAAGACGCCACAAGGGCAGGCGCGTGAAGAAGATGAACGCCGCCCAAACGGGGTCGTACCATTTAGAAGTATTTAGTGATATGCGCATTCTGAAAATTGTTCATTTCGTTCAACATCCTTACCGCACTCTCGACAATAGGGTACGCACAGAGTGCGCCGGTGCCCTCTCCGAGGCGCAGGCCGAGGCTCAACAGGGGCTCGGCACCAAGCATTTCGAGCAGCCGACGGTGACCGTTCTCGTCGCCGACATGGCCGAAAATCATATAGTCTATGGCTTCGGGATGCTTCATTACGGCGGCAAGCGCGCAGGCCGACATTATGAAGCCGTCAACCAATACTACCATTCCCAACTCGGCGGCACGCAGCATCGCGCCCACGGCAGCCACCATCTCGAAACCGCCGAAGTAGCGTATTATGGTGTCGAAGTCGTCGCAATCGGGCGTGGTCTCTATGAAATGCTCCACAGCTTGGGCAAGAACCTCAAACTTATGGTTAACTCCCTCATCATCAAGTCCTGCCCCGGCACCGACACATTCGGCAAGAGGCACACCGCCCAAAAGGCTCATCCACACGCTCGAAGGCGACGTGTTGGCAATGCCCATCTCTCCCATGCACACTATGTCGCAGCCGCCGGCTCGGCATTTGTCCACAAATTCCGCGCCGATGTCCATCGCCATGGCGTATTGTCCAGCGCTCATGGCCGGCCCGTAAAGGAAGTCTTGCGTGCCGGGAGCAATCTTGCGGTCGAATATTTCATTGCATCCTGACAGGTCATGGTCCACTCCTACGTCTACAAGATACAGCCTGAAGCCGTGCTGGCGGCAAAACATGTTGACCCCTCCGCCGCCTGCGGCGAAGTTGAGCATCTGCTGCCAGGTGACGTCGCGCGGCGAAACGCTCACTCCCTCGCGCTCAATGCCGTGGTCGGCTGCGAAGAGCAAATGGCACGGATGCATGAGCGTGGGGCTCAGCGTATGCTGTATGAGGCATATCTGCATGGCCAGCGTCTCAAGCCTGCCAAGCGAACCTTTGGGTTTGTTAAGGTTGTCTATCTTGTCTTGAACGGCCTGCCTCATGCCGTCTTCAACCGGTCTTATGTCAAAATTCCTCATTTTCTCCGATTATCTATACATCCAAAGATGGCAACCCTGCGCCGTCGCCGCCCTTGACGCGCACCGGTATGCCGCACACCATGAGCACAACCTCGTCGGCACGGGCGGCAACATACTGGTTCATCCACCCCTGCAAGTCAGTAAAACGGCGCTGCACGGCGTTGCCGCTCACCTCTCCGCTTCCAATCTCGTTGGTCACGAAGATGAACGTCGCGTCCTGGTTGACAAACTTGTCAAACTCCTCCTTGATTTCTTCAAGCGCCTCGTCAACGGTCGGCTGGCGCTCGCCGGCCTCGCGGTCAAAGAAGAAATTGGTGCACCAAAGGGTGACACAATCAACCACCGCCACCTTGCCTGATATGTCATGGCGGCTGAGAAATTTCTCCTCTTCTATGTTATGCCATTGCTGACCGCGGCGTTGCTTGTGCCGCATGACGCGACCCGCAAACTCGTCGTCCCACACATGGGCCGTGGCTATGTACACTGGCGACGGCGAAAGGCTCAGCGCGAGCTTCTCTGCATACACGCTCTTGCCTGAACGCTGGCCGCCGGTAATAAGTATTATCTTCCTCATTTCACTGTAAACGAACTTGCTTCCGCTCACCGCGGACACGCGGCGCGCCGCCCGGCACGCCACATTTTCATGCTACAAAGATAATGCAAGTCGAGCTAAATGCAAAATAAAAGCGGGCGAAACAAGCCTTTATTTTAAATTACGACACGCAGCCTGTACCGCCAAGAGACAAGCAAACAGAGCCAAATGCAAAATGAAACATGGGTGAAAAACAACCAGACGGCACCCTTCAACAACGCCATCAAACAGGCCTTATGCCACCGCCGCCGTAACGCGTTGACTGTCAGCGCGTTGCAAAATGCCGTCTTTTGGGCTCTAAAAGACGGCCTTTTAGCGTGCGTTTGACGGCCTTTTGGAATGCGAAAGGCCGTCAATCGCAACACCGCCAGTTTCAACCACCCTGGCAGCACGAGCCATGCGGCATATACGGCAGCATTGTCCGGTTTTACGTTTTCTTTCTCCTTTTCATGAAATACGCCCGTAAATTACATGAAACGGCTTTGCAATACAAATTCTTTTCCATACATTTGCAAGCGACAAACAATAGGTATAAAGAAATAAAAAAACGTTTTCAAAATTGTAACATTTAAACATTTTAAGGTATGAAGAAGTTTATATTAATGCTTTCAGCAGTGGCGTTGACAGCCTCTGCGTCTGCCCAGACAGTGGTTGAAAGCAAGACTTTCGACAATTTCTACATCGGAATAAACGGCGGACTTGCGACCAAGACCACGGGGCACGGCTGGATGGACAACCTGAACCCAAACGTCGGCCTGCGCGTAGGACGCTATTTCACGCCCGTGTTCGGCCTCGCCGTGGAAAGCAACGTTTATCTCGCCAACAAGCCTTATCCCTCGATAAAGACCTTCGTGCGCTCGATGAACACCTCGCTTCTCGCCACGGTAAACCTCAACAACTGGCTCGGCGGATACAAGGGCGAGCCAAGGCTGTTTGAAATATCAGGCCTCTACGGCATCGGCTGGGGCCATGTGTTCGGCACACCGTCTGAAAACACCCACGACAACACGCTGACATCAAAGGCCGCAATAGACTTCGCCTTCAACCTGGGCAGCGCCAAGGCTTGGCAGATATACATAGAGCCGGCCATGATATGGACACTCGCCGGACAGAACGCCCTGCCCGACAAGGAAGTGCAATACGACATAAACGAGTCTGGATTCCAGCTTAACGTGGGTCTCGTGTACAAGTTCAGGAACTCCAACGGCACGCACAACTTCAAGAACGCGGAACTCCGCGACCAGTACGAGATTGACATACTCAACGCAAAGATCAACGACCTGCGCGGCGACCTCAACAAGACAGACGAACTGATAGAGGCAAAAGACCGCCAGATAGCCGACCTGCAAGAGGCTCTCGACGAGTGCAACAACCGCCCCGCCCCAGTCTACGAGAAGCCGGCCACGGTGACCAACCTTCAGCCGACAGTGCTGTTCCGCCAAGGGAAATCGGTTGTAGACCCGGCGCAATACGCCCCAATCGAACTGATAGCGCAATACATGAAGAACCATCCCGAGGCACAAGTGGAAATAAAAGGATATGCCTCGCCGGAAGGTTCGGCCGAACTCAACCAGAAACTGTCTGAAGCACGCGCCGAAGCCGTAAAGAAAATACTTGTGAACAAGTATAAGATTGCGGCCGGAAGACTTACGACAAAAGGATGCGGAGCGACCGACAAACTGTTTGAACAGGTAGAGTTCAACCGCGTGGCCACATTCAACGACAACACAAAATAAAACTACAATCACATTACAAAGACTCTCAAAGGGGGCATGCATTACAAAATGCACCCCCTTTTTTCTTGCATATAATAAAAGAAACGGCGGCGCAGACCATACACGGCAAGCGACAGGGAAACGCATGAAGATTGCACATTAAGGCTCCGTTTGTGCATACAGACATGCTAATTCGTTACTTTTTATCCGATTTTAATTACATTTTTGCGCAATATTCCAAAATAACAATAAAGAATGTTGTCAATTAAACAAAAATGATGTAACTTTGCACGAACATAAACAAAACGACAGAGATATGAGACATCAGTTGAGGAGCGCGGTGTGCACGGAAGGCAGACGCATGGCCGGAGCAAGGGCATTGTGGGTTGCCGCAGGCATGAAGCAGGAACAGTTCGGCAAGCCCATAATAGCCATTGTCAACTCGTTCACGCAGTTTGTGCCCGGACATACGCACCTGCACGAAATCGGACAAATTGTAAAAACCGAAATAGAACGCATGGGATGCTACGCCGCCGAATTCAACACGATAGCCATTGACGACGGAATAGCCATGGGACACGACGGCATGCTCTATTCCCTGCCGTCGCGAGACATCATTGCAGACTCTGTGGAATACATGGTAAACGCCCACAAGGCAGACGCAATGATATGCATTTCAAACTGTGACAAGGTAACCCCGGGCATGCTCATGGCCGCCATGAGGCTGAACATACCCACCGTATTCTGCAGCGGAGGTCCGATGGAAGCAGGACGCTGGAGAGGGGAAAACGCCGACCTCATCACCGCGATGGTGAAAGGCGCCGACCAAAGCGTGAGCGACGACGACGTAAACGAGTTGGAACAGTGCGCATGCCCCGGGTGCGGATGCTGCTCGGGAATGTTCACAGCCAACTCGATGAACTCACTGACAGAAGCCATCGGACTGGCTCTTCCCGGCAACGGCACAATCCTTGCCACACATGAAAACCGCATACGCCTGTTCAAAGACGCTGCACGACAAATTGTAACAAACGCCATCAGATATTATGAAGACGGCGACGAGAGCGTGTTGCCGCGCAACATCGCCACACGCGCGGCCTTCCTCAACGCCATGACTCTCGACATAGCGATGGGCGGAAGCACCAACACCGTGCTTCATCTGCTCGCCGTAGCGCAAGAAGCAGGCGCCGACTTCAACATGAAAGACATAGACGCACTTAGCCGAAAGGTTCCATGCCTGTGCAAGCTTGCGCCCAACACGCAGAAGTACAGCGTGCAGGAATGTAACCGCGCGGGCGGCATATTCGGCATAATGAACGAACTGGCAAAGGGTGGCCTGATAGACGGAAGCGTCATGCGCGTGGACGGAAAGACCATCGGCGAACAGCTTAAGAAATACGACATAACCCAAGACGTAACAGACAGCGAGGCTGACCGCATATACCAAAGCGCCCCTGGACACAAGTTCTCAACGCAAATGGGCTCACAAAACGAACGCTGGGGCACCCTTGACACAGACCGGGCAAACGGCTGCATACGCGACATTGCCCACGCATACACCAAAGACGGCGGACTGGCCGTGCTCTACGGGAACATAGCCCAAGACGGATGCGTGGTGAAAACAGCCGGCGTAGACCCGTCAATATGGAAGTTCTGCGGCCCGGCCAAAGTGTTCGACTCACAGGAAGACGCATGCGAAGGCATACTCGGAGGCAAGGTGAAGAGCGGCGACTGCGTGGTGATAACCCATGAAGGCCCCAAAGGCGGCCCCGGCATGCAGGAAATGCTATACCCTACCTCTTATATAAAAAGCATGCACTTGGGCAAGGAATGCGCCCTGATAACAGACGGACGCTTCAGCGGAGGCACTTCAGGACTCAGCATCGGACACATATCTCCTGAAGCCGCGGCCGGCGGAAACATCGGGAAAATAGTCGACGGAGACATCATCGAGATAGACATTCCCAACCGTTCTATCAATGTACGCCTGACCGACGATGAACTTGCAGCCCGCCAACAACGGCCACTCACAAGGAAACGTGAAGTAAGCAAGGCTCTCAAGGCTTATGCGCAAAGCGTCAGCTCGGCAGACAAAGGCGGAGTAAGGATGATTGAATAAAACATAAAAAGCAGAAAATTGACATGCCAAAAGAAATCATAACAGGAGCGGAAGCTCTCATGAGGGCGTTGAAAGCCGAGAATGTCAAAACCATCTTCGGCTATCCCGGCGGAGCGATAATACCCGTGTTCGACACTCTCTATGACTATACACGAGGCGAAAACAAGGCGTTTGACCATATTCTGGTACGCCATGAACAGTCTGCCGCGCATGCTGCCGAAGGATATGCAAGGGCAAGCGGAAATGTCGGCGTATGCATTGTGACAAGCGGACCGGGAGCAACAAACACCTTGACAGGCATCGCCGACGCAATGATGGACTCCACACCGATAGTGGTAATTGCCGGACAGGTGGGAGTTTCGGCACTTGGAACCGACGCGTTCCAAGAAGTCGACCTCGTCGGAGTGGCCCAGCCAATAAGCAAATGGAGCTATCAGATAAGGCATGCGGAGGACGTGGCCTGGGCTGTAAGCCGCGCATTCTACATCGCAAGGTCAGGAAGGCCGGGCCCGGTTGTACTTGACTTCCCCAAAAACGCACAAACCGAGACTACCGAATACCAGCCATGCTGTGTCGACTCGATACGCAGTTACATCGCTTACCCGGCCTTGGAACAAGACGCGGTGAGGCAAGCCGCCGAACTAATCAATGCGGCAAAGAGACCGATGGCACTTGTAGGGCAAGGCGTAGAACTGGGAAACGCACAAGAAGAACTTGTGGAATTCCTTGAAAAAGCAGACATTCCGGCAGCAAGGACGCTGCTGGGCCTGTCCGCGTTGCCGTCCAACCATCCGCTGAATGTAGGCATGCTTGGCATGCACGGCAACTATGCTCCAAACATGAAAGAGCTTGAATGTGACGTACTGATAGCCATAGGCATGCGTTTCAGCGAAAGAGTGACCGGCAATCTGGCTGGATATGCCAAACAGGCCAAGATCATCCACCTTGACATAGACGTGTCCGAAATAGACAAGAATGTGAAAACCGACGTGGCCGTAGTTGCAGACTGCAAGGTGTCACTGCCTGCCATAACACGCCTTTTGGACAAAAACGACCACAAGGAGTGGATCGAAAGCTTCAAGCCTCTTCACGAAATGGAATATGAGAAAGTGATTCGTCCGGCCATACATCCCACCAACGGACCGTTGCTTATGGGCGAAATAGTCAACGCCGTGGCTGAAGCCACAGGAGGAGAAGCAATACTTGTAAACGACGTGGGCCTGAACCAGATGTTCTCAAGCCGCTACTTCAAGTACAACAGGAAGCGTTCGATCATAAGCAGCGGCGGACTTGGGACGATGGGTTACGGCATGCCGGCCGCCATCGGAGCGACATTCGGAGCCCCCGACCGCATCGTCTGCATGTTCACAGGCGACGGCGGACTGCAGATGAGCATACAAGAACTGGGCACAATCATGGAACAACAATGCCCGGTCAAGATTATCTTAATGAACAACAACTACCTCGGCAACGTAAGGCAATGGCAGGACATGTTCTACAACAAGCGCCGTTCGTTCACACACATGCTTAATCCTGACTACGGGAAGATAAGTGCCGCTTACGGCATACCTTACTCTTTCGTATCAAACCGCGATGAATTAGAAGGCGGAATAGAAAAGATGCTTGCTTCATACGGACCGTACATATTGGAATGCGCCGTAAAAGAAGAAGAGAACGTGCTGCCGATGATTCCGCCTGGAAAGTCTATCGGCGAAATGTTGTTGGAGCTTTAAACCTGTTAATGACAATGGAAACAACCACGAAAACATTATACACACTGTTGGTTTATTCGGAAAACTTGGCCGGAATATTAAACCAGATAACGGCTGTATTCACCCGCCGGCAGGTCAATATAGAGAGCCTTAACGTGTCGGCGTCGAGCATTGAAGGCGTGCACAAGTACACGATAACGGCTTGGAGCGATGAGGACCAGATCATAAAGATAACCAAACAGATTGAAAAAAAGATCGACGTGATCAAGGCCGACTATTACACTGACGACCAACTCTTCATCCGCGAAGAGGGACTTTACAAGCTGTCAACGCCAGAAGTGCTCGGAAACCCAGACATATCACGCACCATCCGAAAGGCAAACGCACGCATAGTTGAGGTCAACCCTACATTTTGCTGCGTGATGCTGAGCGGCATGACAGAAGAAATCACAGGCCTTTATTACGCTTTGGCCAAGTTCAACTGCATGCTGCAATACACCCGGAGCGGGCGCATCGCCATAACACGCAGCACCGTGGAAGAAGTAAGCGACTTTTTGGAAAAGCAGGAACAAAACAGGAACAATGATGCTTGACAAGACCGGACGATATGAATTCATGGCGGAACCGTTCCACTGCGACTTCTCGAAGAGGCTCTTCATGGGACATCTGGGCAACCACATGCTCAACGCCGCCGACTTCCACGCCGACCATCGCGGCTTCGGCATGACGCAGCTCAATCCCGAACACAAGACGTGGGTGCTTTCACGACTGGCCATCGAGATGGAGACAATGCCACGAGAATATGCCAGGTTCAACGTGGAAACATGGATAGAAAGCGTCATGAAGTATTTTACAAACCGCAACTTCCGCGTGGCCGACGCCGCCGACAACGGCAAGACTTACGGCTACGGACGCAGCATATGGGCGCTGATTGACACCAGGACGCGCCTGCCGCAGAATATTCTTGACGTAAACGGCGGCGAGATAGCAAAATACATCGACACAGGGAAGGAGTGTCCAATCGACGGACTGTCGCGCGTAAAGATGGGAAGCTCCGCCCGGCTTGCCGCGACAATCGACACCCATTACAGCGACGTGGACGTGAACGGGCACATAAACAGCGTAAAATACATCGAGCACGTGCTCGACCTGTTCGGCATAGACTGGTACAAAGAACACGGCATACGCCGCTTTGACATAGCCTATGTGGCCGAAAGCCATTACGGCGACAAGCTTAACTTCTACATGGAAGACGTAGCCGAAGGCGAGTTCTGCGTGCGCATAACGAAGAAACAGGCCGAAGGCGGGGCCGAGACGGAGGTGTGCCGCAGCAAAGTAACGTTTGCGCAAAGGCAAGAATAGGCTGCGTCTTGCCGCAACGCATACAATCGACGACTATACATTAACAACCGGGAGCCGCACCAACGGCGCTGCTCCCATAAAAAATTTTTTATCACCATGGCAGAAATGAATTTCGGTGGCGTTATCGAGACGGTAGTCACCAGCAAGGAGTTTTCATTGGAAAAAGCGCGCGAAGTGCTTAAGAACGAGACCATCGCCGTGCTCGGATACGGCATTCAAGGCCCCGGCCAGGCATGCAACCTGCGCGACAACGGATTCAACGTGATCGTAGGCCAGCGCGAGGGCAAGACATACGACAAGGCCGTGGCCGACGGATGGGTGCCTGGCAAGACGCTCTTCTCAATCGAGGAGGCGGCCGAGAAGGGCACCATCGTCTGCATGCTGCTCTCAGACGCCGGCCAGATATCGGTTTGGCCGAAGGTAAAACCGTATCTCACCAAAGGCAAGGCACTGTATTATTCACACGGCTTCGCCATCAACTGGAGCGACCGCACAGGCGTTGTTCCGCCCGAAGACGTAGACGTGATCATGGTTGCGCCCAAAGGTTCGGGCACATCCCTGCGCACAATGTTCTGCGAAGGGCGCGGACTCAACTGCTCCTACGCCGTCTACCAGGACGCCACCGGCCGCGCCGAGGAGCGCACGATAGCCTTCGGCATCGGCATCGGAGCAGGCTACCTGTTCAGGACAACATTCGAGCGCGAAGCCACAAGCGACCTTACCGGCGAGCGCGGCTCGCTCATGGGAGCCATCGAGGGACTGCTCGAGGCGCAATACCAGGTGCTCCGCGAGCACGGACACTCGCCGTCGGAAGCGTTCAACGAGACCGTGGAAGAGCTTACACAGAGCCTCGGCCCACTGTTCGGAGCCAAGGGAATGGACTGGATGTACGCCAACTGCTCCACTACGGCTCAACGCGGCGCGCTCGACTGGGCACCGCGCTTCCGCGACGCCATCAAGCCCGTAATGGAATGGCTCTACCTATCAGTGAAGAGCGGCAACGAGGCTCAGATATCAATAGACAGCAACTCAAAGCCCGACTACCGCGAGAAGCTGAACGAGGAACTGCGCCAGATGCGCGAGAGCGAGATGTGGCAGGCCGGCGCGACGGTGCGCAAGCTGCGTCCGGAAAACAACTGATTTCACACATATATCGACAACTCTCACAAGGGCGTGGGGCAGAAATGCTCCGCGCCCTTTTTGCATGCCGCCATGCAAAAGACGGCAAAACGCGTTGCAAAAGACGGCCTTTCAACGTGTAAAAGAGCACCTTTTGCAACGCGATTCACGGCCTTTTGCAACACACACCGCAACCAACTGAGACTCAGCACGTTGTGAATTAATCAAAAATAGGGCGCGCAAAAGGATAATTTTGGCAAAAAACAACGTTCCTCATTTTGACAAGACAGGCAATAAGGCTATCTTTGCAAATGATGAAAAAGCTTATTATCATACTTCTTGCGACAATGTCTTACGGCGTAGCCTGCGCCCAGGAAGTGCGCGACCAAACCGCCATCATTGACAGCACGGGCACGGAGACCGCCGCTCCAGGACAAAGCATAATAGGCGGCTCAGACGCCCCAACCCACATATACACCTACGGCGGATACCGCGGCGAGCCTATGTCAAGCACCGACTCGCTCCACCTG
Organism: uncultured Prevotella sp.; assembly: GCA_944320195.1. Taxonomy (GTDB): domain Bacteria; phylum Bacteroidota; class Bacteroidia; order Bacteroidales; family Bacteroidaceae; genus Prevotella. The sequence continues at coordinate 82,632 of CALUGP010000006.1, read as the reverse complement.
CCCGTGCTCGACAGCTTCGGGCGGACTTACATCAACATGTATCCGTACAGCTGGTATGGCCTGTACGACTGGAAACTCCACAAGGGGCTGAACCTTAATCTCGGCGCATCGGTGTTCGCCTCGTTTGGCGACGGGGCGTTCAGCGGCGTGGGCTTCACCCAAAGCATGGCCGCGATGTACGCCATACCGATAACAGGCAAGCTCTCGCTTGCCGTTGGCGGATACATCGACAACATCTATTGGGCGCACGACGCATACCATGACGCAGGCCTGAACGCCGTGCTCGGATACAAGTTCGACGAACACTGGGAAGGCTATCTGTTCGGACAAAAATCATTGGCAAACACCCGCATGCCAATGCCCCTTTACGACATCGGCAACATCGGCGACCGCATCGGGGCGGCGATAAGATACAACTTCAACCCCCGTTTCAGCATACAGGTAAGCGTGACGGCTGAAAAGAGAAAGTGAGATATAATTAAGAATTAAGAGTTAAGAATTAAGAAAATATGCCTTGAACGTAGCAACAATGGCGATTTTCTTAATTCTTAACTCTTAATTCTTAATTACTTCCAGTATAGCCTCAAGCTGTTCGTCACCACGCTCACGCTCGAAAACGCCATCAGCGCACTTGCCAGCATGGGCGAAATCTGCCAGTCCAGGCCGAAAGCGCAAGGCAGTCCGGCGGCCAACGGTATGCAGACAACATTGTAAATGAACGCCCAGAAGAGGTTTTGCTTGATCATCCCCACCGTGGCACGCGACAGCCTGACGGCGTCAGGCAGCCTGCGGAGGTCAGTTCCCATAAGAGTTACCTGGGCAACGTCCATCGCCACGTCTGTGCCCTTGCCCATGGCAACGCTCACATCGGCCGCGGCCAGAGCCTGAGTGTCGTTTATGCCGTCGCCTACCATGGCCACACGGCGGCCTTCAGCCTGCAGACGGCGCACCATGTCCTCCTTGTCCTGCGGCATCACCTTGCTGCGATAATGCCTTATCCCGGCCTTCTCAGCCCAATATCGGGCAGCCTCGTCCTTGTCGCCACTCATCATGTACACCTCTACTCCTTCCTTCTGCAAATCCCGCATGGCCTCGCGCGCGTAAGGCTTAAGCGTCTCGCGCTCCTCCAAGGAGAGCGAGTCCGCCTTTGTGAAGTCAACGTCCTTGTTGGGAATGGTCAGTGTCCCCGTCTTGTCGATGACGAGCGCGTCCACGCGGCACATGTCTTCAAGCGCCGCAGCGTCCTTTATCAGGATGTTCTTGCGCGCCGCCTTGCCTATGCCCACCATCAAGGCGGTGGGCGTGGCCAGGCCCAATGCGCACGGACAGGCTATGACCAGCACCGACACGGCCGACATCACGGCATGTGGCAGCTGCTCCGTGCCGCCTATGGCGTACCACAACACGAACGTAAGCAGCGACAAGCCGAGCACCACGGGGACAAAGACCAGCGCGATTTTGTCCACCACGCGTTGCACGGGAGCCTTGCTTCCCTGCGCCTCCTGCACCGTCTTTATCATGCGCGCGAGCATTGTCGCCGCGCCAACCGCCTCGGCGCGGAAACGCAGCGTGCCGCTCTTCACGATTGTACCGGCGAACACCTTGCCGCCCACCGACTTCCTTACAGGCACCGGTTCGCCCGTTATCATGCTTTCGTCAATGTACGCCTCACCATCCGTCACTGTGCCGTCAACTGGAACCTTGTCACCCGGGCGCACCTCGATGACGTCTCCCTTTTCAAGAGCCGATATCGGCACGTCCGACGTGCCGTCGCCGCCGACCAGGCGCGCCGTCTTGGGCTGAAGCCCCATCAGCGAACGTATGGCAGCCGCCGTGCCGCGCTTGGCGCGCTCCTCGAGCACGCGCCCCGTCAGCACGAACGTTATAATCATCACCGAAGCGTCGTAATACGTATGGTTCTCAAGCCCCCGCGAAGCCCAGAAGCCGTCGCCCCAGAACGTGTTGAACACGCTGAACACGAACGACACCGCCGTGCTCATGGCCACCAGCGTGTCCATGTTGGCCATGCCGTGCGTCAGCTGCCGCCACGCGCTCGAGTAGAAACGGCGGCCGCAATATACCAGGTTCAGCGCGGCGAGAATCATCATCGTCTGGTTGGCCGCATCCTCGCCGCCTACGACAAGCCACCCCATCGAGATGCACATCACGAGCAGCGCCAGCACCCACGACACCCCGACCTGCCTCAAAAGGCGGCGCATGGCCGTGCGCTCCACGGCCTCCACAGCCTCGTCTTCGTCGATAACAAGGTCGTAGCCCGCCTTCCGTATCTCTTCTTTCATCACTTTCGGCGACGTCTTCTGAGGATCATACTCCACCAAGGCGGTGCGCGCGGCAAAGTTCACGCTGGCCTTGGACACGCCGTCAAGCTGCCCGAGCCGCCTCTCCACGTTGGCCGCGCACCCGGCGCAGGCCATGCCTGTAACTGCAATCGTCTTCTTTTCCATCACATGCATATTTTTACTTTTCTTTTCATAAGCCCATATCCAAGCTGCAAATCGCCTTGCAAAAGTAATGCAAAGGTAATGCAACCATGTTGCAAAACCAAAACATACGGGCGGAAACATGAGAAAATCGGAAGCGGCAAATACTCCGCTGAGAATCAGCATGTTACGTAACGCCTCGCAAAAGGCCGTCTTTCAGCGTGCAAAAGGCCGTCTTTTGGAACGAAAAAGGCCGTCTTTTGAAACGCGAAAGGCCGTCTTTTGGAACGCTAAAGACGGCAAATCGCAAGACAGGCGGATTCTGCCTGTCTGCCGCCAGGGCGCAACAGCAGGCCCGTACAGCCCGCACATGCATACGGCTTACGGCCGACTTCACAGCCGGCCGTAGGCCAATAATACAAAAACATTATGAATTTTATTTAGCGAACAAGATTTTCAGAAAAGTCTATCACTATTCGGTATTTATGGATTTCACGGCCTGTCACTGCGCCTGAAGGCAGCTGCGGCACTTGCGCTGGCAATACCTCTCGCACTGTGCGCAGATGTCATAGCCAAGCATCGCGCCGAGAATGAAGTCTTCTTCGGGCGAAAGCAGGTTCAACGGGCGCGTCACCATCAGCCTGATTGCATCGAGACACTCCTGCCGGCCGAAGAAGAGGTTGACGCGGTCGTTGCCTACCGGCTGCACTATGTAGCCTATGTTCTGGCGGCGCAGACGCGCCGTGGCAAGCTCCTCGTACTTCTTGTTGAACGTGAACAGCACCATGCGGCGCACTCCTTTCTTATATTCGTATATGTGATTGGTCAGCACTCTCATGTCGGGAGGCAGTATCTCGGTCTGCATAGGCATTCGGTTTAGAGGCTGTCTTTTATCTGTCCTATCCACGCTTCGATGCGGCCGTCGGTTTTGTCGTCCTCGTTAACGTCGTCAAGGGCAAGCCCTACGAACTGTCCGTCGATGACGGCTGCGGAATCGTCATAAGTGTATCCGTCGGCCGCCACCTGCCCGATGAACCTTGCGCCGCTGTCTTTAAGTCCGCCGTATATCTCGGCCATGGCCGCGCAGAACGTGTCGCCGTATGACTCGCAGTCGCCACAGCCGAAGAGGGCGACGGTCTTTCCATCAAGATCGGCTTCCTTGAGCTTCTCCAGTCCATCATACCAGTCGTCCTGAAGCTCGCCCGCTCCCCACGTGGAGGTGCCCAGCAGGAGATTCTTGTAACCGCCCACGGTGTCGGCCGTGATGTTTGCCACGTCGTACACGTCGGCCTGGGGTATGCCCAGCTTGCCGGCAATCTTTTCGGCTATGGCCTGGCATGTGCCTGTCGAAGAGCCATAAATGATGCATGTCTTATCCATATCTGCAATGTGTTTGAATTGTTGTCTGTTTACGGTTGCAAAGATATGGCAATCACAGACACCGCGCAATACCTAAAAATAGGGTTTCCGCCGATACCTAAAAATGGTTACGGCGGAAACGGAAAAGGCCGCCCGGCGACAATGCCGGGCGGCCTCTGCTATGAGATTTAATGTTACTTTATCAAACCGCGGTTCATGAACGTTGCGTTGAGCAGGCGGAGATAGCTGCGGTACTGCTCCTCGGTAAGGACGGTGCGCATGTACTTCAGGTCTTTCTCAACAGCCTTCTTCACCATTGCCTCGCGCTCGTCGGCATTGGCACCGGCAGCGTTCATCATGTCGGCGCAGAACGAAGTGTGGATGTCCTGCACAGCCTCAGCCTGGTCGATTGACAGGCCGAGAGATTCAGCCAACTTGCCGTAGTTAACCGCCATGTTGTAGGCGTTGGTGCTTTCGGTGTTGTTCAACTTCTCGTTCTCTGCAAATGCCATAGTCATGCTGAGCACGGCTACGACGGTCAAAAACAATCTTTTCATAATCCTTAAAATTTTCTTTTACCTTTGGGCACCGGCACTCTTCTCTCGAATCGCCTCAGCCCGTTATCCTAAATTAATTAACTCCATTTGTCTTTCGACGGTGCAAAGATAAGGCCTTTTTCTCATTTGCGACAAATAAACATCACACTGTTTGCGTTAACAGCTTACTTTTTTGACATAAATCAAAGCATATGCTATAATATTGCAAAAGCATTACAACATTTGCTGCTATTTTGTCACATACAGAAACACCATTGTCACACATGCGCGCCAGCACCATGCATACGCCCCGGACTAGCCATCTGAAGCCTGCGGCCTAACCGCCTGGCATACAGCCGGTTACTTACAGCCATGCAAAAGATGGCCTTTCAGCTCGCAAAAGACGGCCTTTTACACGACAAAAGAGCACCTTTCGCAACGCCATTTGCGGCCTTTTGCAACGGCACTGGCAAATTTATCAGCCGGGCTTGGCCGCAAATCCGATTTTTTTACCTACATTTGCACGTTGAAAACAACAACTGACAAAGAAATGGAAAGCAACTTGAACAAATACATCGCGGTGGCATACAAGCTGTACACCGTGACTGACGGAGTGAGCGAACTTGTGGAAGAGGCTACCGACAAGGAGCCGTTCCAGTTCATAAGCGGCTACGGCATAGCGCTCGACGCGTTCGAAAAACAAGTAGCCGGACTGGAAAAAGGCGCAGAGTTTGACTTCACCCTGCCAAAAGACGACGCCTACGGCGACTACGAGCTGGAGCATGTGCTCGACCTGGACAAGTCGATATTCTGCATAAACGGCCACTTCGACCATGACAACATATTCAAGGACGCAATCGTGCCGCTGCAGAACGAAGACGGCAACAGATTCTACGGCAAAGTGCTCGAAGTAGGCGACGACAAGGTGAAGATTGACCTGAACCACCCCCTGGCCGGCAAGACGCTCAACTTCAAGGGGCATATCGTTGAGGCAAGAGAAGCCACCAACGATGAAATACAGGGCCTCATCAACCGCATAAGCGGCGAGGGCTGCTGCTGCGGAGGCCACGGAGACGACGGATGCTGCGGCCATCACCACGACCACGAGGGCGGATGCTGCGGCCACGACCACGGTCACGGGGAAGGCGGATGCTGCCACAGGAAGTAATGAAAAATTAATAATGAATAATGAAAAATCATGCCTTGACAGGCTTATCACCGCAAGGCGATTTTTCATTATTCATTATTAATCATTCATTTCCGCATTATTCATTTTTCATTTTTAATTATTCATTCCACCATGCGTAACACATTCGGCACACTGCTGCGCCTCACCACCTTCGGCGAAAGCCACGGCCCGGCCATAGGAGGAGTGATTGACGGCTATCCGGCGGGCATCGACATCGACATTGACTTCATCCAAAGCGAACTTGACCGCCGCAGGCCTGGACAGAGCGCGATAACCACCGCACGCGACGAAGCCGACCGGGTAGAACTGCTCAGCGGCGTGTTCGAAGGGAAGTCTACCGGCTGCCCGATAGGCTTCATCGTGAGGAACGCCAACCAGCGGTCGGCCGACTATGAGGAAATGCGCACCACATTCCGCCCGTCGCACGCCGACTATACTTACACCTGCAAGTACGGCGTGCGCGACTACCGCGGCGGCGGACGCTCGTCGGCACGCATAACGATAAGCCGCTGCGTGGGCGGCGCATTGGCAAAGCTGGCGCTAAAGCAACTCGGCATAAGCGTGCAGGCGTACACATCGCAGGTAGGCGGAGTGGCGCTCGACAGCGGCTACCGCAAATATGACCTATCACAGACCGAAAGCAACATCGTAAGATGTCCCGACACGGCCAAGGCCGGCGAGATGGAAGCCCTTATAAAAGAGGTGAAAGCGGCCGGCGACACCATAGGCGGAACGATAACCTGCGTGATAAAAGGATGCCCGGCGGGCCTTGGCGAACCCGAGTTCGACAAGCTGCACGCCGCCCTGGGCAGCGCCATGCTCGGCATAAACGCAGCCAAAGGCATCGAATTCGGCACCGGATTCGCATTCGCCGGCATGCGAGGCAGCGAGGCCAACGACACCTTCACCACACAAAACGGGCGCATATCAACCGCAACCAACCACAGCGGAGGCATACAGGGAGGCATCAGCAACGGACAGGACATATACTTCCGCATAGCCTTCAAGCCCGTAGCCACGCTACTGACGGAGCAACACACGATAAGCACCGACGGCATGGCGACCACGCTGAAAGCGCGCGGACGCCATGACCCGTGCGTCTTGCCAAGGGCTGTACCCATAGTGGAAGCAATGGCCGCAATGACCATTCTTGACTATTACATGATTGCAAAATCCTCAAGATTATGACACTTTTTTACCGAATGAGTGTAAAAATATAATCATTTCCTTTGGAATATAAATAATTTACAGTATATTTGCAAAGGCATTCTGAGGTTTGTGAAAATCTTGGATTCGTCAATTAAGTCTAGTTTAGTTTTTGTGTTGGTTGAGAGCGGTCGTTTGGCCGCTCTCTTTTCATATCCGCATTGAGACCGGCATGCCTGCCGGGCGACACAGTGCAGCGCAAGTTAAACCCCAATCGGTCATTAGACCGCCAATCTTACATATACGTTTATCCGTCAGCTCTTCATCCGTCTTCCGCACTGTTGCCGTCATCTTGCTTTCCTCTTTTTCTCGATGTAGCCCGCTACATCTTCGACAAAAGCGGAAAGCAATCTGCCTGACAACAGCACGAAGTACGGGTGAAGTCTAATGACCGATTTGAGTTAAAAGATGTATCATTATGAAAAAAAACCAAACCGACTCTTCATTTTGCCGCATTTTTTGTATTTTTGTTGGCAAAATGGCCGATTAACCAATTAATTCATAAACATCAATTTATCAGACTCATGAAAAAGATTTGCTCCATGCTGCTTCTTCTTATGGCAGCGTTTACCGTCCAGGCACAACTGCTTTGGAAAGTGACAGGCAACGGCCTGCAAAAGCCTTCGTACATCATCGGCACGTACCACTTGGCCGACGCGTCGTTCGCCGACAGCATAAAGGGCCTCAAGGCGGCCCTGGACGCGTCAGAACAGGTGTATGGCGAAATAATAATGGCAGACATGACATCGCCCGAAAACATGCAAAAGATGCAGGCGGCGATGATGCTTCCCGACGGACAGACCATAGACAAGCTCTACACCGCAGACGAGCTGGCGCGCATCAACACGCTGGTGAAAAACGTATTGGGCGTCGAACTGACCAACCCCATGGTAATGCAGCAGCTCGGCAAACTTACTCCGTACGCCTTGCAGGTGCAACTCGGAGTGCTCATCTACCTGAAAAAGCACCCTGGCTTCAACCCTAACAATGGCTTTGACGGCTACTTCCAGAAGGAAGTCGCGGCCAAAGGAAAGAACGTAGGGGGCTTGGAAACGTTTGATTTCCAAATCAACACGCTGTACAAAAGCACTACAATGGAACGTCAGAAGCAACTGTTGCTCTGCCTGGCAGACAACCTTGAGTTTAGCGAAGAACAGACTGAAAACATTATAAAAGCCTTTTTCGCACAAGACCTTGACGGCATCGAGAAGGCTATGGACGCCAAGATGAACAACACCTGCGACGGTACGCCGGAGGAAAAGGAGACGCTTATCTACGCACGCAACGACAACTGGATGAAGCAAATGCCTGAAATAATGAAGCAGAAGAGCACCTTGTTCGCCGTAGGAGCAGGACATCTGCCCGGCGAACGCGGCCTGCTGGCACAGCTGAAAAAGGCCGGCTACACAGTGGAAGGCGTAAAATGACGCACAGACAAACATTCGATAATACGAAAAACGGTCGGACAAAATGAAATGTCCGACCGTTTTTATTCGTGTAACAGCAGATGTAACGACCAGCTGTACGTTTATTCCAACGCTCCGATTATTTCCTTAACAGACTTGCATCCGTGGCTGTCAAGCCACTCGTTGATGCCGTCGCGCACCTTGATTGTAACTTCAGGCTCGATGAAATTGGCCGTACCTATCTCGATGGCGGTAGCTCCGGCCATGATGAACTCTATGGCATCGCGCGCGCTGCAGATGCCTCCCAGCCCTATAACTGGTATTTTCACGGCCTTAGCCACCTGCCAAACCATGCGCAAGGCGACAGGTTTCACCGCCGGACCGCTCAATCCTCCCGTACCGATACTCAACATCGGGCGGCGTTTCTCGATGTCAATAGCCATGCCCATAAGCGTGTTGATGAGCGACACGGAGTCAGCTCCCTCAGCCTCGACGGCGCGCGCAATCTCGGCAATATCCGTCACATTGGGCGACAACTTGACAATGAGCGTCTTATGATAACGCGCCCTCACTGCCCTGACAACACTCGAAGCACCGGCACAGGTAACGCCGAACGCCATGCCGCCGTCCTTGACATTCGGACAGGATATGTTCAACTCGATGGCCGGAATGCGCTCCAATTCAGCTATACGGGCGGCGCATTCGGCATAATCTTCAGGCGAAGAACCGCTCACATTGACAATGAAATTGGTGTCGATGTCCTTTATTTCCGGGTAAATGTGCTCGCAGAAGTAGTCCACTCCCTTGTTTTGCAGGCCAACGCAGTTAAGCATGCCAGAAGCAGTTTCAACCATACGTGGGTAATCGTTGCCCTCGCGCGGTTTCAACGTGGTGCCCTTCACTATTATGCCCCCGATGCCTTCAAGGGGCACGAAATCAGCAAATTCAGGCCCGTATCCGAACGTTCCCGACGCGGTCATTACCGGATTTTTCAACCGCAAACCATTTATCTCAACACTTAAATCTGCCATAACAACTTATTTATATTAAATACCGGACCTTCCTTGCACACACACAGGTTGCCTTCAACCGTCTTCTCAACGCAGCATAGGCAGGCGCCAAGGCCGCAGGCCATCATGTTTTCAAGCGAAACTTCACACTCTATGCCACGCGACTTGGCATATTTCGCAACGGCGACCATCATCGGCTTGGGACCGCACGACGCAATACGGTCGAACCGTATCTCGTCCAACACGGAATGATTGGTCACAAAACCGCGCTCACCGGCCGTTCCGTCTTCAGTTGTAAGGCATACGCGGCCATACTTCTCAAACTCGTCAAGCATAAGCAAATCACCCTTCGAGCGTGCTCCAAGCAGGAAAACAGGCTTGCAGCCTACGTCATTCAGCCGCTTGCCGAAGTAAAGCAACGGCGCAACTCCCACGCCGCCGCCCACCAAAAGCACTTTATCCTCACCATTGGCAGGCATCGTGAAGCTGTTGCCCAACGGAAACATGCAGTTCAACACGTCGCCTGCCTGAAGACTGGCAAGGCGGCGCGTACCGTCGCCAACAGCCGCAACAAGCAGCCACAGCTGGTTGGCGTCATAATCAACGAAATTCACCGAGATGGGGCGGCGCAGGAAAGTGGAGGGCGAACCGTCAACCCTTACCTCGACAAACTGCCCCGGAAGAATATCGGGCAACCTGCCGTCCTGCGTCAGTTTGATAAGAACATGCTTGCCTGAGGCATGCTCCACAGAAACAACCCGCAGGTCAGAAACATATTTTTTCATGCTGTATCTGTTTTTCTTTAATATTAATGTAAACGTGCGTTTTCTTTTGCAAAAATACAAAATATGGACACGTAATCCAAAGGATAAGCGGCCAAACAGCTAAAAAAGACAGACTTTAAACGTCGCCTACAAGCCAACGAATACAGCAGTGCATATTTCCGCTTCTGTAAAAGGCCGTCTTTTGCCTTCTAAAAGGCCGTCTTTTACACACTAAAAGGCCACCTTTCGCAGTCTAAAAGGTGGCCTTTTGCAAAACGGCATGATAACCGCAGTTACACAGCCGGTCATTTCTTAGGTACAAAGCTCTCGTAAGTAAGGTCGTCAAAGTACACCCTGATTTCGGTGATTTGCCGCTGCGGACGCTCCACATACCTTATTTCGGGCTTCATCTGGGCGGCATATCCCCTTTGCTGCGGATGCGAAGCACCGATGTCTCCGCCGCCGGCGAACAAGTCGGGCATGCCCCCCTCAACATGCATAGGCGGCATGCCGCCTGCCGTTCCATCATCATTGGCCTGTACGTCACTGCCACCCTTCGTGTCGTTGAACATCTGTCCGTGACCGAACATCAGCCAGTCGGTGTTCAGGTTTGGTATCTTGCTCTTGATAGCCTCTACCGTGTTGAGGGTGGGACGGGTGCGGTCGTTGAAGATGCTGCTGAGCGATGCGGCGTTGATTCCTATGAAGTTGGCAAAGGTCTGTTGGGTCATGTGCTGGGCCTCCATTATCTGCCTGATTCTGTCTTTCATTTCTGTCATAATCGTATGATAAGCTCTATTTTCCTGTTTTTTCTAAGATTTTACAAAGGTAAATCATTTTTTTTTGATATACAACAAATCTAAAGAAAATCTAAGAGCCTGAACTTTAGATTTAGATTTTTATATTTGTAAACTTAAACTAATGTTTTCTGTAATTCTATATTTACAAATACAAAACTAAATTTAAACTTACAAATACGCCTTTAAGCTATTATCCGTCATTTTCATTCAAGTATTTCATTATTAATCAGTTATTTATCTTGGGAACAAGCAAAAATGAACGTTTATGCAATCAACCATGAGTGAAAATACAGAAAAAGGCTGAAAACACTTGAAAATACGGCCATTATCAATTGAAAATCAATTAGTTAGACATGACAAACGGCCTTGCATAAATATTCCTTGCACTTTATTGATTTAAATATTTCGATATACAATTTCATATTTAATCATAAAACAGGTGTTTAACAACTACAAATTTAAGATTTTGAAATGTTTATTTAATCAACAAACAGTAATGATTTAGAGTTTTAAAATTTAGAACTTTACATATTAATAAATGCTAACACTAAATTCAGCGGCACTTTTTCAAGCGAAAATCACGTTTTTTCCGATATTCCGAAACAAGGGTAAAGCGGCTTGAAAATATGCGATTCTGAGAGCGTCAAAAATCATAAAAGTGCCTGATTCTTAACGCTTTCACCCCTGTTTTTTATGTACGTGGAAATTGATGAAATAGAAAAAAAGAGACCATTTGGAGGTCTCTTTTCAGTGTAAAATGAAGAAAATCAGCTCGCGCAACAGCTCCCCGACAGGTGTATTCGGGTTGTCCAACCCCTTACTTTTGGCATCCGTCTCCCTGATTTTCGATATTATCTGCATCACCTTCACTCCGGTGTAGTTCCTCATGCCGGTGATGTAATCCCTTGCGGCCCATCCTCCTCTCAGATCGAGCCAGCGCGCCACGCCGTCTTCTGTATATGGCCGGGGAGCGTAATATGCTATGAGCAGATTCTGAAAATAAGAGAACAGCATCGGCACGAGCATGTATGCGTTGCCGGCTTTCGGATTGCCGTTGAAGTAATAGAGTATGCAGTTGGCCTTCAGCACGTCGCGGTTGACGATGGCCGAGCGCAGCTCGAAGGCGTTGAAGTCCTTGCTCACTCCTATCCTGGCCTCCACCACTTCCGGTGTCACTCGCCGGTCGTTGTCCGTGAGCGAGAGTATCAGCTTGTCAAGCTCGCCCGTTATTCGGCTCAGATCGGAGCCGATGTGGTCGGCTATCATTTGGGCTGCCTTGTTGTCGATGGTCGCTCTGCCGTTTGCCTTGAGATAATGCTCAATGAATGCCGGCAATTCGTATTCGCGTTTCTTCTTGCTCTCGAACACCACGCCCACGGCCGCGGCCTTTACCAGTATCTTCTTGCGGCCGTCAATAGAGCCGTTCTTGTGGCAGATAACGAGCACCGTAGTCTGCATGGGCTTCTCAACGTAGCGTTCCAGGCGTTCCCAGTTCTTTATGTTCTGCGCCTCCTTCACGATGACCACCTGCCTTTCGGCCATCATGGGGTAGCGGCGCGCCATGTCTACTATCTGGTTTGCCTGCACATCGGAGCCGAAAACGACAGACTGGTTGAAGTCGCGTTCCTCGGGCGCAAGGGCGTTGGCCTCTATGAACGATGATATCTTGTCTATGTAGTAAGACTCCTCGCCCATCAGTATGTACACCGGCGCATACCTGCCTTCGCGCAGGTCGCGCATTATGCTGTCGTAAGTGGCAAAATTCTTTTCAGCCATCGCTATTGTGGTTAATGTGCGCACAGACGGCAAAAAACATTGAAAAACTGCTGTTTGTCTGCATTATTTTATAACTTTGCCGTCGTATAACGTGCTTTCAGAATGCAAATTTAATAAAATGTATCGATTAAACCTACCACAATATGAAATAAAAATAAACCAACGCCAGGGCAAGCCCTACATTCTCGACACGCTGCGGCGGCGTTACGTCGCGCTGACGCCGGAGGAATGGGTGCGCCAGCATTTCGTCCACTTCCTCACCGAACAGAAAGGCTATCCGCCGTCGCTGCTTGCCAACGAGGTGGAGCTTCGCGTGGGCGACAAGCGTCTGCGCTGCGACAGCGTGCTGTACAACACGGCTGCGCAGCCCGTCATGATTGTGGAATACAAAGCCCCGACGGTGCAGCTTACGCAGCGCGTGTTCGACCAGATAACGGTATACAACATGCTGCTGCACGTAGATTACCTCATCGTTAGCAACGGCCTGCAGCACTACTGCTGCCGAATGGACTACGAAAACCACACATACACCTTCCTACATGACATTCCTGAATATAAAAACTTATATAAACCATGAAGAAAACCAAAGCCTATTTGCTTGCTTGGGCAATCGTCGTCCCGATTTACGGGGCGATAAGTTACGTCCTTTACTGCCTCGACATCCTGGACAAAAACAGCGCGATAAGCGTCTTCATCACAATGGTAATTACCGAACCGCTCATTGCCTGGTTCAGGAAATGCAACAAGGAGTAAGCCTTTATGGCGCTTCTTGAAAACACGCACACGCCCCGACGCTTTTTATATGAGCCGCCCTTACTGTGCGTTTGAGCCGTCCAAACTGTACGAAAGAGCCGTCCAAACTGTACGAAAGAGCCGTCCAAACCATGCGCTTGGACGGCTCTTTCACGTCAAGAAAGCGTCCCAAGCATAACGCCCTGACATTCAATGCCTTACGAAAGGCCGTCATCCACGTTGCAAAAGACGGTCTTTTAGCCCGCAAAAGACGGCAAACGGGAACGCAAAAGGCGGCAAACCGCAATGCGATTTGCCGCCTTTTGCAAAGCAAGCGATATTCAATCAGCCTGTCATCACATTCCCCTCGCCTTGTATATGCGCTCCTTGGCCTCGTTGATTTCCTGGAATTTCTTTTCCGCCGCACGGCGTATGTCCTCGCCGAGGGCGGCCACACGGTCGGGATGATGCTGCAAGGCGAGCTTGCGGTAGGCGCGGCGCACCTCGTCGTCGGTGGCCGTCGGCGGAACGCCTAACACGGCGTAGGCGTCGTCAAGCGTGCCTCCGCTTAGCTTGAGCATCGAGTCAAGGTCGGCGTCGGCCATGCCCATGCAGCGCGAAACGTCCCTCAGCGCGTCCACTTCGCTGCCCGGCACGCTGCCGTCGGCCTGCGCCAGCATCACGAGGAAGTTCAGCAGTTGCAGCCTTTGAGAGTAATCCATGTTGGCGGCAATCTGCGCGCAGCTCTCCCTTATGACGCTATTGAACGCCCCTGGGCGGCTTGCGTCCATGCGCTTCTGTTCTTCAAAAAGGCGCAGCAGTATGCTGTTGCCCTGCTCCACGGCGGCTTCGCCGAAGTTCATGCGCAGAAAACGGCGCACAAACTCCATCTCCGAGTGCATCACCCGGCCGTCGGCCTTGATGATGTATGACGCCAACACAAGCAGCGAAAACAGGAAACTGTTGCGCTGCCCCTCATAATACTCACTCCGTCGAGCCTGCTCCCAAGCCGCGTTTGCGCCTGAAAATCCGCTGTTATTACTGCCTTCGCCACGGTTTACGGCCTTCAGTCCGTAGTCAAACAACGCCCCCAAGGCCACTCCGGCCAGTGCTCCCAACGCGCCACCCGACATGAAGCCGAGTATGCCGCCTATCCATTTACCTGCTGACATATTATCTTTCAGTTGACAAATTACGAGTTTTCAGTTACAAGTTGACAAGTGACGGGCAGACAAGGAGATGCCATCCATATGCCGCCACTTGCTGATTTTACGAATACAAAAATAACGCCATTGCTGCAAACAATAGCGTTTTTGACCGCACTTTACTATTAATTAACAGAAAATAAAGCGCTTAAAGCATATCAAGCCCCCTCCCTTCGGGAGGGTTGGGGTGGGTGTTTACCACGCCTCTAGCGCCTCCTCCACGCCCTTTACAAGCATGGGCAGCTCGCCTGCAAGCAGCCTTACGGTCTGCACGCGCAGCTTTCCGCCGCCGTATTCCTTACGCTGCGTCATGGCAAGGAGTGCCGCGCCGCCTTCCATTGAAACGCCAAATGCCACGTCGCCGCTGAGCGACTGCACCACGAGTCCTTGCGGAACAGGCTCGCCAGAGCGCAACTTGCCGTCCAGAAGGCGCATGGCCGCAAGCAGTTCGGCCAGCTCCTTGCGGTCAAAAAACAGTTTTTCCCGGTCATATCCGCCGCCGGCCGCCTTGACGCTGTGAGTTATCTTGAAGTAAGTCTCCGCCCCACTGTCGTTGAAGTCCAGGTAAACAGTGCCACGCTTCAGCTTCAACGCCCTGCTCCACTGGCTCAAACGGCTCGGCTTCGGTTCCTTTCTTGCAGGCTCGCTCTTGGCCTTTTCTGCCATATCCAGCCACGGCTGACCGTTGTCAAGATACTCAACATTGTCGAAACCGGCCAGCGCACGCTCAAGCTTTCCGCCCTTGGTGCAGCATCCTACGACTATTTTCTGCGCCAAAGACATCATCAACACGTTCCTGTCGAACGCCGAACGGGCCGTCACGTTGTGCACGCTCGCGTCGCAATGGGTCACTATGAGCAGCCTGCCTTCGCCCAAAGCGGTGCGCACATCGTCGCCCCAGCGGCTCGGCATGGTCTCCGCAAGGCATAGGATTGTCGGTATTCCGCGTTGCAAAAGGGTCGTGAACACGGCGCGCTCCATGGGCGACTGGTTTCCGCACATCACGCAGTCATGCTCCGGCGAAAGGCCCAATATCCACTTGCCGACAAGGTATTCCAGTCCGTCGGGCGTCTTCCGAGAGCACAAGAAGGCCGTTTTCTCATGGCGCAAAAGCGTCTCATTGCCAAGTTTTGACTGTATTTTCATAACGCAAAAATAGCAAAATAAATTAAGAGTTAAGAATTAAGAGTTAAGAAAATATGTCTTGTTGTAATTTTCTTAACTCTTAATTCTTAACTCTTAATTGGCTTACAGCCTGCTCTTCTGCCCTGCTCCGGCGCCTGTTCCCTTATATTTGCTGCGCGAAGTGTTGAACTTATAGCGCACGGTAAGGTTGACATCGCGCATCGCCGGGGCATGATATATGGCCTCGCGCATAGCTCCGTAAAACATCGTAATGTCTGTTTTGCCCGTCTTGAACAGGTCTGAGACGTAGAGCGAGAGCGACAGTTTGTCCTTCAGGAACGACTTGTAGAGCGACAAGTCGGCGCGGAACTGCGGCTTGCGCATGTAGTTGTTCTCGTCTGCGCCGGTTGTCATGCAATTCATGTTGAGCGAAATCTCGCACAACTTGGTCTCAACGGTGTTGTCGAAGCGGAACGTCGCCAACGGATTGTTTAACGGATTGTGGCCGTGGACGGCCATCTTGAACCACTGCTTCTGCACTCCCATCATCAGCGAAGGATGCCAGATGCCGAACTTGGGGCGGAGGTTGAGCGAGGCGTACACGTTGTCGTAGGCTTCGCCGTTAACCTGACGGAAGAGCGCGACGGCAGGGTTGTCGTTGTAAGTCTCGCTGTTATCAAGGATAGGGTCTATGATATGGGAGTAGCCCACGCTGAACATCAGCCACTTGTACGAGGCCGCAAAGTTGACGTTGTGCGACTTTGTAGGCACGAGGAAGGGGTTTCCGCCCTCGTAGGTATAGCGGTTGTCATAGTTTATGTTGCTGCGGAGCTGGTTGTAAGAGGGGCGGCGTATGTCGGCGGAATAGCCGAGTTGCAAGCCTACTTTGCCGAACATGGCAGAGAGGGCTACCGACGGAAACCAGTCGCCATACGCCTTGCTCTGCTCCGCTATGCGCTTGCCGTCCTCGTAATAGTCGAAGTCCACGTCCTCATAACGTAGTCCGAGCTGCGCGCTCACAGGGCCAAACTGCCGCGCATACTCAACGAACGCCGTGGCAAGCCCCTCCTCCGTGCGGCTGCGGTCGTCGTCGATGATGCCCTTAGGCAGCACGGTGTACACCGACTTGCGTATCGAGTAAGAATATTCTCCGCCGAAAGAAAGGCTGCCGCCGAAGAGCGGAGCGGTCAAGACGAGCTTCGAGGCGATGAGGTTACTGCGCGGAACGGTGCTTGTGGTAACGTCGTTGTGCTCCGTCTGCTGCCCCGTCTCGGTGTAATCCTCGACGGTGTTCATCGTCGAACTTGACTTCGTGTACATCCAGTCTGTGTTGAAATCGACGCTCCACTGGCCTATTTTACCCGTGTAATAGGCATTGCCTTGCAGCGTTGTAGCCTGCACGGAAGCGGTATAATCGCTGCGCAGCTGCTCGGTAAGAGTACCATTCTGCGTGAACGTTGACTCCATGTAGCCGCGCGGCTTGTTCCACGGCGTGCGGCGGTAGCTGGCACTTATGCCTATGGAATGGTTTTCGTTGAACATATAGCTTACGGCCAGGCGCGCGTACAGGTTCTCGTTCTTGTACACCTGGTCAATCTCGCTGCGCTGCCGCCATGTGTCCTCCAAGTGCGTAATTTGCTCGATGGTCTTGGGGTCGGGACTGGCCCATTTAGATGCGCGGAGCGTCGCGCCGACATCAAGTCCGCCCGTGCGGTAGTTCATGTTGAGGTTGTCCTCGCCCACAAGGTAGCCGTAATCGTTAAGCTCTCCGAACAAGCGGTTGTCAAGGCTGAAGCCGTCGCCCACGGCTTTCTTCGTCGTAATGCGTATGACGGAGGTCACGCTGGCGTCGTAACGTGCGCCGGGGTTCGTTATAACCTCTACATCTTTTATATTGTCAGCACTCAAGCGGTCAAGCTCCGAATTGTCCCTCACCTTGCGCCCGTTGATGTACATCTCGGGCTTTCCACGCCCGAACACCTCTATTTCGCCGTTCCTGGCCGACACGTTCGGTATGCGGTCGAGCAGGCGTTCTATGGTTCCGGCGTGCTCAAGTATTGTTCCGCTCACGCCCGTAACCATGCCCTCGCCCTTCAGGCGCGTCTTGGGCATGTCGCTCTTTACGACGACTTCGCCCAACACTTGCGACACTGCTTCAAGCCGCACCGTGCCCATGTCTTCTTTTCTGTCGGCGTAAACCGTCTTGTAACCGAGTGAAGAGAACCTTAATAACCGGCCTTTGTCCTTGGTGTCGAGGGTGAACGTGCCGTCGTCCTGGGTCATAACGCCGGAGACGAAAGCCGAGTCGGGCAGCGAGAGGGCCACCACGTTGGAGTAAGGCAGGGGCTGTCCGCCTTCGTCAACGACGCGCCCCGTCACCGTTTGCGCCGCCGCCAACTGCACCGCGAGCGCACATCCGCACAGCGCGGAGAGTCTGATAAATGTATTCATAAATGTCATTTGTCGTGATGTTTTATATCAATTAGACGTAGTTTGTCGTGAAAATGTTACACGGCAAAGCCGGTTTTTTGATGGCAGCCATCAGTAAATCACCCGAAACCCACCCCAACCCTCCCAAAGGGAGGGAGCTTAATATGCCTCGCATATTGCCTCGGCGTATCGAGCTTATTTGCCTTATTAGGCTAATTTGGCCTATAAGCCCAATTTGCCTAATGAGCCGAATACGCCCTATCCACCGCCTCTGCAACAAAGCATAACAAGCCCCCTCCCTTCGGGATGGTTGGGGCGGGTTTTCCATTGGCCACCTTTCGCCTTCCAAAAGGCCGTCTTTCGCACGCCAAAAGGCCACCTTTTGCAACCTGAAAGACGGCCTTTCGCAAAGCCATTGATTATCAACAGGTTACGCGGCAGTGTCACCATACCGCCCGAACGCCCTGTTTTCAGCAGCGCAAAGGTATGAAAATCATGCGTAATACGCAACCCGAAAAGCGACATTCCGCCGTTTACCCCCCCCGAAAATTTAACATAAATCAACACTCCACGTGGTCTAATTGCCCCATTATTCGCTATATTTGCATTCTTGAAAGCCTTTCAGGTAATCATAATTTTCAACTCTCAACCATCCATTCTCAATTAAACATGAAGAGCGAACTTGAAAAATGCCTCGCCGGAGAGCCTTTTTTCGGAGGCGACCCGGAGATAGCCGAGATTGCGGCGAAGGCCAAACGCCTGACGCGAGAGCTTAACGACACCGCTTATACCGACGTTGACAAAAAGCGTGACATCATGCGGCAACTGTTCGGCCGCGTGGGGCGGCGCGTGCATATAGACGTTGACTTCCACTGCGAGTATGGCCGGCACATACTCATCGGCGACCGCGTAATAATCAACATGAACTGCACATTCGTTGACAACAACATCATCGAAATAGGCAACGACGTGCTCATAGCCTCAAACGTGCAGATTTACACCGCCACGCACTCCACCCGCTACGCCGAACGAATGCTGCCCGACGACGGCTCTGACGGCTGCGAGTTTTGCCTTACATACGCAAAGCCAGTGAAAATCTGCGACGGCGCATGGCTTGGCGGCGGCGTAATAGTGCTGCCCGGAGTGACTATAGGGCGCAACAGTGTCGTCGGCGCGGGCAGCGTTGTGACCCGTTCAGTGCCCGACAACTGCGTGGCCGTTGGCAATCCATGCAGGGTAATCAAGACGATTGACAACAAATAATATAAAAGGAACGTGAGTTCGGCATAAGGAATTATCTTCCTGGCATACGGAAACGTCCCTGTTCTTACATATTCCAATTAGTCTGTGGGTAATCAGTCATTCCGCTGAAAAGCGGAATCCAGAACTCAAGCATATGAAACATCTTGTTGTTTACACTGGATTCCGCTTTTCAGCGGAATGACTGATTACCCACAGACCGTTTGGAGTAGGATGATTTTCACATTTTCTTATGCCGAACTCACATTGAAAGAGATAAAGAAAACAGAAAATAAAAAGTGTGGAAGAATTTGTAAGACTTATCCTTCCACGCTTTTTCTTATTGCCCCTAATGCTTCTTCCTGCTCTTTCTCGAATAGTGAAGCAAGGCGGTTCACACAGCCGAGCATGGCCGCTCCGCCGAAGCCGAGCTGCCGTAAGTAGCTGATTTTGTCGGGAGTTACGCCGCCAAGAGCTACCACCTTATTGTCAATTATGCCTTCGCTTGACGCTTGTTTCAAAGCATTATCGGTGAAAGCCGAGGCGTAACCTTGCTTTGAAATGCTGTTGAAAATCGGACTGAGAAAAACGTAATCGCAAGCGTCTTTATACCGCTTTACTTCCTCAAAAGAGTGACACGAACGGCTGATGTGCCCCTCATAGCCGCCAGGCACGGTGCTGCGACGCGCGTTGAGGTGTATTCCGCGCAGGCCGTAAGGCTCTGCAAGCTCGAAAAAGTCGTGTATCACGATGCGCCGACGGTCGTCGCTTGTCAATCCGTCAAGCAACTTAGCGCAGTCGTCTGCCGTCGCCCCGGGCTTGCGCAAATGAACAATGTCAACGCCATGGGCAAACAGACGGTGGATGAACAAGGCTTCGCCGGGGAAAAACGAGGGGGAAGTTATTACAAACCAGAGCACTTTTTAAGTTAAGAATTAAGAGTTTTGGAAACTAAGAATTAAGAGTTAAGAATTAAGAAAAATACCATTTTTATATATAACAAAAAGCATATTTTCTTAATTCTTAATTCTTAATTTATTTAAGTCTTTCAATAATCAGCTGGGCCACCTTCTTGCCTGACATCAGCATTCCGCCGAAAATAGGTCCCATGCGAGGCGTGCCGCTGACGGCTGAAGCAGCCATGCCGCAGACGTAAAGTCCGGGGTAAATCTCTTTCGTTCCGTTTACAACTTCTTCCTCGCCTGCAACCACGTCGAGCGAGCGTTCACCGATAACATCACCCGTGTCGGTAGCCAGGCGGATGCCGTTCTTGCGTGCAACAGTCTTGCACATCTCGCTGTCATGGCCCGTTCCGTCGATTACGCACTTGGCCATTATGTTCAACGGGTCGACGTGCAGCCCCTCGCGGAGAACCGGGGTCCAGTTTACTACAACCCCGCTTACAACGTTGTTCTTGAACACCACATCTTCAACAGAGTAGCAGTTGAAGATTGTCGCGCCCTCGTGCACAGCCTTATAGAGCAGTGCCGATGTGCTTTCAACGGAGTCCATAACGTAAAGTCCGTCGCCGTAAGGCTTATAATTGATGTCGAAATCCTTTACAATGTCAATCGCTTCTTCCTGAACAACAATCTGGTTGAACATCATGGCACCGCCCCACATGCCGCCGCCGGGCGACAATTTGCGGTCGAACTGGGCTACTTTTAGGCCTGCCTTTGCCAAATAATAAGCCGCAACAATGCCCGACGGGCCGCCGCCAACGATGGCAACGTCGATGTCGAGGTTTCTTTCCAACTTCTCGAAATAGGTACTGATGATACCCTGTGAAACTTTCTTTTCAATCATTTTTGTTATTGTTTTATAATAGGTTTATTGGAATTTATAGAAGTTAAAGAAGTTATCGCCCATTTTGCAGGCTAAGAAGTTAAAGCCATTGCCTTGCCAATCAAAGCATTTGGCTTTAACTTCTATAACTTCTCTAAATTCTTTAACTTCAAAAATCAAACGTCGCATTCGCTGTCCTTGATGGTCTGGCTGATGCGCATCGCACAGAAGTTAGGACCGCACATCGTGCAATACTTGCCTCCCACGTGGTTGGCCGTCTTGTAATACTCCAACGCACGCTCAGGGTCAAGGCTCAAGTTGAACTGGTCTTTCCAGCGGAACTCGTAGCGGGCCTTGCTCAATGCGTTGTCGCGAACCATCGCACCGGGGTGCAGCTTGGCCAAGTCGGCGGCGTGGGCGGCCAGCTTATAGGTGACAACTCCCATGCGAACGTCGTCACGATCGGGCAAGGCAAGGTGCTCTTTCGGCGTTACATAGCACAGCATCGCAGTGCCGAGCCAGCCGATTTGGGCGGCTCCGATGGCACTGGTGATGTGGTCGTAGCCCGGCGCAATGTCCGTAACGAGTGGGCCGAGGGTGTAAAACGGCGCATTGTGGCACTTCTCTATTTGCCTCTGCATGTTCTCCGGGATTTTGTGCATGGGCACGTGGCCGGGACCTTCGATGAACGCCTGCACG
Organism: uncultured Prevotella sp.; assembly: GCA_944320195.1. Taxonomy (GTDB): domain Bacteria; phylum Bacteroidota; class Bacteroidia; order Bacteroidales; family Bacteroidaceae; genus Prevotella. The sequence goes on along the minus strand of CALUGP010000006.1, from coordinate 60,930 downwards.
TTCTTCGCCCACGCACGCTCCACGAGTTCGCCCATAGTGTCAAGTTCGGCGAATTGTGCACGGTCGTTGGCATCATATATGCTGCCGGGACGGAGACCGTCGCCCAGCGACAGGGCAACATCGTATTGCGCGCAAATGTCGCAAATGTCATCAAAGTGTTCGTAAAGGAAGCTCTCCTTCTGGTGCATCTGGCACCACTTCGATATTATGCTGCCGCCACGGCTCACCATGCCCGTCATGCGGTGGTCGGCCAAGTGTATGTTCTGAAGACGTATGCCGCAATGGATTGTGAAGTAGTCAACACCTTGCTCGCACTGCTCGATAAGCGTGTCGCGGAACAGCTCCCAAGTAAGGTCTTCGGCCTTTCCCTTGACCTTCTCCATGGCCTGATACATCGGCACCGTGCCCACGGGAACGGGGCAGTTGCGGATAATCCACTCGCGGGTCTCGTGAATGTTGTCGCCAGTTGACAAGTCCATTAGCGTGTCGCCGCCCCACTTGCAGCTCCAGACGGCCTTCTCCACCTCCTCGTCTATTCCCGAAGTAGTGGCCGAATTGCCGATATTTGTGTTGATTTTGACAAGGAAATTGCGCCCGATAATCATCGGTTCAGCCTCGGGATGATTGATGTTGGCCGGTATTACGGCGCGTCCTGCGGCCACTTCGTCGCGCACAAACTCGGGAGTTATGTGCGTTTCGATGCCCAGTTCGGCACAGTTCATGTTCTCGCGGATGGCAACATACTCCATCTCGGGCGTTACAATGCCCTGCTTGGCATAATACATCTGGCTTACCTGGCAACCTTTCTTCGCCCTCAACGGCAGCGTAATATGCTCGAAACGCAGGTGGTCAAGCGAGCGATCGTCACGCCGCATGCGTCCGTATTCTGATGAAATCTCGGACAAACGCTCAACTCCGCCACGCTTCATAATCCACGGCTCGCGCAAACGCGGAAGCCCTTTCTTTACGTCAATCGCCACGTTCGGGTCGCTGTAAGGCCCTGAAGTGTCGTAGATATAAACCGGCGGATTGGGGTGTTCCACCCTCTTTCCGCCCTCAATGGTCACAGTCGGCAACTGATGAACGACGCGCATCCCGACCCTAATGTCGGAATAAAGAGAGCCTTTCAAATAGACTTTCTCCGACCCTGGATAAGTAATTTTTATGTTATTCTCCATAAATTATATTTTAAGTTAAGAATTAAGAGTCAAGAATTAAGAAAAATACCGTTGCACATTTTCTTAATTCTTGACTCTTAATTCTTAATTTTTTCAACTACTTTTCTCATTTCCTCAACTGGATTTTCGGCACGCAACACGCTGCCACTAAGGGCGATACCCGACACTCCTGCGGCCATAAGCTGCGGTATGTCGTCACTGGTTATGCCGCCGATGGCTATGAGAGGAAGCCCGATACCGTGTTCCTTCATTTGCGAGAGGATGCGCTTGTAGCCTTCGATGCCAAGCATCGGAGCCAGGTTTTTCTTCGTCGTGGTGAAACGGAACGGACCGCAACCTATGTAATCGGCACCTTGCGCTACAAGCCTCTGCACGTCTTCAAACGTATTTGCCGTGCCGCCGATTATGAAACCGTCACCTGCAAGGCGGCGTGCCTCGTTTACAGGCATGTCGTTCTTGCCAAGATGCACGCCGTCAGCCCCCACACGGAGAGCCATCTCCACGTGGTCGTCGATGACAAACACCGCCCCCTTGCGCCTGCATTCAGGTAGAATGAGCCGCGCCACACGCTCAATCTCGGCCTCGTCGGCATCCTTCATGCGCAGCTGAATCCATCGGCAACCACCCTCAAGAGCCATCATCGCCGAGTCGTAATATGAATATTTATCGGTAAAATGTGTGATGAATTGCAGGCGTGAGGCGATTTTAAGGTCATACTGTTTTGATGTTTTACAGTCAAACGGTACAATCTTATAAGCCAGCGACCTCATAATTCCACCTTCATAAAAGTGACACACAGGCCCGTGACCTTGCCCTACGTGTACGTCGGCACCGGCCTTCAACGCCTCCGTAAGATACTCCTTGGCCTGTCGCACGGCATCTTCAAGCCCGTTGCCACGGGCCAACAAAGCGGCGATGGCAGACGAAAGGGTGCATCCCGTGCCGTGAGTGTTCACTGTGTCAACCGTCTCTGCCGACAGCTCCACGCGCTTGACACCTTCACCTTTATATATATATAGGTAGTCTGTCTTCGTCTTTCCCCCGGCATGGCCGCCCTTGATGAGCAATGCCTTAACGCCAAGCCGCAATATGGCTTGAGCCGCATCGTCCACCGACGTGTCCGTACCGGCCAAAGTCCAGGCCTCGGGCAAGTTGGGCGTAACCAAGTCGGCCATGGGCAGCAACCGTTCCTTCATAACAGCCAAGGCATCGGGCTGCATCAAGGCGCATCCGCTTGTAGACACCATAACGGGGTCAACCACCAGAAACTTCGGTCTGTACGCCGTCAAAGCGCGCACTACGACGTCAAGCGTCTCGGCATCGTTCACCATGCCTATCTTCACAGCATCTACTGCAACGTCTTCCATAACGGTTACAATCTGGTCGTAAACCACCTGCGTAGGAAGCTTGTGTACATACTTCACGCTCTGCGTATTCTGCACGGTTACGGCCGTAATGGCCGATGCGCCATATACGCCAAGGGCCGAAAAAGTCTTCAAGTCAGCCTGTATCCCTGCTCCGCCGGATGGGTCGGAACCTGCTATCGTCAATGCCGTTACGTATCTTTTCATCGTTCTGTCTTTATTATATTATGTACTGGAAAAGACGGAACGCATGGCAACTATGGGTTATGCGTAAGAAAGAAAGTATGTCACCAAAATCCCAGCGTCGGCATTACCCGTACTGGTGCAATGTGTATCTTCTCAGCCACAGACTGCTTCCCGCATCATCCGTGGCACCACCTTTTGAGTACGTCCGCAAAGATAACGCTTTAATATGTAACGGCAAAACTTTTAAGTGTTTTTATTTCGCGCAAACATAAAAAGTCACTGTCCCATGCTGACGGTGAACGTAAGCTTCTGAAGGCCATACTTATATATGTTTGCAAGGACAAGAGAATATTCCAGCTTCGTGCCGTCTGAAACAATGTCAAGCACCTGCCTGTATTCGTCCGCCGGTATGACATTCTTCAGCATAGGGCCGCCGCCCTCCGTCCTTACAAGCCTTATTTCGTCGGCAAGCGGCGAAATGACGTAGGCGTAATACGCCTGATATGGCACTTTGTTGAACAAAACCCAGTCAGGATCGTCCTTCGGCAACACATTTTCCACGTAAATACGCTTGCTTTCATACGGCAGATACGCCATAGTGCCGCCATAAATGAGCACGTCGCCGTCCTTGTTCACCTTTATTTCAGGCTCTATGGCGTACTTGTCAAACGGGCACAGATCATAATACTCAATGTCGGCCTCGCTCTCTATCACCGGCTCTTCCGGCGTTTCCGGCTCCGTCACCACCCTGTCGTCAAGTATTTCTATCAGCTTATACCTGCAATTGGAACCGTCGGCAGGCGGATTGGCGAGTATCGTTTTCCTTACTTTCAGCTCGTAACTGTGCCCCTTCACGTAAGTAAAACCTTCTATTGCGCCGAACATCAGGGGCATCCACTGCCCGTCTCCGCCCTCTTCCTTCACGAGCATGCACTCTATGGGATGCTCCGCGTTGGTGTCGAAAAGGTCGTAAGTTATGCCCGTCTCGGCCGACACTGACATCAAGATTTCCTTGACCACGTCCTTCGGCTCGTCGTCATCATCCAGACTGCAAGCAGACATGAGCATTCCGGCAAGCAGAATCAATGGCAAAAGACACTTGTTCATATAAACTGTTTTTGGTTAATGCACAATGTTTGCAACAGCGCAAAGATACGAAATTTTCCCTATGGGGGGGTAAAATCTAAAGAAACAACAACCTACATTAACTTTACTTCACACGATTACACAACCGAAATAAGACAAACAGAAAAACATAAGGACATATACCGTCAACAGCCACATGGCAGACAAGAATGTAAAAGGCCGTCTTTCAGCTCGCAAAAGACGACCTTTCAGCTTCTCATTCATGCCCTTTTGCAAGCCCAAAGACGGCCTTTTGCAAAACCGCTAGGCATCGCACATCAAAGCATAAAAAACAAAAAGTGAAGCACCCGATACACAGCAAGGTATCGAATGCTTCACTCTTGACTTTCAAATATCAGTCTTATTTCACGTCTATGCCTATCTTGCTGCCGAAGTTGCAGAACCAAAGGATGTAAGCATAGAACACGAACATTATGCACATAGCGATTACCACGCCCGTAGCGTCAACCACAGAGCCCATTACAGGCATAAGGATGGCCGCGCCGATGACACCCGTATTGATGATGCCCGTAGCGGCCTTGGTGTGAGGGCCGAGCGCCTGGAGGCCGAGGTTGAAGATGAGCGGCCACATAACAGAGTGGAACAAGCCTGCTGCAAGCATGCACCAAATGCCCACCATGCTGTCAACAAGAACGAGCGAAAGGCCGATGCACAGGATGCCAAGGCTTACGCACGCCGTCAAAAGCTTGCGCGGCTGGAACTTGGTAAGTATGCCCGCACCGATGAAACGGCCCACCATCATGCCGCCCCAATAGAAGGCGAGATACTGTGTGGCAAGAGCCGCAAGGGCGGAAGAGTCCATTTCAGGATACAGAGTCTGGAAACGGTAAGGCAACATTGACGGAACGCCAATCTCAACGCCCATGTACATGAATATGCCGAGCGCTCCGAGCCACACGTGGGGATACTTGAACACGCTGTCCTTATACTCGCGGTGCTCGCCGGCAGCCTCAGCCTGTGCGCCTTCGTCAATGCGCGGCAGCTTGAGGAACACAAGGATAAGACAGATAATCACGGTAAATATGCCAAGGCCGAGGAACGGGCCGGGCACATACTCGGGAGCCGGAGCCTTGCCGTTGATGATCACATATGTGATGAAAAGCGGCGCAACGGTGGTCGCCACGCTGTTGAGAGCCTGGCTCAACGTCATGCGGAACGCCCCCTTCTCAGGCGAGCCGAGCACCATGACATACGGGTTGGCCACGTTCTGGAGCATCACCACGCCCATTGCCACGAGGCACATTGACGCAAGGAAGATGGCATAAACGTTGGCACCGGCGGCTATGGCCGAATTGATGCCGATGGAATTGATGACAAACCCCACGCCCGACACGGCAAGACCGAGGATAAGAGTGTTCTTATAACCTATTTTGCTCATAAGGAAAGCGAAAGGTATAGACAAGAGATAAGCCCCGTAAAAGGCGGTGTTTACATACTGGCCTTGCTGGGCTGTGAGGTGGAACGCCTCCGAGCAGAAGGCAATCATTGAATTGTTCATCGTCGTGATGAATCCTATCAGGAAGCATACGATGAACACGACAATAAGCGCAAACGTGTAATTTTGCTTAGGTTCTTGGTTCATGGTCTTAAAGTTTTATATGATTATTGTTATTTCAGGTCATGTTTTTTCTGGTTATGAAGTTGTGTGATTACATGGTCTAAGGTTAAGCAAATGCCTTATAACCTAACAATCTCACGACCCCATAACCGGAAAAAGCATTACGACAGCCTCTCTTCGGGCACGAAGTCGTCGGCCTCGTCGGTGTTCTTCACCACGCGTTTGCGTATTGCACGCTTGCGCTTCGGCTTCTCCTCAGCTGGCTTGTCGGTCTTTACGCCGGCCAGTTCCGGGTCAATCAATATGCGTCCGCAATACTCACAGACAATGATTTTCTTATGCATCTTGATGTCAAGCTGGCGCTGTGGGGGAATCTTGTTGAAGCATCCGCCGCAAGCGTCACGCTGCACGTAAACGATGCCGAGGCCGTTGCGCGCGTTCTTGCGGATACGCTTGAAGCTGGCCAACAGGCGAGGCTCAATCTTAACTTCCAACTCCTTGGCCTTTTCTTTCAGGCGTTCTTCCTCGGCACGGGTCTCTTCCATAATCTCTTCGAGCTCGTTCTTCTTCTCTTCGAGAGCCTGACGGCGGTCTGCAATCTGCTCTTCCGTGGCCTTAAGGTCGGCGTTTTTCTCCTCAACCTTGGCGTTGGCCTCGCGAATTTTCTTGTTGCACAACTCTATTTCAAGCGTCTGGAACTCTATCTCCTTGCTCAAAGTGTCATACTCACGGTTGTTTTTCACATCATTGAGTTGCGTCTTATAGCGCTCCACACTGGCCTGAGCTTCGTTGATCTCGGCCTTTTTCTGCTTGACGGCATCCTCGAACTCCTTAATGTCATTATTGATTTTCTCAACACGCGTGGTAAGTCCGGCGATTTCGTCCTCAAGGTCTTGCACCTCGAGTGGCAGCTCGCCGCGCAATGCACGCTCCTCGTCGATGGCCGACAATGTGGTCTGCAACTGGTAAAGGGCTTTCAGCCTCTCTTCTACCGACAAATCTGTAGGGTCTTTCTTTGCCATATTTTCTTTTTTGTTTGCTCGTTTGCTACAAATAAATTATCGGGTTTGTGTTGGTTTTCGTGAGGTATGCCTTCACGCCCTTGCACTCCCGTCCGATTATTTCCTTGAATATCTCGTTGGTGAACTGTTCGCTCTGGTAATGGCCGATGACGGCTATCTGTATCTCCTGCTCGTGCCCGAAGTACTCATGATAGTGCATTTCGCCAGTGACAAAAGCGTCTGCTCCTTCGGCGATGGCGTCGCCCAGAAGAAACGAACCGGCCCCGCCGCACACGGCGACGGTCTTTATCGGCCGGCGCAACAGCTGGTTGCATTCAACGCACTCAACATCGAACGTGCGCTTTAGCATTATCACGAAGTCATCGGCGGCCACCGCCTCGGGCAAATCGCCTATCACTCCGCTGCCGCACTCAATGCCTTCAACCGTCTTTCCGGCAAAAAAGCGGCAGCCCGCAAGCTCCATTTTCTCGGCTATCTTGAAGTTGACGCCGCCCTGGGCGTTGTCCATGTTGGTGTGCATCGACACCACGGTGACATCGTTTTTCAACGCCTTGGCCACGGCGCGCTGCACGTCGTTCTCGTAAGTGACATGCTTGAGCGGGTGGAATATCAGCGGATGATGGCTGACTATGAGGTTGCAGCCAAGGGCCACGGCCTCGTCCACCACCGCCTCGGTAACGTCAAGACACAATAAAGCCCCTGATACTTCCGCCTCTGTCAATCCTACCTGCAAGCCGGCATTGTCAAAGCTCTCTTGCAGGGGCAGGGGCGCGAAACGTTCAAGGGCGTCAACCACTTCTCTTATTTTCACGCTTTTCAGCCTTTAAATGTAATAATATGCAAAGGTAAGCATTTTTACCGTCAGCGCAAGAGAGCGGCAACGTTTATTTACATTCTTTAACCTTACAGCAAGGAAAAAGACTGACATGAAAAAATGAAAAGAGAAGAACCAAGCCAGTTTGCCTGGCAATTGATTCTCCGCTTTTCACTCTTGCCTTTTCACTTTATCTTAAGCACGGGGGCTATGCCGTTCAGCTTTACGGGCAGATCTGCTTCCAGTCCGGCAGCCGTGCGCCTGAAGTTCACCTTGCCATAACCCAGCAGTTCCACTTCATTCACCTCATGCGTGCCTGCATCGCCATCGGCGGCCAGCGATTTCACCACGACCCGGCCGTCCTCTGGCCAGCCAAGCACTATGGCGTAGAGCGTTTCGCCCTTGGTTGTGAACCTTATCTCGTCAGCTCCGGCCTTGCTGTAAGCGCCTTCGTTGAAGCCTTGGGCGTTAAGGGGAATGTCAGAATCGGCCACAGGGCCTTCGCCGAACTTCACCCAGGGGCGCGTGTCATAAATAGCCTCCTTGTTTACGGCCATCCAGCCGCCGAACTCGCGGAGTATCTTTGCCTCCTTTTCGTCAAACGTTCCGTCGGCTCTTAGCGGCACGCTGAGCAGCAGATTGCCGTTCTTGCTAACTATGTCGGCCAGCAGCTTCACCACGTAAGCGGCCGACTTGTAGCCGTTGCCATTGTAAATGCCCGTGTTATAGTGCCATCCGCCTATGCACGAGCACGACTGCCACGGGCGGTCGAGTATCTCGTTGGGCGCTCCGCGCTCCACGTCCCACACAAGGCATTTCTTCTGTTCGTCGGTAAGTATCTTGCCGAACATCACGGCCTCGAGCTTTCCGTCGTGCGATGCCATGTTGTGATTATAGAAATGTGCGGCTATCTTAAGGCCCGCGTCGCTGAACGGATAGAACGGAACGCCTGTGACGTCGAAGTAAAGCAGGTCGGGGTCATACCTGTTTATAACGTCGAGCGTGCGGTTGTAGAAGTTCGTGCAGAACTTCTTTGTAGGCAGGGTTGCGCCTCCGCCCCACGCCCACTGGCCGTGAATGGCGCCGTTGTCCCAGCTGTTCTCGCTCAGCTTGTGGTTCTGGGCGTAGAGGTCCTGCGGGTCGTAGCCTTCCCACCACTTGCCCTTGCCGTCTTTCTTTGTCAGCTTGCCGTCATAAGGCACGCCCTTCTTCGGCCCGTTAAGGTCGTGCCGCTGCGACGGCTCGTAGAATATCCAGGCGTGGTCGGCGTGCAGGCTTACGCCGAAGCGCAGTCCGTGCTTGCGCGCCGCCTTGGCCCACTCGGCCAGTATGTCGCGCTTCGGCCCCATGTTCACAGAGTTCCACGGCTGATACTTGCTGTCCCACAAGTCCATGTTGTCATGATGGTTGCCAAGGGCGAAAAAGTATTGCGCGCCTATCTCCTTGTAGAAAGCAACGAGGCTGTCGGGATTCCACTTCTCAGCTTTCCATAGCGGGATTATATCCTTGAAGCCCACCTCGGAGGGGTGGCCGTAGTGTTCCACATGGTGTTTGTATTCGTTTGAGCCTTCGATGTACATCGAGCGCGCCATCCAGTCGCCGCTGCCTTCGACGCACTGCGGCCCCCAATGCGCCCAGATGCCGAACTTGACATTGTGGAACCACTCGGGCACCTGGTACTGCTCCAACGACTTCCACGTGGGCTCGAACTTGCCTTTCTTCATAGGCTCGTCAGCCTCTGACACTTTCACCTTGTATGTCTGCGCAGCTAAAGGCATGGCCGCCAACAACAGGGATGCAAGCAATAACTTCTTTTTCATGTATTGATATGGGGTTTAGATTTAACGTGTTACAAATGTACTGATTTTTTGCCACACATGGAAACGCCACAATCTTGTTTTAAATTTATTAACCATTGAAATATAAAAAAATGGTTAAACATGCCGTCACCGTTGCCCCTGCGCTAAAGCAAAGACGGCCTTCAAGCACGCTGAAGACCGTCTTTTGTCTCTTAAAAGGCCGTCAATGGCACGCCAAAAGGCCGTCAATGGCCTTGCCAAAGACGGTCTTTCGTAAGTCATTGGATATCAGCGCATTGCGCATGCAGGCGCATAAGACTTGCTACATGGCGGCATGCGGAGAGGCGGCCATTGATATTTGCTTTATTTAACAATGGCGGCATGCGCCGCAAACACCCACAAAGCAACCTAAGGGTTGCCTCAACGACACGGCTGGCCGTCACCAGTCGGCCAGGTCGGCCGTGGCTTCCACGCGTCTTTCAACATCGTCAGGCAGCGACGGGAAGAAGTCGATGCCCGTCAGCCTTTCCACCTCGTCCACGGTGTTCACATAGTCGCCCTTGGGGCGGTTGCCCCCGGCGTTCTTGTAGACAAAGCCTATGGCCTTGGGATTGTCGCCCGTGCGCAGCACCACTTTGAAGAAAGCCTCGGGCACGGTGACCTTGTTTTTTCCTATCGTCTTGTGCCTGCCTTTGTACAGAATTGGGCCGCACACGATGTAAAGTCCGCCGTACTCTTCAGCCCAGCGGCGGCAGGCCATCTCCATCTCGTTCCAGTCGCCGCGGTTAAGGTTGCCGTTTTGCGGACACATATTGGTGAAGAGAAACGACTCGCGCATGGCTTCAACGCTGAACTTGTTGTCTGCCGCCGGGCACATGTGCCCACGGTCATAGCCCGAACCGTAATAGTCAGAGTCCTCGGCACGCGGCGCAGGCACGTCCATGTCGGCCTCGAAGTCCACGCCCGAGCGCTTCGCCGGCCCCTCGGTGCGGCCGGGCGTAAGGTGCCAGGCCACCCAGTTGGGCATCTTCGTCGACTTGTTGTAAGACGCGATGTAGCCCGTCCGCCTCAGCATCTGCTCGGGCACGCCTTCGGGAGAAGCCTGCCTAAGCAGCGACACGTCACCATCAAACGCCACAGAAGCCTTGCCGCGGCTTTCGCCAGACTGTTTGCCACGCTCAATCTCGGCCGCCACCGCCCGGCCTATCTGCCTGGCAAGCGGCCTGTTGCGCTCCATGAAGTCGCACGACGAAAGCACGACGGCCGAGCACAACGCCAACACATAAATCTTGATTTTATCCATAACGCCGGCGAAAATAAGCATTTTGAAGCGTATAAACAAGAAAATCGGGGTGAGATTGCGGCTCTTGCCGTCATCTCACCCCGACTTCGTTGTATCACACACACGCCGTTATGCCGGCATGTTCACGCGTCCGTAGTTGTACATTTTCAACATGTTCACACAATACTTGTTGAACTTCTTGCTGTCAAAAATCCTGTTAACAATCTTTTTCATAATCTTTTTACCTTTCTCTTTTTAGTTCTACATGTGGGATGCTTCTTCACATCCTGTTATCCTTTTTCTATTGTTTACGATGCAAAGGTAATACCATTTACGGCATGTCTGAACGTTTTAAGGCGTGAATTTGGCTTTAAATGCAAGTATTTTGACATGCGTCAAACCACTTGATTTACATCAATCAGTTTTCATGACAAATAGTCACATCCTGGCTCACGCCTGCCACATGCGGACACAACGGCACGCATCCAGATGGCGAAAATGGCACATTTATTTGCTTATTCACCTTACTTATATTACCTTTGTAAGGCAAATCTGTTTTTAAGAAACACCGACACCGTAAGAAAATGAACAAATACACACTGCCGCCAGAATGGGCGGAGCAAAGCGCGATACAGCTGACGTGGCCGCACGCCGGCACCGACTGGCGCGAATATCTTGACGAAATATGCTCAACATACGTTGAGATGGCCGACGCAATAACACGGCATGAACACCTGATAGTGGTTACGCCCGAGCCGGAAAGCGTAAAAGTGCAGCTGAAAAAACGACTGACAGATTGTCAGCTTGCCAACGTAACCTTGCACGAATGCCCCACAAACGACACCTGGGCGCGCGACCACGGATTCATAACCGTGACCGACGGCAAGGCCGTGCGCCTGCTCGACTTCCGCTTCAACGGATGGGGCGAAAAGTTCCAGGCCGACCTCGACAACGCCATTAACCGCAGCCTATATATAAATAAGGTGGTAAATGGAGAATACGCAGACCACGGCGACTTCGTGCTTGAAGGCGGCTCGATAGAGAGCGACGGCCGCGGCACGGTGCTTACGACAAGCCAGTGCCTGCTTGCCCCACATCGCAATCAGCCACTTTCGCGACAAGACATAGAGGAAAGGCTGAAAGACTGTCTCGGCGCAGAACGCATACTGTGGATTGACTACGGCCACCTGGATGGCGACGACACCGACGGACACATAGACACCCTTGTACGCACAGCTCCCGGCGACACCTTATTATACGTGCGCTGCACCGACAAACAGGACATCCACTTCGCCGACCTGCACCTCATGGAAGAACAACTGAAAACGCTGCTCACCGCCGACGGACGGCCATACCGCCTGCTGCCGTTGCCCATGCCGCGCCCCATTTACGACGGAGAAGACCGCCTGCCGGCCACTTACGCCAACTTCGTGATAATCAACGGAGCCGTTATCTACCCCACATACGGCCAGTCCGACCTGGACGCGGAGGCCGCACGGGTAATAGGCGAGGCCTTTCCCGGCCGAGAGTTGATAGGCATCGACAGCCTCACCGTAGTACGCCAGCACGGCTCACTGCACTGCTGCACAATGCAATTCCCCAAAATATAAAGAACTGACACCCACCCCAACCCTCCAAAAGGGAGGGAGCTTAATCACCGTTATAATTTATTTCAATATATAGCAAAGCGTTCCAAACGCCCTCCCTTCGGGAGGGTTGGGGTGGGTAAATGATGAATTTGATATGAAAACAGGCATTATCCAACAACACAACACGGCCGACCAAGCCGACAACATGCGCAGACTGGCCGACAGCATAAGGGCTTTGGCCGCCGAAGGAGCCGAGCTCATAGTGCTTCAGGAACTGCACAACTCGCTGTATTTCTGCCAAGTCGAGAGCGTTGACAACTTCGATTTGGCCGAGCCTATACCCGGTCCGTCGACACGGTTTTTCGGCTCTCTGGCAAAGGAACTGGGCATAGTGATAGTCACTTCACTGTTCGAGAGGCGCGCCGCAGGACTTTACCACAACACAGCGGTAGTCATAGAGCGCGACGGAACGATAGCCGGCAAGTACCGAAAGATGCACATTCCCGACGACCCCGCTTATTACGAGAAGTTCTACTTCACGCCTGGCGACCTCGGATTCCGCCCGATCGACACGTCGGTAGGCCGTCTCGGAGTATTGGTCTGCTGGGATCAGTGGTATCCTGAAGCCGCCAGGCTGATGGCTCTTCAAGGCGCGGACATACTCATTTATCCAACAGCCATAGGCTATGAAAGCACTGACACCGAGGCCGAGCAGCAACGTCAGCGCGAAGCTTGGACAACAGTGCAGCGCGGACACGCCGTTGCCAACGGCCTGCCCGTGGTCGCAGTGAACCGCGTAGGGCACGAGGCTGACCCGTCGGGAATGACCAACGGCATACAGTTTTGGGGCAGCTCGTTCGTATCCGGGCCACAAGGCGAACTGCTGTACCGCGCCTCAAGCACCGAAGAAGAGCGCAATGTAATCGACATCGACCTGCAACGGGGCGAACAGGTGCGCCGCTGGTGGCCCTTCCTTCGCGACCGCAGGATTGACGAATACGGCGGAATAACAAAACGGTTCATTGACTAAACACCACCCCAGCCCTCCCTAAGGGTGGGAGTTTGATATGATTTGACATATCGGTATTCGATTTTTCACCAAAAGATAAAGACAAAACACCCACCACATGAAACCACAGCCCTTTCCCTTCGGGAAGGGTTGGGGTGGGTATTAAATGCTACAGCTTATGCTTCCAATTATTCTCATCCCATTCCTTGGCACCGTTCTCGGCTCGGCTTTCGTGTTTTTCATGAAAGACAAGATGCCTGTGAAGGTGCAAAAGGCGCTCCTCGGCTTCGCTTCGGGCGTGATGGTGGCCGCCTCGGTGTGGTCGTTGCTTATACCGGGCATGAACATGTGCGCCGACATGGGCAAGATGTCAGTCATTCCGGCGGCCGTAGGCTTCCTGGCCGGAATGGCCTTCCTGCTGCTAATTGACCGCATCACGCCCCACCTGCACATAGGGAACGCGAAGCCTGAAGGGCCTCGCAGCCGCCTGTCGCGCACCGCGATGCTATCTCTCGCGGTGACAATACACAACCTTCCCGAGGGCATGGGCGTGGGCGTTGTGCTCGCCGGAGCGTTGCAGGGAGAGGCGCATATCAGCACGGCGTCGGCAATGGCGATGGCCGTTGGCATCGCCATACAGAACATTCCGGAAGGAGCGATAATATCGATGCCCATGCGCGCCGAGGGCAACAGCCGCCTGCGCTCGTTCACCATGGGCGCACTGAGCGGTGCGGTGGAGCCTGTCGGCGCACTGCTCGTAGTGCTGCTGGCCTCCGTAATGACACCCACCCTGCCCTACCTGCTGGCCTTTGCCGCCGGAGCCATGCTCTACGTGGTGGTTGAAGAGCTGATACCTGAGATGTCTGAGGGCGAGCATTCAAACATCGGCACCGTAGGATTTGCCGCTGGCTTTGCGCTGATGATGGTGCTCGATGTGGTCTTAGGATAAGCAAAAGGGCATCGGCATAGTAACTTGAGCTACATGCCTATGTCCTTTATTGCCTGTTCCTACTACATGCAGGACGATGAATTATTTATAACGGAACATGTCCTTGCCTATGTTTTTGGCAAGAGTGTTGAACATGCTGTTGAGCGTAGCCGCAGTGGAGAAGGCATCAAGCTTCAGCGTAAAGTCCACAATTTTCAGTTCTTTAATGTCATACGTTCTTAGCTGTTGCGCAATATAACCTATCCTCTGGGCTGCGGTCATGCCAGACATTGACTTCTTACTGCTCGTGCAATCAAGAAAATTGAAAAGGACATAGCCGTATCCCACCGTCTCGGAACCATGAAGATCGCTGTCTCTTTCATCCCCGAAGACTGCTTCACTGACCCTGAACTCCTCGCCATTGCTCAACGTAAACGAACATCTGAGGTTCATCATGTAGTCCTCACAATTGTCGGCAAGGTTGCAAAGGAAAATGAATTGGCTGTTTTTTCCAGACATAGTGAAGCCAATCTGTGGAGGGAGGCTTTCCTTATACGCAAAGACGCTCATCCTTCCGCGCATGTTGTCAGAACCCGTTGACAACGCTTCCATCTTGTCAACCTCGCACCAGTACTGGTCGGGATCGTCCTTGATGATGTCGAAACTGTAATCATACACCTTGCCCGGTGGCAGCATTGACATCACGCCGGACGATGGAACGCCTGACGGCCGACCGTCCACAGGAACACCAACCACACTCTCCGCCGACACTGCCGACGCGCAACAAAGCGCCACGACGGCTACCGAAAACATACGTATCATACTCTTCATAGCTAAAAAGTTTTTACAACCGCAAACTGATTGAGGTTTTTATGGTTAATATTTAAGTTAATTACACACCACAATACGACAACATATCAAACTCAGTTCTAATAAAAAAGCGAACTGTTTGAACGCAAAGAATCACACATGAGCAAGCATGCGCATCATGCATCACACGCTACACCAGAAGTACAGCCAGTCGCTTATGCCAATGCAACGGTTGTTTTCGTCAAAGATGTTGACATTTACCTTCAATTCACTGCGCCCGGAAGACAAGTGCAGTTCATCATATGGTATGAAGATCTTTAAGTTTGTAAACTTTGTCGAGTCATACAAAGGAGTGAACTTGGTGCTTGCAGACACCTGCCCGTCTGTCGCGCGGTATGACCCGTTAAAGTCTTTCAACTTGTCTCCGCTTCTAAAATAATAATAAGTTGCCGCCAGGCCGGTTTTGCCTCTCATCCCGCTGACAGTGAAAGTAATCACAACGTTCACACCCTTCTTGCCGTATTGCCAAACGTCATACTCTCCTGTTATCGACGAGATAGTGGCCTTGGCCTGCGTCGTAGCGGATACGCTGCCGCCCGTATTGCCCGAACCGACGGAGTAACGGAAGTAATTGCGCCCTGTCTTTTTTTCCAAAGTGTCAAACATAAGACCGAGAGTAAATTGCGTGGGAAACTTTTTCAGCTCTAAAGAAAAACCTTCAAAATTTATTCTGTCGATATTATAAGTCCTTAACTTTTGTGACACATAACGGATTCTATCTCTATCAGACATGCCTGTCAATGACTTTCTGTTACTTGTGAAAACATTAAAATGCACATATAAAACACCAATGCCAAGACTTTCAAGTGTATTAAACTCTTCCTTCCTAACATCCATCAAATAGCCTCTCACATTAAACCTCTCGCCGTCACTCATTGTCAACACAACGTCAACTTCCATCTGCTCGCCTTCACGTCTCGCACTTCTGTTGCAAAGAGATGCGAACGTTTTATCACCAGCAGAAATTTTAAATTGCAGCATCGGGCTATAATCCTGTTTGTACGCACCAACAGTCATGCCAACGGTACAGTAATAATCCGTATTCAGCGAAAACGTATCCGGCGTAAAACAATAGTAATAATCACTTCCAGATTTCTTAATATATTCACACTCATATGGATATATCTTCACTCCGCTCAACAGTCCGGAGACTTCAGGCGACATGCTGCATACTTCAGGCTCGCCGACATTCCTTGCAACGGCGACATCCGTATGCGTTGAAAGCAAACCGACAAGACACAACGCAACGACTACGAACAAACGACTTACACTCTTCATGGCAAAAACATTTTATCAACCGCAAACTGATTGGGGCTTTTATTGTTAATATTAAATTTTACTTGTGTACCTTGAAACTTGATTAAGAGAACAAGTATCGGGCACACTCACATTTTACAGTCAGCCATACTGTATGTTCGGCAATGGTTATCCACCGCCAGTATAACCACCCACGACAAACTTGTCTGTCGCGGATTCCTTGTAATGGAACAAATCGTTACCCGTTTTTTCGGCAAGAGTGTCGAACATGCTACTGATTGTAGCAGCCGTGGAAAACTCGTCAAAATCAACTGAAAAATTCTCTATCTGTAACTTCTTTATGTTGTATTTTCTCAGCTGTTGTGAAACGTAACCAACTTTTTGACGCTCCGTCATTCCTGACATTGATTTCACCTTACTATTCAACGATGTAAAATTTATCAACAACTGACATGCTCCTATACATTCTGAACCATGTAAATCTTCCCTTCTCATATCCCACAATATGGCTGCTTCCACTATAAAGACTTCATTATTGCCCAATGTCAATGATCCCTTCACACTCAAACCATTTTCACATTTGTCGCTCTTATTACATAGCTCCGCCAATTTTTCGCTATTACCTGCAACTAAAATGAAGTATATTTGTGGACATTCCTCCGGATCAAAAGCATATATTTCCATTCCGCCTGTCACAACTACATCTTTTTTAATTGAATATATAACACCATCAAGAATACATTTATACCAATCATGATCACCATAACTCGTCTTTTTAAATTCATAATCATACACCTTGTCATCGGGCACCATCGACATGGCATCAGGCGACGAAACGCCCGACGGCTGGTTGCCGACAGGCAAACCAACCACGCCCTTTGCCGACACAGATGGCATGAAACAAAGCGACAACAAGGCTACTATGAACAAAAGGCTTACACTCTTCATGGCTCAAACATTCTTACAACCGCAAACTGATTGGGGCTTCAAGGTTAACATTCAGGATAACAACTCATGCGCAGGCGGTGGCTCCGCGAGCACCGCCATCGCAACAGCAAATGTAGCTAAAACGATTGACAATTGCAAGCGAAACGCCGTTTTTCGTTCCAAAAATGATGAATTTCTGCGGTTTTCCGCCATTATGTAAACCTTATGTTTACACTTTCGGCGTAATGACCGAATGCTGATAAAAACACCTTCTGCCGCAAGGCAAAAGGCGAAGCGCGGCCAAGCATATCCATTGCAACTACAAGCCATTTTGCAAAAGGCCGCAAACCGCGCTGCAAAAGACCGCAAATTGCAACGCAAAAGGCCGTCAATCGCAACGCGAAAGACGGCCTTTTGCAACAACACCATTATCTTACTGATTCCCAGCCAGTTACAGACGCAACGCGATTCGGGCCACCACTGACATTCAAAGTATCGGAACCGCATATTGGAAAAACGGCAAAAACAACCTTGATTTTACTTGGAAAAACGGCAAAAAACAGCTATTTTTGCATTGAAAAAACGGGCAAAGAAATGTTAAATAATGAACCCGTCGTATTCAAGAACGCATATTTTCTTAACTCTTCACTCTTAATTCTTAATTTCCTTCGGCTCCACATACCGCCCGTTTACCTTCAGCGGCTCTATGTGGAGGTTGATGTAAGTGCCGTCGCCGAAGTGGCATCGCAGCTCTTGCTCTATGTCTGTGGCACGGCGGTGAGCCTCGTAGAGGGTGAGGTCGCCGGGCATGCGCAGGTGCATCTCTATGGATATGCGGTTGCCTATGCGGCGCGTGCGCAGGTTGTGTATGCCACTCACGCCGGCCTCGGCCTCGGCTATCTCCTTTATCTTGCGCTCGGTCTCCTCGGGAAGGCTCTTCTCAAGAAGTTCGTCAGATGCCTGCTTCATCAGCGAGAGGGCTGTCTTTATGATGAAAATGCTCACGATGACGGCCGCTATCGGGTCGAGCACGGTCCAGCGTTCGCCAAGGAATATGGCTCCGCCGATGCCCAGCGCGGTGCCTACGGACGAGAAGGCGTCGCTGCGGTGATGCCAGGCGTTGGCCACGACGGCCTGCGACTCCGTCTCACGCCCCACCTTGACGGTGAATCGGTAGCACCACTCCTTTGAAACTACGCTTATCAGCGCCGCCCAAAGGGCTATCATGCCGGGCTGCGGCAGCACCTCGCCGCGCAGGGCTGCAAATATCTTCTCGGCTCCGCCATAGAGTATCATGACGCCCACGGCGAACAGGGCCAGGCCGATGAAAGCCGTGGCGAGCGTCTCATACTTGCCGTGGCCGTAGTCGTGGTCGCTGTCTTGCGGCTTGTTGCTGAGCTTCACGAAGACAATGACTATCACGTCGGTGACCAAGTCTGAGAGAGAATGCACGGCGTCGGCAATCATGGCCGACGAGCGGCCGAGCAGTCCGAAAGCGAACTTCAGGGCCACAAGCAGCACGTTTATCACGCTGCCAAGCACAGTAACACGATAAATCTTACGTTCACGAGTTTCCATTTTCTTATTATGAATCTAAAGAATCATCATCCTTCTTTCTTTCCGAATTCAGGGTCGATCTTCACGAACGCGGCCACGACAAACGTCATGGCGCAAAGCAGAACCACTATGATGAAGAACCACAGATAGCCCACAAGCTCCTGCAACCACCCCGCGACCAGGCCCGGCAGCATCATGGACAGGGCCATAAGGGCCGTGCAGAGTGCGTAATGTGAAGTCTTGTATTCTCCCTGACTGTAATAAATAAGGTATAGCATGTAAGCAGTGAAGCCGAAACCGTAGCCGAACTGCTCAATAAAGACGCACACATTGACAATAATGAGGCTTGACGGCATGGCGTAACTAAGATAGACATACACAATGTCGGGCAACGTTATAGCGCACACCATGGGCCAAAGCCACTTCCTAAGACCGTCCTTGCCGGCGGCCATTCCGCCGAGAATACCGCCCAATGTGAGCCCCACGATGCCCACCGTGCCCTGCACCAGGCCGTATTCCTGCGGCGAAAGACCCAGTCCGCCGTTGCTTCCGCTGTCTATGAGAAACAGCGACGACACCTTGGCCAGCAGCCCCTCAGGCATACGGTAACACAACATGAAGAGGAAAGCCCACACCGTTTCCCTTACAGGCAGCTTCGTGAAGAAAGTCTTTACGGACAGCCACAGCTCACCCCAGACGGCGCGCGCATTGGCGTTATGCCGTTTGCGGTCGGCCACTGGGCATGGCAGCACGAAGCTGTGCCACAGCCAAAGGGCGATAAAAAGCCCCGTAACGCCATAGAACATCAGGCTCCAAGAATAACGTATGCTGCCACGGAACAACACCTGCAGATTGCCTGCCACCATTATAAGGAAGCCTTGGCCGAAGATTGTGGCCAAACGGTAGAACGTGCTTCTTATCCCGACGAACCAAGCCTGCTTGTGCTCGTCAAGACCAAGCATGTAGAAACCGTCTGCCGCAATGTCGTGAGTGGCACTGCTGAAAGCCATCAGCCAGAAGAAACACAGCGTGCCTTGAAGCCAGAAGTCGGTGGGAATGGTGAACGCCACGCCGCCAAACGCAGCCCCGACCAACAGCTGCATGGTGATGATCCACCAGCGTTTTGTCTTTACAACGTCGACAAAAGGACTCCACAACGGCTTTATGACCCACGGCAGATAAAGCCACGAAGTATAGAAAGTGATTTCCGCGTTGGTAAGTCCCAACTGCTTATAAAGCACGAGCGAGATGGTCATTACGGCCACATAAGGCAGGCCTTCGGCGAAATAAAGCGACGGCACCCAGCTCCAAGGATTCTTTTTCAATTCACAATTCATAATTCACAATTCATGATTAAGGCATACGCCTTTGTACAATTCATAATCCATAATCCATGATTCATGATTGGGAAACAGCGTAAATATCATTAAAATAAGGGAACGATAACACTTTGCCCGATTATGAATTATGAATTGTGGATTATGAATCAACTGTATATTTTTCTTATTTCAGCACCACGGTAATAATGCAACAGAATCTCATCATACTTGCATCCGTGCTCGCCCATTACGGCCGCGCCTATCTGACAAAGCCCTACTCCATGCCCCCAGCCCGCGCCGGTGATGACGAAACGCGCTGGAACATTGCCTTCAACGTCAATCCGGTCTACCACGAACGCGCTGCTGTAAAGATGGGTCTCACTGAGCGCGCGGCGTATCTCAAGCTCCTTGCCTATGACAAACGAACGCTTCGTCCCGACTATCTTCAATTTCCATATGCGGCCGCTCCGCCCACGCTTAAGAGGCACCAGGTCAACAATCCGCCCCAAGTCAAGCTTCAACTTGTCTTCAATCAAAGCCGTAAGCTCTTCCTGAGTGTACTCAACACGCCATCGGTAAAAGTCTGACGTATCCTGATCATAGTCGTTAAGTACCTGCGAAAGCACTGCCTTGTCAGCCGTATTGCAATATGCCTCCGGGCAAGAACGTATCCATCTGTCGGCCTGCGCCTCGTCTGTCAGGTCAGGCAAAGGCATCGGCGCGTGGCTGTTGTCACGAATGGCCGTAAGATATGGCTGTGGTTTGTCTTCCCAACAATACTGGAACTCTTCCGTGATGCCTCCGCAACACTTGCTGAAGCGAGCATCGCAAATGTCGTCACCCGACATCAAAATCTGCCCTCGCGTTTCTTTCACGGCCTGCTCCACATGCACATTCGTGGCTTTGGTTATGCCTTGATAACGCTGACAATGGTCGTCGGCGCATACGTCGAATATCGTATGGTCGTCCCTGTCATACCAGCGTATCAGCTCATCATCCTTCTTTACGAAGGAGAAGAAGCCGCTGCCACCCATGTCCTGACGGCGTCGCCGGCTAATCTGAGCCAACAGCCAGCTTCTGGATATGACGGCGTGAGCCTTCAGAAACTCAAGCGACGAAGTGGCTTTCATCTCGCTTGAAATGACACTTACCAGATAGTTTTCAACCGGCAGACAATTTATCGCACACACTTTGTCGGCCTCTACGACAAGCTTCAGTATGCCTTGGAATGTCTGGGTCTCCTGTCGTTGCCAATGGAAATTCACCCCTATGGTGACACCGTCAAGCGAGAAAGACGCCCCATGCCCGTCAGGCGTGAAGGTAAGCTCACGGTAAAGGTTGCCGTTCCACAGTAGTCCTCCTTCCGAGAACTCCACTTTCTGACGGCCTGTCATGACATTTCCCTTTGCGATGTAGTTACCGTTAAGAACAAAACTGATTTTGTCCGAACTCAAGATGCCTACCTGGACGTAAGGTTCACGCCTCTCAAGATGTGCATTTGAGTGTGATATCAAGGCTTTGCCCTCGCTTCTTGTCTTGTCAACAACATCGCTCATCGAGGCTTCATCAAGTGCCACTTCGCGCAGAATCGCCTCAACTTGCAACGGTGTAAGCTTGTCAAAGTCGCCCTTTCGCGGCGTTATTACCAGCCCGGCCATGTCAAGCGCACCCGGACTTACCAATATCTTGTCGTCATTCTTGCCATAATAACAGTCCGGCCGATGCTTGGCCCGTGGAAATATAACCGTCAGACATACGCCGTTGACCATACGGCTGACTATGTTCATCATCGGTTCCGACGCTCCGTCACGCAGCGGCAAGGCGTCATATACACGGCGGAACAGAACCTTTCCGTTGTCGATGTTACGGCTTCTGACCAATATCGCAGGGCATACCCAGCCGTTTATTATTGATATGTCGTTGTCATCATCGAGCGAATACACCGTTGTCAAGTCGCGCTGCAGCCTCGGCCAAGCCGCCATGAGAGGCAGACTTCCTTGCGCGAAAGCCTGGAAATGCATGTGATCGGGAGCAGAGGCTCCACACTCCGGGCCGTTATAGAAAACGGTAATGTCAGGATAACGTGCCAGAATGCGGTGCATTTCCGAATAATAGTCCAGTATGCGTTGCGGCTGATGCGTGCGCGCCGGAATGGTGAAATGCACCGGCATTATGGGATATGGATTGACAAGCAGCTCAAACTTGTCGTCCAAATGTTTTACAATCTGACCGTCAGGTCTGTTACATTCACACAGGAAGCACGGCCTGCGGCTTATCTCATCCTTGCCCACATGCGCCCCGGTGGAAACCATACGCGCAGGATTGAACTGCAATGTTACGTTCTGTCCGCCAATGGCAATGTCGCGCGTCAGCACGTCATGCAGGTCGCGGAAGTTGCGCCGGGCCATGTCCCAGGTTTCAAGCTGCCTGTTGAAAAACCTCAATAATGAGTTGTTTTCCATAGCCATGCCCTCGCCAGCGTTCATCTTACGGCGCGCCATAAGCTCCATTGTGCGCAGCCTGTCTTTATAAAGATTGTTGACGTTTACCTTATCCACGCCCAGCGCGGCGTCGCTGTTGCCCGACCAGCGGCGGCAAAGGTACAACTCGGTAAATATGCGCCCTATCCTGAAACGGCGGCTGAACGCCAGTCCGAGGGCGTAGTCCTCGCCGTAACTTGTATTGGGGAAGCGCACCTGGCGCAACAGCGGGGTGAAGAACGCGCGCGGAGCACCCAGGCCGTTGATGCGCAACGCGTTGTTGCATCCGTTTCTCTCAGTCCACTCCGCATGGCTTATCAGCCCCGGCGGCAGCGTGTCAAGGTCAAAATCACACATTCGGTAGCTGCCTATTATCATTGCGGCACGCTGCTCGTAGAACGCGTCGACAATGGCCTGCAGCGTTCCGCGCGACGAATACAGGTCGTCACTGTCCAGTTGCACGGCGAATCGGCCGCAGCGCGCATCGTCGACGGCCACGTTCCAACAGCCGCCAATGCCGAGGTCGGTACGCTGTGGAATGATGTGTATCAGTCGTTCGTCGGAGTATCTGTCGAGCAATGACGTGGTGTTGTCTGTCGAATGATTGTCCACCACAATGACGTTGAACCTGAACGAAGTCTCCTGCGACAGCGCGCTGTCAACAGCGTCGCATATCGTCTTTTCACGGTTGCGCACAGGTATTACGACCGTAGCCTCTACATCGAATTCCTGTTCGTCAAAGTCAGGCTCGTCATAATACGACGTGTCAACCCACGCCCCAACGGCCTTGAGATGAGCCGTAACGACTCGCTCCATCTCTATCTGCACCTCGCGGTTTGCCGGGTTGACATAGTCAAACTGCTTCACTCCGCTCGCCCTCGTGTCGCGTTCCTCCTCCGTATAGAGGATTTCGTTTATATGGAACATGCGCCCGTGGCGGCTCAGATAGAGCCACAGCTCGTACCATCCGGCATACTTATATTCCGTTTCTTCCGTATCGGCGGCAAACAAATGCAGCAACGACGCCCTTACCATGACCACCGAACCGAAGTCAAAATCGTCTCTCAGGCTGCCTTCCTGCCAGTCTATGACGGGATGAAGCCCGGCTTCGCCTCCCTTCAAGGTACGGCGGTCTGAATACACCAGAGCCGCGTCTGTGTCTGCGGCCACACGCATCATGCGCTGTATGGCATACTGTCCCAGGCTTACCCGCACGTCCTTAAGCACTATCATGGCATAGTCTGCCATCACGCTTTCTGCCACGCTGCGCATTGCCGAAGCCGACTGCAGCCCGTCCACAACGATGAACGAGCAGTCGTCGGGCACGGCGTTGGCCATGGCGAAGTCGCTTGTAACCAGCAGGTTGATATGTCTTATCATGCGGCTGCCACGCAGCTGTCTCAGCAAATTGCTGACAGACAGAAAGTCGCTGCACGGCAAAAAGCAATCTATTGTTCCTCTCATTTCTTGGATTGATTTTCTTTGACATGCAAAGATAATATTAAATTAAGAGTTAAGAATTAAGAAAATCACCGACGAAGGCATATTTTCTTAATTCTTAACTCTTAATTCTTAATTTTTCCTTAGCTCTTAACTTTTTTGAATATCGCCTTTTTGCCGAACACTACCGTCTCGGCAAGGAAATAGTTGAACAGGCCTGAAATAAGCAAGGCTGCAAGATTACACCATACCACCGTCCAACCGAATATCCGCTCGAACAGCAGCAGGAAAGCCATCTTGACCAAGAAGCCCAGCACGGATGACACGTTGAACACCACGAAGCGGCGGCAAAAGTCGGCCGTGCAGCGGTTCTCTATGCGGCTCTTCCATATCCAGCAATATGAGCAAAGAAAGTTGCTCAGCACGGCAAACTCGAACGAGATTATCGGCGAAACAATGTAGTCGCCGACATAAGTGTCGAAGATGTACGTCGAGCATACCCACAGCACGAACGTGTCAACACCCGTGCCGAACAGCCGGCTGACAACAAACTCTATATAACGAATCATACCTTTTTAAATTAAGAGTTAAGAGTTTAAGAATTAAGAGTTAAGAGTTAAAAATTTACAATAAACCGCCCGACCGACGGAATTCTTAACTCTTAATTCTTCACTTTTTCAGCGGGTCTTGCTTTGCAAGCACCTTCTTGTCCTTGGCAAACTGCACCAGATACATTGCGAAAAGAATCAAGGCCACTACGAAACAGATTGCATCGAACACGCCGAACTCGCAACCCTGGAGCGTGAACCGGCTGTCGGCCCACGACGTGTACATGTAAAGCGTGTTGAGCAGAATCACTATCAGGCGGAACTCCGTGGGGCCGAAGCTGCTGTAAGTCAGGCGGAACTCGCCCTTCAATATCGCGCCGATGTATGTGTAAACCGAGAGACACAGATAGCCGGCCAGCACCAGCAACGCCACGTCGAGCCTGAACATGGGCGACAGGCCGGCGCCGACAAACATGATGCACTGGGTCACGGCGTCAAGCGTGTGGTCGATGAAAAAGCCGTACACAGGCCGCTGCGTGTTCCTCACACGGGCCAGCGTGCCGTCAAGACTGTCGCCGAACCAGTTTATCACCAGGCCCAGCGACGACAACCAAAGCCACATGACGTCAAAGTTTGCCAGAACGAAACCCACCGCGCAAACCACTGCGCCGCCCACACCAAGGAACGTCAGCATGTCCGACGTCACCCACCCGGGCAGCCGCTCGGCCATCCATACAAGCACCTTCTTCTCAGCCGCGTTAAGCAGCGAAGTCTGTATCCTCTGCGAAGTCTCCTTTCCCATTGTTTTTCCTAAGCTCAAAAATTTAGCTGCAAAGTTACATCTTTATTACGGAATTTATACATTTTTGTAGTTAAAGTTGTTAAACCAAGTTCCCCAAAACAGCACCACTCGCCCCATATTCCGCATGCCTTCGCGCCCGGCACCATCCTTACAAGCCGTCAAGGCGCACCGGTTTGACGGTCATGACGCACCGTCCAAGCCGTCAAACCACATCGTTTTGACGGCCCAAACAACCCGTCCCGACACCCTCGATGCAGGCCACCGCCGCCGTCCGTGTAACCCTTTGACACTCAACGCATTGCAAAAGGCCGTCTTTCACCCTGCAAAAGACGGCCTTTCAGCCCGCGATTTACGGCCTTTTGGAAAGCGAAAGACCGCCTTTCGGGTTCATCCGCAGTTCAGGTTGTATTGGCATTCGTGGCAATAGGGCCTCAAAGAGTTCCAACCATGCTTGACCGCATGTGTAGCGAAGCGGAACTTGCGGTAGGTATGCAGCAATAATATACGTGAGTTCGGCACAAAATTTGCCGTCTTTTGGGTTCATCCGCAGTTCAGGTGTATTGGCATTCGTGTCAATAGGGCCTCGAAGAGGTCCAACTATGCTTAACCGCATGTGTGGCGAAGCGGAACTTGCGGTAGGTATGCAGCAATAATATACGTGAGTTAGGCACAAGGAATAATCTTTCAAATTATATAATTTCGTGCCGCTTTGCTTTTCTGCAGCTCAGTGTCAAGTCGTCATTCCGCTGAAAAGCGGAATCCAGAAAGCGGGCATAGTGGTTAGCCGCCTTTGTCTTTTCGACTGGATTCCGCTTTTCAGCGGAACTGAAAGTCGCCGTTAAGGCAACGGCGACTTGCCACCTACTTTCAAGAAACGGATAAGTGTGGCATTACTGTTATGCCGGACTCACGTAATGATGTCGTCCTCGAAGAGGGCGAATGTCACCCTGCAGTTCGCCCCCTTCGGGGACGGGCTTGTTAGTTTTGACTTACCGCAAGTTCCGTTCCCTTCGGTCACTCCACATGCGGTTAAGCATAGTTCGCCCCCTTCGGGGACGGGATTGACACCTATACGTTATACACCTAAACTGCGGATGAACCGCCTTTCGCAAAAACGACTGCCACCAAGCCAAGTTAAAATCGGGAAAAACGTCATGACAAACAAAATAAATCCGTATCTTTGCAAAAAGAAAACTTGATTGTTCATGACCGACGTATTAAAAGTTGCATCATATTTATGCCAACGCTACAAAGACACCTATGGCGTACAGATGGATGAAATGAAACTGCACAAGCTGCTATATTTCACCCAAAGAGAGGCTATCATACAAACAGGAGCGCCGATGTTCCATGAAAAGTTCAAGGCATGGAAATACGGCCCCGTGCTTCCGCAAATACGCAAGCATTACAAAGACGACACGCTCCACTACACATTGGACAAATGCGATGTGGAAAAATACAAGGACGTGTTTGACAAGATCTTCGAGATTTACGCCAAGAAAAAATCATGGAGCCTGAGCACATTGACACATTGTGAATATTCATGGACAAAAGCCAGGCAGGGTTACGACACCGACGCCCACTGCGACACCGACATTGAGACCGACGACATACGCGTTGACGCCGAACGCATGCGTCAACGAAGAATAATGCTTAGCATATGGGACAAAATGAAGAAGGTCAACACAAAATGAGAATAACTGAAGCACAAAAAGCAGCTCTGAAAACATTAAGATGCGAACGTTTGTCTGACAACGAAAAGAACTTCAGACTTATTGACGACTTTGAAAATCACAGAAATGACAACATCGCCGACTCTTTCAGAAACGAAGCCTACAAACAAGACGAAGAAAGACGCGTGGCCTATTATGTCGTAAAAGACAAAGAGAACAGGATTCTCTTCTTTTTCTCACTCAAATGCGGAGCGCTGTTCGACAGATTTCTTGAAGCGGAAAAGCTCGTAAAGATAACCCAACTGCTAAATTTCATCAAGGAACGCGCTAAAAGCGGCACTGACGTGGAAGAAAGCGAAGCTATCAATTCACTTATCGAAGAAGCAAGAAGCAAGAAAATAATAAAGAAAGACATCGTTGCGAAAATACTACATCGAAGTAGTCTGGACAAAGACTTGGATGAGATATTTGACGAAAATATAAAAAGCGTCGGCCATGCATATGCCGGGATTGAACTCGTACACTTCTGCGCAAACGACAAATTCCAGAATGTTTGGGAAGAAATGGCATTGCCGCAAAGTATGGGAGTAGTGGTGTTTTGGCATTTCATTGTCCCCATAGTCGAGAAGCTGATGCATTTGGTCGGATGCGAATATTTATACCTGTTTGCCGCCGACATGACAGAGAATCTGGACTTAATATCTTACTATATCGACAGACTGAAATTTTGCGATGACACCCAACACACTGTGGCAAAGCCGTTGTACGATTTTGCCTGCAAGTTCCTTTATCAAGAAACAAAAGACTTGCCTGAAAAAAGAATACATTTCTTCGACCACTTCAATCCTGATAAGGATGCTGTATAAAAATTTTCGTTCCGGCTGATTTGCAATCCGAAACACTGCACCGTGGTTTACTTTGTAATTTTTAATTTCCGCGAAGCGGCCCACGGATCGTCCAGACACGAAAGAGGGGTTAGCGGAATTCCGCTAACCCCTCTTTCACGATCATATAATTTTTATTTCACTGTGATCTTCCTCGTCGCCGCGCCGTCAGCCGTCATCACTCTTACTATCGCCACGCCGCTGTCTACACCGCTGATGGTCAACGCCGTGCGGCCGTCGCCCACGCTCTCGCTCTTAAGCAGCGCGCCGCCAACCGAATACACGCGCACATCGCGAAGCTCCGCGCCGGCCGAAACGACCACCTGCCCCTGCACTACCGAATACACGCTTACGCCACCATCGCCGGCCGTAACGTCCGTTATGCCCGTAGTGCCGTCGCCCGCACCGCGCGAGCGAATGAAATAGCGGCCGTGCGACGGGCCGTCAACGCTCAGCGTCATGCCCTCGGTTATCGGTGTCTCCGTGTTCAGCTCGGCGTCATAGAGCGTCGGGTCGAGTAGGGCGTCAACGCCAGTGAAGGTCAGCGTTGTCACATCACCATCGGCTGCGAAGAGACCCATCGGTATGCGCTGCATGTCCTTCACGCGGTTCACGCTTGCGGCGTTGTCACCGGCCACGGTGTAGACTGACAGCTCGTTGGCACTGTTGCCAAGCAGGTTGCGCATCAGGCGCACATCCTCAGTAGCGTTAAACGCATTCTCGGCGTTGTCGGCGTAAGCCAAGGCCGCTCCGCTCTTGGCGTTGCCGTTGTCGGCCGTGATGGTGAACGCCGTAGTGGCGGCTTCGCCCTCGGTCTCGGCCACAAACTTCTGCATGTCGGCGGTGAATTTCACCGTGTAGTCCGTAGCTCCGTCCTTTAGCTGTACGAAGAACGCGCCGAACGGCTCGATTGTCTCCGTGCCCGTAGGCGTTATCCACTGGCCGCCCTGGCTGTCGGTGCCGCCCGCCGTTGTGCCGCCGGCCGTCTCGCTCCAGTATTGGCCTGTCAGGTTGCCTTCCGTTCCGCTGTTATATTCAAGGAACTTCTTCAGGTCGAGCGGTGCCATGTACGGGTTGCCCGCAATCATGTACTTGCCGTCTTGTGACGGGGTGAGCGTCTGCGTAACGTCGTCGTGCCTTACGAGCTGCAGCGGGTTGCTGCGGTCGAGCAGACCGCTAACAAGCAGCTTGCCGCTGTTTGTGCGGGCGAACGTGCCCGTGCTGTAGTCATATTTCGTGTCAGCCTTCGGGAAGCGGAAGCTCAGCGTGCCGTTGCTGCCTGTCACGTCTCTTGCCGACAGCGAGTAGCCGCCGCCCGCAACGTAGGGCACAGAAGCGTCGTTGTAAGCCGCGCTCCATACCGGCGTTGACGTGCTGAAGCCTACTGTACCGTTGCCGTTGTTTATCGGGCTGTCAACGATTGTCGCGTTCTCGTCCCAACTGCGCTGGTAGACGGCGGGGTTGCGGCGGTCGTTGTCCGTGCCGAACGTTATGTCCTTAAAGTAAGGCAGCTTGGTCTGCGTGCCCGTGGTTGACGTGTACCAGTCGCCTGACACCACGTCCCTCAGCGGGAGGCTGACGAGTGTCCACTGCTTCGTGGGCATGCTTACGTCCATCCACGCCTTGTTGTAAATTAACTGCTCTGCGTGCAGCATCTGCGCGCCCTGCTCGAAGTGGATGTCACGGCAGATGTTCACACGGTAACGCTGCGTTGTCAGGTCGTTTGTTTCCGGGTCGGCGTATGCCATCAGGTCATACTGTATGTACGTCGTCGGGTCGCCTATGTGCTGCGGCTTTTGGTTTTCTTGCCATGCCGCGCCGCCGTTGATGTATCCGGTCATGTAAAGCTCAACCCTGCTCTCCTCAGGCATCACCACGTTTGAGAACAACATCGGCACGAAGCCGTTGCCCGTTTCCGTCAGTTCATCCTCAGCGTAGTCGGTGTAAGAGTTGTCTTTTATCTTCAGGTCGCTGGCCTTTGCGCGCTTCCAGTTGGCGTCGTTGTTCCAGTTGTCGTTCGCGCCGCCCTTCCATACAAGGTATTCGGGCACGACCTTCATTTCGATATTGAACGAGCCGTAGCATGTGTTGTACACGACACCAGCGTTGTTGCTCTTTTCCTCAAAGTATGTGGCAAAGGTGTAAGAATATCCTTCGCGTGGGTCAAACTTGAATTGTCTGCCGTTAATAATCCGTGTGCTGAGGTCAAACGTTATGCTCATGTGGTCGTTATATGATGACTCCCCACCGATCGGCTCGGCAAAAAGGTCTACAATGTTACCTATGGGCAGACTTGTACGGTCAAACTCTCCAGCTGATTCCGCATCAAACCAGTCGGCATACCTCGGGTCGTTTGTTGCAACAAGATATATGTGGTGCATGTCTTCCTGCGTGTCAATCGGGCCTAAGTGGTCAGCTCCGTCGGTAACCACGGCCGCGTCGCGCAGGTCAACACGCAGCGCGTTGTCTTCGTTTGTTGCTTGCTGGATTTGAGCAAGACCGATGCGGAGAGCCGGAGCAAAATCGTCTGACGGATAGTTAACGATGTTGAAACCTGCGAAAAGTTTCGGTGCCCTGTCGTCTACTGTCAGTGCCAAGGGTACGTACTCCCAGCATATCGCCGCCCATTGGTCGTTGCTCAAGCCTGACTCTTCAGGAGCTAAGTATGTCTGGATAGGCTTGATTACGACCTCCAAACCGCCCTCAAGGATGGTGATGTTAAGATTTTCCTTATGCAACACCAATTTCTTATTGATGCCTCCGGCAGGAGCGTCAGTGTTCAGGTAGTGATTTATTATGCCATAATCAGCTTGGGTGAACGTTAATGCTCCGTCTTCAGATGTTTTGTTAACTTCCACTCCGTCAAGGCTTGTGGCATCAGGATAAACTCCCCTGAAATTAGTAAGGGCTACATCCAGGTTTGTGCCGTATGTCTCATTGTCAGTAAGATACTCTTCCTCCGTGCCGAAGAACCAGTCGTAATAAACACCGCTCTCTATCACCTTGTATATTTCCATGCCTTCGCTGTCATATTCCCCTGTCGGGTAACGCATTTGCGCGGAGAAGTTGAACACCTGGCCGGCGCAGAAGTCTGTCGTCGGGTCTAACACTTCGCCGTTGACTTTGACAAGCGTCTTTGACTCGACATAGAATCTCGTCGTGATGAGACACGGGTTGCCAATCTGTTCGGCGAAATCTTGCATCGCCAATTCTTGCGTAGCGTCATCTTCAAGGGTGGCGGGCAAGATAATCATGTTGTACGGGCGGTTGGGCGACAGGTTAGAGTTGAAATCAACAGTAATCCTGCGTCCGTTGTCGCTGTCTTCCGTCTTGTAGAAGTAATATCTGTTGACACTCTCGTCGTAGTTATCGCGGGCGAAATAGTGGTTCTCGTCAGTTCCGTATTGCTTGTTGTCGTCAAACTTGTTTTTGAAATACAACGTAGCGTAAGGCCTGTCGTATGTAGTCTGGTCACCCAGCGGCTGCACTGACGCCGTTATGGCTGCAAGCTTGGCCTCGTTGACGTCGTCCGCGCTCGCGTTTTCGCCTCCATGCTCCGCGATGTACGCATTGTAAGTAGTCTCATAGGTCATCTCGTCATAGAAGCAGAAGCTTATGCCGTTGTCGCCCTCTAAGTCCTCCGTACCGAGGCGTGACATCAGCCGCTCCCAGTCAAGCTCGATGTTCATTCGTGTACGAACGTTCGTACACGAATATTCCTTCTGAGTAACAGTGGCATTGGGCTGGGCTATGTACACCCTGATGTCGTCAAGGTAATAGTCGCCGCCGGTAGTTGACGCACTGTTGTTTTCCACCTGAAGTACGTATGAGTCAAATGTACTTGCAAGCTCGTTGGTGTTCATGAACGAGAAATACACCTGATACCATTCATTGTTTCCTTCACCTGTTCCCGCATCTCTAGCGTTGAGCCATGTTGTAGTACGGATTTGTCCGCTTGAGTGGCGGTAAAGCGGGGTGTACAACTGTGAGCCGTCTTCTTTGTTGGTAACACCCATGACAGTGAACAGGACGGCGGCGTCATCGTTGTTTTTTGAGCCGGCACTCTTCACCCACGCGGAAACAAACAACTCTGAACCCACGCAGAGTTTCTCGTCGAACGGCAAGCGGGCAAGAACTCCAGGGCGGTCTGACGCGTCAACGTAGATGTGGTAATTGCTTTTGCCTTTTATCAAGGGATTACCCTCGTCATCCAAAGGTGGACGTGTGGTGTTTCCAACTTGGTCGCCGTATCCGATATAATCATTGGTCAATGCGTAATAACCGAACTCGGGATACCAATAATATCCGTTGCTAATTTTATAATTAGCACTACTAACGAAATCCTGCCATGGCGAACCGTCGAAGAAGGCATAGCTACTATTGTCCCATGCGAGGGGGAACGGGAAATATTCCTCTTGGCCGTACATGGCTGCTACCTTTTCATCGTAGTCAAAGTTAAGTTGCGTAAGCAGACGCCTGTTGTTTCTCAGCCATTGTGGTGTACGTATGATTTCCGAGCTGTTTGATGGTATATTCGCCAACTGGCTTTGGGTGTACGGCACGGCATCGGCTGTGAACGTAAGGTTGAAGCGGGCGATGTTGTATGTTATGCCGTTGTCGCACTTCTTTGTAACGATAACTATTGCGGTGGAGCCGTCTTCTACTTCCCACGGCTGGCCAAGCTTGCCGTTTTCAGAAGCAAATTGGATTACACGTTGTATTCCGCTCAGAGTGGTTTCGTCATCGTATCCTTCGTATCTAATGTGAGTATTACCGTTGTTATCTTTGTATTGTTCTGATTTTGCCAACTGTATTCCGGCATTGTTGCTTATCAATTTTACCGTAAGAGGCGCGTCTTCATCACTATTTGCGACCTCGTCTACGTTTGGTATAGCATAGCTTCGTGCGTCTTTTGACAGTGAAAGCACTTCGCACGTGTAATTGGACAAGTGCTTGTTAGGGAAGGTTATGTCGTATTCTTCAAGATACTTTTTCCCTTCCTCAGTGGTTCCGCCTTGGTAATCGGATGTTGTCAGCTTGCCGTACCATGAGTCCCAATTCGCTTTCTTGTCAGAACCTTCAGGCATGTCGCGGTCGTCAACGCCAACGATGTAATATATAACGCGCAAAGCTAACGTTGGCTCATAATATCCTTCATCGGTGAACTGTGTCTTTGCGTTGGCAAGAATTGTTTCTTTTGATACACTTCCATTTCCGCCATAATTACCCCCATTGCCTTTGCTATCAAAGTCTTTTGAGAAATCTGTATATCCGGAAACATCACAGGCTACGACGTACCAGTCGTTGTCTACTTGTGAATTTGGAAACCATTTCTCAAATTCGGCTTCTGTGGGATAATGGAATGTCATCGACTGTACAATGTCGTCTGACAAAGGTTTGCCGACATAACCGTTTGTGAAACGGTACGCCTGTTTGTTGTCGTTAGGTGTCAACAAGTCGTAAACTCCGTCACTGCCGTTTGTCGCGAATGTATTGTCTGTGCGGTAACTGTACCATCGCTGATAAGTCCAAACGCTTGATGTACCTGTTCCTTCAGAGTTGTTGCTTGTGGGCAATATCAGTTTTACGTTTGAGCCTTTGTGTACGTAAATCGTGTCGATGTAAGTGTGAGTGGCTTGCAGACCTTCGGATGCGACAGACATGTCTGCCGTAAACCTCCGTTGGTCATAGTTGAACGAACCGACGGCGTCATTGTCAAGTACCAATTTTTCTTTTAAGGCAAACCACTTTGCGTCCTTGTGCTGGATTGTAGGTTCGTTTCCCTCGCTATACAATACGACATTATGAATCTGAACCAATCTATCATTTTTGTCATCATTGACAACAAATGTCAAACGCACTTGGCTCGATGTTATAGGGTTGTTCAATATAACATTTTCTTTTACGTTTAGACGTGTAAATTCAAATTCTTGTACCGGTGTCCATTGCTCATAATTCGAGTTGCGACTTTCAACAATCAGCCTCTGTGGGTGTGGCTCATTTCGCTTGGGATGTGATGTAAATTCTATTTCAGCAAGCGTATGGTTGTTCAGGTCGAACGTAAGAGTAGGATTTGTGTTATGGTTTGCTTGTTGTGCATAAGTGTCCGCACTGTTATCGTAGGCATATCTATACGGATGGGGATCCCAACCATAATCGCTTTCCCATCCTGTTCCGCCAGTTAAATCAGCTTGGATTACTCTAGAATCGACGTCTGAATATTTATTGCCAGTCACAGCATCGTCTCCCCACGCCGCGGTTTGCCCCAGGCAGAGCAGGGCGACGAGCGAGAGGGCCTTGTATATTAGATTATTTGTTTTCATGTATTATTCCTCCTGTTATCGTTTAACATGTATGTCGAGCACTTCGGGCAGCACGTTGCGTGCTCCGCCCCACTCCGCCGCACAAGTGAACGGCGACCAAAGGGATGAAACTCTCGTTGTCTTAAACTCGGCATCGAATATGTCGACAGTTGTCAATTTGACTGTGTATGTACGCTGATAATCTAAACCTTTTTCAGTAAAAGAGGCGGTTACGCCAAGACTGAATGTTTTTCCGGCAGAGGCCGTGACGTGACCTTTCACTGTTGTCAAACCGTCAGTATAATTTTCAAAGGCTATGCCGGGAGTATTGTCCGGATTAATACTCCATGTGGCGGTGCTGTTATCTTTTCCTTCAAGACCACCAAGAGTGAACTCAAACTGCGCTCCCTCGGGTATGCTGATATTATACGTGCCTGTTTCAAAGTCCGCACGTACTTCTTGAGGCAGTGCTCCTATCGGGCTGAGCCAACACTGCGCGGTGATGTCAAGTCCCCAGTTGTTGATTGTTATTGCAAGCGGATATATGCTGTTGCGCGGCAAACCTGATTGTTTTGTCGTTGCAGTGTAAATTGATTCGGGATTGCCCGCGGTTGTTTCTTCAGTTTTCACAATGACGTCAAACGCATGTCCGTCTGGAGTTTCGTTGACATAGAACGGAGAAACTACAACCGTTCCGTTTTCATCGACGGTCTTATCTCCTACAGTTATAGACTCTTCATAAGAAACATTACCGCTTAAAGTTTCATCGCTGAACAGCATCACCTTGTCCGCCCAGCCGCTGAAGGTCAGCTCGGTTACGTCTTTCGCGCTCTCTCCGCTTACGGTTATCTGCACTTTTGACACGAGACGGTCAAGCTGTACAGGAATGATGGATGTAGTTGCTGTAACATTGAAATCCTCCTTTTTTCCACTCATTGGGATGTAACATTTTTCATCGAAATTAATCTTTGACGCAGGGTCATCAACGACAAAACTTAAAATGCCGGTGTCAAACGTTGAACCGACCTGTATCCCATCCAACGTCGTCCACAACCCGGCTGCGCCTTCACCCGATGTGTAATAATCGAAGTTGGCGAAGGCGTAAACGTCATACGCGCCGAGGGGAAGATCTTGGATTGGTTCTGAAAGGAACTCCGTCTCGCTTGCGTCATCAGACAAATTGTCGTTGACATATTTCCACGCCACGTTGCCTTCTGCGTTTACCAACAAGACACACAGGCTGTGGATGTTCTCATATGCTCCGCCCGGCTGCTTATCTTCTGTGCCGGTCTGGTCTCCTTCGGCTCTCGTGCTGACCTGCATCTGCAAGGTTGCGGTTGAGCCGTGGCGGTCGCTGTCGCCGGCATCGTCGGCACACGAGGACAGCAACGCCATGCATGTCAACAGCACGCCGGGCAAAAGTACTTTAAAGATATGTTTAAATTCGCCGTTCATAGTCATCAATATTATAAAACAAAAGTATAAAGGCGCACGCCCGTGGAATTCATCAGTTACCGGCATCGCCGCCCTGCGACGGGCCAAAAATTATGTCTTCTTTAGGCAGCAGCACCCAGTCGTTCACCGTGGCGCGGACGCGGAGCGATGTGCTGCCGGGCACGTCGTCGCCCAGCGAATAAATACTCTTAACTTCAAGCTTGTAAATGTTGTTGCGCACAATGGCATGCTCCATCACGCCCTCAACGTTGTTGTCGGCAGACGTGTCGTCCGTCAAGTCGTTGCTGTGCAGCAGCCACCAAGTGTAATAGCATATCGAGTTCTCATACGTGCGCACTCCGTTGTCGTAAAGTATCTCGCGGGTAGACTTCGCACCTTGGGGCTTCGTGCCTCCGCCTGTCCAGTCAAGCTTAACGCAGCCGTTGTCAGCGTCAAACGTGTATCCGCAGACATCACGCATGTAGGCAGTCCAGGAAAGACGTTCTCTGTCATCATCGGTCAACTCTCCATCTTTCCCATCTGCTTCTTTTACAAGAAAATCCTTATATCCAGACGGGTCGTCATTGACTTCAATACTTTCAATCAATACTGTTATATTTTCCCAACTTGAATATTCATCCTTAGACAGATTGTCTTTAAAAGAATCAAAATCATTATTTGGGAAATAGGCTTCAGCCAAGTCTTCCATTGTGGCATAAAGCTGGCCTCCGTATTCAAAAAAAGTTTGTCCTTCTTTGTAACCATATTTGCTTTTTACCGCACCATCGGCAGGTGTGAACCGAGCCTGGAACACAACGCCTGTGTTATATTCCTTTGCTCCGGCAAAATCCGTGCCGCTCGGCGTGGTGTTCTCAAGGGTGTAGCCTATGCAATTCCATGTTTCATTGCCAACCGTTATTTCTTTTCCTGCGGTTACCTTCTCTTTCCACCATTTAGGGTCGCCACTCCATGCGGAAGAGTGGGTGCCTTCGGCATACATGTATGCACGGGTTTGAAAATTCTTACCATTTTGCGAAATGGTGAAATTTCCGTTTTTGTTTGCTTCGTTTTTTTGTGAAGTCAACGGATCAATCACATAGTTTGTCGCTACGCCTGAGGGCGTTGGCGTTTCGTCTCCAAGATATTCAAGATTCTTGCCATCAACATCATCAGCCACGCGCTTAAGCAGAAAGCTGCCGGCTCTGTAATCGTTCACAATCGTTGCACCAAGGATTTCCACTGTGCCGCCTTTATAGGTCTGGTCGGTGCAATGATACTCAGTTTCTGCAAAGTAGTCCACACGGGCTGCGACGCGCTCCACGTCGACGGTTGTCTCGGCAGGGTTGGCGGATGTGTTCTTTTCTGTCAACTCGATAAAGGCATCGCTCTCGTTGGTCATGAGGAAGTTGGAATACGAACCGTCGGCTTCAGGTGTCCACGCCTTAGTAAGGATATGGTCGCGCACATTGCCAAGTGTTAGGTTGGCACCATTCCACCAACCGGTGTTGTCGTTTTCACTGAGGTTGGTGGCGACGATGACGTGGTACGTATCGAATTCAATTTCCGGCAGTTCCTTCGCTGCGGTGGTATATACTTTGTCTATATCGTGCTCTGTGTCGGGTCGGTCTGTACCAGCACCCGTGCCGTCCGGGTTGTCAAACTCAACCACGGCGGCTATGGGCGTTTTAGCATCATCATTCACGCCGTTACCTTTATATAGGAAGGCGACGGCTGAGCTTATCGTGTTTTCCTCGTTCTGGCCTGCCTCCTGGCCGTCGCCGAGTTCACCGCCTGTGGCGCGGGTGGAGCCGGAGCCAGGCATGGCGAAGCTGAGGCGGATGTATGTCTTGCCTGAGTTGGCCAGTCCGCCTTCAGGAGGGCAGTCGAGGTCGTCGCTCATGCTGCACCCGGCCGCCGCAAGGGCAAGGCAGAGGCAGAAGAGCGCGCCGCGCCATTTATTTAATTCATAATGCATAATTCACAATTCATAATTGGCTTTCGCCAAACGTTGTTTCATAATTATTAGCTGAGAGAACTGGGAGTGCTGGGAGAACCGGGTGTTGGATTCTTCACTCTTAATTCTTACAGTTCCTCGTATTGTATTCGCTTGCTCCATCCGAGCACGCTGATGCTTATGTTGACGTAAGAGAGGCGTCCGCCGCGCAAGAAGAAGTCCAGCTGGTAGTCGTAGCCGCGGTCAAGGAATTCCTGTGGCGTGTAGCTGTGCAACTCCTCGCTTGAACGCAGGCGCGAGAGCAGGTCGGGCAGGTTGACGTTCACCACGGTTGCGCCCGTCTCGCGGCTCACGATGGTCAGCGTGCCGTCGTCGGCCGCGTCGTCATGATAGATGATGCGCGAGGTCATGAAGTCGGCGTGGCCTATCTTGCCCACCTCGCCTTGCCCGGCAACGGGCGTGCGGTCGTCGGTGTTCCACGTGTCGTGGGGACGGTAAACTACGGTGCCTGTTGTCTCGTCAACCAAGTTGTCCCACAGCAGCGTGGAGTTGCGGTCGGTTATGGCGAGGTCATAGTCGGCTATGTCCATCTGCGTGGGGTCGTCAAGCTCGCGCAGGCTTACGCTTATTTTCTTGGTGTCGCGCACGAGCGAGACGGTGGCGTAGGCCGGGCGGTTTGATTCCTTTGAATACACCTGGACTGGCTCTGTCAGCATGCCGTGCCACAGGGTGTCCAGCGGCAGGGCGTTGTTGACAATCTCATATGTGCCATCGCCCGTCTCGCGGCGTTCCAGCTGCACGCCAAGGCCGGCGATGTCGTCGCCAGTGGCTATGTCTGTGCGCACAAACTTGGCGCGCGCAGTCTCCATCATGTCGGCGTAAGGCCGCTGTCCGGCCAGTGCAACGAAGCGGTAGTTGCCGGGGGCAAGGTCGGTGATGTGCATCACGTATCCCGGCTGTTTCAGCGGCTCCACGCCGCCGGCGTTGCTCTCTTCCACGGTCTTTACAAGCTTGTTATGCTCGTCGAAGACATAGAGCGTGACCGAACCTACGTGGTCGTTGAACATGTCGGCGCGCTGCAGGTTGTAGTCATACTTGAACGTGACGTACAGGCCGTAGGGGCAGTCGCTGAGGTCTTGCTCCATCATGTCGCACGAGGTCATCGCCAAGGCGGCCAGCACCGTGCAGCACAACCATCTAAAAGGTTTTCTTGCTGAATATCTCATATTTCTATAGATTTTTAGAAGTTAAAGAAGTTAGAGAAGTGTTTGAGAAGTTAAAGAAGTTAGAGAAGTTATCGCTCGCTCCACTCGCTAGAAGTTAAAGCCATGTGCTTTGCAGCCGGAGGCTTCGCTGTCTGGGCTCATGAGCTTTAGCTTGCTTAACAACCCGTTCTCGCTTCACTAGCTCGTTATGTTGTCGCCGCGCATTGCGCACGGCGGTTGTTTTCGTCTTAGGGTGGTGCCTTGCCAGGCTACCAGTGCAGGCCGGACAAGCCGGATGAGCTTGCTGATAAGCCCCTATGGGCTGGACAATTGGCCCAATGAGCCTTATTGGCCTGATACGCCGAGACGACAGGGCTTCATCCCTGCCCTTGGCAGTTGTCGTTTCTTCAGGTTTTGTTTGAAATCCCGGCAGCGTCTCACGACGCCACCGGAACAAAAGATATTTATTGAATGAATTAATATATGCTGTGTGGTTACAGCTCAACATTTTGCGTTTCACGTTTTGCCCATGAAAGGACATTAATTGTCACTGCAACATACAAATCTTCAGGATCATCAGGCTTGTTTGTGACATCCGGAACTTCAGGCGAACCTATGTTCTTAACCTTAATATTAAGATCATACCAGTTGTTGCGCAATACGCCCCAACGTCCAAGCCAATTGTTTTCTCCTGTATTGCCTGAGCCATAAGAGCCTTCATTGCTTGTTGACGTCCAAGGTGTCTGACCATCGCCGAAATGCTTAATTCTTACTTCATAATAAGAATATCCGTTCTTGTAATATCCTATCTTGTGGTCTCCAATAATAGTTTTAAGATTCGATGCAATCGCACTATTAAGTGTAGTTACACTTTGACCTTGAACCCATGTAATACCTGTGATTGAAGCATTCACTTCTACCTTGGTTACATCAATATAACCACCTTCATCATCTTCACTGGTTGGCAATGTTACGGTAAGGTCATCTCCATCAATGGTTCCAGATGTAAAATAGGTTGCCTTATTATCATTAATCCAAGCTTGCACCCATACTTTTACTGCGTCCTTAATACCGTCCTCTTTATATATTGTTCCCGTCTTGTCATCAAGAACATAAAACGTTCCATCATCTTCAGCCAAACCGCTAGTCAAATTTAGCTTTGCCTTAAGTATGACACGAGTTGTCTGGTCGTTCATCATATTCTGAGTATCAAACGTATTTTCAAGGCAATAAAGAGGGGTTTTGCCATCAGCATTTTTCAGATTGTTATCATCAATTACACCGTCAGCATTATTAAACTCGTCGGCAACGGTTATAGATCCAGAATAGTTCGGGTCGATTCCCCAATATGTACGGTATTTGTCTGTTGTAACAGCTGTCGAGCCGACAAAACGATATTTATCAGTTGATGTAGCGCTTTCATTTGCATACTGCCACCACGAAGGAGTACAAGCAACATTGCGCACAAGATAAGTTTTCTTGTTGGTAACGTCAAGAGTCCATCCTGCCACATCATATCCTACAACATTTGTGGAACCTGTTACTGTTTGCGCATCCTCAGCTGTTACAGTTACCTTTGCAACGGCACGCTCAACATAAATTGTTGCGGCAGGATTACTTGTAGCAGTTGTCTGATTTGTATAGAACTTGTCCTTATCCATTATCGCTAGCGTGGAAACCGATGCTCCATCAGTTGGCTTAGTTTTTCCACCTGCAGCACTATACAAAGGAGCATTACTCATCATGAAGCCATTTCCATTGACAGCACTAATATCAGATATGCTTACTGCTTTTTCCGTAAAACTTTTAAAAGTGCCGTTAAACGCCTCATTACTAATTTTCAGCGAAGTACCATCTACAGTAACAACACTGTTTGGATTAAGAATCACAAGAGCATAAATATTCTCTTTTTTCGTGGTTGAAGGTTTTGCGACCTCTTCAACCAGTGTTGCTTTTGACGTTATTTGATCATCGTCTGGTGTCTGAGTCTGGAATCCGTCAACATTAAGAGTATAAGCCGAAACACAAGTAGCGGCAGCTTCGTTCTCTCCCGTAAAAAGAACAAGTATTCCGCTCTTAACAGCATACTCATTTTCCGTACCGTCATCAAGGTCTACGGATTCACCATCAGTATCAGTGACACGAGTGCTTGGCTGCGTAGGCAAATTAATGGCGAGGCTGACGTAGCTTTTCTCGCCGCCTTGTGCGATGTTGGGGTCATCATTCACCACAACGTCGTCGCTCGTACATGCTCCCAGCGTGAGCGCCGCAAACGCGAGAGCCAAATACTTTGTTTTGTTCATGTTGTTATAAGTGTTAGTTAATATTATGTTTTATATTTCTTTGCAAAAGGTAATAGGCCGAATAAGCCGGATAGGCCGAAGCCCAATGAGCCCAATAGGCCTAATAGGCCGGATGCGCCGGAATGAGGCTTGATTGTTGAGTGTTGATTCTTTATTATTGATTATTAATTCTTAACTCTTAATTCTTAATTGTCACTCTCCCAGCAGTTCGAGGTTATGCTGCGCCTCCTTCACTCCTCCTTGGGCGGCTATGGCGAACTGGCGGCGCGCCTCGGCCTCGTCGCCGCGCTTCAGGGCAATCACGCCTCGTGCGTTGGCCACGTAGGGCGACGCGCCGGCCTTGTCGAGATAGCGCAGGGCGGAGTCATAGTCGCCGCTCTCTATCTCGGCGCAAGCGGCGTTGAGGTTGGCCGTTGGGTCGTCGGGATAGAGTGAGACGGCCGTGCGGAACACGTCGTCAAACTCCTGCGAGCCGGGCTCGTAGGTCTGCGCCACGAGATACATCTCTTCCAGAGAAAGCTGCCCCGGCTTTGTGCGGAGCACCTCCTTGGCCTCTTCCACCGAGAAGGGGCGCACAGTGTAGCTTACAACATAGTCAGAATGGCGCAGGGCGGGATAGAACGTATTGAGCATCAGGCGGTAGTCCTCGGGGTAAGTGCCCTTTATCTTCCACTCGCGGGCATCAGGGTCGAGGGCCGCGTCGTCTATTATGTCGAGTATCTCCTGCCGGTGTTCCAGGCTGCTTGATGCCACGGCCTGGCGCAGCCCGTCCCAGTCCTCGGGCGTAGAGGCCACGGCGATGACGCTCTTGTCGAGTCCGGCCAGCCGGCGCACGTGCTCTGCCAGCGTCTTGGCTCGCCCGTCGGCCAGCATGGCGTTGTGCTCATAGGGCGACTCCGGCGAGGCGTATCCGTGAATCTCGACGCGCGTTATCTCTACGTTCTTGTCGGTCTTCACAAGGTTGACGGTGTTGAGAATCTTGGCCAGTTCGGCCGGGTTGTTGCGGTAGTCAGTATAAAGCGTGGTTTTATTCACAGGGAAGTCAATGAATGCCCGGCCCTGCTCAGAGCGTGCCTTCCGCGCCTCGGCTGCCGGGCGTATGTATGCGATGTAGGGCTTGCGCATGCGCTGGATGACCGTCTGGCTCTGCTCCTCGACGTCGCCGCAGCCGCAGAGGTCTTCTGCAATGACAACGTCGGCGTTCTGCATCCAGCTTTCATAGGGCAGCTCGGCGCTGTAGCGGAAGCTCTGTGCCTTGCCGTTGGTGCGGCGCACGGCGCGTGCGTCGTCGGGATAGTCCTTGCTGGCGTAACGCTGATAAGAAATGTCCTGCTTGCGGCCGTTGACCACGACCATTGGCAACAGGCGGCTCTGCCCGTCGAGCGAGCGCACCGAGGGTGTGAACACCAGGCGCTGGTTGGAGCGCAGGCGCAGAGAGTCCATGTTGAAGGTGAAACCGACAATGAGATTGTCGCCCGACTTTTCCACCGCCTTGTCTTCAACGACGATGGTGTTGCCGGCCAGTTTCTGGGCGCATACCTGCGACGGCAGTGCGAACGGCACGGCCAACAGGGCCGACATATATAATAAAGTGGAATGTTTCATAATTCTTATTTTATCTTTTGGGAGTACTGGGAGAACTGGGAGAGCTAAGAGAGCAGGGTAATGGATTCTTCACTTTTCACTTTAGAACACGTACATAACGCTGAGGGCGAGCTTCGTGGGGCCGATGTAGTTGGTGTGGCCAGACTTAAGACGCTCGCCGCACTCGCCGCAACGAAACTTGTCATACTTTATGTAGTCGTAGCCCACGCCGAGCGAGGCCTCGATGTTCCAGTGGCGCGAGAGCACCCACTGGTATCCGGCAGTGACTCCGCCGCCGGCATACCATCCCTCGTACCGGCGGTTCTCAAGGCTTGGGAACAGGCCAAAAGGCAGGTCTACGCCGGCCATGTTGAACTGTCCCCCCATCAGGTGGGCGCCGACAAACCATCCGTTGAAGCTCTCGCAGAACCAGTAGCGGTACTCGGGCATAAGGAGCCAATGGCGCAGGCTGGTCTGGTCGCCACCCGACTGTTTCCAAGGGTTAAGTCCGTAAAAAAGCTGTAGACTGTGTTGTTTGGCCACAGAAACCTCCACCCCGATGTTGGGCGTGGTGGTGGCCCAATACAGGGCGTTGGTCTTTACCGCCACGTTCTGGGCGGAGGCCGGCAATGCCATGGCAAAAACCAATAATGCCGAAATCAGTATGTTTCTAATCATACATTAATGTATTTGTAATTATGCATTCAAATCCAACATAGCCATCACCTCAGTACGCCTGACAACAGGCACATAAGGTGACTCCCAAAACAAAGAATAAGGATAACTTATTATCTAGACAAATATTTTTTATAATCCCGTTGCAAATGTATAAATTTATCTTAAGAAAATTACCCCCCCGAATTAAATTATGTTAAACAACAAAATTATGTAAACTTATAGTTTACATGCAAAGACACAAGCAAGCCAATGTACAATACATGAACAAATGTCAGTTCGGTATAATGAATCATCTCTCCAATTATAGAATTTCTTACAGCTTTGTTTTTCTACAGCTCTGTGTCAAGCCGTCATTGCCTTAACGACTTGACACCGAGTTGCAAAAAAACGACAAGTTTGACATTCCTGTTATGCCGAACCCACGTCTTTATTATCAAAGAGACTCTTACAGTTTTGATTTTCTACAGCTCCGTGTCAAGCCGTCATTCCGCTGAAAAGCGGAATCCAATGTTTACCAGTAGGACGGTGTGCCGTCTGGATGTTTCCTGGATTCCGCTTTTCAGCGGAATGACGACATGACACCGAGTTGCAAAACACTGATAAGTGTGACATTCCTGTTATGTCGAACCCACGTCTTTATTATCAAAGAGACTCTTACAGCTTTGATTTTCTACAGCTCTGTGGCAAGCCATCATTGCCTTAACGGCTTGACACCGAGTTGCAAAAAAACGACAAGTTTGACATTCCTGTTATGCCGAACCCACGTCTTTATTATCAAAGAGACTCTTACAGTTTTGATTTTCTACAGCTCTGTGGCAAGCCGTCATTGCCTTAACGACTTGACACCGAGTTGCAAAAAAACGACAAGTTTGACATTCCTGTTATGCCGAACCCACGTCTTTATTATCAAAGAGACTCTTACAGTTTTGATTTTCTACAGCTCCGTGTCAAGCCGTCATTCCGCTGAAAAGCGGAATCCAATGTTTACCAGTAGGACGGTGTGCCGTCTGGATGTTTCCTGGATTCCGCTTTTCAGCGGAATGACGACATGACACCGAGTTGCAAAACACTGATAAGTGTGACATTCCTGTTATGTCGAACCCACGTCTTTATTATCAAAGAGACTCTTACAGCTTTGATTTTCTACAGCTCTGTGGCAAGCCATCATTGCCTTAACGGCTTGACACCGAGTTGCAAAAAAACGACAAGTTTGACATTCCTGTTATGCCGAACCCACATCTTTATTATCAAAGAAACTCTTACAGCTTTGATTTTCTACAGCTCTGTGGCAAGCCATCATTGCCTTAACGGCTTGACACCGAGTTGCAAAAAAACGACAAGTTTGACATTCCTGTTATGCCGAACCCACGCATGATTGGCGTTCTAATGACTTGGGAGTAATAAAAGGCCGTCTTTCATAATGCGAAAGGCGGCAAATCATATTGCAAAAGGCCGTCTTTTGCAACGTGAAAGGCGGCAAACCGCAATGCGATTCGCCGCCTTTCCGTACACACACCAAATATATGATGCTTTGAGATGA
The DNA here is from genome assembly GCA_944320195.1 of uncultured Prevotella sp. Lineage (GTDB taxonomy): Bacteria > Bacteroidota > Bacteroidia > Bacteroidales > Bacteroidaceae > Prevotella. Next base: position 16,298 of record CALUGP010000006.1, on the reverse strand, counting down.
TTACTGATGTTGCTCGCGCAACAGATCGTTCACTGTCTTGACAGGGTTGAACGTAGAAAGCGGAACCTCCACAAAAACGGTGTTCCAGTCGCTCATGGCTCCGTTCCAAAGGCCGGGCAGTTCGAGAGCCTTGAGTTCTCGCCCGTTCTTGCTCTTCGAACTGATGAAGCCTGTGGTGCGGTCGACATAGTCGGGCAGGTTGAAAGGCTGCCCCTTGTAGTCCTTCACGGCACACACCAAGTCGACGGGATTAAAGTGAGTACCCTCGGTGAACATGCGCATGTACTCCTCGTTGGTCTTGTCAATCTGGCTGCTCTCAAGTATCTGGAGGCTTACAGTGCCGTCATGATTATACGTAAGGAAGGGGCCGCCGCCCGGTTCGCCGACATTCTTCACCACTCCGCATACGCGCATGGGGCGGTTGAGCTTCTTGCGCAGATAGATTACCAGCTCGGCGTCTTCAAGCTGCTTGATGTCGGCCTTGCGGCAGCACAGGTCGCGCTGCACGAAGCGTATCATCTCTTCAAGCTGAGCATGGGTGTAGTCGCCGGTGTCGAGCAGACGCAGGTAGCCGAATGCACGCGCCTGAAGCGTGACGAGTATGCCGGCAAGAATCTGTTTGTAGTCTACGGTGTCGCCCTTGAGGCGATCGGGCACAACGTTGTCTATGTTCTTCACGAACACCACGTCGGCCGAGATGTCGTTGAGATTCTGTATCAGTGCGCCGTGTCCTCCCGGACGGAAGAGCAGCGAGCCGTCCTCGTTGCGGAACGGGGTGTTGTCGGGATTGGCGGCGATGGTGTCGGTGGACGGTTTCTGCTCAGAGAACGAAACGTCATACCTGATGCCGTACTTGGCGGCGTAAGCGGCGCATTTCTCGCTGACTTTCTTCTCGAACAGCTCGCGGTGCTCATGGCTCACGGTGAAGTGAATGTGGGCTTCGCCGCCCGACGCTGCATAGAGCGCGCCTTCGACGAGATGCTCCTCGAGCGGAGTGCGCGGCCCCTCCGGATACTTGTGGAAAAGCAGCAAGCCCTTGGGCAGCTGACCGTAATTGAGTCCCTTAGGTTCGAGCATGTTGGCGACGACAGCCTTGTAACAGCCTTCGGCAATGAGCGTGGGGATGTCCTTGCCTTCGTTCTTCAGGCAGGCGTCGTTAAGCTCGCCGTAGAAGGCGAAACGCTCGATGTTGTCGAAGTAACGCTTCTCAAAGTCGGTCTGGGGCGCATCGTGGTCGCCGTTCAGGAAAGCGAACATGTCCTTGAACATGCGGCTGGCAGCTCCGCTGGCCGGAACAAACTTGACAATGCGTTTGCCTTCGGCCTTATAGGCGTTCCATGCGTCGATATAGCGTGCACGCTCATCGTCGGCCGGAGCCATGATGCCGTTGCCCACGGCTGCAGCGGCCTCGAGCCGCAAGAACGGGAATCCCTGTTTGAACTCGCCGAGCTGTGCCTCGACCTGAGCCTCAGTGATGCCTTTGGCGGCAATCTGCCTTAAATCTTCTTGTGATAACATAATGTATTGTTTTTATTAGGTTAATTAATCCAAGGAAGAAAAGGAGAGAACGAGCAAACAGAAATGCCATGCGTCCTTTTCGCCCCACCCTTTCATTACATTGCAAAAATAACTCTTTTTCATCAAAAACACGGACAAAAGGCTTTAAAATGTTATTACTTTACACAATAAAACTTACAAAACATACTTTCAGCAACGCAAAGACTAGCTATTTCGGGAAAAATGAGTAAGTTTGCATCAGGCCATACAAAAATGTGGCCGAAAAAGGCGAAAACAGCACATGGAAAGACTTACATTCACACAAGACGAGAAGAGAACAGCCATAGACCTTGCACGCAAGCTGCGCGCAAGCGTTGGCGGACTGATAAGCCGCGACGACGAACGCAACGTGTTCAAATGCCTGAAAGCCGCAATCAGCGGCGAAACGATGGGCAGGGATGTCTTCGGGCTGAACCCCATTGTGTCCAGCCTGCAGACGGCGGCCATAGCCGTAGACGAGATTGGGCTGAAACGCGACGGCGTGCTGGCCATACTGCTGTACCCCACGGCCAGTGACAACGATGACATAAGACAAACGTTCGGCGAAAACGTGGCACGGATAATCCACGGCCTGTGCAAGATACAGGAGCTGTACAAGAAAAGCCCGGTGATTGAGAGCGAGAACTTCAGGAACCTGCTGCTCTCGTTTGCCGAAGACATGCGCGTGATACTGATAATGATTGCCGACCGCGTCAACCTGATGCGCCAGATACGCGACACGGAGAACACCGAGGCGAAGACCGAGGTGAGCGATGAGGCAAGCTACCTGTACGCTCCGCTGGCACACAAGCTTGGCCTGTACAAGCTGAAGAGCGAGCTTGAAGACCTGAGCCTGAAATACCTGGAGCACGACGCCTACTACATGATAAAGGACAAGCTCAACGCCACGAAAAAAAGCCGCGACGCTTACATTGAAAGGTTCATCGCCCCGATAGACGAAAAGCTGAAGGCGGCCGGATTCAAGTTCCACATGAAGGGAAGGACGAAGAGCATACACAGCATCTGGCAGAAAATGAAGAAACAGCAATGCGCATTCGAGGGTGTGTATGACCTGTTTGCCATACGCATAATACTGGATTCGCCCGTCGAGCTGGAAAAAGTGCAGTGCTGGCAGGTGTTCGCCATAATTACCGACATGTACCAACCCAACCCCAAGCGCATGCGCGACTGGCTGAGCGTGCCAAAATCCAACGGCTACGAGAGCCTGCACATAACCGTGCTGGGCCCTGAGAACAAGTGGGTGGAGGTGCAGATACGCACGGAGCGCATGGACGAAATAGCCGAACGCGGACTGGCCGCACACTGGCGGTACAAGGGCGTGAAAGGCGAAAGCGGACTGGACGAATGGCTGAACAGCATACGCACGGCTCTGGAGAACAAAGACGACCTGCAGGTAATAGACCAGTTCAAGATGGACCTGTACGAGGATGAAGTGTTTGTTTTCACACCGAAGGGCGATCTGATGAAATTCCCCAAGGGCGCCACGGTGCTTGACTTTGCCTACCGCGTACACTCTAACATAGGCGACCATTGCACCGGCGCGAAGATAAACGACAAGGTGGTGACCTTCCGCCACATACTGAAAAACGGCGACCAGGTGGAGATTATGACATCGGCCAACCAAAAGCCCAAGCAGGAATGGCTGAACATAGTGAAGACAAGCCGGGCCAAAGCCAAAGTGCGCATGGCGCTGAAAGACATGATGGTGAAGGACGGAGCTTACGCCAAGGAGATGTTTGAACGCAGGCTGAAGAACCGCAAGATTGAATTTGACGAAAGCACCGTGTCGCACCTGATAAAGAAATTAGGCTTCAAGGAAGCCAACGACTTCTACCGCCGCATGGCCGACGGCACGCTTGACGTGAACGACGTGATTGAGAAGTATCAGGAAATATTGCAACACGACAACAACGCCTTACCGCAACAGCCCACACGCAGCGCCGAGGGCTTCAACTACGAAAACCCAAACGAGGAGCTGGCCCGTTCAAGCGACGACGTGCTGGTGATCGACCGCAACCTGAAAGGCGTGGACTACTCGCTGGCAAAATGCTGCCACCCGATATACGGCGACGACGTGTTCGGCTTCGTGACCGTGAACGGCGGAATAAAGATACACAGAAAGGACTGCCCCAACGCACCTGAACTGCGCAAACGCTTCGGCTATCGCATCGTGAAGGCCAGATGGAGCGGCAAGGGCAGCTCACAATACTCCACCACGCTGAAAATAATCGGCAACGACGACATCGGCATTGTAAACAACATTACAAGCATAATATCAAAGGAAGAGAAGATAATGATGCGCAGCATCAACATAGACAGCCACGACGGGCTGTTCAGCGGCAACCTGGTGGTCAACGTGGAGGACACATCGCGGTTGGAACAGCTGATAAAGAAGCTGCGCAACGTCAAAGGCGTGAAGCAAATCATTAGAATCTAAAAAGCCAAGAGCCAAGAATGGACGGCTCTCAACTCACAAAGACTTGTCAAGATACGCCAAGCCTTTTTCCGTACAGCAGCCACGCAGGAAAACGATAATGAACGTGTGGAAAATCTCGTCAAGCTTGTATTGCTCGTAAAGGCGTGTCTGCATGACGAAATCCATGGCGGCATCGCCAATCTTGCCGACTATGTCGTAATTCAGATCGCCGCGGAAAAAGCCGTGCTCAATGCCTTTCCGCATGAACTCACGCGAATGGGCGGCCTGCTTCTCCTTATTACGGCGGAAAAACTCAAGTATGCGCCCATACTTCTCCATCTCCGTAAAGAACAGAGGGTTTATCTCGCCAAGGTCTTTCAACCTCAGCTTGATGAAATAGGCAATGACGGCCATCTCGTTCTCGGCCGACACGGCATATTCGGTGAGCTTACTGTCCATCAGTTCGTTCTCGCTCCTGAGACATTCAAACAGCAAATCCTCCTTATTGCTGTATATCTCATAAAGCGTGCGCTTTGATATGCCCATTTCTGTAGCTATATCATCCATGCGCACTGCCTTGATGCCTCTCCGTTTGAAAAGGGCAAGCGCCGTGTCAAGTATCCTCAGCCTCAAGCTCTCGCGGTAAGCCGTAGTGCCGGTGGTTTTACGCATTGCTTTTTGTTTTTATTTGCAAAGTTAATAATTTATTTCTGAAAACTATTTGCCACGTTTTATTTTTTTATTACATTTGCAAAGACTTTCCGTTTATGGTTGTAATAAAAAGAAAGGTAAAAAGACGGATTTAGCGACAAAGTACATCTGCAAGTGAGAGAATGAAAGAATACGCAAGGAATATCTGACAGGTGCGCACCAGGCAAAAACGCCCCGGGGCGAGCTCCCACACGGCATATTCCACCATGCGCCACGAACATAAACAAAAAACATATAATCATGGTAAACATCACTAAAGAAGCCGCCCTGGAATACCACAGCAGCGGCAAACCAGGAAAAATAGAAGTAAAGCCCACAAAGCCTTACAGTACACAGACAGACCTCAGCCTGGCCTACTCACCCGGAGTGGCCTTCCCGTGCCTGGAGATACAGAAAACACCCGACGACGCCTATAAATACACTGACAAGGGCAACCTTGTGGCCGTAATCAGCAACGGAACGGCCGTATTGGGACTTGGCGACATCGGCGCAATGAGCGGAAAACCCGTAATGGAGGGCAAAGGCCTGTTGTTCAAGATATACGGAGGCATAGACGTGTTCGACATAGAGGTTGCCGAGAAAGACCCCGAGAAGTTCTGCGAAGCCGTGGAACGCATCGCCCCCACATTCGGAGGCATCAACCTGGAGGACATCAAGGCGCCTGAATGTTTCTACATAGAGGAAAGGCTTAAACGTACTCTTGACATTCCCGTAATGCACGACGACCAGCACGGCACTGCCATAATATCAGCCGCCGGACTGAAGAACGCCCTCGAAGTGGCCGGAAAAGACATCACAAAAGTAAAAATCGTGGTAAACGGAGCCGGAGCGGCGGCCATATCATGCACAAAACTGTACATGGCGCTCGGCGCAAAGAAGGAGAACATCGTGATGCTCGACTCAAAAGGCGTGATAATCAGCGACCGCGAGAATCTTACCGAGCAGAAACGCCTCTTCGCCACAGACCGCCGCGACATTCACACGCTTGAAGAAGCCGTAAAGGAAGCAGACGTTTTCGTGGGACTGTCCAAGGGCAACGTGCTCACGCAAGACATGGTGCGCTCCATGGCCGACAAGCCTATCGTGTTCGCACTGGCTAACCCCGTGCCAGAAATATCATACGAGGATGCCATGGCCAGCCGCCCTGACGTGCTGATGAGCACCGGCCGCTCAGACTATCCCAACCAGATCAACAACGTAATCGGATTCCCCTACATATTCCGCGGCGCACTTGACGTACACGCAACAGCCATAAACGAGGAAATGAAGATGGCCGCCGTGCATGCCATAGCCGACCTGGCCAAGCAGCCCGTGCCCGATGTCGTAAACGACGTGTACCAGGTGAACAACCTTACCTTCGGCCCGTCATACTTCATCCCCAAACCCGTTGACCCACGCCTCATAACAGAAGTGTCGGCGGCAGTTGCCAAAGCCGCAATGGAAAGCGGAGTAGCGCGCACGGCCATAACTGACTGGGACGAATACAAAAACCGCCTGCGCCAGATGCTCGGACAGGAAACCAAGCTCACCCAGAACCTGTACGACACGGCGCGGAAGCATCCGCAACGCGTGGTATTCGCCGAAGGCATACACCCGACGATGCTCAAAGCCGCCGTGCAGGCAAAGAACGAAGGCATATGCCACCCCATCCTGCTTGGCAACGACGAGCGAATTGCCAAACTGGCCAAGGAGCTTGACCTAAGCCTCGACGGCATAGAAGTGGTAAACCTGCGCCACGACCGCGAGAACGACCGCCGCGAACGCTACGCACGCATCCTGGCCGACAAGCGCAGCCGCCAGGGATACACCTTCCAGGAAGCTAACGACAAGATGTTCGAGCGCAATTACTTCGGCATGATGATGGTTGAGACAGGCGATGCCGACGCTTTCATCACCGGCTTGTACACAAAATACTCAAACACCATCAAGGTGGCAAAGGAAGTGATAGGCATACAGCCCGAATACAAACATTTCGGCACGATGCATATCATCAATTCAAAGAAAGGCGTGCTCTACCTGGCCGACACACTCATCAACCGCCTGCCTGACAAAGACGTGCTTGTAGACATGGCGCGCCTGGCGGCCAACACCGTGCGTTTCTTCAACGACGAGCCAAACATAGCCATGATAAGCTACTCAAACTTCGGAACCGACGAAGTTGGCAACCCGGCACAGGTGCACGCCGCCGTGGAAGAGATGCAACGCCGCTATCCTGACCTTGCCATTGACGGCGAGATGCAGGTGAACTTCGCTCTCAACTCCAAGCTGCGCGACGCCAAGTATCCTTTCACCAGATTGAAAGGCAAAGACGTAAACACACTGGTTTTCCCCAACCTCTCAAGCGCAAACAGTTCATATAAACTGCTGCAGGCACTCAATCCCGACGCTGAGATAATCGGCCCTATACAGATGGGACTGAACAAGCCCATCCATTTCACAGACTTCGAGTGCTCCGTGCGCGACGTTGTCAACATCACGGCCGTAGCCGTCATCGACGCTTACGTGCAGAAAATCATGGAGAACATCAATAAATAAAAGAAAAAGGCCTGACGGCCTTCAACTCCAATTAAAAAGGAGACGCACAAGACATTAGACGTGCGTCTCCTTCTTTTTACACAGCCACACACATACGGCAAACGTATGCCGCTGCATCAAACCAACAACAAAAGCTCGTATTTTGCCAATGTCCAGAAGTGACAACGCCAACGGTTCACTCCTTTATAATATGACGATTCTTTTTATAATGATTTGCAGATACATTAATTTGGATTATTTGTGCAAACTATGTTAAAATTAGAAAAGTCATACATTGTCTTTGTTTATAAATTGATGCAACGTAGTTATATTTGTACGAATTTTAACCATTAATATTATGAAACAAACATTTCAATTACTTTTGTTTTGTGTTGCCGCCCTATCGTTGACGGCTTGTGAGAAATGCATCATTGAAGAATCGTCTGTGGCCGACGACGAATCAAGCAAGCTGTTTATAAGCACAAGAGCTGCAGCTGCAAACGACGGAGGCGATGCTGACGGCGAAATAAGTTACCCCGTGAACGTATATGTGTTTGACGAGGACGGCGCATGCGTGGCCACAAAGTCCATAGAGTCTAGCGAAGAGCCGCTTGAACTGAATGTGCCGGCCGGCGACTATGACGTCTATGCCGTGGCAGGAGCCGACGGCGAAGACTACGACCTGCCGTCAAAAAGCGACGCGGCAACCAACGCGACGGTGGAGTTGAAAGAAGGCCACGCACACGGCGACCTGATGACGGCCAACGGCTCGGTCACCATGGCTTTTGGCGAGGAAAACAAGCTGACACTCGAGCTTGCACGCAAGGTTATGATGCTCGAATCCATCAACATAGAGAAAGTTCCCGAAAACGTCACGGCTGTGTCGGTAACATTGAGTCCGCTGCGTGAGAGCCTGCTGCTCAACGGCGACTATGACGGTACCGACGGCATTTACGAAACTGATTTGCAGAAAGACACAGACGGCACCACTTGGAAGTCTTCCAAAGAGGTGTATCTGCTGGAAGCTGCCGGCCCGGCTACGGTAAAGGTAAGCTTCACTGTAAAAAACGAAGTAAAGACATATTCGTTTGAGTGCTCTGACGGGCTGAAAGCCAACCACAAGATCAATATAAACGGCACATTCGGCGAAGGCAACCTAAAAATGGAGGGAATAATGACAGGCGCGACATGGGACTCGCCTGTAGACATACCGCTTGACTTCAGCGAGGGCGAATCCAGCACAACGACTCCCGGTGACGATACAACAAACAAGGGCACAGGCGAAATTCCGTCTGTCGGCACATTATACAAAGGCTGCTACGTGCTGAAGTCAGAAGACACTGGAAGTAAAACAGTTGTAACGCTTATGTCTACCCAAAAAATAAACGCCTTAGCCTATGAGTATGATGAAAAAGACGAACAACAAAACCAAAATTCAATGGAAGCGGCCATTGAAAAAACATTTAAAAGCTGGAGCGCAGACATTGAAGACGGACCAGATTTTAGATTGCCAACATTAAACGAGCTGTTGTATGTCGCCGAAAATCTCGACTTCATCAATTCAAAGCTTGATGGATATGAAAAGAGCAAATTCGAAATTGAGTACAACAACGGAAGATTAACATATTTCTACTTGACAGAAGACGGTGAAATCAGCACATACAGTATTATGTCAAAGCGAAGCTATCCAAACCCTACTTCAGGTAAGAAATCATTATATCTGCGTGGATTCGCTACTCTGTCTTTTAGCAAATAAAAGTTTCACAAAACGATCCATTACTGCCAGACAGTTCCGCATAAAAATCATTTTTCTCGCTTCGCGAGCATGAATTATGCAAAAAAGCGTAAAGATATTTGGCCGTTAACTGGAAAAGTAATAAATTTGCAGCCCAAAAGCAAGCAATTGCGATAAAATCAATTAACATTCAATCATAACAAAAAGATGAAGAAAGGTATCCATCCTGAAAACTATCGCCCCGTCGTATTCAAGGATATGTCCAACGGCGATATGTTCCTTACACGTTCCACATGCAAGACTACAGAGACAGTGGAATTTGAAGGTGAAACTTACCCTGTGGTAAAAGTCGAAATCTCAAGCACTTCGCATCCGTTCTACACGGGCAAGAGCAAGCTCGTTGACTCAGCCGGCCGCGTAGACAAGTTCATGAGCCGCTACGGTAAGGCACGCAAATAATATATTTCACATATTATTAAGAATGCATACAAAATGCGTTTTGGCGTAGTCGCATATGCGCCAGGACGCATTTTTTGTATGCATCAGCATCATAAACACACAAGCCGGAATGTTATGAAAGACAGACTTCAAGCCCTTTTAACGCTCCTTATTGCAGCCATTGCGTTCACGGCATGCGGCGACAACGACGGCGAGAGCGGCGGGGGCGGCGCAGACAATGCCAACAGGAACATCGTAACCGACGAGCCCGCCGTAAGCAGGCTGGAGTTTCCGCGACTGAAAGGCGGCAGGAGCATAGTCATCGTGTATCGCACGGATGACTGCAACAAGTACGACAAAGACAGAGTGAACTTCGCCGTTGAGTGGGATTGCGACAAGAAAGCGCAGCGCTGGTCGTGCTACCAGATGCACAGCGGCTATTCAGGGCCTTACAGCAGGGTGGTCGACGGCTATCCCAACGATGCAAGCCTTGACCCGGCCGACCGCTGGGACAAGGACTACATCTACGGGTCGGGCTTTCAGCACGGACACATCTGCCCCAACGGGGACAGGAAATATTCGCATGACGCGAACTACCAGACTTTCTACATGACGAACATGCAGCCACAATACGGCAGCTTCAACGGCTACAGCGGATCAGAAGAGGGACTGTGGGTGAGGATGGAGAACAAGGTGAGAGACTGGACTCCAAAGAACACCAAAGACACGCTTTACGTGTGCAAGGGAGGAACAATTGACTCTGAAGACCAGATTCTTACACGCATAGACGGAAAGATGATCGTGCCGGGATATTTCTTCATGGCCTTGCTGCTTAAGCATCAGTACGGCTACCGCGCACTTGGCTTCTATGCGGAGCACACAGACCGCTGGGGCACCGACGAAAATCTGGCAGACTACGTCGTGTCGATAGACGAGCTTGAGAAACTGACGGGCATTGACTTTTTCTGCAACCTTCCTGACAGGGAAGAGGAAAAGGTTGAGAGCAAAGTGTACAAAAAAGACTGGGGACTTGAATAATTCATAATTCACAATTCATAATTCATAATTGGGCTTACGCCGTACAACTAAAAAGCGGTTCGCAACTTCAATCCCGCTTGTATGGCGTAAGCCCAATTATGAATTATGAATTATGAATTGTGAATTATGAATTATGAATTATGCATTAATCAAATTATTTTCGGCACCTTGTCGATGTTTGCCTTTATGTCTTCGTCTGAAATAGAATAATTCATCAGGTCGCCGTTGAGGTATTGCTCATAGGCGGTCATGTCGATAAGGCCGTGGCCGCTGAGGTTGAACAGTATCACCTTCTGCTCGCCGCTCTCCTTGCACTTCTTGGCTTCGCGTATCGTGGCCGCTATCGCGTGGCAGCTTTCCGGCGCGGGCACGATGCCTTCGGTACGCGCGAAGAGCAGGCCGGCGTCAAACGATTCAAGCTGCGGAATGTCCACGCCGCGCATCAGTCCGTCTTTCAGCAGTTGCGACACTATCACGCCCGCACCGTGGTAACGCAGGCCGCCGGCGTGGATGTTGGCCGGCTTGAAGTCATGCCCCAGGGTAAACATGGGAAGCAGCGGGGTGTAGCCGGCCTCGTCGCCGAAATCATACTCAAACACGCCGCGTGTAAGCTTCGGGCAGCTTGCCGGCTCGGCCGCGATGTACTCGGTCTTGGCTCCGTCCTTGATGTTGTGGCGCATGAACGGGAAAGCTATTCCGCCGAAATTTGAGCCTCCGCCGAAGCATGCTATGACCGTGTCGGGATATTCGCCGGCCATCTCCATCTGTTTCTCGGCCTCGAGGCCTATCACCGTCTGGTGCAGGGCCACATGGTTGAGCACCGAACCAAGCGTATATTTGCAATGTGGCGTGGTGGTGGCCAGCTCGATCGCTTCCGAAATGGCCGTGCCAAGAGAGCCTTGATGCATGGGGTCGCGTGTTATTATGTCCTTGCCGGCACGTGTAGACATTGACGGCGAGCCCGTAACCTCGGCACCGAATGTGCGCATCAGTATGCTGCGGTATGGCTTCTGTCTCAGGCTTATCTTAACCTGATACACGGCAGCCTCAAGCCCGAACACGCGCGCGGCATAGCTCAACGCGGCTCCCCACTGGCCGGCGCCGGTCTCGGTGGTGACGTTCGTCGTGCCCTCCTGCTTGCAATAATAGCACTGGGCGAGGGCGGAGTTTATCTTGTGGCTGCCCAGTGGGTTGGTGCTCTCGTTCTTGAAGTATATGTGAGCCGGCGTGTCGAGCGCCTTTTCGAGGGCGTATGCGCGCACGAGCGGCGTGGAACGGTAATACTTGTACATGTCGAGCACCTCGTCGGGTATGTCAATCCAGGCGTTGGTCTGGTCGAATTCCTGCCTGCAACACTCCTCGCAGAACACGGGGAAGAGGTCTTCCGCCTTCAGCGGCTCGCGTGTTGCCGGGCTGAGCGGAGGCAATGGCTTGTTGACCATGTCAGCCTGTATGTTGTACCACTGTGCCGGTATTTCATTCTCTTGTAGTATAAATTTCTTCTGCTTGCTCATTTTACGAATGTTTAATTGTCAGTTTATTACTTTACAAAGGGTAACGACTGCAAATTTAACACATTTACCGAGTAAATACAAAAGTTTTTAAACAAAATCTTCAAAAACATGTGATTTTTGTCACCGCCAGCACGCATTGCCGGGCAAACCATGCGTCATCGCAACCGTAAAAGACGGTTCATCCGCAGTTTAGGTGTATAACGTATAGGTGTCAATCACGTCCCCGAAGAGGGCGGACCATGCTTAACCGCATGTGAAGTGACCGAAGGGAACGGAACTTGCGGTAAGGCAAAACTGACAAGCCCGTCCCCGAATGGGGCGGACTGCAGGGTGACATTCGCCCTCTTCGAGGACGATATCATTACGTGAGTCCGGCATAACAGTAATGTCACACTTATCCGTTTTTTGCAAGTCGGTGGCAAGTCGTCATTCCGCTGAAAAGCGGAATCCAGTCGAAAAGACAAAGGCGACTAACCACTATGCCCGCTTTCTGGATTCCGCTTTTCAGCGGAATGACGACTTGACACCGAGCTGCAGAAAAGCAAAGCGGCAAGAAATTATATAATTTGAAAGATGATTCCTTATGCCGAACTCACGTATATTATTGCTGCATACCTACCGCAAGTTCCGCTTCGCTACACATGCGGTCAAGCATAGTTCGCCCCCTTCGAGGCCCTATTACCACGAATGCCAATACACCTGAACTGCGGATGATCCTAAAAGGCGGCAAACCGCATTGCGAAAGGGCATCTTTTACGCGCCAAAAGACGGCATATTGCAGGCCAAAAGACGGCATATTGCAAACCCCTTGTAAACCAACCACTTACAAACGGGTCTCGGCACATACATTAACGGGCGGCGCAAAAGAGAGCTTATGGTTAAAAGATGAAAATAAAACCAACGTAAATTTTGCGTTGAAACGTATTTTCTTTACCTTTGCATAAGCAACATCGACAAAACCAATATTACTTAAACGATAAGAAAATGAAAACAGTTTATGATTTCTCCGTCAAGGACAGGAAGGGCAAGGACGTGTCGCTCAAGGAATATTCGAACGAAGTCCTGCTGATTGTAAACACCGCCACGAAGTGTGGCTTCACGCCCCAGTACGAAGAGCTTGAGAAGCTTTACGAGCGTCACCACGCCGACGGGTTCACCATATTGGACTTTCCCTGCAACCAGTTCGGCCAGCAGGCGCCTGGAACAGACGAGTCCATACACGAGTTCTGCAAGCTCACCTACGGCACGGAGTTTCCCCGTTTCAAGAAGATAAAGGTGAACGGCGAAGACGCCGAGCCGCTGTACCAGTTCCTGAAGAGCCAGAAGGGCTTTGCCGGATGGGACGAGAGCCATCCCCTGACACACATACTTGACGACATGCTTTCTAAGGAAGACCCCGACTATAAGAGCAAGCCAGACATAAAGTGGAACTTCACCAAGTTCCTCGTTGACAAGCGCGGCGTAGTAGTGGCACGCTTCGAGCCTACCGAGAAGATTGAGAACATCGAGAAACAGATTGTGGAACTTTTGAACAATTAAGAGTTAAGAATCAAGAGTTAAGAAAATATGACTTGACAGTTTGTCATCCATGAAGTCATATTTTCTTAACTCTTGATTCTTAACTCTTAATTCTTTAATTATGGAACAACAAGAACACATACGCTGCCTGATCATCGGCAGCGGCCCGGCCGGCTACACGGCGGCCATTTATGCGGCGCGCGCCAACCTCAGTCCGGTGGTGTACTGCGGCCTGCAGACGGGCGGACAGCTCACCCAGACGACTACCGTGGAAAACTTTCCGGGATATCCCGAAGGCGTCGACGGCAACCAGATGATGACAGACCTGCGCGCCCAGGCTGAACGCTTCGGCACGGACCTGCGCGACGGAGTCATCGTAAAAGCAGACTTGGGGCATGCTCCCTACACGCTGACAACCGACGAAGGCCACACAATCGAGGCCGACACGGTAATCATTGCGACAGGAGCGTCGGCAAAATACTTGGGCCTGGCCGACGAAGAAAAGTACAGGGGCGAGGGCGTGTCGGCATGCGCCACGTGCGACGGGTTCTTCTACCGCAAGAAGACCGTTGCCGTAGTGGGCGGCGGAGACACGGCATGCGAGGAAGCACTGTACCTCGCATCGCTGGCGAAAAAGGTGTACATGATAGTGCGCAAGCCGTTCCTGCGTGCATCAGATGTCATGCAAAAGCGCGTAAGAGACACCGAAAACATCGAGATTCTGTTTGAGCACAACACTCTGGGGCTCTTCGGCGACAACGGCGTTGAGGGCGTGCGCCTCGTCAAAAGAAAAGGCGAAGCCGACGAGCAGGTGTACGAGCTGCCGATAGACGGCTTCTTCCTGGCCATCGGACACAAGCCTAACAGCGACGTGTTCAAGCCTTGGATTGAGACCGACGAGACCGGATACATCATCACCCAAGGAGACTCAACGCACACAAACGTGCCCGGAGTGTTCGCAGCAGGCGACGTTGCCGACCCACACTACAGGCAAGCCGTGACCGCGGCGGCCAGCGGATGCCGCGCCGCAATAGACGCCGACAGGTACTTGAGGGAACAAGGCATCATTTGAATGGTAAGAAGGTGAGAAAGTGAGAAGGTGAGAAATCATGCTAAATACATATTAACAGCATGGCTTTCTCACCTTCTCACTTTCTCACCTTCTCACTTTTCATCAGCATTCCTACAAACATCAGCGCCCCGTTAAGCAACAGAAGCTCGTAGCCGAAGCGGTAGCCCGTAAGGCAAGGCACGGCGTAATCAAGCACAAGGCAAAGCAAAGGGGAAGCTACGGCAACGTAGGGCACGGCGCGGTCATCAGTTTCGCGGCGCGTAAAAAGACCGAAGGCGAACAGCCCGAGCAGCGGTCCGTAGGTGTAAGAACAGAGGATGTAGACCGCATCTATGAGGCTCGTGGAGTTCAGCGAGCGGAAAGCCAGGATGAAAACCACGGCGGCCAAGGCCATGCCCACATGTGCACGGCGGCGCAGACGCTCGTCGCCGGGACGCTCTTTTATGTCAACGCAGTAGGTGGTGGTGAGCGCCGTGAGCGACGAGTCTATCGTACTGGCCGACGCGGCGACAATGCCTATGGTGAAAAGCACTGCCACAGTGTCGCCGAGCCGTCCCGTTGCGGCGAACATCGGCAGCAGGTCATCCGGATTGCCGGGCAGCGGCGCGCCCTCCTTGGCGGCCAGCATGAGCAGCAGTACGCCAAGACCGAGGAAGAGCATGTTGACCGGCACGAAGGCGAAACCATACGTACATACATCCTTCTGCGCCTCGCGCAGGGTCTTGCAGGTAAGGTTTTTCTGCATCATGTTCTGGTTGAGACCCGTCATTACGACCACAATGAACGCGCCGCTGACAAACTGTTTCCAGAAGTTCTGAGGCGACATCCAGTCAGCAAACTCGAACACACGGCTGTGGGGACTGGCCGCCACGGCCTTGACGGCTTCGCCAAGGCTCATGTCCAACGCCCCGGCCACCTTTATTATAATAAGCACAAGGGCGGCAAGCATGCACGCCGTCTGGAAAGAGTCTGTCCACACGAGCGTCTTTATGCCGCCGCGGCGTGAGTAAAGCCATATGAGCATCATCAGTATGGGCACCGTTAGGAAGAACGGCACACCGTAAGCGTCGAGCACGAAGCGTTGCAATATGATGCAGACAATATAGAACTTTATGGCCGCTCCGCAAAGGTCTGACAGCAAGAAGAAGGCCGCGCCCGTCTTGTACGACCTCCGGCCGAAACGCCCGAGCAGGTATGTGTATATGGTGGTGAGGTTCATCCTGTAATACACAGGCAGCAGGACGAACGCCACGATGAAGTAACCGAGGATGAAGCCGAGGCACGTCTGCAGGTAGGTGAAGTCCATACGGCCAACCATGCCGGGCACCGACACGAAACTGACACCAGACACCGACGCGCCCACCATGCCGAAAGCCACCGCCCACCAGGGCGACTTGCGGTCGGCGCGGAAGAACGTCTCGTTGGTGGCGCGGCGCGAAGTGAGCCTGCCCAGCAGGCAAAGCGCGGCGAAGTATGCCAGCACTGTGATTATGATTAGCATGGTGCAAAGGTATAAAATATCAATGAAAAACCAAAAACTAACCACCTAACACCTACCCCACCCCTCCCGAAGGAAGGGAATTTTATATGATTTTGCAGTCTGTTTACGCCCCTGTTCTCCCACAATTCCCAGTTTCCACTGTCGTCTCTTGTAATCTATTGATTATCAATAATGTCTTGTCCTGTCATAAGTTGACACATTTACGAGCAATAAAAATGTGTGCAATTATGCGAAAAAGTCCAACAAAGTACAGCGAAGAGTTCAAGTTGAGCGTTCTTCGCGAT
>CALUGP010000005.1 GCA_944320195.1 uncultured Prevotella sp. | reverse complement strand
CGTGGAGCAGAGCAAGCCGTGGGACACCAACGGCATAGACGGCTGCCACAGGTTCCTCAAGAAGTTCTGGGCGCTCTTCACCGACAAGGACGGCATGAAAGAGCTGACTGACGGAGAGGCCACGGCCGACGAGATGAAGAGCCTGCACAAGCTCATCAAGAAGGTGACACAGGACATCGAGGCCTTCAGCTACAACACGTCGGTGGCCGCCTTCATGATATGCGTGGGCGAGATGGCCCAGATGAAGTGCCGCAACCGCGAGGTGCTGCTCACGCTCGTAAGGCTCATAGCCCCCTTCGCGCCGCACATCGCCGAAGAGCTGTGGCACTTGCTGGGCAACCAGGGCACTGTGTGCGACGCGCCGTGGCCGGAGTTCGACGAGAAGTACCTCGTAGAATCGACCGTGCAGATGACCGTCTCGTTCAACGGCAAGGCGCGCTTCCAGATGCAGTTCGCCGCCGACGCCGACAACAAGACGGTTGAAGACGCGGTGATGGCCGACGAACGCTCGGCCAAGTACATCGGCGAGAAGAGCGTGGTGAAGGTGATCATCGTGCCCAAGAAGATTGTCAATATTGTTATCAAATAAGGTTATTGGATTATGGGGTTTTGAGGTTGTAAGGGGTCAGGTTCGTACAGAAAACAAAAACATCCCACCCAACACCCAACAACCTCAAAGCTCCATAATTCCATAACCGCACAACCTTATAACCTAAATACTATGAATAAACAAGCGATAATGAACGAGGTGAAGGATTATGTGAACATAACCCTCGGCCTGATGCTGTACACGTTTGCCTTTACCGTGTTTCTTCTGCCCTACGAGATTGTGACGGGCGGCATCGCCGGCATCGGCGCTGTGGTGTTCTACGCCACCGAGTTTCCCGTGCAGTACACGTTCTTCATCATCAACGCCGTGCTCATCGTGGCCGCGCTGAAGATACTGGGATGGCGCTTCCTGACGAAGACCATCTACGCCACGTTCATGCTCACGTTCCTGTTGGAGGTGGCGCAAGACGTGGTAGTGCAGCCCGACGGCACGTTCTACAAGCTCCTCGGCGAGGGCAACGACTTCATGTCGCTCGTCATAGGCTGTATGATGACTGGCACGGCCCTGGCCATAGTCTTCCTCAACAACGGCTCCACGGGCGGCACCGACATCATAGCCGCCGCCGTGAACAAGTACCGCAACATATCGCTGGGCCGTGTCATCCTGGCCATAGACGTGTGCATAGTGGGCAGCTGTCTCTTCATCGACACCTTCGGCCCCGTGGAGATACGCTTCCAGAAGGTGGTGTTCGGCTTCTGCACGATGTTCATCGAGTGCTCCATGCTCGACTATGTGATGAACCTGCAGCGCCAGTCGGTGCAGTTCTTCATCTTCTCGAAGAAATACCAGGAGATAGCCAACGCCATCGCCAAGACCACCGACCACAGCCTCACCATACTTGACGGCCACGGATGGTACAGCGGCAAGCCCACAAAGGTGGTCTGCCTCCTGGCCAAGCGGCGCGAGAGCCTCACGATATTCAGGCTCATCAAGTCGATAGACCCCAACGCCTTCGTCAGCCAAAGCTCGGTCATCGGCGTCTACGGCGAGGGCTTCGACCAGATAAAGGTGAAAGTGCCGAAAAAAATGAAGAATGAAAAATGAAGAATGAAAAATGAAGAATGAAAAATGAAGAATGAAGAATGAAGAATGAAAAATGAAAAATGAATAATCAATACCCTTGCGGCGTATCAGACCCATTGGGCTCATTGGGCCTATTGGGCCTAATAAGCCTAACAGGCCCAATAATATAAAAAAGACATGAAGATAGTTTTCGCCACCAACAACGCCCACAAGCTTGAGGAGATACGCCAGATACTCTCAGGCACGGGCATAGAGATACTCTCGCTCGGCGACATAGGCTGCCACGACGACATACCCGAGACGGCCGACACACTGGAAGGCAACGCCTTGCAGAAAGCCAAGTACATCTACGACAAGTACCACATGAGCTGCTTCGCCGACGACACCGGACTCGAAGTGGACGCGCTCGGCGGCGCGCCCGGAGTCTACTCGGCACGCTACGCCGGAGGCGCCGGACACGACAGCGAGGCCAACATGGCCAAACTGCTCTGCGAAATGCGGCCTTTCACCGACCGGAAGGCCGCCTTCCGCACCGTAATCTGCCTCATATTGGAAAACGCCTCGCAGCCAGTGACTTTCGAAGGCAAAGTGGACGGCGAGATAACCACATGCCGGCACGGCGCGGAAGGATTCGGATACGACCCCATATTCCGCCCCGAAGGCTACACGGAGACTTTCGCCGAAATGGGCGGCGAAGTGAAAAACAGGATATCCCACCGCGCCAGGGCCGTGGCCAGGCTGGCCGAATACCTGAAAGAAAAGGCCAAGGCGCAATAAAACGAAAGCCGGGCCGTTTTCATGCAAACAGCATTCCAATGACAGCCATAACACACAAGGTCATCACGCTCACGGCAACACTCCTGGCAGTCGCCGCAACGACGCTCGCCGCAGGCATCGGCACATGGCGCAACCACCTGGCCTACAGCCACATAACCGACGTGCAGCAGGCCGGCAACACCATGTTCGTGCTGGCCTCGGGAGGCCTCTTCGCATACAACGCCACAGACAACAGCGTAACCACATTCGACAAGACCAACGGACTGAGCTCGTCGGGCATAGCCATGATGGCATGGTGCGGCGAGGCCGGAAGGCTCGTGGCGGTCTACGACGACGGCAACATCGACCTCGTAAGCCGCGACAACAGGATTGTGAACCTGCCCGACTATCTGAACCATTCCACCACGGCCGACAAGACAATATACTCCGTTGACGCGGCCGGACGGCACGCATACCTCTCAACGGGCTTCGGAATAGTCAACATCAACGTGGCCGACGCCGAAGTGGCCGAGACATACAACTTGGGCTTCCGCGTGGACTACACATACACCGACGGCGCCAACATCTACGCCGCCTCAAGCACACGGGGCACTTACTCGGCACCGCTCACGGCCAACCTCATGGACCCATCGGCCTGGACATACCACTCGCCATACGCGCCACGCACCAAAACCGTTGACCCTGAGCTGCTCGCCAAGGCGAAGACACTAAGCCCCGGCGGACCGAAAAACAACTACTTCAACCAACTTATCCACCAGCACGGCCGCCTATACGCCGCCGGAGGATACTTCCGCTCGGGCTACGCCGAAGCCGCAAGGCCGGGCACCGTGCAGGCGCTCGACGGCGACGAGTGGCTAACATGCCAGGAAAGGCTCGACACGGTGACCGGATACAGCTACGTGGACGTGAACTGCGTGGCCGCAGACCCGGCCGACCCCGACCACCTCTTCGCCGCCGGAAGGACGGGCATGTACGAGTTCCGCGACTGGAAACTCTCAAGATACTTCAACAAGGACAACAGCCCCCTCATGGGAGCCATCGACCCGCCCGGCGGCGGCGGACACGAGCTTGGCAACGACTATGTGCTGATAAACAGCATGACATACGACGAGAAAGGCTCGCTGTGGCTATTCAACTGCCAGACGGCGGCCAGCTCGCTCCTTGAATACACCAAGGAAGGGGAGTTCGTCACGCACCACAAGGAAGAGTTCATGAACAACGGCGTAAGCCTGCAGGCTGCCTCGTCGCTAATGTTCGACAGCCGCGGAACGCTGTGGTTCGCCAACGGCAACTACTCCGACGGCTCCATCCTGCGCTACGACCCGGCCACCGACACCGCCATGAAGCTCACCCCCCGCTACAACCAGAACGGATCGGCCATCACCCTGCCCAACGGAATACACTGCCTGGCAGAAGACCGCGACGGCAACATCTGGATGGGAACCGACATAGGCCCCATAGTGCTCTACGCGCAAGAAACCGACTCGCCCGACCCCGTGTTCACGCAAATCATAGTGCCGCGCAACGACGGCACCAACCTGGGCGACTATCTCCTTGAAAACACACCAATAACGGCCATCGCCATAGACGGCGCAGGGCGCAAGTGGATAGGCACACAGGACAACGGCGCCTACCTGATAAGCCGCGACAACACGGAGCAGATACACCACTTCACCGCAGCTGAAACGCCGCTGCTCTCAGACCGCATCGAGTCCATAGCCATAGACGGAGCCACGGGCGAAGTGTTCTTCGGCACTGACAAGGGCCTGTGCTCGTACATGGCCGACGCCACCGAACCGGCCGAAAAAATGACCAAGGACAACGTCTACGCGTACCCAAACCCCGTGCGCCCGGACTACACCGGGCCGATAACCGTCACCGGACTGACCTACGACGCCGACGTGAAGATAACCACGGCCAACGGCTCTCTCGTGGCCGAAGGCCGCAGCCAGGGCGGCACGTTCACATGGGACGGGTGCGACCGCAGCGGCCGCCGCGCGGCCTCGGGCGTGTATATGGTGCAGACGGCCACGTCAACAGGCAAGAAGGGCACCGTGTGCAAGATTGCGGTAGTAAACTGATAAAAGGTGAAAAGGTGAAAGGGTGAAAGGGTGAAAAAGCAAGGTTAAATAAAGAAATTCTTATTTTTTCACCTTTTCAATTTTTCACCCTTTCACCTTTTCACTTTCTCACCTTTTCAACCAAAGAAACAAACAGCCCCAGCTTATACATCTTCAGCAGCGTGAGCGACGGCATGCGGCACAGCAGCCAGCGCTCGGCCGGGCCGAAAAGCTCGTGCCAATAGCTCAGCAGAGTCACGACGCCGAAGCGGCGCAGACGGTCGTAGGCGGCGAGCAAGGGCGAATATCCGCGCAGCTTCGGGGCCAATAGGGCGAGCGTGTACATGGATTCGTTCACCTTGTAAATATAATCCCGGTTGCACTCGAACGACATGTAGGCCACAGGGTTGTCTATGTGCGCCACGCGAATGCCGGCCTCACGCAAGGCCTTGCCAAGCATCACGTCCTCATACCCGTAAGTCAGTATGTCCTCGTCATACGGCACGCGCTCCAGCACCGAGCGGTGATGGAAGAAGTTGGTGGCCCTGAACGACGCGTAAGGCCGTTCAGCCCTCTTGGCGGCGCTGTGCTTCGGCTGCTCGTGCTTCTCGTAGCGGAAACGCAGGTTCCTCCTGTACAGCCGCCGTGAGGCGGCTCCGCCGTCAATCTCGACGCCGCCAATCACCACCTCGCCTTCGCGCGCGCCGCTCTCCAGGTAGCGGCGGATGAAGTCGTCGCGCACCGGACGCACCCTCGTGTCCACCATCAGCCGCCAGTCGTAACGCCCCAGCCGCGCCAAGTCGTTGCGCATGGCCGCGCGGCAGACGTGGTGCTTCCACTTGACGTAGCGGCACCCCAAATTGCGGCATGTCTCCATGTTCATCTTTACGATCAACGGGTCAAAGGAGCCGTCGTCGGCCACGACAATCTCATACTCCAGCCCCTCCACGGCCTCGGCCTGCTTCCACAGGGCTTCCACCAGCGGCGCGGCCAAGTCGTTGTAAACGGGAATAAGTATCGACAGACAGGTTATCATGTATGCAAAAATAGCTTTTTGAATTAAGAATTAAGAATCAAGAGTCAAGAAAATAGCTTTTTTTGAATTAAGAGTTAAGAATCAAGAGTTAACGTGAATTCGGCATAACAGGAATGTCACACCTGTCAGTTTTTTGCAAGTCGGTGGCATGTCGTCATTCCGCTGAAAAGCGGAATCCAGTAAATAGTGCAAAGGCGGCTTGCCATATAGCTGCTTTCTGGATTCCGCTTTTCAGCGGAATGACGGCTTGACACTGAGTGGCAGAAAAGCAAAGCGGTAAGAAATTCTATAATTGGAAAGATGATTCTTTATGCCGAACTCACGTAGAGTTAAGAAAATTGCTTTATTTGAATTAAGAATCAAGAGTCAAGAAAAATGCTTTGTCGGCAATTTTCTTAATTCTTACGTGAGTCAGGCATAACAGGGATGTCATGCTTTCGTTTTTTACAAGTCGGTGTCAAGTCGTCATTGCCTTAACGGCGACTTTCAGTTCCGCTGAAAAGCGGAATCCAGAAAACATCCTGACGGCACATCATCCTGGCAGTAAACACTGGATTCCGCTTTTCAGCGGAATGACGACTTGACACCGAGCGGCAGAAAACAGACAAGCATGACATCCCTGTTATGCCGAACTTACGTTAATTCTTAATTCAAAAAAAGCTATTTTCTTGACTCTTGATTCTTAATTCTTAATTCAAAAAGCTATTTTTGCATACATGAAACTCAGCATCATCGTGGCCGTGTACAACGTGGCGGAAACGCTCGAGAGATGCGTGCAAAGCATCCTGGGGCAGGACTTCGGCGACTTCGAGCTGCTGCTCGTCGACGACGGCTCCACCGACGGAAGCGGCCTTTTGGCTGACCGTTTGGCGCAAACCGACGCGCGTTTGGCCGTCTTTCACAAGGCCAACGGCGGCCTTTCGTCGGCGCGCAACCACGGGCTCGACCGCGCACGGGGCGAATACCTTGCCTTCGTGGACGGCGACGACGAGCTTGCGCCGGGCACGCTCTCGGCCGTGATGGCCCTGGCCAGGGAGCACCCAGAGTATGACATGATTGAATATCCGGTGACAGAGCGGCCGGGACGGGCCGACTGCCACGTGTTCAACCCCGGCCGCAGAGACTACGCCGACGCCCTTGACTGGCTGGCCGAAAAGGGCTTCAGCCACTGCTGGGCGTGCAACAAGGTGTACAGGCGCGGGCTGTTCGGCGGCGTGAGGTTCCCCGTAGGGCGCAGGTTCGAGGACGTGATCGCCACAGGCCTGCTGCTCACGAAGAGGCCGCGCATAGCCACCACCGGCCGCGGCATGTACCTGTACCACTGGAACGGCGGCGGAATAACGGCCCGCTCGCGCTCGGGCGGACTGACGGAGCTGCTCGAGGCGCAGATCGAGACTGTAAGAAAACTGGACATAGACACACACGAAAGACGCTGGCACGGACTTTACCTTGACATGTTCACGGCCCAGTTGCACGCCTACCGGGCCACGGGCCGCCTGACGCTTGAAGGACAGCGCGTGGCCGTAAGCCGCCGATACCACGGCACCAAGCCGCTGCTGAAGGCGCTGGCGCTCAACCTGCTGGGCCTGAAAACGGCCTGCCGGCTGTTCAAAATAGCAAGAAAATGAAAATAGTCTACCTCATCGAAGACTTCAGCATGAAGGGCGGGGCGGAGCGCATGGTGGCCGACAAGGCCGACGCGCTGGCCTCTGCCTACGGCCACGAGGTGACGGTGGTCAGCGTCTATCATGACGACAGGCCGCCGGCCTACGCCCTGCGCCGCGCCAGGCTGCTGAGCCTCGGCGTGCCGTTCGCAAGCAAGAGCCGCAACCCGGCGGCCAAGGCGCTCTCCAGGACGCGCACACTCGCCCTCGCCGCAAGGCGCTTCAACGCGGCAATGGCCGACATAAGGCCCGACGTGGTGTTCTTCACCATGAGCCTCGGGGCGCTCCTGCTGCCCCTGTACAATGGCAAGGCGAGGCGCATATACGAGTCGCACACGCCGCGGCGTTTCACCCCCTACCACTCGTTTTTCCGCCCCATGGAGCGCAAGGCCGACGCAGTGGTGTGCCTCACCGACGGCGACGCACGCGAGTTCAGGCACGCAAGAAGGGTGGAAGTGATGCCAAACTTCACAAAACCCGCGCCGCAACGCCCCGTAAACTACGCCGTGCGCCGCGCCGTGGCCGTAGGAAGGCTGGAGCACGTGAAGGGCTTCGACATCCTGATACGCTGCTGGAAAAAAGCCGTGAAGGCACATCCCGGATGGCATCTTGACATCTGGGGCGAAGGCTCGCTGCGCGAAGAACTGCAGCGGCAGATAACAGACGAGGGAGCTGACGGCGCCATAACGCTCAGGGGGCGCACCGAGAACATGGCTGAAAAATACCACGAATACAGCCTGGCCGTGGCCACGTCGCGCTACGAGGGCTTCTCAATGGCGCTGCTCGAGGCACAGGCGGCGGGCCTGCCAGCGGTAGCCACCGACTTCACGCACGGCGCACGGAGCATCGTAACGGACGGAATGACGGGTCTCATCGTGGCGCAAGGCGACGAGGAAACACTCGTAAAGGCGCTTGGAAAAACAATGTCTGACGAAAAACTGAGAAGGCTCTACGGCGAAGAAGCACGCCGCCAGGCACGCCGCTTCTCGTTCAAGGAAACAATGGAAAAGTGGGACGCGCTGATAAAAGACGTCTGCACGACATAGCTATTAAACGTCAGGTTTCAATCACTTCACAATAAACACCGGCATACTGCCTGGCCACGACAAGGCTGTCGTGGTGTTTCCTTACGAACTCCACGCTCTGGCGCGACAGCCTTGCAACGCCGCCTTCGGGCACAAGAGCGTCCTCTATGGCCTTGACGTTCTGCTCAAACGACCGTTCGGGGCTTACGTTTACTATCGGCCTTAACTCGCGCTCGCCAATGAAGTCATAATACTCCTCCTCGCCGCCGCCAATGACCACCGTGCCGCGTGCCATGGCCTCGAGCGAGTTCATCGACGGGCTGAAGCTGTACAGCTGGTCCACCAGCACGTCGGCACCGGCCAGCATGCCGCAATACTCGCCGTAAGGCACGTCCTCGACATACTTCACGTCTAGCCGCCCGGGGTTGCGCCGCGCCGCTTCCTCCACCATCCTGCCTATCAGGCGCGCACCCTTCATGTAGTCGCGGCGGCTCTGCACGCCCACAAGCACCTTTATGCTTCCGCCCGTTCCCTTTATCCTGACGTCGGACGGAATCCTGACGGGCAGCGGCAAATAATGAAGCTTGCTTCCGGAAAACAAATTGCTGTAGGCCAGCCAGTACTCGTAAAGGCACGGCACGAGCACGTCGGCCATGCGCGTGGCCTTGCGCCAGCACGCCACACACTCGCCGAGGCGCTGCTCGGCGAGCCTTTCGCGGTTCTCGCACGCGTTGCGCCGCTTTCCGTTCCAGTACATGTCAGAATACCGCGGCACGCCCTTTAGCTGCATCTCGAGCACCAACGGGTCGTCGCCGTAGCATCCCTTCACCAGACGGCGGTTGAATGTCTTTAGGAAACTTATGAGAAGCCTGTTCCAGAACATGCCCAGGGGCACGAACTGATAGTTGTGTATCTGCACCACGTCGTTGCCCACGAGGCAAGGCAGATGGCGCAAGAGAGTCAGCAGCACCCTCAGTCCGCCCGTCTTCCCCCGGCTCATGTCGCGGCTGAGGTCGACATCGCGCGGACAGTCGTTGCGCCCGTTGCCGCCCGACATGAGCACTACGTCGTGGCCGAGAGCCGCCAACGCGTCCCTCAGCGTGCTGTGAACACGGCTCGCCTCGCCAAGCAACAGAATCCTCATTCTCTTTAACTTCAGAATTAAGAGTTAAGAATCAAGAAAACATGCTTCGCCGGTTATAGGCAAAAGAGTGTTTTCTTAATTATTACGTAAGTTCGGCATAAGGAATCATCTTTCCAATTATATAATTTCTTACCGCTGTGCTTTTCTGCCGCTCAGTGGCAAGTCGTCATTCCGCTGAAAAGCGGAATCCAGAAAACATCCTGACGGCACACCATCCTGGCGGTAAACACTGGATTCCGCTTTTCAGCGGAATGACGATATGACACCGACTTGCAGAAAACTCACAGGTGTGACATCCCTGTTATGCCGGACTCACGTAATTTTTAAGAATTAATTAAAACACTCTTGCGCATATAACCGGTGAAGCATGTTTTCTTAATCATTTAAGTTCCATGAGTCGCGCCACGGAATGGTAATCCTGCCGTTCTCGATGATTACCGGAAGCCAGATGTAAAGCGAACGCTCCAGGTCGGTTTTGTTCCAGCAGTCGAACATGGCTATATATACGTTCTTCTTGCCTATGACGGGCTGCACGTAGGTGCTCTGCCCGTAGAAAGTCTTGTCGGCGTCCTTGCCCGTGCACGGATTGCCTATCACCTTCCATTCGCCCATCATCGAGTCGGCAACGGCTATTTCGGCCTGGTTGGGATCCCATCCGGTGCATCCCGACGAAATCATGTAGTACTTTCCGTCGTGCTTGAACACTGCGGGCGCCTCGCGGCTCTTGTTGATGAAGTTGCGCGTAAAGCGTCCTGAAGGCTTCAGGTAGTCGTCGGTCAGCAGGCTGATGTGCAGCGTGGCGTTCTCTTCAGACGAGAAGATGTGGTAAGCCCGTCCGTCGTCATCGACGAAGACTGTCTGGTCGCGGCTCATCGCCCCGTTGGGACGGAAGCTGCCCAGATACTCGAACGGCCCCGTGGGAGAGTCTGAAACGGCCACTCCGGCGCACGCCTTGCTGTAGTCGGCGCTCTCAACATGAGCCCACATGACGAACTTCCCGGTCTTCTTGTTGTATATCACCTTTGGGCGCTCCAGCACTTTCGAGGGGTGCAGGTCGTGCTTTGGGTCGTCCTTGACGGCCGGAAGGACTATGCCCTCGAACTTCCAGTTCATCAGGTCTTTCGACGAATAGCAGCTTACGCCGGTAACGTCGGTGCGGTAGCACTCCCATCCGGTCTCGGCCAGAAGCACGGTCTTGCCCTTCTTGTACTCGCCATACCAGTAATATGTGCCCTCATGATAGAGCAGTCCGCCTCCATGGGCGTTGATGGGGTTGCCGTCGGTGTCGTTCCACACCTGTCCGGGACGGAACTCGGTGTACTGTGCACGCGCCGCCTGAGCGAAGCAAAGGCCGCAAATAAGCAGCAGGCTTGAAAGAATCTTTTTCATCTATTACTAATTATGCATTATGAATTATGAATTATGAATTGTGAATTATGCATTACGAAAGTTCCAGCATTCTCTTGATGGGCTTTACGGCCTCTCGGGCGATGTCCTCGGGCACTTCGATGGCCGGGCTTTCGTCGCACAGGCACCGGTAGAGCTTCTCCAGAGTGTTCATGCGCATGTATTCGCACTCGTTGCAGCCCTCGTCCGCGCCTTCTGGCGGCACGGGTATGAACTCAGTCTCCGGGCACTTTTTGCGCATCTCGTGCAGAATGCCGGCCTCGGTGGCCACGATGTATGTCTCCGCGGGGTGCTCCTGGGCGTATTTCAGCATGACGGCCGTGGAGCCTTTCACGTCGGCCAGGGCGAGCACTTCCTCGCTGCATTCAAGGTGTGCCATCACCACGGCCCCGGGGTGCTGCGCCTTCAGCCGCTCTATGGCCTGCGCCTTGAAGCGCGCGTGAACGTGGCATCCGCCCTGCCACAGCAGCATGTGGCGGCCCGTGGCTTCGTTGATGTATCGGCCCAGGTTCTTGTCGGGGCCGAAGATTATCTTCTCGTCCTCGGGCAGGCGGCGTATTATCTTCTCGGCGTTGCCGCTGGTGACGACGATGTCTGTCAGTGCCTTCACGGCGGCGGTGGTGTTGACATAGCTCACCACGGTGTGGCCCGGGTGCTCCCACTTGAACTTCTCAAGCTCAGCTGCCGGGCACGAGTCGGCCAGCGAGCAGCCGGCCTGGGGGTCGGGGCAGAGCACCGTCTTGCCGGGGCAAAGCAGCTTGCACGTCTCGGCCATGAAGTGTACTCCGCACATCACTATCACGCGCGCCTCCGTCTCGGCGGCCTTGCGCGCCAGTGCGAGCGAGTCGCCTATGAAGTCGGCCGCGTCCTGTATCTCGGGCCGGGTGTAGTAGTGCGCCATTATGACGGCGTTCTTCTCCGCGCAGAGGCGGCGTATCTCCTGATGCAGTTCTTTGTTGTTCATTGCCTTGTTGATTTATTGTTGTTTTATAGTGGCGCCTATTTGGCTTATTTGGCTTATCAGGCCCAATGAGCCTGATAGGCCCAATAGGCCAAATAGGCCGTTATCCACAACCATTTTATAATCTTCTTTTTTTCTCTTTTTTTAGAAAAAACAGAATGAGTTGTTATGATATGCCGTGGATTTGTGCAAAACTTACGCTCCGTTTTCTTGCTTTTTCGGTTGTCAACGTATGCGTGTATGTTTTCAACGGCGGTGTCTTATTGTTACTCTCTGTCTGTCAGGTGTTAAGGCCGGTTGTCAACAGATGTGTATTCTGTTGCAAATTTAATAAGTTTATATATTTTTCTGCCATGAAACCGTGTAAAACTTGCTTATTTTCTTGTCGTAACCTTGTGGATATCCACCTGCTGCCGGCCGGTGACCGGTGGGCTGTTGACATCGCTGCTGTTTTCCACACGGTTTTCCACAGAGTTTTCCACACTCGGCGGAATGCGGCCTTCCGCCGTGCGGAATGTGGCCTTTCGCCGTCCCGTTTGCCGTCTTTCGCGCTCCGTAAGGCCGCATATTGTAGTTTTTCACATTTTTATTTTGTAGTTCGGCGGCCTTGCCGTAACTTTGCACGGATAGGTATGAATCATACACATAGCAAATACAGATGAACGCCAAGACTGACGATTTCGAGATAATGGCGCCCGTGGGCAGCCGCGAGAGCCTGCAGGCGGCCATACAGGCCGGGGCCGGCTCGGTGTACTTCGGCATAGGGCGGCTCAACATGAGGGCGCACTCGGCCAACACGTTCACCGTGGACGACCTGCGCGACATAGCCGCCACGTGCGCCGCCGTGGGGATAAAGACTTACCTGACGGTGAACACCATAATATACGACGGCGACATCAGTGACATGCACACTATAATAGACGCTGCCAGGGAGGCCGGCATTTCGGCCGTGATAGCGTCAGACATGGCCGTGATAACGTACTGCCGCAGCGTGGGCATGGAGGTGCACCTGTCCACTCAGCTCAACATAAGCAACATCGAGGCGCTGAAGTTCTACGCCCGGTTTGCCGACGTGGCCGTGCTGGCGCGCGAGCTGAGCCTTGACCAGGTGGCCGCCATACACCGCCAGATAGAGGAGCAGGACATATGCGGCCCGTCGGGCGAGAGAGTGAGGATAGAGATGTTCTGCCACGGCGCGCTGTGCATGGCCGTCAGCGGAAAGTGCTACCTCAGCCTCGACAACGCCGGCCGCTCGGCCAACCGCGGCGAGTGCATGCAGCTGTGCCGCCGGTCTTACATTGTTACCGACGCCGACACGGGCACCCAGCTTGAGATAGACAACAAATATATTATGAGTCCCAAGGACCTGAAGACCGTGCGCTTCATCGACCGCATGATGCGCTCGGGCGTAAGGGTGTTCAAGATAGAGGGCAGGGCCAGGGGACCCGAGTACGTGTACACCGTGGTGCAGTGCTACAAGGAAGCCATAGCCTCCGTGCTCGACGGCACGTTCACCGAAGAGAAGAAAGACCGCTGGGACGAGCGCTTGGCGACCGTCTTCAACCGCGGCTTCTGGGACGGATACTACCAGGGTCAGCTGCTCGGCGAGTGGAACAAGAACTACGGCTCGGCCGCGACGGAGCGCAAGGTGTACGTCGGCCGCGGCGTAAAATACTTCTCCAAGCTGGGAGTGGCCGAGTTCACATGCGAGGCCGCCGAGTTCTCCGTGGGCGACAAGATGCTCGTAACCGGGCCGACCACGGGCGTGATGTACGTCACCGTCGACGAGATTCACGACGACACGTCATCCGTCAAGACCGCCCGCAAGGGCACCCGCGTTGCCTTCAAGGTGCCGGCCAAGGTGAGGCCCAGCGACAAGCTGTTCAAGATAGAGAAAGTAGTAAAGGATTAAGAAAGGAACGACTATGACAATCAACGAAGCACAAGACGAGGTGATAGAGGAGTTTTCCGACCTCACCGACTGGATGGACAAGTACCAGCTGCTCATCGACTTGGGCAACGAGCTTGAGCCGCTCGACGCGAAATACAAGACCGATGACAACCTCATAGACGGCTGCCAGAGCCGCGTGTGGCTCCAGGCCGACATGAAGGACGGTCTGCTATGCTTCACCGCCGAGAGCGACGCGCTCATAGTGAAGGGCATCATCGCCCTCCTGATACGCGTGCTCAGCGGACACACGCCCGAGGAGATAGCCTCGGCCGACCTGTATTTCATCGAGCGCATAGGCCTCAAGGACCACCTTTCGCCCACACGCTCGAACGGCCTGCTGGCCATGCTCAAGCAGATAAAGATCTACGCGGAGGCTTATAGAATTAAGAATTAAGAGTTAAGAGTTAAGAAAAAATGCTTTGCCAATGATAGGCCTGCTAAGGTATTTTTCTTAATTCTTAACTCTTAACTCTTAATTCTTAATTCTCCAAACTCTTAATTCTTAACTATTAATTTTCAAAGAGTGCGCAAACTGAAGGTAACAGAGATGGGCCGCCTGAGCGTGGAAGAGTTCAAGGCGGCCGAGAAGACACCGCTCACCGTTGTGCTCGACGACGTAAGGAGCATGTACAACGTGGGTTCGGTGCTGCGTTCGTGCGACGCTTTCCGCGTGAAGGAAGTCCTGTTGTGCGGCATAACGGCCGCTCCGCCCCATCCCGAGATACACAAGACGGCCCTCGGGGCGGAGGACAGCGTGGCCTGGAGACACCTGCCGTCGGCGCTGGAGGCCGTCAGCGAGCTGAAGTCCAGGGGCGTAACGGTGATGGCCGTGGAGCAGTGCGAGGGCAGCACGATGCTCGGCGACTTCCGCCCCGAGCCTGGACGCGAGTACGCCGTGGTGCTGGGCAACGAGGTGAAAGGCGTGGCCCAGGCCGTGGTGGACGCCTGCGACGGCTGCCTGGAGATCCCCCAATACGGCACGAAGCACTCGCTCAACGTCTCGGTCACTGCCGGGATAGTGGTTTACCAGTTCGCGGCCAGCCAGGCTCATAAGGCTTACTATTAGGCTCATAAGGCTTACTATTAGGCTCATCAGACTTACTATTAGGCTCATAAGGCCTATCAGGCCCATTTGGTTTGTCAGGCCTGATGAGCCAAATAAGCCTGATAAGCCTAAGCCAAATTATAAATTATGAATTAAAGAAATAAGGACAATGAAACGACTCATCATCATCACGCTGGCCGTGGCAGCCCTGTTGGCTCCGGCCGAGGCGCAAGACTACCGCTATAGCAGGTATTACAACTATGACACGGGGCGGCTGGACTACGGCCGTCACGACAGCGGACTGGGCACCGGCAACATGTATTACGGCTTCAGGATAGGCCCGGCATTCTCGTTCGTTAACTCTGACGACCCTCGGCTCGACGGCGGAAAGTGGCAGACGGGACTCTCCGTAGGCGCGCTGGTTGGCCTGCCTCTGTCGCAGAGCGTGCCCCTTTATCTCGAGGCCGGACTGCAATACACCGAGAAGGGCGGACGCAAGCGGCTCGACAGCGGCAAGAAGATGACTTACGACCTGAACTACATCGAGCTGCCCGTCGTCGTGAAATACATCTATCCGATTGACCGCCACTTCACCCTGCAGCCGTTCTTCGGCGGATACCTGGCCTACGGCATAAGCGGCAGGATAAAGAACTTTGAGGAGCGCAAGACACAAAAGTCGTTCTCTGACAACAACTTCAAGCGTTTCGACGGAGGCCTGCGCCTGGGCTGCGGAGTGGGCTACGACCTGTTCTACATGGACCTGTCTTACGACATCGGCCTGTCAAACATCTGCCACGACACGTTCGACACGTCGCACAACGGCTGCCTCTCGCTCAATTTCGGAGTGAATTTCTAATGAAATAACATGAGTTCGGCATAACAGGAATGCCATACTTGTCTGTTTTTTGCAAGTCGGTGGTAAGTCGTCATTCCGCTAAAAAGCGGAATCCAGAAAAAATCCAGAAGGAAAACAATCTTGGTGGTAAACACTGGATTCCGCTTTTCAGCGGAATGACGACTTGCCACTGAGCGGCAGAAAAACAAAGCGGTAAGAATTTATATAATTGGAAAGATGATTCCTTATGCCTAACTTACGTTAAAATAAGAAGCAAGAAGGAAAGAAGTAAGGATACTTTTTTCCTTGCTCCTTTCCTCCTTGCTTCTTATTCATTTACCGTCAATCATGATGAATGCCGCCCAGTAGCGTGCGTCGGCATACGGACGCAGGGTCTTCACGGCCGTCTTTTTGGGCCACACCCAGCGGCCGAGGCGGCGCACTTGCGGCTTCGAGGTGTCGTCCTCGTCGGTTTCCACGGTCACGCTTACCGTGTGTTGCCTTACGTCGCGGCGCGCCTTGGCCATGGCTTGGGCCGTGGAGAGGCCGTCGGCCATGTGTCGGTAGAGGCTTGCCATGAACAGCAGGGATGCGCGGTCGTCAACGTTCCACAGGCTTACCACCATGGCTCCGGCTCCGGCCTTCTTCAGTCCGCGCTGCAGGCCGAACACTCCTTCGGGCGTTACCGGACCCAGTCCGGTCTGGCAGGCCGACATCACCACCATCTCGGCCTGCGACAGGCGTGCCGTGGCGAACTCTGACGAGAGCATCACGCCGTCGTCGCAGCCGCCGAACTGCGGTCTCACCATGCGGTTCGCGCCTGCCAGTATCACGCCGCTGCGTGTCATCGTCTCGTCCTCTCGCAGGCTGTCGCGGCAGTAGGCCAGCGGCTCGGTCTCGCCGTTTGCGGCGAAACAGAAGCCGTGAGAGGCTAAATGGACGAGCCGTTTGCCGTCAATCATGCGCTTGAAGGCCGTCTCCGTGCCGTCGGTTCCCTTTAGGCGTTCTGTCCTTGTGTTTTTCCACGTTTTTCTTATTATCGCCGCTATGGTGTCCACCTCGGTGGCCGTCGACGGCAGGTAGCGGTATCCGCCCTGCGCGGCAGGCGGCAGCTGCAGCCGCGAGAGCGTGGTGGCGGCCGTGCGGTCGGGACTTGCGTTGGTGGGGTAGGGCGTTGCGTCGCAGTCGTCATAGCTCAGTCCGCCTACGAGCAGCGCGCCTTGGCCGCTCCGGTTGTCCGTGCGCAGCAGTTCGCGCGTCGACGTGAGGCGGCACATCCTGTCGCCTCCGCCGGGCGCTCCGTCCATGTTCTCCATGGCCAGCAGGTGCAGCATGCCGTCGGGCGCGAAGTATATGCGGCTGCACCGGGCCGTCAGCTTGTATATTTGTGATAGTAGTTTGTCCGTCAGCGTGCTGTCGGCGTATATGGCGTTCTTGTCCTGGGGGCGTGTCGACGCTATGGCCTGGCCGAGCGTCATGCCGTTTTCCAGCTTGCAGGCTTTCAGGCTGTCTTCGCTCCACAGGGGGGTGAACACGGGCTTCGCACCGGCCTTGAGCACTATGGCGGCATATCGCTTGTCTGCTGCGCGGCCATATCTTACGAACTCCACGGCGGCCTCGCCGCGTTTCAGCATTGCCGCCACGTCGCGCCATGTGGCGTTTGTCCCGGCCATCATCTCGCCGTATTCCTCCAGTGCCGCCATCAGTTGGCGTTCCAGCCTGTCGGCCTCGGCGTTGAGCGAGTCGGCCTCATGCGGCGTTGTCGTTCCGCTTGCGGCCTTGCGGCGCAGGCGTTCCATGCCGTTGTAGAGGCGCGTGGTGGCCGTGTCGCGCCGCGCTGCCTGGCGTATGTCGGCGTCGGCCTGCATCAGTATGCTTTTCGACAGCAGCGCCGCGTCGTATGCCATGCCGGGGTCTTCGGCTCCCGTCTCGTAGCATTCGGCCACGAGCGGTTGCCGGCTGAACCAGAAGTCTTGCCGCTGCTTGGCCGTAAGCATGGCGAACGAGCGTATTACTTCCACGCGCGTCAGCTCCAGGTATTCTTTGAAACTGGCCGCGGCGTCGGCACGCATGCCGGCTGCCAGCAGTATCTCGGCACGCTTGCGCACGCTTATGGCGTAGTCGGGATGGCTCTTGCCTATGTTTTCGGCCTGCCATGCCAGGCACGAGTCGATGTGCGCCAGGGCGTCGGCGTGCCGTCCGCATGCGCTCTCGGCCAGTGCCAGGTTGGCCGTTATGATGCAGCGCGTGCGCCCGTCGGCGGTCATGTGCGCCGCTTCGGCCAGCGCACGTGCGGCCTCTTGGCTTCTGCCTGTGGACATGAGGATGAATCCCCGGTTGGCCTCGGTCGTGGCCTTCACGTCTGTCGGCAGGCCGTCGGTCGTTGTCTGGCTTATCAGCCGCAGCGCGTCGTCGGTTCGCTTCAGGTAGGCGTAGGCCGATGCGAGGTTTAGCAGGCGCACGTGCTGCCACCGCCCGGCGTCAATAGGTTCGAGCATGTCTACCACGTCGGTGTACAGTCCGAGCGCGAGGCACACGTTGCTCATGTTCAGCAGGCCGCGCACATCGAGCAGCTTGGCGTCGCGCATGGTCGTGTAGTCGGCCAGGGCGTCGCGGTAGTCGCCCGTGGCCTGGTGGCACGAGGCCATGCCCGCGAGCACCCTCAGCCTTATCGAGCGCGATGTTCTGGTGCCGGCGGAGTCGAGCATGGCCGTCACCCGGGCGTATACGGGCAGCGCCTCGGCATGCAGTCCGGCGCGTGCCAGCGAGTCGGCCCTTAGCAGCAGCGTGGCCGTCTGCGCCCCCGATGCGGTGCAAACGGCGGCGAGAAGCAGTGTGATGATGGTCCGGCGCATGGCGTTTAGTTTGATATTATGATGAAACTGGTGTCCGTCTGTGCCTTGTTTTCTATCGTTATGTCAATCGTCGAGGGCTTTTCCACCGTCCAGTCCAGGCGGCACAGCTCCTTGCCCCCGGGCGAAGCGTCAGAGAGCTTGCGGCCGTTGGCCTTGTCGTTTACATGTAGGTTGAGCGTCCGTCCGTTCTCGCTCACCACCACGAGGCTCTGCCTGCCCTGTGCGCGGATGGAGTATGTCACGGCAGACTGCGCCTTCACGGCCCTGTGGGTGTACAGAATCTTGGCCTTTTGGTTGCGCAGCACGAAGGGTCCGTCTACCTGGATAAGGCTCATGTCCATGTCGCATAACAGAAGGCTGTCCAGGTATTGCGTGTCATACTGCAGGTGTCCGCGCAGCGAGGCCTCGCCGCCGGTGTCCACGTCGGTCAGCGTAAGGTTGCTGAAGGGCAGTTCCTCCAGCTTCTCCATGCCCAGCATCACGTTGTCGGCCGAGCGTTCAGCCACCGCCTGCCTTATCGAAAGGCACGCCTGCGCGGCCCGGTCGAGCAGGTCGTCGGCCTGCCCGTATGCCGCCGTTTGCGCCAGCATGACGGCCAAAAAGATGATAATCGTTCTCATATTTGTTGATGTTTGTTTATTTGCCTGATGTTTTCTGTCATTCCGGGTCGAGCATCACGAACGCCGCCCAGAAGAATGGGTCGGGGTGTGTCGCCCTGAGCTGCGCCACTGCCTGGGTGAATGCGTCGTGCTTTGACGCACCGGCGAGCCAGCGACTGTAGAAGTCCTGCATGAATAGCGACGTAGCCCTGTCGCTTACGTTCCACAGTGATAGGATGAGAGTCCTTGCCCCGGCCTCCTTGAAACCGCGCTGCAGGCCGTAGACTCCCTCCGTGCTGTAGTCGCCAAGGGCCGTCTCGCAGGCCGAGAGGGTGACGAGCTGCGCGCGCCCCAGGTCGAGGGTGGACAGCTCTGCCGCCGTGAGAATTCCGTCCTCTCGGTCTGGCTTCTTCTGTCCGAGCCACGTTGCGTTCGCCCCGTCGAAGGTCAGTCCCGTGCGCTGCATCGACGAGTAGCGGTCGCCGGGGTGGTTGGCGAGGAAGGCGTTGGCGGCCACGTCTTTCTCGTCGATGTAGAACCCGTGGGTGGCCAGGTGTATTATGTCCGTGCTCTGTCCGTCGAGCGCGTAGAAGTTAGGTTCCGTAGCGTTCTCGGCGACATACCTTTTTATTTGCAGTCCCTCGTTTTTCATGTCGCGAGATATGGTGTCCGCCTCTGCGCGTGTCTCCTCAAGATATGGGAAAGTCTCCTCCATTGCTGCGCGGTATTCTGCCTTCTGTCCTCCCTCGGCAAGGAAGGCGTGCTCCGGACTGTAATACATTCCTCCGAAAACAGCGGCCGATTGCGCCTTCATGGGCTGTCTTCCGCGCAGCAGCTGAGCCGTTGTTGATAGGTATCGCAGGTCGTAGCGGTCAATGAGTCGTGTGTCCCTGCTGACCGGTATGGCGGCGAAGGCAACGCGGTGCAGGAACGCCGTGGGCGAGTAATACACCGTCTTTACACCCTGCAAACATTCTTCCATGGGTTTCCAAAGCATCTCATAAAGTCGCGATCTGCCGTAAGTGTAGAGCCGTCTTGCCTTTGTCTGCGCCGGCATGTCTGCCACGCTGTTCAGAATGTTGTAGCAATCCATGGCGTTGCCGAGCCTCACGTATCTTGGCGTTTCGTATCCCTTTCGCAGCACGAGAGCCGCCAACACGCTGTCTGTCTGAATGAACTCTATGGCCGCCTCGCCGTCACCGAGCCTTGCCTGCACTTCCTGCCACGTAGCCACGCGCATCGTGTCTGATCGGAACTTGGCCGTGCGCCACGCCAGTTCCTTCTCCAGTCGGTCTATGGCCGTCTGCATCTTGGCGTGCCGCATATTTTGCAGCGAGTCCATGAAGTTGGTTTCCATCGCGCTTTTCTGCTTCTTGAGCATGTCCAGAGTGTCAAGCTTTGCGATGATGCTGCTGTCTCCCGAGCGCATGATTGAGCGTTTCAGCCGTTCCCACGAGTGCAAAAGCAGACCCTTGTCGAAGAGCGCCGCGTCGTATGCCGGGCCTGAGAGAGTCTCGGAACGCCGGCCCATCATGGCGTTGATGAAGGTGCTTGAGTTCCTGTAAGTGCTCAGGAACTGCTCCCGTTCGTTGGAAGCCATGTAGTCGAAGTTGCCCAGTATGTATTCCTTCAGCCTTCGGGCTTGCGCCAGAGCGGCCTCCACGGCTTCGTCGTCAAGGCTGAGAATGCTTGTGGATGTAGCTTGAATAAAGCCTATATGCATCTGCTCTAAGCTGGAGAACCGGCCAATTTGCTTGTAGCACCGCGTGTTGTACTTGTATGTGTTTTTGTAATCGTCGCGGTTGGCGTAGAAGTCTGTCATTATCCTGTCGCTCTTCCATGGCGTTCCAAGGGCGTCGTATGCCTCGGCTATGCGTTCCATGTAGTGCAGTTCGCGCTCCGTGTCGCCGTGTACGAAAGAGTACCATTGCATCAGGGCTTTTATCAGTTGCAGGTATTGCGGATTCATCCTGTAGTCATAAGGTTTGCTGTATAAGGGGAAACCTTTTTCCAGTTCGAGCAGTATAGGTATTATCCGCTTTTCTATTATGTCTACCGATTCGTTTTCTTTGTCGATGTATTTTTGGTGTTCGCCTGCTGTCTCATAGGTCATTCCGGTATCGGCCATTTTGTCGTCAATGCTTTTCTTGACTTTAGAGACAAAGTCAACGGCTGTTGCAAGTATCCTTATTCCATGCTTGTAAATCACATCTATCGATCCTCCCGATGCCTCATACACCTGCAGGAGCACGTTTATTGCGGGCAAGATGGTTGTCAGTGTCTTGTCCTCATCGTCGGGAGTGCGCCAGTTGAAGATGAGATATCTGTTCCATAGCATTTCAAGATATTGTAATGATACCTGCAGTCCTGCCGACTCAAATGCCGTTATTTCCTGTTCGTTAAGCAGTTCGGCGTCGGTTTGCCGGTTGAGGAACATGTATGTGCTGAAAAGCTCGTCAAACAGGTTGTACCTGCTGAAGTCTGCAAGCTGGCATATCTCTTTTGCCGTGTTCCAGCCCTTTTCAACGGCTTTCAGTGCAAGGTCGTCACGGTTGATATGCTTGTAATAGCTTGAAAGATATATGTATCCGTTCAATGTCTCGCTGTTGGCCTCGATGTTGTCGGCCATGAATACCGCCGCACCTTGCTCAAACAGGGATCGCAGGCTGTCCTCGCTGTAGCTGCCCGAGTTGAGCGTCACCTGTCCCAGCCACAGCGTCACGTAGGCCTTGTCAGCCGGAATTTCGCTTTTGCCGACGATTTCCAGCAGCGAGCCGAGCAGCTTTTTCGCTTCTCCGTATTTCTGCATTGCGTTGAGATGCTTGCTGTATTCGAGCATCAGCATGGTGGGGTTGAGCTTTGTTCCGGCGTAATCCTGTATTGCTTTCTCATACTGCCGGGCTATTTCTTCGCTTGATTTGCCAGACACTTCCATGCATGATGCCAGCGAATATTGCGTCACGGCCCTCACTGCCGGCTTGCTTTCATCTGCCAGTTGGTCGATGAAGCGGAGCGAGCGGTTCAGGAGTTTTATGGCGTTGTGGCTTCCGGAATAATTGTATTGCAGCTGTGACATGCTGTTGCAGGCCGCCACGAGTCTCCACGAAGGCCGCGTGCCGGGCTGCAGGGCGATGTCCGTGAGGTGTGCGAGCTTGGCCATGAACGTGTCCTTGTCGTATGTCTCGTAAGCGTAGATCAGGTCGAGCGAGTTGGCGACATACTGCCCCGGGTCGTCTGCAAACACCTTAATTGCCAGTTCTGAGTATTCTTTCTCCATGCCATTGAACGCCTGCGGCAGAGCGTTTCCGCCGTCTGCGAAGGCCATGTTGACCGTCATCATGAACAGCGACGAGAGGTATCCGGGCGTTTCCTCGCCGTAGAACGCGCGGCAGGCGGCGGCCATGTCGGCGTATTCGTGCGTGAATTTCATGGGCTGTCCGTTGACGGCGGCTATGTAGTCGCGCAGTGCCTTCGTGTCGGCTATGGCCGGATGTCCGGTCGGCAGGGCGCTTTCGGTAAGGGCTACTATGCTATCGGCGGATGTTACGAGTTGCTGCCCGTCGTCCTTTCCGGTGCGCGACATCAGGTAGTTCATCATCGGCGTGGCGAAGTCGGGATGCCCGTTGCGCGGCATGCGGCGGTAGATGGCTGCGCTTTGGGCGTAAAGCCAGTCGCTGTTTGTCCTCAGTCCGATGGACGTGATGGTGGTGTATTGCGCCGGGTCGGTGGCCGGGTCGGCAAGCAGGATGCTGTCCTGAGCCAGCGCGAAGTCGTCGGGAAAGTCGGTGTAGGCCTTCATCTGCGCCAGCATCATGTACGCTTCGGCCTTGTCGCGGCTGTCGGGCTGACTTTCGTAGCATTGCAGCGCGCGCTTCTCCAGGCTGAACAGCTCGGCGAAGCGCATGGGGTTTTCGCCCTCGGTGATGTAGCGCAGCGTGTGGAGTCGTGTCAGCTCGTAGAGGACAAGCCGTCTTTCGGCTCCCGATGAACGGTCTTTTGCAGCCTCGTTGACGGCCTTTTCGATGGTGGAAAGGCACCTTTTGTCATATATCGAATAATATGTGCATGCCAGGTTGTACAGCGTCCGTGCCCGTGTCCGCGGACTGCAGCGCCGCGCGATGTCCGCAAGAGCCTCGGCAGCGGCGGTCTTTGCGGCGTTGGCCGTGTCCAGTCTGTTTGCCGCCCTTATGCCGGCGTACCGGGCGATGGCGGGCGACAGAGGCGCGGCGGCCTGCAGGCGGCTTGTGGTGAGGCTGTCATTTGAGAGCGAGGACACGGCTTCAGAGGCCTCATAAATGAGGCTGTCGGCCATGCCGTCCGTAATTTTTGCGGATGTGGCGTGCGCCGTGATAATTGCCAAAAGTATGGTCAGTATCCTCATTTAAAAATTAGTTTGCCATCAGTTTTGATGTTTCCTCTCACTCGGGGTCGAGCATTACGAATGCCGCCCAGAAGAATGGGTCGGGGTGTGTCGCCCTTAGCTGCGTCACTGCCTGGGTGAAAGCGTCGTGCTTTGACATGCCGGCGAGCCAGCGGCTGTAGAAGTCCTGCATGAAGAGCGACGTTGCCTTGTCGCTCACGTTCCACAGTGATAGTATGAGAGTCCTTGCCCCGGCCTCCTTGAATCCTCGCTGCAGTCCGTAGACTCCCTCCGTGCTGTAGTCGCCAAGGGCCGTCTCGCAGGCCGAGAGGGTGACGAGCTGCGCGCGCCCCAGGTCGAGGGTGGACAGCTCTGCCGCCGTGAGAATTCCGTCCTCTCGGTCTGGCTTCTTCTGTCCGAGCCACGTTGCGTTCGCCCCGTCGAAGGTCAGTCCCGTGCGCTGCATCGACGAGTAGCGGTCGCCGGGGTGGTTGGCGAGGAAGGCGTTGGCGGCCACGTCTTTCTCGTCGATGTAGAATCCGTGGGTGGCCAGGTGTATTATGTCCGTGCTCTGTCCGTCGAGCGCGTAGAAGTTAGGCTCCGTTGCGTTCTCTGCGACGTATCGTTTGATGTCGATTCCGCCGTCCTTCATGTCATCTGAGATGGTGTCCGCCTCTGCGCGTGTCTCTTCGAGATAGGGGAAGGTCTCCTCCATTGCGGCTCGGTATTCGGCCTTCTGTCCTCCTTCAGCCAGGAAGGCGTGCTCGGGACTGTAATACATTCCTCCGAATACGGCTGCCGATTGCGCCCTGCCGGGCCGCCTCTCGCGCAGCAGCTGAGCCGTTGTGGATAGGTATCGCAGGTCGTAGCGGTCAATTAGCCGTGTGTCCCTGTCTACCGGAATGGCGGCGAATGCCACGCGGTGCAGGAACGCCGTGGGCGAATAGTACACCGTCTTGACACCTTCCAGACAGCTTTCCATCGGCTTCCAGAGCATCTCATAAAGTCGCGACCTGCCGTAAGTGTAGAGCCGCCTTGCCTTTGTCTGCGCCGGCATGTCGGCCACAGCGTCGAGTATTTTGTAGCAATCCATTGCGTTGCCGAGCCTCACGTATCGCGGCGTTTCGTATCCTTTCCTTAGCACGAGAGCCGCCATAACGCTGTCCGTCTGAATGAACTCTATGGCCGCCTCGCCGTCACCGAGCCTTGCCTGCACTTCCTGCCACGTGGCCACGTGCATCGTGTCTGATCGGAACTTGGCCGTGCGCCACGCCAGTTCCTTCTCCAGTCGGTCGATGGCCGTCTGCATCTCGCCGTATTTCAGGCTATAGTTGAAGTCCTTGACGTTGCCTTCGGTGGCGCTCAGCTGTTTCTTGAGAAAGTCCAGAGTGTCAAGCTTTGCTATGATGCTGTTGTCTCCCGAGCGCATGATTGAGCGTTTCAGCCGTTCCCACGAGTGCAGCAGCAGGCCCTTGTCGAAGAGCGCGGCGTTGTAGGCCGGGCCCGAGAGCCTGTCAGGTTGGCGGTTGAGCAGGGAGTTTATCCATACGCCCGTGTTGCCGTAAGTGTTCAAGAACTGCTCCCGTTCGTTGGATGCCATGTAGTCGAAGCTGCCCAAGACGTAGCTGCGTATCCGTTTGGAATGGGCCAGAGCGGCTTCCACGGCCTCGTTGTCCAGGTTAAGCTGATAGGCGGCATGCGCTATGTTGGCTTCAAGTGCTATCTGGTTGAACGCGCTGAAATGTTCCATCTGGCTCTTGCAGCGGCGCAGATGGGTGTACGCGTCGTCGTAGTCTTTTTCTTTGATGTAGTATTCCGCCATCGTGTTGTCGGTCAGCCAGGGTGTGTGCTGCAGCTCGTTCACCTCGGCTATGAGTTTCATGTAGTGCAGGCTCTGCTCCCTGTCGTGTTTCACGTAGGCGTGCCATTGGAACAGTGTCTGTATGAGGTTGACGTATGTCGGCATCAGGCGGTATTCGTAAGAGGCGGCATAGGTGGGGAATCCGTTGACCAGATTGGCCATGACAGGCACGAACTGCTTGTCTGCTGCGCTTATGATGTTGTTGGCGTAGTCGATGTATTCCTTGAACTTTCCGGCTGTCTCGTATGTCATTTTGTAGGAGTCCATGTAGTTTTCCAGCCAAATTTTCGATTTGATGATCATGTCCATGGAGGCTGTTAGGAACATCGAGCCGGAGTTGTAGATTACATCCTGCGACTGCCCTACGTCGTATATCTTTTTGATTATCGGATAAATGTCCATCAGCACGGGCATGGTCTTTATCGGATCGTTGGGAGTGCGCCATACGGCTATGGTGTATCTGTTCCAGAGAAACTCAATGTAGCTGTATGAGTTCTGCAGTTCGGGGGTGTCGAACGTGGCTATCTGCTGTTCGTTTATCCGTTCGGCATCCTTGTCGCGGCCTGTATTCAAGTATGCTGTGAACAGCGCGTTGAATATGTCTTGGCGCGACGCGTCGTCAATCAGACACACTTCTTGGGCCGTTTCCCAGCCTTTTTCAAGTGTTTTTATGAACAGTTCCTTATCAATATAGCTGTAGATGTTGGCCAGATAGACGTATCCCAGCACCGTCTCGTGGTTCATTGCCTGTGTGCCGGCCATGTACACTGGCGCGGCCTGGCTGCAGATGGCGCGCAGGCTGTCCGTGTCGAACTTGCCGGTGTTGAGCATCGTCTGGCCGAGCGACAGCTGCACGTAAGCCCGGTCGAGCGGGTTTTGGCTGATGTCGTCGAGCCGCAGCAGGGCTTTCAGCTGTGTCTTGACTTCCTCAAGGTCGTTTATTCCGTTAAGGTAGCGGCAATAGTTCATGACAGGTATTGACGTGCTGAGACCCGTCTCGGCATAGGTATTGATGGTCTTGGCGTATTGCCGCTTTATCTCTGCCTGCGATGCGCCGGTGTTCTGCAGGCTTGTTATGAGGTCGTATTGCACGGTGGCCTTCACGGGCGGCATCCCTCCTCCGGCCAGCTGGTCAACGTTCCTGATGTCTTGCCTTGCCACTTCGG
The DNA here is from genome assembly GCA_944320195.1 of uncultured Prevotella sp. Lineage (GTDB taxonomy): Bacteria > Bacteroidota > Bacteroidia > Bacteroidales > Bacteroidaceae > Prevotella. The sequence goes on along the minus strand of CALUGP010000005.1, from coordinate 96,168 downwards.
CGGCTTTCTCGTTCATTCCGTACCTGTAATACGTGTAAGATATCTGGCGGCCGGCGGCCACGAGCTTCCACGACGGCTTGTTCTGTGGGTTCATCACGATGCCGGCCAGATAGTCGAGCTTGGCCTTGAAGGCCGTGGGGTCGTGCTGTTCGTAAGCGTAGAGGAATGTTGTCTCGTCTATGACGAACTGTCCTGGGTGGTCGGCGTAGGCCTTTGCGGCCACGCGCTCGTATTCCTTCTCAACGTTGTAGAAGTCCTGTTGCAGTCCGCTTTGCGCGGCGGCGAGCGACAGGGCGTTGGCCATTGTCGTGAGGGTTATCAGGTAGTTGGGGTTTTCCTCGCCGTAGAATCCGCGCAGGGCGGCCAGCATGCCGTCGTATTTCCACGAGAAGCGCAGGGGGTAGCCGCAGGCCGCGGTTATGTAGTCGCGCATTATCTTTATCTCGTCAGGGTTGGTATAGCCCGTTGGGAAGTATTTTTCGGCCACGGCCACGGCGCTGTCCGCCGATGCCACGATGGACGAGCCGCCGTCCTTTCCGGCTCGCGACATGAGGTAGTTCAGCCACGGCACGAGGGCGTCGGGGTGCTCCTTGCCCAGCACGCGGCGGAAGATGGCCAGGCTCTGGGTGTAGTAATAGTTGCTGTTGGTGGTCAGTCCGGTCTGGTCGGAGTATTCGTAGCGCGAGCGGTCGGTGTCCGGGTCGGCGAGCAGTATGGTCTCCTGTGCGTGCGTGAAGTCATCAGGAAAGCTGGTGTAGTTTTTCATCACGGCCAGTATCTGGTACGCCTCGGCCTTGTCGCGGCTGTCGGGACGGTTCTCATAGCATTCCAGGGCGCGCTTCTCCAGACGGAACAGCTCGGGGTAGCGCATGGGGTCCTCGCCGTCGGCAAGGTTGTATAAGAGGTAGAGGCGCGTCAGCTCGTAGAGCGTCAGGCGCGCGTCTGAGCCCGTGGTGCGGTCGCGCCGCGCTGCGGCTATGGCTTTTTCTATGGTGGGTATGCTCTGGCGGTTGAACATTGTGGCGTAGACGTTGGCCAGGGCGTACAGGGCGCGCGCCTCCGCCTTCGGCGAGCAGTCTTTCGCGGTGCGTGCCAGGGCCTCGGCTGCGGCGGTCTTGAGGGCGTGGCCCTTGTCCTGTGTCTTTGCCCGGAGCGCGTCGGCGTAAGCGGCCAAGGCGGGCGCGATGCTTGAGGCGGCGCTTATCTTGTCCGCCGTGGCGTTGTCTGCGGCGAGCGACGCCACGGCGTCGGCGGCCTCGATTACGGCTTTGTCGCGGCTGTCAGCGGCGCGGCCGTGCGTGGCCGCGATGGCGTGCGCCGGTGCTGCCATTATGGCGGCTGTTGCGGCCAGCAGCAGGGCTGTCTTGGTGATGGTGGCTTTTCTCATGGCGAAAGGGCGTGTTTTAGTGTGTGAAAGGCCGTTGTCGGCGGCGCGTTTTGCCGCATGTCAAAGTGTCACATGGGGTAGGCGGCATCGCCGGGCGTGCCCAGTCCCATCTTTTCTATGAGGTCCTGGCTTATCATTCCGGCCGGCGCGCTCAGGGTGGTGATGACCCACTGGCGTGCCGTCTCGTCCCACCGTTGCGACTCTATCACCTGCCATGCCTTGGCGCCCCATCCCTGCTTCGGCTCCATGCGCTTGCGCCGCTTGCGGTCGGCGCGCCACTCGTCGCGGTATTCGTCGGTCACGCTGCACCGCTCCGACAGCTTCACGGTCATCTTGTATTCGCCCGTGCCCCAGCTGTTGTGGTATTGCCCGGCCTCGTCGCGGTATCCCATGAACGAGCGCGGCACGATGAAGCTCTCGCCCTTTATCTCCACAGGCTCGCCCTTTGACTCTCCGCGCACGTAGCGGTACTTGCCATGCGCGTCAACCTGGGCCGAGTCTACGGGCACCTCGAGCGTGAAGCGTCCCAGCTCGCGGTCTTTCTGCAGGATGGTAAGCTCGTTTATCCACGACGAGGTGAGCCTCATGTCCATCTTCATGACATACTGTCCGCGCTCGCGGAAGAGGTAGGGCAGGGTGTAGGCCGAGTTGGGCAGGTTGCTGTGCGAGGGGCAGAGTATGAGCGTGTCGAGCACCAGCTCGAACTTTGAGTGGTTGATTATGCGGTCGAGCTTGGAGCGGTCTACGTGGCACGACACGTAGAACACCGTGTCGCCGCGCTCTCCCAGGCGCAGGCATCCCAGTCCGTTGAAGGTCATGCCCTTGGGGTCCATCGCCCCGTCCACGGACGGCGCGGAGTAGAAGTCGTTGATGTCGTTCACCGTGCCCAGGCTCGTCTCGAAGGTGGTCTCGGCCTCTACGGTCTCCTCCCATTCCTTCTTGAGGCGCGAGGGGCGCGTTATGAGCGAGGCAATGGCGTTGACGCCCATGTCGATGAAGCTCGTGACGTAGCTTCCGGCCATCTTCTTGCCTGCGTCGGTGGCCGACTGCAGCAGGTCTGACACGTATCCTCCGCGCGACTGCGCGTCGGCCTGCATCGTCTGAATCTCGGCTCCCAGCGCGTCGTTGGTGTAGATGAAGGTGGTGTATTTGGCCTGTGCCTGTGCCTCGGCGGGCGCGAGTGTTACGGCGGCCAGCGCGGCCATTGCGGCCATTGCGAGTAAGTTGGTGTGGAAAAGTCTCATGTGTGTTTGCGTTTAAGGATGTGAAACAAAGGGTAACTTTAGCGCAAATATACTGGTTTTCAGCGTGATAAGCAAGCAAAACGGGCAAAAAATGGCCCGTTTTGCGGCATGTGTAGCCGTTAGGTTTACATTACAGGACATGAAAAAGGCGTGCATGCCGGTTTGCGCATGCACGCCTGTTGGCGGTTGTCTGCGGCCTTGCCGTCATCTTATGAACAGCAGCTCGCGGTACTTTGGCAGCGTCCACAGCTCGTCGGCCACTATCAGCTCGAGCTTGTCTATCTGGTATCTGATCTCCTCCATCTTGGGAGCCACCGTGTCGTGGTAGGCTATCGCCTTCTCGCGTTCGCTCTCGATCTTGTTCGCCACCTTGCGCGCCTCGATGAGTTCCTCCACGCCCGTCTCTATCTTCTGCGTGCGCTCGGCTATCTCCTCGATGAGCTTCATGTTGCGCGCGCAGAGCTTGTCGGCCTTCTCGGGCGTGAATATCTGGCGCATGTCCATCACGTTCTTGGCCAGGCGGCTCTGGTAGTGGGTGGCCACGGGCACGATGTGGTTCATCGTTATGTCGCCCATTACGCGCGCCTCTATCTGTATGCGCTTGGTGTAGGTGTCCCATTTAACCTCGTTGCGCGCCTCGAGCTCCTTGCGGTTCATCACGTTCATCGACTCGAACATGCGTATGGAGTCTTCCTTCAGGTAGTTGTCGAAGATTATGGGGCAGCTCGTCTCGCAGTCAAGTCCGCGCCGCTTGGCCTCCTCCACCCACTCGTCGGAGTATCCGTTGCCGTCGAAGCGTATCGGCTTGCACGTCCTGATGTCCTCGCGGAGGATGTCTATGATGGCGTCTGTGGTGTCCTGTCCCTTGGCGATGAGCGCGTCGACGCGCCGCTTGAAGTCGGCCAGAGCCTCGGCCACGGCGGTGTTCAGGGCTATCATCGCGCTTGCGCAGTTGGCCTCCGAGCCCACGGCGCGGAACTCGAAGCGGTTGCCCGTGAAGGCGAAGGGCGAGGTACGGTTGCGGTCGGTGTTGTCGATGAGCAGCTCGGGAATCTCAGGTATATCGAGCTTCATGCCCTGCTTGCCGGCCACGTTGAACAGGTTGTCCTTGTCGCTCTTCTCGATGTGGTCGAGAAGTTCGCTGAGCTGCTTGCCCAGGAACGACGAGATGATGGCCGGGGGAGCCTCGTTGGCGCCCAGTCGGTGGGCGTTGGTGGCGCTCATTATCGAGGCCTTGAGCAGTCCGTTGTGCTTGTAAACGCCCATGAGGGTCTCCACCACGAAGGTTACGAAGCGCAGGTTCTCCTCCGGGTTCTTGCCGGGAGCGTGGAGAAGCACGCCCGTGTCGGTGCTCAAACTCCAGTTATTGTGCTTGCCAGAGCCGTTTATGCCGGCGAAAGGCTTCTCGTGCAGAAGGACGCGGAAGCCGTGCTTGCGCGCCACTTTCTTCATCAGGGACATGAGAAGCATGTTGTGGTCGTTGGCGATGTTGGTCTCCTCGAAGATGGGAGCTATCTCAAACTGGTTGGGGGCGACCTCGTTGTGGCGCGTCTTGCAGGGTATCGACAGCTCCAGGGCCTGTATCTCCAGGTCTTTCATGAACGCCTGCACGCGGTCGGGGATGGTTCCGAAGTAGTGGTCGTCCATCTGCTGGTTCTTCGCCGAGTCGTGTCCCATGAGGGTGCGTCCTGTGAGCATGAGGTCGGGACGTGCCGAGTAGAGCCCTTCGTCGACGAGGAAGTATTCCTGTTCCCATCCGAGGTTGCACGTCACTTTCTTCACTTCGGGGTAGAAGTAGTGGCAGACGTCGGTGGCGGCGACGTTCACCGCGTGCAGGGCGCGCAGCAGCGGTGCCTTGTAGTCGAGTGCCTCGCCGGTGTATGAGATGAAGATTGTCGGTATGCAGAGCGTGTCGTCCATGATGAAGACGGGCGAGGTGGGGTCCCAGGCGGAGTAGCCGCGCGCCTCGAACGTGTTTCGTATGCCGCCGTTGGGGAACGAGCTGGCGTCGGGTTCCTGCTGCACGAGCAGCTTGCCCGAGAACTCTTCTATCATTCCGCCCTTGCCGTCGTGCTCGATGAAGGCGTCGTGCTTCTCGGCGGTGCCCTCGGTGAGCGGCTGGAACCAGTGCGTGTAGTGCGTCACGCCGTTCTCCTCGGCCCACTGCTTCATGCCGGCGGCCACGGCGTCGGCTATGGAGCGGTCGAGGCGCGAGCCGTTGTCCATCACGTCGATGAGCGCGTCGTAGACCTGCGGCGGCAGGTACTTGTACATCTTGGCGCGGTTGAACACGTACTTGCCGAAGTATTCCGACGGTCTTTCCACCGGCGCGATAACTTCCAAAGGCTTCTTCTTGAACGCCTCTTCTACAACCTGAAATCTTAAGTTTGTCATTGCTTTATGCGGTTATGCGGTCATGTTTATTTGCTGCAAAGATACGTTTTAATTTCATTCCGTAAGCGTTTTGCCGGGAAAAAACGCACATTTTGCCACATTGGCAATGTGAAACGGCGCATGTGGCGGCGCATGGCCGCGTGTTGTCATCTTGCCATCCACGCGCCTATGCGCCGCATGGCTTCCTCGCATGCGGCCTTGCCGGCGAATGAGCTTAGCCTTACGTAGCCTTCGCCGCCGGGGCCGAAGCCGGCTCCGGGCGTGCATACCACCTGTGCGCCGTAGAGCATGCGCTCGAAGAACTTGAGGCTGCCGGCTTCTCCGGGGATTTTCACCCACAGGTAGGGGGAGTTGTCGCCGCCGTAGGCTTTGAGCCCGAGCCGCTTCAGCGCGGCCTTCATCGTGGCGGCGTTGTCCAGGTAGCGGTCTATCGTCTCCTTGACCTGCGCCTTGCCTTCGGGCGAGTACACGGCCTCGGCCGCGCGCTGGCTGATGTAGCTTGTGCCGTTTGACTTGGTCGAGAGCCGGCGCAGCCACATCTCGTTGAGCGGATAGCGCTTTGTGCCGTCCATGCTGGAGGCGGTCAGCTCGCGCGGCACGACGGTGTATCCGCACCTCACTCCGGTGAAGCCGGCCGTCTTGGAGTAGCTGCGGAACTCCACGGCCACTTTCTTCGCGCCTTTTATCTCGTAGATGGAGTGGGGCAGCGAGGGGTCGCGTATGAAGGCCTCGTAGGCCGCGTCGTAGAATATCAAGGCGTCGTTCTTCGCGGCGTAGGCCACCCACTTGCGCAGTTCGTCTTTCGTAAGGGCGGTGCCCGTGGGGTTGTTGGGGCTGCACAGGTATATCAGGTCCACGCGGTGGTCGGGCAGCCGGGGCGTGAAGTTGTTTTCCTCGGTGCAGCGCAGGTAGGTCACGTTGCTCCACCGTCCGCCGTCGAGCGTGCCGGCCCGTCCGCACATCACGTTGCTTTCGATGTAGACGGGGTAGGTGGGGTCGGTCACGCCGATGCTGTTGTCCCAGCGCACCAGTTCGCCGATGTTGCCCGTGTCGCCCTTCGCCCCGTCGTTTACGAATATCTCGGAGGCGTCGAGATGCACTCCGCGCGGCAGGTAGTCGTTCTTCACTATGGCTTCGCGCAGGAACGCGTATCCCTGTTCGGGGCCGTAGCCGCGGAAGCCTTCGGGCGTGCCCATCTCGGCGGCGGCCGTCTGCATGGCTTCCACCACGGCCGGGCAGAGCGGCCGTGTCACGTCGCCAATGCCGAGGTTTATCACGTCGGCCTTGGGATGCGTGGCCTTGTATGCGTTGACCTTCTTCGCCACGTCGGCGAAGAGGTAGCTCTTTGTCAGCTTCAGGTAGTGTTCGTTTATCAGCGACATGTTTTTTGCTTTTTTGCTTTTTTGCTTTTTTACTTTTTCACCTTTTCACCCTTCCACCCTTCCACCCTTCCACCCCAAACGGCCTTCCCGTTTGCCGTCTTCCGGCGTGCGTTTTGCCGTCTTCCGGCGTGTCGTTTGCGGCCTTTTGCGGGGCGTGTCGCAAGTGCCTGGGCGACAGGCTGTTGCGTCAGATTACGTTGAGGTGTCTCAGCGCCTTGGCCACTCCGTCCTCGTCGACGCCGCCGGCCACATAGTCGGCCGCGCCCTTCACGTCGTCGGGCGCGTTGCCCATTGCCACGCCAGTGCCGGCGGCGCGCAGGATGGGCTTGTCGTTGGCCCCGTCGCCGAAGGCGATGGTGTCCTTAATGTCTATGCCCAGGTGGGCGGCCACGGTCTTGAGTGCCGTGCCCTTGTCGGCTCCGATGGCCGTTATGTCGGTGAAGTCGGGATACCACCGCGCCGACACGCACGACGGCAGCATCCTCATCAGCCCTCGCTCGCGCTCCTCGCCGATGATGGGCGTCAGCTGTATGACGCGCTGCGAGAGGACTGTCTCCAGCGGAGTGCCCTCGCCCAGGTCGCTCACGGCGAGCATCCGGCGGAAGAGGCGGTCGACGTCGGCGTTGTCGTTCACCACGGTGAGGTCTCTCTCGCCCACCACGAGCGAGGCGAAGCCCTCCCTCATGGCCGCGTCGACAAGGGCGCGCGCCTCCTCCGCGGGAATCTCGCGGCAGTCTATCACCTTGCCGCCCACCGTGCAGCAGGCCCCGTTGGCAGTTATGTATCCGTCTATGAGGTGCTCTATCCGGCCCAGGTTGTTTATCAGCCTCACGGGCCTGCCGGTAGAGATGAACACCATGGCGCCGCGGCTCTTGGCCTCGGCCAGCGCGTCCACGGCCGACTGCGGTATGCTGTGGGTGTTGAAGCTGACGAGCGTGCCGTCAATGTCGAAGAACAATGCTTTTGTCATGATATATCGGTTGTTTTTCCTGCAAAATTACGTCATTTATTTGTTAAAGCGGTTATAATGTGATAAATTTGCACGCAAAATCGCGGTTTGGCGCAATATCGCGCCCCGTTCCGCGTTTTATCCGAGAATTGTGGCGCCGCGGCGGCGGCTTGTTTTGTAATCACCGAATTGTTTAAGGAAAACGGAATGAGAATACGTAAACTTTTTACCAGACGCGAGCTGTTAAGGCGCAAGAAGCGCCTCTCGCTCATGCTTGGCTGCATCGCCGCGGTGGTGGTGGCCTACATAATCATAACCTGGCCCGAGAAGGCTGAGCCAGAGCCGCCCCTGGTGGCCGTCGAGCCGGTGGGGGTGAAGGACGTGGAGATCTACGGCGACTACGTGGGGCGCGTCCGCGCGCAGCAGTTCGTCGAGGTGCGCGCCCGCGTGGAGGGCTTCCTCGAGCGCATGGCCTTCGCCGAGGGCACGTATGTCAGGAAGAACCAGGTGCTCTTCGTCATAGACCAGCGCCAGTACAAGGCCAACGTGGACAAGGCTCGCGCGCAGCTGCGCAAGGACTCGGCCCTGGTGCGCAAGACCAAGCGCGACCTTGACCGCATACGCCCCCTCTTCGAGCAGAACGCCGCCAGCCGCCTCGACCTCGACAACGCCATAGCCGCCTACGAGACGGCCGTGGCCGGCATGGGCATGAGCCGCGCCGACCTCGACCAGGCCGAGCAGGAGCTGGGATACACCATAGTGCGCTCGCCCATATCGGGATACATCAGCGAGAGCATCGTTGACCAGGGCACGCTCGTGGGCCCGGGCGGAGAGTCGCTCCTGGCCACCATCGTCAAGAGCGACACCGTGCTCGTTGACTTCAGCATGACCGCCCTCGACTACCTCAACAGCAAGGAGCGCAACGTCAACCTGGGACAGCGCGACTCGTCGCGCTCGTGGCAGCCGTACGTCACCATCACCCTGGCCGACAACAGCGTCTACCCCTACAAGGGGCTCGTGGACTTCGCCTCGCCGCAGGTAAGCCCCAAGACGGGCACATTCTCCGTGCGCGCCGAGATGCCCAACCCCGACCGCGTGCTCCTGCCCGGACAGTTCACCAAGGTGCACGCCCTGCTCGACGTGCGCCAGCACGCCACCGTGGTGCCGCAGAAGGCGCTCATAATAGAAAAAGGTGGAGCATACGTATTCGTGATGCGCCGCGACTCCACGGCCGAGCGCCGCTTCATCGAGCTTGGCCCCGAGTTCGGCAACAACGTGGTGGTGGAGCGCGGACTGGCTCCCGGCGAAATGATAGTGACCGAGGGCTACAACAAGCTCACGCCCGGCATGAAGGTGCGCGTGGCCCCGCGGCGCAAGGCCGCCCAGGGCAAAGCCAAATGAACCAAACCGTCTGACAAATGAAAGTAAACTTCTTCATAGACCGCCCGGTATTCTCAATAGTGATATCGGTGCTGATAGTCATCGTCGGCCTCATAGGGCTCACCATGCTGCCCGTCGACCAGTACCCGCAGATCACGCCGCCCGTGGTGAAGATCAGCGCGTCTTACCCCGGAGCCAGCGCCCTCACCGTGTCGCAGGCCGTGGCCACGCCCATCGAGCAGGAGCTCAACGGCACGCCCGGAATGCTCTACATGGAGTCCAACAGCTCCAACTCGGGCTCGTTCTCGGCCACGGTGACGTTCGACATCTCGTCAGACCCCGACCTCGCGGCCGTCGAGATACAGAACCGCATAAAGCTGGCCGAGTCGCGCCTGCCGGCCGAAGTCGTGCAGAACGGCATCGAGATAGAGAAGCAGGCCGCCAGCCAGCTCATGACGATCTGCCTCACGTCGGACGATCCCAAGTTCGACGAAATCTACCTGAGCAACTTCGCCACGCTCAACGTGCTCGACCTGCTGCGCCGAATACCCGGAGTGGGGCGCGTCTCCAACATAGGCAGCCGCTACTACGCCATGCAGATATGGGTCGACCCGGCCCGCCTGGCCAGCTTCGGGCTCACCGTGCAGGACGTGCAGAACGCCCTGAAAGACCAGAACCGCGAGTCGGCCGCCGGCGTGCTGGGACAGCAGCCCGTCACCGGACTCGACTTCACCATACCCATAACGGCGCAGGGAAGACTCTCTACGGCCGCGCAGTTTGAGGAGATAGTGCTCCGCGCCGACGCCGACGGCTCCTTCATCCGGCTCAGGGACGTGGCCCGCGTGTCGCTCGAGGCGCAGTCGTACAACACCGAGAGCGGCATCAACGGAGGCAACGCCGCCGTGCTGGGAGTGTACATGCTGCCCGGAGCCAACGCCATGGACGTGGCCGAGAAGGTGAAGCAGACCATGGACCAGATAAGCAAGACCTTCCCCGAAGGCATGAAATACGAGGTGCCCTTCGACATGACAACCTACATATCCGAGTCTGTCCACGAAGTGTACAAGACGCTTTTCGAGGCCCTCGTGCTCGTCATCGTCGTGGTGTTCCTCTTCCTGCAGAGCTGGAGAGCCACCGTGATACCGCTCGTGGCCGTGCCCATCTCGCTCATTGGAACGTTCGGCTTCATGCTCATCATGGGCTTCTCGCTCAACATCCTGACCCTGCTCGGCCTCGTGCTGGCCATCGGCCTGGTGGTCGACGACGCCATAGTGGTGGTGGAGAACGTCGAACGCATCATGGACGAGGAGCACCTCTCGCCCTACGAGGCCACCAAGAAGGCCATGAGCGGACTCACCGGAGCGCTCATAGCCACGTCGATGGTGCTCGCGGCGGTGTTCGTCCCCGTGAGCTTCCTCTCCGGGATAACCGGCCAGCTCTACCGCCAGTTCAGCGTGACGATAGTCATCTCAGTGCTGCTCTCAACCATAGTGGCCCTCACGCTCAGCCCCGTGATGTGCTCGCTCATACTCCGCCCCGCGGACAAGAGCAAGCCCAAGAACCGCCTCTTCCGCGCCATCAACCGCTGGCTCGACTTCGGCAACGGCAAGTATCTTGCCGGCATAGGCCACATAATAAAGAATCCGCGCCGCGTCGTGATAGGCTTCTGCATGGTGCTGATAATGATCTTCGTACTCTACAAGCTCACGCCTACCAGCTTCCTGCCGTCGGAAGACCAGGGATACTTCACCGTCGAGCTTGAGATGCCCGAGGGAACTACGCTCGAACGCACACGCGCCGTCACCGAGCGCGCCGTGAAATACCTCATGCAAGACCCCTCCGTGGAGTACGTGCAGAACGTCACAGGAACCAGTCCGCGCGTGGGCACCAGCCAGAACCGCGCACAGCTCACCGTCATACTGAAGGAATGGAAGCAGCGCGACGACACCACCATCGGCGACATCATGGCCAACGTGAGCCGCGAGCTGACGGAATATCCCGAGTGCAAGTTCTACCTCTCCACGCCGCCCGTCATCCCGGGACTCGGCTCATCGGGCGGATTCGAGATGCAGCTCGAGGCCCACGGCGACGCGACGTATGACGACCTGGTGCGCGCCGCCGACACACTTATGTATTACGCCGGCAAGAGGAAGGAACTGTCGGGCCTGTCGTCGTCGCTCCAGGCGGAGATACCGCAGCTCTACTTCGACGTCGACCGCGACAAGGTGAAGATGCTCGGCGTGCCAATGGCCGACGTGTTCTCCACCATCAAGGCCTACACAGGCTCTGTGTACGTCAACGACTTCAACATGTTCAACCGCATCTACCGCGTCTACATACAGGCCGAGGCGCCCTACCGCGAGCACCGCGACAACATAAGCCTCTACTTCGTGCGCGGAGCCGACGGCGACATGATACCGCTGACAGCCCTCGGCACCACCGAGTACACCACCGGCCCGGGCAGCATAAAGCGCTTCAACATGTTCAACACGGCCGTAATACGCGGCACGGCGGCCCAGGGATACAGCTCGGGCCAGGCCATGGAGGTGATGGAGGAACTGGTGCGCAAGCACCTGCCCGACAACATAGGGCTTGAGTGGAGCGGCCTGTCGTTCCAGGAGAAGCAGGCCGGCGGGCAGACAGGGCTCGTCCTCGCGCTGGTGTTCCTCTTCGTCTTCCTCTTCCTCGCCGCCCTCTACGAGAGCTGGAGCGTGCCCGTGGCGGTGCTCCTGTCGCTGCCTGTGGCCGCCCTCGGAGCCTACCTCGGCGTCACCCTGTGCGGCCTCGAGAACGACACTTACTTCCAGATAGGCCTCGTGATGCTCATGGGACTGGCCGCCAAGAACGCCATCCTCATCGTTGAGTTCGCCAAGGACGAGGCCGACCGCGGCGTAAACGTCTTCCGCGCGGCGCTCAACGCGGCCAAGCTGCGCTTCCGTCCGATACTCATGACGTCGTTCGCATTCATCCTCGGCATACTGCCCATGGTGCTCGCGTCAGGCCCGGGAGCCGCCAGCCGCCGCGCAATAGGCACGGGCGTGTTCTTCGGCATGATAGCCGCCGTGAGCATAGGCATTCTCTTCATACCGTTCTTCTTCACCCGCGTTTACAGGGCCAAGGCGAAGAAAGGCGGCCGACAACCACAAGCATTACAACACAACGAAGCATTATGACACGCAGACTTAACCGCATACGCACACTTTCATGCCTCGCCGCCGCCCTGCTCATGCTGGCGTCGTGCAAAATCGGGCACCACTACGTGCGTCCTGACGTGGCCATGCCGGCCACGCTTGCCGGCGGAGCCGGAGCCGACTCGGCGTCGCTTGCCGACCGTTCGTGGAACGAGATATACACCGACACCATCCTGCAGACGCTCATCCACAAGTCGCTGGCTTACAACAAGGACATGCTCATTGCCGCGGCGCGCGTCAAGGAGCTGGCCGCACGCAAGCGCATCGACTACGCCGCGCTCTTCCCGTCGCTCGGCCTCAGGGTGTACGGCGAGAAGGAACGCGACAACTACGGCGGAGACAACCCGTCCGACGACAACGAGTTCGACCTGAAGGCCAACATCTCGTGGGAGCTTGACCTGTGGGGGAAGCTGCGCTGGGCGCGAGACGCCAGCATGGCCGAGTTCATGGCTTCGGTGGAGAACCAGCGCGCCGTGCAGATGAGCCTCATAGCCGAGGTGGCCCAGGCTTACTACGAGCTTGTCGCCCTCGACAACGAGCTTGACATCGTGCGCCAGACGCTCACCGCACGCCGCGAAAGCGAGCACCTGGCAAAGATACGCTACGAGGGCGGACTGACGTCTGAAGTCACCTACCGCCAGGCGCAGGTGGAGCTGTCCAGGACGGCTACCCTTGTGCCCGACCTGGAGCGGCAGATCACCGCCAAGGAGAACGAGCTGGCCTTCCTTACGGGCGACTATCCACACCGCATAGTGCGATCGGAAATGCCGCAGGAGCTCAGCCTGCCCGACACGCTGCCCGTAGGACTGCCGTCGCAGCTGCTGGAGCGCCGGCCCGACGTGCGCGAGGCCGAGCAACGGCTCATCGCCGCCAACGCAGCCGTGGGCGTGGCATACACCAACATGTTCCCAAACATCACGCTCACGGCCAGTCTCGGAGCCGAGAGCGAGGAGCTGAAAGACCTGCTCAGCTCACCTTACCACCTGCTCAGCGTCAATCTCCTGCAGCCCGTCTTCGCCATGGGCAAGAACCTGGCGCGCCACAAGGCCGCCAAGGCCGCGTGCGAGCAGGCCGCCTACGCCTACGAGAAAGCCGTGCTCGCGGCCTTCCGCGACGCCTACGACGCCATCTCCAGCTTCAACAAGGTGAAGGAGATATACAAGACGCGCTACAATCTTGAAAGCTCGTCGAAGACCACGCTCTCGCTCGCCTTCGTGCAGTATGTCAACGGAACCATAGGCTACATGGACCTGCTCGACGCACAGCGTACTTACCTCGACGCGCAGATAAGCCTTAACAACGCCCTCCTGGAGAGCCGCCTGGCCACCGTCAACCTCTACAAGGCGCTCGGCGGAGGGTGGAAGTAAGCGTGAAATGGTGAGAAGGTGAGAATTTGAGAAGGTGAGAAAGACAGTAAAATGACTGATATAGATATCATAATCGCCGAACTTTCGGCCCTCGGCGGCGAGGAGAAGGCGCGCCACCTGGCACGCTTCTTCAAGACGGGCAAGGGCCAATACGGCGAGGGCGACCGCTTCCTCGGCCTGCCCGTGCCGCTCACGCGCGGCGTTGCCCGGCGGCACAAGGACGCAAGCCTTGCCGCCGTCGAGGCCCTCTTGCAGTCGGAATGGCACGAGGCGCGCCTCTGCGCACTGCTCATAATGGCCGAAAAGATGAAGCGTGCCACGGCTGAGGAAGCCGGACTTATTTATAAAACATACCTTGCCAACACCTCGCGCATAAACAACTGGGATCTTGTGGACCTCTCCGCGCCGCAGGTCGTAGGCAAACACCTCGTCGACAAGCCGCGCGACATATTGTACGAGCTTGCCGCCAGCCCCCTGCTCTGGGACAACCGCATAGCCATCGTGTCGACCTTCGCCTTCATAAAAGCGGGCGACCTCGACGACACCTTCCGCCTCGCCCTGCTCCTGACGGGCCACGCCCACGACCTCATCCACAAGGCCGCGGGCTGGATGCTGCGCGAGGCCGGCAAGCGAGACGCCGCCCGCCTGCGCGCCTTCGTCCACGAGCACGTGCGCCGGATGCCGCGCACCATGCTGCGCTACGCCATCGAGAAGTTTCCCGAAGACGAGCGCCGCGCCGTGCTTAAAATGTAACCGATTTACAGGCGTTTACATCCACCGCTTTGAACGGCGGCAAATTGCACTGCAATTTGCCGCCGTTTATCATGCAATTTGCCGCCTTCCGCCATGCGAAAGGGGTTCATCCGCGCAATCAGTAAATAGGTTAATAATATCAGTAAATCAGTTAGCGGCCGCGTGACTGATTGTAATTACTTTTGCAAAAAAATAATGGTGGACTGACGTAATTCCATAAAAACAGTTATTAAATCAAGTATGACAATCAAAGAATTCAAAGACTATGTAAAGACCGGGCGTGCCCTCGACACCGACGATATACACGTCTTCATGGACGAGATGAGCGATGCCGCACGCCGCATCACCTTCCGGCTGAATGCGGCTTACCACACTCCGGCTGAAGTGCGCAGGTTACTTTCTGATTTGTTCGGTTACGATGTGCCTTCATCGTTGCGTGTATTCCCTCCGTTTTATACGGATTTCGGCAAGAATATCAGCGTCGGGGAGAATGTCTTTATCAATGCCTGCTGCCATTTTCAGGACCATGGCGGCGTTGCCATCGGCGACGGATGCCAGATAGGACACAACGTCGTGTTCGCCACGCTGAACCACGGCTTGCCGCCCGAAGACCGCAAGCACACTTACCCTGCACCGATAGTGCTGGGCAAGAATGTGTGGGTAGGCTCTAACTCGACCATCCTGCAAGGCGTCACTATCGGCGACAATGCGGTTGTGGCGGCCGGAGCGGTAGTCAATAAGAATGTTCCGCCCAATGTCGTAGTCGGTGGCGTGCCGGCAAAAATCATCAAGAAAATAACGGCGGAGGAATGACCATGCAAGCCTCAAGCCAAGCAACTGACCGTGAATGCCGTACTGACAAGTTTACAGAAAGTAGGCATACATGAAAAAGTTGTTCTTGACATATTCTGCCGTGACTGGCCTGAAAGCAGTTCGCTCGTCAAAATCGGGCATATCGACGGCGACGGAATCAGCCTGTTGCAAGGAACGGAGAGTGTAAATGTAAGATTTGAAAGACAATGAATATGACACGGAATTTATTGGCCGCACTGCTCATTTTCGGACTGACGTCATGCGGCACAGCAGAAGTGAAAACCCATAAATCAAATATTATGGAGACAGAAAAACAGAACATTGGAAGCGTGCCTGCACTTTATCCGAAACCGATGACCGTCATCGGCGCGGAAGTGGACGGGAAAGTTAACTGGCTTGTCGTGGGGCATACGGGCATCATCGGCCACGACCGGGTGCTCGTCAGCATGAGCAAAAGCCACTATACCAACCAAGGGATACAGAAATCAAAGAAACTGTCCATAAACCTTGTAAGCCGGGAGATGCTGCCCAAAGCCGATTACGTGGGCAGCGTGAGCGGTGCCTCGGTTGACAAGTCGGGGGTGTTTGAATACCATTGGGGCGAAAACGGCACTCCCGTAATCGACGCTTCGCCGTTGACGATGGAGTGCGACGTGGTGGACGTTTACGAGACGGAGGGCTTCGACAACTTCATTTGCTCCATAGCCAACACCTACGCCGCTCCCGATGTGCTCGGCAAGGACGGCAAACTCGACTATACACGCTTGAAACCCGTCCTGTTCGAGTTCCCGACTTACTCCTACCTCGCCACCGGCGAGATAATAGGCAAATGCCTTGACTTGGACAAGCAGCCGGGCATGTGCGCCAAGCAGCAGATGACTGTCGGCGGCATCGTGCGCCTGTCGAAAGTAGAAGTCTGGCCGCAGTACCTCGACGAATACATGCGGTATGCCACGGAAGTAGGCGAAATATCCCTGCGTACCGAGCCGGGCGTGCTGACCATGTACGCCGTCGGCGAAAAGGATAATCCCTGCAAAATCACCATCCTTGAGACATATGCCAGCCGGGAGGCATACGACAGGCACATAGCTTCCGCGCATTTCCAGAAATACAAGCAAGGTACTCTGCACATGGTAAAGTCGTTGGAACTGACCGACCAGACACCGCTCAACCCTGCCAACCGGCTCAACAACTTTATGGAGTGACGTGACTTAACGGTTATATGAATATCCGTGCTCGAAAGTACCGGCGAATAAGGGTCTTGCCGATGGTTCATCCGCAAACCTTTTGGATGATATACAAATCCTGTTTACGAAAACATCCTACTGCAATCCATGCGGTCGGTAATTGTCATGCCGCACTCCGATGCGGCATCCAGAAAACACATAGGGAGCAAAACGGTGTAGGCTGCATATACTGGATTCCGCGTCGGAGCGCGGAATGACAGTTACCGACAGCCTGGTTCAAGGTTGGGGTAATGTGTTTTGGCGGATTTGCAATCCGCCGAAAAGTACTATAAGGATTTGCAATCCGCTCAAACCACGCTGCCATGAGATGAATGTTGGGGTATGTTCGGATTGCAAGTCCGCAATTAAGAACCGCCAGATTGCAAATCCGGCGGAACAAATGCTTTCATCAATAGACCTTGTATTTCATCCAACAGGTTTGCGGATGAACCTTGCCTGTTAACTGTTTGCATGGCGTTTTGCCGCGTTTCGGGCGGCAAAACGCCGTTTTTTACAGGCTGAAAGACGGCCTTTTGTAAGGCGTTGTGTGTCAATGGGTTACGGCTGCGCATGACGGAGGTTGCCGCGCGGAGCCCAATTTTAATGGTGTAACGCGCCGAATGTCAGCCTTTTTTCGTAATTTTGCAGCCAGAACAACAATATAATAAGGTAACAGAAGATGGACATAGCCAATCAGATAAGCCGCGCGGCGATGGCCGCCGTGAAGGCTCTTTACGGGCAGGACGTGCCCGAAGCGATGATACAGGTGCAGAAAACGAAGCGCGAGTTTGAGGGACATCTCACTCTGGTGGTGTTCCCCCTGCTCAAGACTTCGCGCAAGAAGCCGGAGGAGACGGCCGGGGAGATAGGCCGCTGGCTCGTGGAGAACGAGCCGAGCGTGGCGGCGTACAACGTGGTAAAGGGCTTCTTGAACCTCACGGTGTCGCCACAGGCGTGGCTCTCGCTTCTCAACGACATCAACGCCGACGAGCATTACGGCGAGACTAAGGCGGGGGACGACGCTCCGCTGGTGATGATTGAATACTCGTCGCCCAACACCAACAAGCCCCTCCACCTCGGCCACGTGCGCAACAACCTCTTAGGCTGGAGCTTGGCGCAAATAATGCAGGCCAACGGCAACCGCGTGGTGAAGACCAACATCGTGAACGACCGAGGCATACACATCTGCAAGTCGATGCTGGCTTGGCTGAAATACGGAGGCGGCGAGACGCCCGAGTCGAGCGGAAAGAAGGGCGACCACCTCATAGGCGACTACTACGTGGCCTTTGACAAGCACTACCGTGAAGAAGTTAAGGAGCTGAAGGCCAAATACATAGCCGAGGGCATGACCGACGAGGAGGCCGAGAAGAAGGCCAAGGACGAGGCTCCGCTCATCAAGGAGGCACACGAAATGCTCGTGAAATGGGAGCAGGGCGACCCCGAGGTGCGCGCCCTTTGGGAGAAGATGAACTCGTGGGTGTACGCCGGTTTCGACGAGACGTACAAGGCGCTCGGCGTAGGCTTCGACAAGATATACTACGAGTCGCAGACTTATCTGAAAGGTAAGGCCAAGGTGGAGGAAGGCCTCGAAAAGGGACTTTTCTTCCGCAAGGAGGACGGCAGCGTGTGGGCAGACCTCACTGACGAGGGCCTCGACCAGAAACTGCTGCTCCGTTCGGACGGCACGTCGGTCTACATGACGCAGGACATCGGCACCGCCGAGATGCGCTTCAATGACTACCCCATTGATAAGATGATATACGTCGTGGGCAACGAGCAGAACTACCACTTCCAGGTTCTCTCAATCCTGCTCGACCGCCTCGGCTTCAAGTGGGGCAAGGAGCTTGTGCATTTCTCCTACGGAATGGTGGAACTGCCCAACGGAAAGATGAAGAGCCGCGAGGGAACGGTGGTTGACGCCGACGACCTCATTGCCGAAATGATTAAGGACGCGCGCCAGACGAGCGAAGAACTGGGCAAGTTCAGCGACATGACTGACGACGAGCGCGCCAACGTTGCACGCATAGTGGGCATGGGTGCGCTCAAATACTTCATCCTGAAAGTCGACGCAAGGAAGAACATGCTCTTCAACCCCGAGGAGTCGATAGACTTCAACGGCAACACCGGTCCGTTCATCCAGTACACCTACGCACGCATCCGCAGCATCATGCGCAAGGCCAAGGAGCAGGGCATTGACATTCCGACGACGCTCGACGGCACGTATCCCGTGAACCAGAAGGAGACCGAGCTCATCCAGAAAATGGCCGAATACGGTGCCGCCGTGCGCCAGGCCGGTACGGACTACAGCCCCAGCGGCATAGCCAACTACTGCTACGAGCTGACCAAGGAGTTCAACCAGTTCTACCACGATTACAGCATACTCGGCGCCGACAACGACAAAGAGAAGGTGCTGCGACTCGTCCTCGCCGCCAACGTGGCCAAGACGTTGAAGAACGGCATGGCTCTCTTGGGAATTGAAATGCCGGAGCGTATGTAATAAGGAAATGAGAAATGAATAATGAAAAATGAAAAATCGCAGGATGATTGTTAATTTTTCATTATTCATTTCTCATTAAAAAAGATTGTATGTCAAGCGAATTGATAAATCCGCCAAGCTATAGGAGTGACACGGTTTTGCCTTTGCCGGTGGACGTAAGTGCCGACGCATGGGCCGTGGACGCGGCGTGCAGCGGCAATCCGGGCAGGATGGAGTACCGCGGCGTGGACCTTGCCACGGGTGCGCAGGTGTTCCATTACGGCCCCGTCTTCGGCACTAACAACATCGGCGAGTTCCTTGCCATAGTGCACGCCCTGGCCATGATGGAGCAGAAAGGCGTCAGGAAGACCATTTACAGCGACAGCTTCACGGCCATAACGTGGGTCAGGAAGATGCAGTGCAAGACCAAGCTGGAGCTTAACCCCAAGACCGCCGGGCTGCACGAGGTAATCCGCCGCGCCGAGGCATGGCTCAAGACGCACCAGTTCCGCGTGCCAATCGTACAGTGGGACACGCGCAAGTGGGGCGACATACCGGCCGACTTCGGGCGGAAAAAATGACTGACATCCGAATAACAGTCACCTGACACCCACCCCAGCCCTCCCCAAGGGAGGGGGCTTGGATAGCCTCTGAGGGTGTCGCCTGCGGCGTATCACGCTTATCCGGCCTATCCGGCTCATTTTACTTATTCTTTAATATAACAATGTTACATAATACTATTAACCCACAACAATAGCCAAGCTCCCTCCCTTGGGGAGGGTCGGGGTGGGTTGCTCATAACACTATCACCCCACAACGGTAACCAAGCTCCCTCCCTTAGGGAGGGTTGGGGTGGGTGTCAGGTGACTGTTGTTTGGGTGTCTTAATTCCTTTTTACACAATGACCGAATTTGAAAAGATGCGCAGCCAGGAGCTGTACGACTTCTCCGACGCGGAGATTCACGCAAGTCTGAAGCACGCCAAGGAAGCCTGCACGCGGCTCAACGCGATGACGATAAACGACGACGGCTACCGCGCGGCGATAGAAGACCTCATACCGGGCATCCCGGCGGACAGCGTGGTCTGCCCGCCCTTCCACTGCGACCACGGCCACGGCATCAGGATAGGCCGCAACGTGTTCGTAAACTACAACGTGACGATGCTCGACGGCGGCATGATTACCATCGGCGACAACTGCCTGATAGGCCCCAACTGCCAGCTGTACACGCCGCAGCACCCCATGGACCATGTGCTGCGCCGCAAGAGCGTGGAGACGGCTTATCCCATCACGATAGGCGAGGACACGTGGCTGGGCGGCGGAGTGGTGGTGTGCCCCGGCGTAACAATAGGCAAGCGGTGCGTCATCGGGGCGGGAAGCGTGGTTACGAAAGACATCCCCGACGATTGTGTTGCAGCCGGAAACCCGGCCAGGGTGATACGGAAAATGAATAATGAAAAAATGAATGATGAATAATGAAAAATGAATGATGAATAATGAAAAATGAATGATGAATAATGAATGGTGGAAAAATGAGTTTGACCATAAATTTTTCATTATTCATTTTTAATTTTTAATTTGAAGAATATGGAAATCTTGTTCGTCTGTCTCGGCAACATATGCCGCTCTCCGGCCGCCGAGGCGATAATGAGGAAGAAGCTCGAGGAACGTTATTGGCCTAATAGCCCTGTCAAGGTAGATTCCGCCGGCATAGGCTCGTGGCACGAGGGGCAACTGCCCGACGCACGCATGCGCCGCCACGGGGCGGCACGCGGCTACCGCATAGACAGCCTTGCGCGGCAGATAAGGCGCGAGGACTTCGGGCGCTTCGACGCCATTTTCGGCATGGACGGCGACAACATGAAGGCTCTGATGCGCCTGGCGCGCACGCCGGAGGAGCGCGGCAAGCTGATGTGCGCCGCCGACTTCATGACGCGCCACCCCGGATACACAACCGTGCCCGACCCCTACTACGGCGGCGACGACGACTTCGAGCTGGCCCTCGACCTTATCGAGGACGCCTGCGACGGCATAATCGACAGGCTTTTTTGCACGGCGGAGCAATGATGTCTGGTACAGACAGCTCCAGCCGCCCAATTATCACAAACATGGCACCCACCCCAACCATCCCCGGCACCCACCCCAGCCCTCCCTTAGGGAGGAAGTTTGGTTACTGTCGTGGATTGTGGTGTTGTTAAGCATTATCATTTCAAGCTCCCTCCCTTGGGGATGGTTGGGTTGGGTCTTTGGGGTTCATCCGCAGTTTAAGGTGTATAGTATTACTGTACCTTCTTTTGTCTTTGTGATAGCATTTTATGTACGCCTCCTACTTTAATCCAGGCAGTCGGTAACCGTCATGCCGCACTCCGATGCGGCATCCAGAAAACACCCGATACGCCAAACGAAACAGGCTGCATACACTGGATGCCGCATCGGAGTGCGGCATGACAGTTACCGACCGCCTGGCTTGTGGCAGGATGTACACATGAAATGCTATGGCAAAAGCAAAAGGCAATGCTGTTATCGCATACACCTAAACTGCGGATGAACCGTCTTTGGGCGTTAATTGCAGCGCAAGATGCGGCCTTTTGCGTTGCGTTTTGCCGTCTCTCATGGCGCAAAAGACGGCTTTTTGCAAGTGTGCTGACAGTCAGGCGGTTACGCGCGGCCGTCGGCCTGGCTTTACCTTGTGTTGCATCGGCCTACGTATTTGTTTCATCCTCTGCTCCTCCGCAGGACGCAGGCCTCCGCGCCGATTGCAAACCGTTGCGACTTTGTTTCACGCTATTGCATGCGAATGATAATGTCCATATCTTTGCCTGCAAATCAATTTGACAAAAAACCGTGAAATAATGATGAAAAAGACATTACTTTTTGTTTTGGCGATGTGCCTCGCCGTCGGCGCGGGAGCAGTCGAGACGTTCGTTTCGTTCACACCCACGGGCGGAGGCTTCGCCGTAGTGAAGGGCGGAAAGCCCGTCAACGTAGTGTGCACGCCGGACGACCATGAGGGCGTGCGGATGGCCGCGGCCAACCTGGCCAAGGACTTCGGGCGCGTGAGTGGCACGGATGCGGCCTTGGTGTCAGCGCCCAGTGGCGAGTGTGTCATCGTGGGCAGCCTCAAGTCGGTGGTTATCCAGCAGCTCGTAAAGGCCGGCAAGGTGGACGGCGCGCAGCTTGAAGGCAAGACGGAGAAGTATCTATTGCAAATAGTTGACCGCCCCTTGGACGGCGTAGAGCGCGCCCTCGTCATAGCCGGAAGCGACAAGCGCGGCGCCATCTACGGCGCATACGAGCTGTCCAGGCAGATGGGCGTGTCGCCATGGTACTGGTTTGCCGACGTGCCAACGCGGCAGCGCAAGGACGTATATATAGAGAAAGGTGTCTACACCGACGGCGAGCCGAAGGTGAAGTACCGCGGAATATTCATCAACGACGAGTGGCCCTGCTTCGGCAACTGGGCCTTGAGCCACTTCGGCGGCATCAACTCCAAGTGTTACGAACACATTTTCGAGCTGGTGCTCCGCCTCAAGGGCAACTTCATGTGGCCCGCCATGTGGGGCAGCGCGTTCTACGACGACGACCCGATGAACGGCGTACTGGCCGACAAGATGGGCATAGTCATGGGCACGTCTCACCACGAGCCGATGGCTCTAGCCCAGCAAGACTGGCACCGCAACCGCGACGGCGAGTGGAACTACCAGACCAACGGCGAGGCCCTGCGCCGCTTCTGGACCACCGGCATCGAGCGTGCCAAGAACTGGGAGACCGTCGTCACCGTGGGCATGCGCGGCGACGGCGACGCTCCGATGGACGGCACGGGCAACATAAAGCTGATGGAGCAGATTGTCGCCGACCAGCGCACAATCATAGAGAAGGTGACCGGCCGCCCGGCGGCGGAGACCCCCCAGGTGTGGGCCTTGTACAAGGAAGTGCAAGACTACTATGACCAAGGCATGCAGGTGCCCGACGACATCACCCTGCTTCTCTGCGACGACAATTGGGGCAACGTGCGCCGTCTGCCCGCGTTGGACGCAAAGCCGCGCAAGGGCGGCTATGGCATGTACTACCACTTTGACTACGTGGGCGGCCCGCGCTGCTCGAAGTGGATCAACATCAACCCCATACCGCGCGTCTGGGAGCAGATGAACCTGTGCTATGAGTACGGCGTGCGCGAGCTGTGGATTGTCAACGTGGGCGACCTCAAGCCCATGGAATACCCCATGACCTTCTTCCTCGACATGGCCTGGGACCCCGAACGTTTCAACGCCGGCAACCTCGTGGAGCACTCTGTCGACTTCTGCCGCAGCGTGTTCGGCGACAAGGAGGCCGCCGAGGCGGCGCGCCTGCTGCGCACATACGCCAAGTACAACCGCCGCATGACACCCGAGAACCTCTCTTACAAGACCTTCTCCATGAACTACAACGAGTGGCAGCGCGTCACCGCCGACTACGGCCTGTTGGCCGCCGACGCCGAGGCGCTGGGCAAGCGGTTGCCCGCGGAGATGCAGGACGCTTGGTTCCAGCTCTTGGGTTACCCCATCCTGGCCTGCTCCAACCTCTACGACATGTACTATGCGCAGGCCATGAACCAGCGGCTGGCCAAGAAGAACGACCCCAAAGCCAACCTCTGGGCCGACCGCGTGGCGCAGTGCTTCGGCCGTGACAGCGTCCTCGTCAACCGGTATCACGCCATGAACGGCGGCAAGTGGAACCACCTGATGTCGCAGATACACATCGGCTACACCAAGTGGAGCGAGCCCAAGCGGCTCGCAATGCCCGAGGTGAAGCGCGTGGAAGGCACTCCGGAGGGCACGCTTACGTTCCCGACGCCGATGCCGGAGGGCGCGTATTACGCGGCGAAGAGGGACAAGTACGAGTTTGTTGAGCGCGACGGCTGCGTAAGCATCGAGGCCGAACACTTCACGCGGAAGACCGACGGCAGCCAGGCCCGGTGGACAGTGATACCCGAGATGGGGCGCACACTCTCGGCAATAACCCCACAGCCCGTCACCGCGCAGACCGAGGGTATGGCCCTGGAGTACGACATCTACACCGAGAGCGACGGCTATCCGCGCGTCACCCTGCGCTTCTCACCCACGCTAAACTTCAACACCAAGGGTCTTAGCTACGCCGTAAGCTTCGACGGAGGAGAGGAAACCGTAGTAAACATCAACGGCGACTACGACGGCAGCCTCGGCCCAATCCAGCGCGAAGGCGTCATCGACAGCCAGACCATACACGGCAAGCTGAAGCCCGGACGGCACACGCTGCGCATACGTCCGATAGACAACGGCCTCGTGCTTCAGAAGATAATGATTGACCTTGGAGGCATGCGCAAGAGCTTCCTCGGCGCGCCCGAGACGGCGAAATAATACAGACACCCACCCCATCCCCTCCACAAGGGAGGGGCCTGGCTACCTAAATGAATGGCGGGCAAATATGTTGCAGGCAATCATAAAAGGCATCTCAGGCTCCCTCCCTTGGGAAGGGGTGGGGTGGGTATTAAATTTAAATATCCCATGAAACGCTTATCCATAATATCAATAGTTGTCTTAGTTTTATTAAGTTGCGGCCGGGCGCGCGGCGCTGAGATGCGCCGCCCTCTCGACCCGCAGCATCCCATGTGGCTTGTGCACGTCAGCAGCCTCGACAAGGAGGACGTGGCGCAGACCGTTGACGGCCTGCCTGAGGATCTTAGGCCCTATGTCGTTGTCAACCTGGCCATGAGCTACAACGCCGACCCCAACCTCCTTGACCGCTATCTGGGCCAATGCCGCGACAAGGGCGTGTGGGTCATGATACAGCCCAGCAGCGGACACACCCACTACATGGACTCGGTGAACGTCTCGCTGTATGAAGATTATTACCGCAAGTACCCCAACCTCATCGGCTACAACTTCTGCGAACAGACGTGGGGGTTCACCAAGGAGACGTTCCTTAACCGCCTGGAGCTGTTCTGCAAGCTGCTCGAAGTAGGCTCGAAATACGGCGGATACCTGTACATAAACGACACGCAGTCAGTCTCGAACAACCCGTGGAACACCATATCGAAGATGAAGAAGCATGCGCGCTACGCCGAATGCGTGCGCCGCTACAGCCGCAACCTCATCTACGGCGACAAGACCACCACGGGCCTTGGCTACTATGACAACGAGAGTGCGAACTTCGGCATGTTCATCGGCGGCTTCGCCGGCAACTACGCCATACGCTTCGACCAGTTCGCCTGGAGCTATTCGGGCCGCACAAAGCTCTTCGGCGAGGAGTACTCGTGGCAGATTCCAAACGCCCTGGCGTGGTTCACATGCCCCGAGGCCCTGGCCGGCATGTCCATCACGGAGCACCTGATGATGACCGGGGCCACCGTGATTGACGGCCCCGAGATATCCACCCTGCTCGTGATGCGCCACGGACGCATGACCCCCGGCGGCAAGAACGTCATCACGGATGTGCTCCGCAAGGTCGTCGACGGCACCATCCGCATACCCACGCGGCAGGAAGTGCTCGCACGGGTGAAGTGCGCCTACGTGTGCGACAACAGCAGCAACGTGGACGACGACCTGTACACCGGCCTCTACGGCATTGACGGACAGAAGCGGCAGAACCGCACATTCCTCAAGCGCACGGGCCGATACTTCACCATACCGACGCTCGCCGGGATGCCCGAAGACGGACTCTTCGACATCGTTGTCACGCAGACCGGCGACCAGAGCTATGCCAACCGCTGGCCCACGGAGGCCGCCAAGGTGGAGGAACTGAACCGCCTCTACCCCGAGGAGTACACCGGCACGATGTACGTAGGCCGCATGGACAACCGCCTCTTGGCCTACAACAACCACATGAACGAGGACACCGGCGAGCAGGCCGGCATACCGTTGAAGTATAATTCGTGCGACGCCGTGCAACTTGACTTCACCCCTTACACCTTCGCCGTAATCGAGGAGCGGGCCGACGGGCTGCAAGTCTACCTCAACAACTACCGCACCGACAAGTCGGCCCTGTGGCAACAGTACCCCAGCGTGAGCGAGGACGACGGACTGCCGCGCATGGAATACGGCGACCCCATGCGCTACATGGAGGACACGTTCATTGACAACCCCACCGACAAGACGCTCCGCCGCAGTCTGATAACCGTCACCGGATGCACAGCCAAGCCCACAGTCACGTATAAAGACCGCGGAGACCACCCCGCGAGCAGCGTGCAGGAGCAGTATGCCGACGGCACGCTCACCCTCACGGTGATGCACAACGGTCCCTTGGACATCAGCATAAAGTGCTCCGGCAACAACCTTGACAGGCTCGACATTCCAGTTTTCGCCGCCGTGGAAAACATACCGCAGCCCGACATGCAGGCCGACATCGTGGCCGACGAGCTGGCGTATGACTTCGAGGACATGGCCGAGGGCGACGCGCTCACGCCCACCACGCAGCCCTGGATAGCCGCCGACGGAGCCGGCGCGGCCGTGATAACGCAGTTTGACGGCAGCCTCGCGCTCAACCCCGTGGGCATCGGCACGGGCGGCAACCGCGTCGGCATAGCCAATCTGACGCGCTTCGGCGCAGAGCAGGACTACGCCGTGACGTGGAAGGAACTCACCACGCAAGTGAGCAAGGGCGGCATCCTCATGCGCGGAGTCTACCCCGAGGGCGGAGCCAACCCCGGCCTGATGGACGGCTACTACTTCCAAGCGAGCACCGACCTGGCCGCCGGCAAGACGAGCATGTCCATACGCAAGGTGGTCAACAATGCCGACGGCACCACCCGGTTTGACAACGGACAGCAGGGCGAAGTCAGCATACCGGCACCCGAGGCGGGCCGTCCCAGGTGGTACCGCGCCACGTGCAAGAACAACCTCCTCACCTTCGAGTACTCTGACGACGGGCTGACGTTCACGCGCGTGGCCACCCGTGTGGACAACGACTACCGCGACTCAGGCATGACCCAGCTGCTATGGGGCGTGGGCGTGCCGCAGGTAAGCACCACGTATTACGACGACATAAGCCTCACCTATCTCTCGGGCACCGTCACCACGGGCATCGGCGGCATTACGGCAGAGCCTGCGCAGACAGACGCCGGCGACGCGTGGTACACCCTGCAAGGCGTGCGCATAGCGCGCCCCATGGCACCAGGCGTGTACATCAGGGGCGGACGCAAGTATGTGGTAAGGTGAACACCCACCCCAAACCCCTCCCCAAGGGAGGGGCTTATGGGCGCTTCGTTAGTATGTTTAACGTAAGTTCGGCATAAGGAATCATCTTTCCAATTATAGAGTTTCTTACCTTTTTGCTTTTCTGCAGCTCAGTGTCAAGTCGTCATTCCGCTGAAAAGCGGAATCCAGAAAGCGGCATAGTGGTTAGCCGCCTTTGTCTTTTCGACTGGATTCCGCTTTTCAGCGGAATGACGACTTGACACCGACTTGCAAAAAACTGACAAGTGTGACATTCCTGTTACGCCGAACTCACGTATGTTCATGATTGCCTCGCCACCTTGGCGCATCCGGCTTATCCGGCTTATCCGGCCCATTGGGCCTATTAAAAATCACCTGATTGCCTGCCAAGGCCAACCGATGCGTAACCACCTGGCAGTCAGCCGCTTGCAAAAGGCCGTCTTTCACACGCTGAAAGACGGCCTTTTGGCGTGCAGTTCACGGCCTTTTGCAGTGTGGAAGGCCGCCTCTTGGCTGCCCTCCCGGCTTTCCCGGCTCTCCCAGTCCTCCCGGTTCTCCCTTTGATGATACAAAAACGGCATGTCAATGCAACGTTTCGTAACTGCGGTGTAACGTTTTTCGGTCATGCGTGAAGTAAATTCGGACTGTGTTTCCGGCCATATTGCAGTATCTTTGCAGCGTGGACTTCCACACGGAAAGACTTTACATTAAACTTATAACAATAACATTTAAAACCCAAACGATTATGAAAAAGCTAATGCTAGTGTTCGCCCTCGTGGCGCTGTTCGCAACCAACTCAATGGCACAGGCACCCTGGAAGGTGATCGACATGGAGTTTGTAACCAAGCACGGCAGCAACTGCTCGTATGACGACGAGACCTGCACCGCCACCTTCAAGGGCGGCAGCGACCGCTGGTTCGACCTGCCCGGACTCTCGGGCGACCTCACACAGCACGCCAAGTTCGACCTGCCCGTGCTCAAGAGCAACGTGATGCTCTCAATCCACCTGCGCTACAAGGACGCCAACGGCAAGACTCAGCAGGAAAAGGTGCAGACATTCTACGCCTCGATGAACAAGGAGCTTGCTTCCAGGAAGGTGCTCAAGGTTGACCTTACAAACAAAGGCAAGACCGACCCTGAAATCCTGAAGAACGTCGACGCCGTGCGCATCTCGATGTCAAAGGCCGTCGGCGACGGCGAAGAGCCTTGGTTCTGCCAGTTCGAGGACATAGTGATAAAATAATCAGCTGCGCCAGGCACATTACTTGAATGTTTCAGGCCGCCTTCCCGTGAGCGGAAGGCGGCTTTTTAAGACACTTTCTATCAAGGTGCCACAATGACACCTTTGTTGAACGTAAAAACATATCTACACCATGAAACGACTGTCAACCATACTTTTGCTGCTGGCCGCATGCGTCATGGCTTCGGCCCAGGCGCAGCTCGTGAACAACCGCATGGGCATAGACTTCGACTGGAAGTTCACCCTCGGCGACGACGCTTCTTACTCCGACCCTTCCACAGACGACTCCTCGTGGCGCGACGTGCAGCTGCCACACGACTGGAACATAGAGCAGGACTTCGTGCGCGAGAGCGGCGGCAACGCCGCCTACCTGCCCGGCGGAATAGGCTGGTACCGCAAGACCTTCACCCTGCCCGCGGCCTGGGACGGCAAGCATGTCAGCGTGCTTTTCGACGGAATATTCATGCAGAGCGACGTCTACCTCAACGGCCGGCACCTGGGCTACCGCCCCTACGGCTTCTGCAGCATAGAATATGACCTTACGCCCTACCTCAAGAAGGGGCAGGAGAACGTGCTCGCCGTGCGCGTCAACACCACCGGCGACCGTCCGCGCTGGTACGCCGGGGCCGGCATCTACCGCCACGCGTGGCTCGTCGTGACCAACCCCGTGCACATAACCACCTACGGCACATACGTTACCACACCCACTGTCACCGCCGCCAAAGCCGAGATATCGGCCGTGACCACCGTGAAGAACGCCACGGCCACGGGCAAGACCGTGTCTGTGAGCCAGCGCGTCATCTACGCCGGGGGCAACGTGGTGGCCAAGGCGTCGGGCGTGAAGGCCACCGTGGACGCGGGCAAGACTGCCGACGTGAGCCACTCCGTCAGCCTGAAGAACCCCCGACTGTGGTCTATCGAAAGCCCCACGCTCTACACTCTCGAGACAACCGTAAGCGTTGACGGCGACGAAGTGGACGTGCGCCGCACCACGTTCGGCGTGCGCACCATAAAGTTTGACCCCGACAAAGGCTTCTTCCTCAACGGCCAGAGCGTCAAGCTCAAGGGCATGTGCCTACACATGGATGCCGGATGCCTCGGCACCGGCGTGCCCGACCGCTCGTATGAGCGCCGCCTCGAGATACTGAAAGAGTACGGATGCAACGCCATACGCTGCGCCCACAACCAGCCGTCGGCCGAGTTTCTCGACATGTGCGACCGCATGGGCTTCGTCGTGATAGACGAGGCGTTCGACAAGTGGAAGTCGGGCTACTACGAAAAATACTTCGACGAGTGGTGGCAGAAAGACCTGGCCGACATGCTGCTGCGCGACCGCAACCACCCAAGCGTCATCCTCTGGAGCATCGGCAACGAGGTGCAGGAGGCGTGGGACGGCGGCGACACCGGCGTGGAGCGCGCCCGGATGCTGCAAGACTTCGTGCACAGCATGGAGCCGTCGCGCCCGGTCATGCTGGCAGCCCAGAACAACCACCAGGACAAGTTCTCGGGAGTGACCGACGTCGTTGGCTACAACTACCTCGAGGCGCGCATGCTGCAAGACCACAAGAAGCATCCCGAGCGCTGCTTCCTGGTGTCTGAAGAGCTGCCGTATTACAGCGGCGAGGAGGGCAACATACGCAGCTACACCCCCTACAACCCCTGGAACACCGTGGCCGCCAACGACTTCATAGCCGGCGGCTTCATCTGGACCGGCGTTGACTATTGGGGCGAGGCCGACTACCAGTGGCCCGCCAAGGGCTGGCCCAACGGGCTGTTCGACATGTGCATGTTCGAGAAACCGCGCGCCGCTTACCACCGCGCCATGTGGAACGCGGAGCCGATGGTGCGCATAGCCGTGCCCGACAACTCGCTCGACATAGAGCACGGGCGCGACCTGTGGCAGTGGCCCAGGATGGCGGAGAGCTGGACTTTCCCCGAGAGTCACATGTACGTGGTAATCGAGATACGCACCATCACCAACTGCGAGGAGGTGGAGCTGTTCTTTGACGGCAAGCTGATGGGCAGGAAGAAGACCGCCGACTTCGACAACAACACCATCCTGTGGTACCTGCCCTACAAGCACGGCAAGCTCGAGGCCGTGGGCTACAACGGCGGCAAGGAGGCCTGCCGGCACGCCCTCGTGAACACTGGAGGCACGACGCAGGCCGCCGTCACCCCCGACCGCGCCACCATCAAGGCCGACGGGCAGGACCTCTCGCACATCACCGTGGAGCTGCGCGACAAGGACGGCAACTTAGTCCAGACCGACGACCGCCGCGTAACCGTGACCGTGGAGGGCGAAGGACGCCTGCGCGGAGTTGACAACGGCGACGTGCGCCGGGAGAAATGCGCCGTGACAAACTCGCTTGACACTTACTTCGGCCGCGCCCTCATCGTGGTGCAGTCGACGCGCAAGGCAGGCAGGATACGTGTCACGGTAAACGTGGAAGGCGTCGACACGCCCTACACCGTAGACCTCACAACCGACGGCACTGCCACCGCCGTGGCAGCCGCACCCACCGCCACGCCGCGTGAAGACTATCTGGCCGACAACCGCATATACGCCGCCGACGGCAAGTATCTCGGCACAGACACCGGCAAGATAGGCCGGGGCGTGTACATACAGAACGGCCGCAAGTTCATGAAAGACTGAAAATGAATGGGTTTGCAAAGGTGAAAAGAACATGCCTTGGCCGCTCTCAAAAGCCGCCAAGCCAGGATGCCGCCGCCCGGGCACACCGCCCGGGCGGCTCTTCGTTGCCGGCATGTAACTGCCTGGCAGCCAGGGGCTTTGTCAAAAGCCGCCTTTCGCCCCTTGAAAGACGGCCTTTGGCCTTGCCATATGCGGCCTTTGGCATGGTGGAAGGCCGCCTTCGGCAAAGTCTCCCGTTCGGCCCGTTGTGGCGGCAGGCGGCCCAGGCCATGCTGATTGGCCTCAGACGGCGGATGCATGGCGGCCGTTTGTCGTTTTTTTACCGCCTGCATCCGTTTACTTTAAATATTTTCGCTATTTTTGTAGGCAGATTAACACTTAGACCATGACATTCATGAAAACACGGATGAACAGACTTCTGCCAATCATCCTGCTGGCCTTGGCCTGCGCCCATGCCGCCGTGGCCGGCACATACCACCGCCTTTACGGCCACGACATGCTCTCGTCAAAGCTCGTCACGGGCATCTGCCAGGACAGCCGCGGCTACGTGTGGATAGCCACGGATTACGGCCTTAACCGCTTCGACGGCGTGTACTTCACGCAGTATTACGCCGACACGGGCGAGGGGCTTGCCAATAACCAGGTGCAGAACGTGATGCCATGCGGCGGCGGAGTGCTTGTGGACATGTACAGCAGTGTGCAGCTGTATACGCCGGACGACAACCGTTTCCACGACATCAGGCTGAAAGACGCGCCCGCCGTGTCGGTAAAAAGCATCGTCACGACACCAAGCGGTGACGTATGGCTCGTCAATTCGGGGCACGGCATATGGCAGGTCGACCTGAAGAAGATGGAGGCCCGCCCCGTGGCCAAGGTCAACCGGGCGGTAGGAGGGTACAAGTTGAAGTCGGCCCTGATGGACAAGCGCGGCCGCCTGTGGCTGAGTACGCTCGAGAACGGGTTGGTGATGTATGACACGCGCACAGACCGCGTGCTCCGTTTCTTGGACGACGCGGCTAACCGCACGAAGGTGGCCGGCATCATGGAAGACGCCAAGGGGCGCGTGGTCGTAGCCACAAACAACAACGGCATATACCTGCCCGACGGGCGCACGGGCGCGATAGCAAAGCTGTGCGACGTCAAGGGAGTAACCGTCATGCGCTCGTTCTGCGACAGCAATGGCGGCATGTACTTGGGCACCAGCATTTACGGAGTGTGGCGCATTGACATCGACGGACGCCGCGCCGTGCCGCTGTACACGCCTGCAGAGATGTCACTGATGCCCAAGTCAGAGGCGTGGGCCTTCTGCCGCGATAAGGACGGCAACGCCTGGATTGGCTTCCACCGTGGCGGACTGCTCTTCGTCTCGCAGCGGCAGCAGCCCTTCGGCTATGTCGGCATGGACGGTATCGACGGCGACAACGGCAGCAACGTGCTCGCCGTGGGCGCCGCCGGCAACGGCAACCTGTACGTGGGGAAGGAGGGCAACGGTCTCTTCGAGCTTACGCATAGCGGCGAGGTGGCCGACCGCTGGCTGCACGGCAAGGGTGTAAGCGCCATCATGCCCGTGGGCGGTGGCAAGGTGTGGGTGGGCACTCACTACAACGACGGCGTGTGCCTGCTGGACACGCGCACCGGCTCGGCGCGCTGGATAGCCGACAAGGACATCGCTGGCAGCTACGTCAAGAGCGTCGCCGCCGACAAACGGGGCAACGTCTACATTGCCTGCTTCAACAAGGGCCTGTTCTCGTTCACGCCCGACGGGCTGTCGCGCCGCACCCTCTGCGGCGGCAAGATGCAGCTGCACAACCGCTACCTTAACGTGCTGAAGACCGACTCGCGCGGCCTTCTCTGGATAGGCCACTACTACGGCATCGACGCTTACGACCCCGGGCGCGACCGCGTGCTCGACATCAGGATGGACTCCACGATGCGCTCCGCCGTGACTTACGCCATAGCCGAGACGAGGGACGGCCTGATGTGGTTCGGCACAAACAAAGGGCTCTTCAGCTACGACACGGCCGGGCATGCCTGGAAACACTACACCAAGGCCGACGGACTGCCCGTCGAGAGCGTCTGCGGAATAGCCGAGGGAGACGACGGCTGCCTATGGATGAGCACCTTCCGCGGCCTGTGCCGGCTCGACAGGCGCACTGGGCGCATGGCCGTGTTCTACCGGGGCAACGGCCTCGAGGACGACAACTACCAGCGCGGAGTCTGCGGCGTGTCGCCGTTCGGCCTCGTCTACTTCGGCAACGAGCGCGGCATAACCTTCTTCATGCCGCAGAAGGTGAGGATGGATGGCTTCAAGCGCGGCATAGCCCTGACCGGAGTGTACTTGCAAGGGCGGCAGGTGGTGATGCCTGAAGATGCCATACGCCTTGGCTACCGCGACAACACGTTCACCCTGCGCTTCTCAACGATGGACTTCCGCGAGGCCGACAACATGTATTACGAGTACCGCTTCAAGGACGAGCCGCGCGGAGTGTGGCACCAGACGGCCGCCGGCACCAGCGAGATAACCCTCACCCACCTGCAGCCCGGCAGCCACACGCTGCTCGTAAGGGCCTGCGACGGCGGCATGACATCGGCCGTAGAGCAGATAGACATACGCATCACGCCGCCGTGGTGGCGCTCGTGGTGGGCCTACACATTATATACAATGGCCGCGCTGGCCGTCATCGCCCTGGCGTTCACAGCCTACCGGCGCAAGCAGCAGGCCGACAACAACGAGTCTGAGATACGCTTCCTCATCGACGTGGCCCACGAGCTGCGCTCTCCGCTCACGCTTATCAAGAGTCCGCTCGACTCGCTCATGCGCCACGACTACGACCAGCAGACCAACCGCGCGCTGCGCGGCATGAAGCGCAACACCGACCGCATGCTCCAGCTCGTAAACCAGATACTGAGCATACGCCGCATAGAGAAGGGCCAGATGAAGCTGCACTACGCACTGACGGACATGAGACAGTTCGTAGGCGACATCGTTCACGACTACGACTTTGAGGCAGAGAAGCGCGGAATAAAGCTCTCTTTCACCGCCGACGGCGGCGGCCTGGCAGCCTACATCGACCATGACAACTTTGACAAGGTGGTGAACAACCTGCTCACCAACGCCCTGAAATACACTGCTGACGGCGGAGAGATAGCCGTGACGCTGGCCGACGGCGGCGGCAGGCTGCGCCTCACGGTCGCCGACACGGGACAAGGCATCGACGAGAAGCAGCTCAAGCGCGTGTTCGACCGCTTCTACCAAGTGTCCTCACGCACCGCCTCAGGGCAGCTTGGCTTCGGCATAGGCCTTAACCTTACGTACAAACTGGTGAAGCTGCACGGCGGCGACATCGTGGCACGCAACCGCACCGACGGCGTCAGCGGCTCCATCTTCACCGTTACCTTGCCCGTAGGCATGCGCCATCTGCCCAAGGGCAGCATTGTTGACGGCAGTTTCTTTACCGGCCGGACGATGAAAACCGACGCGCAACAGGCTGTATCCGAAACTGCAGCCGACGCCGGTGAGAGGCCCCAAAGGAGGAGACGCACCACGGGATACAAGGTAGTCGTGGTTGACGATGACGAGGGAATACGCAACTTCCTCACGGCAGAGCTTGGCACGGAATACCATGTTGCCGCCTACACCAACGGCCGCGAGGCGCTCGAGGCGGTGGCAGAGACGCTGCCAGACCTCGTCATAAGCGACGTGATGATGCCCGAGATGGACGGCTTCACGCTGCTGCGCCGCCTTAAGAACAACACCAAGACGAGCCACATTCCCGTCATATTGCTCACCACCAAGGTTGAACACCAGTCGCATCTCGAGGGACTTGACTACGGGGCCGACGCCTACATGGACAAACCTTTCGACATGGAAGAGCTGCAGGCCACCGCCGCCTCGCTCATAGCCAACCGCAACCGTGTGCGCGGAAAGTTCTCCGGCGTGCAGGAACAGAAGGACGCCGTGAAGCCCGTCGAGCTGAAAGGCAACGACGCGCAGCTGATGGAGAAGATAATGAAGACTGTCAACGAGCGCCTCTCAGACAGCGACTTCAACGTCGAGGCGCTGGCCGCCGAGGTAGGGCTTAGCCGCGTTCAGCTGCACCGCCGCGTGAAGGAGATGACGGGGATAACCATCGGCGAGTTCATACGCAACCTCCGCATGCAGCAGGCCGCAAAGCTTTTCGAGCGCGGAGATGTAACCGTCTCGCAGGTGACTTACGCCGTGGGCATGGTCAACCCCAACCATTTCGCCGCCGCGTTCAAGAAGTATTTTGGCGTGACACCGTCAGAATACATGGCCAAGCACGCGCCGAAGGGCGGACGCGAGGCCTGATGTTACAAAATCGCAGGCCGTTGAAACGCCACGTAACATGCGCTTAACAAATCACGCGCGCCATGCAACGCCACATTTGGGCGGTATGGCGCGCTTGTCGTAATTTTGCATCCGTTGGCTTGCAACCTTTTATGCCTAGGTGCGAAATACGATTTACTAACAATAAAAAACACATTTATGAAACAAAGGATTATGCAATTCCTGCTGCTGTCCGTCTTGGCGTTGCTGCCTGCGGCGGCACTGGCGCAGGGCATGGTGACTGTCTCGGGCACCGTCGCCGACTCCAATGGCGACCCCTTGATAGGCTGCAGCGTGCAGCTGAAGGGCAGCGGCGTGGGGACGGTTACCGACCTTGACGGCCACTTCAAGCTGCAAGTGCCCGAGGGAAAGACGCTCATCTTCAGCTACATCGGCTACAAGACGAAGGAGCTGAAGGCGCAGAAGAACATGAAAGTGACGCTCGACGACGACACCCACGTGCTCAACGAGGTTGTGGCCGTTGGCTACGGAACGATGAAGCGCAGCGACATCACCGGCTCAGTTGTGTCTGTCAAGGCCGAAGACCTTGAGCAGACGAGCGCGGCCACGATGGACCAGATGCTCCAGGGGCGAGCCGCCGGACTGACGATGACCAGCAACAGCGGCGCGGCTGGCTCGAGCACGAGCATACAGATACGCGGAGTCAACTCCCTGAACTCGTCCAACGAGCCGGTGTACGTCATCGACGGCTCGATAGTACGCAGCGAGGCGGGGCAGGACACGTACTCGAACCCGCTCGACGGGCTTAATCCCAACGACATAGAGAGCATCGAGATTCTGAAAGACGCATCGGCAACCGCCATCTACGGAGCGCAGGCCGCCAACGGCGTTATCATCGTGAACATGAAGAAGGGCAAGGAAGGCGCGCCGCGCATCAGCCTGAAGGCCACGGCGGGCTTCAGCAACCTGCCCAAGAAGCTCGACGTGATGAACCTGCGCCAGATGGGCGCCTACGTCACCGATCTCGGCATATCGGAGTCGAGCGAGGGCTACCTTGCCAACCCCGACGTGCTCGGCGAGGGCACCGACTGGCAGGACGCGATGTTCCGCACGGGCGTGAAGCAGGAGTACAACCTCTCCGTGCGCGGCGGCGCGAAGAACGTCAACTACAGCGTTTCGGGCGGATACTACACCGAGGACGGCATCATCATCAACAACGGCTTCGAACGTTTCACCCTCCGCACGGCCCTGGACATCAAGGCTTACAAGTGGCTCGACCTCGGCGCGACGGTCAACATCTCGCACACCGACCAGAACACGGGCATGGCTTCGTGGGGAGTTGTGGGCAACGCGCTCGGCATGCTGCCCAACATTCCCGTCAAGAACGAGGACGGAACGTGGGGCAAGGCCGGATACAACAGCGAGACCAACTCATGGACGCCCAACCCCGTGGCCATCGCCTCCATAACGACGCGCGACAACAAGAAGAGCGCCACGCGCGCGAATTTCTACTTTACGCTGAAGCCATGGAAATGGCTCAGCTGGCGCAACGAGGTGACTTACGACGTAAACACCGACAACTACCGTTACCTGCTGCCGGCATACGACCTCGGCGGAACGCGCCGCGACTATGCCACCCACGAGGCATCGAAGACCTACAACCAGTACATGTCGCTCAAGTCGGTCGCCACCGGCAACTGGAAAATCAAGTCGCACAAGCTCTCGCTCATGCTCGGCTACGAGATGAACGACCGCTACCGTGACTATCTTTACGGCCAGCGTCTGGGCGGAAGCGACGACAACCTGGCACTCGTAGGCGGCGACGGAACGCAGGACTCCAACGACGGATGGACTACGACGGAGCGCTTCGTCAGCTTCTTCGGCCGCCTTACCTATAACTGGCTCGACCGTTATCTGCTCACGGCCACCGTGCGCCACGACGGCAGCTCGCGCTTCGCGCGCGGCCAACGGTGGGGCACTTTCCCCTCGGCCGCACTGGCATGGCGCATATCCGAAGAGCCTTTCTTCGCTCCGCTCCTGGAGACCGTCAACTCGCTCAAGCTCCGCGTGGGCTACGGTCTGGTGGGAAACGCCAACCTGGCCGACAACACTTACCAGCCGACGTTCACCAACATGATATCCAACTTCGGCACGGGCTACCTCACTGCCAACATGCCCAACTACGACGGACTTACCTGGGAGAAGACCCACTCGTGGAACATCGGCCTCGACCTGAGCCTTTGGGACAACCGCATTGAGTTCATCTTCGACGCATACCGCAAGGACACGAAGGACCTTCTGCTGCAGACGGCCCTGCCATGGTACACCGGAACGCACATCACGGGCGGCACGTCGGCACAGTGGGCCAACGTAGGCTCTATGCGCAACGAGGGCATTGAGCTGACGCTCAACGCCACGGTGATAAACAAAAAGAACTTCAAGTGGAAGACCGGGCTGACCTACTCGCTCAACCGCAACGAGATAACCGCGCTTAACAGCGAGACGGGCTTCATCGACAAGACGCTCAACTTCAAGACATGGGGCGGCGAAACTGTAACCCGCACGGCCGTGGGCCACAGCGTGAGCCAGTATTACGGCTACCGCGTGGCCGGCCGCATCAACTCGGCGGCCGACTTCCTGCGAGACAACGGCGACGGCACGAGCACCGTAATCGCCGCCACGCCCAACTACCGCGTGGGCACGGTGGTGAGCAACGCCTCGGCCTCGGCCCTGAAGACTTCCATCGGCGACCTGCTCTTCAAGGACCTCAACGGCGACGGCATCATCGACTCCAACGACCGCGACTTCCTCGGCAGCGGCCTGCCCAAGTACACCTTCGGCTGGAACAACACGTTCACCTACAAGCGCTGGACGCTTTCCATATTCATGTACGGCAGCGTGGGCAACAAGGTGTTCAACTGGCAGCGCCGCCAGATGGATGAGCCTTCGCTCCTGAGCGGCTCCGTGACAAACAAGTTCACACGCGTGAGCAACTACGCCAAGTGGGCCTACCGCGACGGCAACAGCGGCAACCAGAACGTATGGAACGTCTACGTGGTGGAAGGCGCCGACCCCTCTGAGACGCGCATCGACAACAACCACGGCAACTACAACTCGCGCGTGAGCGACCGATACGTAGAAGACGCCGACTACCTGCGCATAAAGAACATCGTGCTCTCGTACTCCTTCCCGCGCAGCATCTGCAAGAAGCTCATGCTGCAGAGCCTCAAGCTCTCGGGCAACGTGCAGAACGTCTACACCCTGACGGGCTACACCGGCTACGACCCCGAGGTGGGCAGCCAGAACGGGCAATACTCCATGTCGGGCCAGGGCATGCTGATGTACGGCGTCGACACGGGCAAAGTGCCCACCCCGCGCTCGTTCGTATTCACCCTCGACGCAACATTTTAAGAAATTAAAAATTAACAATTAAAAATGAAAAATCGGGCTTGCGCCGCGCGGACACTTTCCTGTCGCTTTGCAAAAGACGGCAAACGGCACTGCGAAAGACGGTCTTTCGCACGCTAAAAGGCCACCTTTTGAAAGCCAAAAGACGGTTTTTTACATCGGCAAAGCCAAAGCATTGAATATCAAGGAGATACGTTAAGGTGAGAAAGTGAGAAGGTGAGAAAGTGAGAAGTTTCGTCAAAATTTCCCAGCTCTCCCATATCTCCCAGTTCTCCCAGCCACCCATAA
Organism: uncultured Prevotella sp.; assembly: GCA_944320195.1. Classification (GTDB taxonomy): domain Bacteria; phylum Bacteroidota; class Bacteroidia; order Bacteroidales; family Bacteroidaceae; genus Prevotella. The sequence continues at coordinate 57,542 of CALUGP010000005.1, read as the reverse complement.
AAAACAAACAACAATGAAAACAACCATAATAAAGACCATCGCGCTGTGCGCCGTGTGCGCTCTTACCGTAGGCTGCGACGACTATCTCGACACCACCAACGAGCGTTACACCCCCGCGCACGACGAGCTGACCACGCTCGAAGCCCTGCGCTCGACCACGGCCAGCCTGTACACGTCGCCGTGGTACTACTTCCACAAGCGCCGCTTCATACAGCTGGGCGACGCGCGCGCCAACAACATTCTCAACAGCACCACCACCAGCAACGACTGGAACATACAGGCTTCGCTCAACGAAGACGTAGAGAACACCTCGCTCACACACGCCTGGGGCAGCCTGTACAACGTCGTGACGCAGGCCGGATACGTCATCGACGACTACGCCCCGTACTGCGTAAGCCACGGAGTGTGCACGCAGCAGGAGGCCAACGAGTGCATAGCCGAAGCCCGCTTCATGCGCGCCCTGGCCTACTGGTTCCTCGCCATGTACTGGCACGACGTGCCAATAATCACCAACGCCGTAACGGCCAGCGAGACAGCCTACGCCAACCGCTTCGAGGACGTGCTCCAGTTCGCCATCTGCGAGGCCGAGTACGCACGCAAATGGCTGCCCGTGACACCCGGGCAGACGGGCCGCGTAACCAAGACTTCGGCCGACGTGCTGCTCTCGCGGCTCTATCTTACCGCCGGGGCATACGCCAAGGGCGGCCACTACTCGGCCGACTTCAAGGCCACGGTGCTCGACCGTTACTACGCCGACGACGCCGACTACCAGGCCGCACTCTCGCTGCGGGAGTTCTATTACGCCAAGGCCGTGGCCGCAGCCACGCGCGCAATAAACGAAGCCCCGGCGGCAGGCTACGGCCTGATGGACGACTACGAGCAAATCTGGCGCGTGCAGAACAACAATAACAAGGAAGTGCTCTTCGCCCTACAGTTCGTAGCCGGCAGCACCACCTCGTACGGACTTGGCAACGACCTCCAGGGAGACCTCTGCTACAGCGCGTGCCTCGACAACAACTACGGCAAGGCATGGTCCACACGCGCGTCGTATGATTTCGTCTACGTCTCCACCAAGCGCGGCGGACTGAGCCGCACGCGCGGCAACATCTTCCCGTCGGGCATGACCTACGACTACCTCTTCCACGAGTACGACTACGACGACTGCGTTGAAGCCAACGAGAAGGAAGGGCCGCAGGAGAAAGGCACCGTGTGGACGGTGTCGCCCGAAAACACCGTGCTCGGCATAAAGAAGCACGTCGTAGGCGGCCCCTTGGCTACCGACAACGTGGCCTTCAGCGGCAACTCCGGCCTCTGTACGCCCATGATCAGGCTGGCCGAAGCCTATCTGAACCTCACCGAAGCATACATGGGCCTGTACGACATGGAGAAAACCACCGACCCACGCATACTCGAAGGCGTCAACACCGTGCGCCGCAGGGCGTACAAGATGGAGCTGGCCGACGGCACCTACCCCGGCGACTACGGGCAGACGGGCGTGTTCAACCTCGACTCGCTGCTGCAGGAACGCCGCCTCGAGACCTACATGGAAGGCCTCTTCTGGCCCGACATAGTGCGCCGCTCCTTCATGGGCGACAGCCATCTGCAGCGCATGCTCAACTACCAGAACAACAAGGTGTTCGAGAACGAGGGCGACTCCATCATGGGTTGCCACCGCCTCTACAACTACAAGTACTCGTACAACGAGCAAAACCCCGGCAAGCTCGGCACCGTGGAGCTGGCGGTACACTGGCAGACAAACGAATACACCATCTACCGCCAGAGCAAGGAGTGCGTACACAACATATCGGAAGGCAGCTTCGTGCACTCCACGCAGCTCGGAGAGGACGACAACCTCTGGTCAATGATATACCCGCCGGTCGAGACCAACGCCGACCCCAACCTGCTGAAAGCCCCCGTGGCGTATGACTTTACCAGTATAATAAACAATAAATCAGACTACAATGAATAAGAAAAGAATAATGCTCAAGTCGTCACTGCTAATGCTGACGGCATGCCTCTCCGTGTTCAGCTGCCTGTCGTGCGACAATGAAGACACCCTGTCAAGCCCTCGCATAGAGAGCGTATGGAGCAACATGAGCACCCAGCCGATAGAGCAGGTGTCGGCAGCATACCACGGACAGACCGTCTGCCTGCGCGGCTCCGGCTTCAAGGGGGTGGACAAGGTCACCGTGAACGGATACGACATCGACCTTACGGAGAACCAGATTTACAACACAGACAAGACAATCCTGTTCGTAATTCCCGTGGAAACACCCGGCAGCAACGCTTCAGGACTGGCTGAGATAAGGGTCTCCAACAGCGAGGGCGAGGCCGTATTCCAGCCGTTCTACACGGGCACTGAGGCCGAGCAGCCCGTGATAACGTCAATAGGTGCCACGGTGCTCATGCCCGGCAGCTCGCTGCGCATAGCCGGAGAGAACCTCGGCGGAGCCACTGAGGTGTACCTGCCGCTGGCCTTCGACCAGAAGGTGAAGTGCGAACTAGACCCCTCGCAGGCCAACAGCGACACCGAGGTGTTCATCATCGTGCCCGACGGGGTTAGCTTCGCCCAGGGCCGGGTGGAGATAGTCATGAACAAGGTGTACGCGGCCACAGGCGCGGAATACGTCACAAAGGCCTATTCTGACGTAACAAATTTCTCTAATTAAACATAGAAGACAATGACACCAAAACATATTTTCTTATCATCGTTCGTGCTCGCTTCGGGGCTTATGCTTGCCTCGTGCAGCGAGGATCTTGATTCGCCCGTGCTGCCCGAGGCTCCCGGCCTCGCCATGCCCGAGGCCCAGCCGATAGACGCCGGCAAGCTGTTCGGCGTGTGGGAGGGCGAGACTTCCTACGGCACGAACAACCAGAACTACTTTGAAGAGCAGTACCGTGTTGAGTTTCAGAGCGTTGACGACGCCGAGGCCGTGTACTCCCACTGGTACACCGATGCCGAGACTGGCATACGCGACTCTGTGGTCGATGTGGAATACACCTACGAGTTCGACGGCTCTAAGGTAGTGCTTACGCCGAAAACCGCGGCTGCCGACGGCGGAGCCGCGGTGATAACGGGAGTTCACACGGGCGGCGAGAGAATGTTGCTCGTCACCGGGAATGCCGGCCGCACCGACTCCATCTGCACCCTTGTGCGCACGGGCGACCCCGAACCGGCCATAACCGGTGTTGACCGCACTATGCCGCAGCCTGGAGAAGTGGTGACCGTCACGGGCCGCAACCTGCAGTTCGTCGACCACGTTTATATGCCGGTAGAGGGCGGCGAGCTTGAGATAACCGGCTTCACGCCCGGCTCCAAGCAGATCAGCTTCACCCTGCCCGATGCCGATTATGCGCAGGGCAGCATACGCATGCGCTCCACATCGGCCGGGGTTGACTGTTATTCGCCGGCCTACATGTTCTGCAAGAACACCGTGTTCTTCCATAATTTCAACACCTTCGGCGCAAAGTCGCCTTACACGGGCACCGAGTTCGAGTACACCATCAACTCCATGGGCACGCTGAAAGACCACGCCAACGCCTTGGCCTCGGCCAACCTGCCCGAAGGCCACTGCCTTTACGGCGCTGCTGACGTAGTCAGCCCCGACTCGCTGCTGAGCTTCTTCGGCGACATGCCGACCGACTTGCCCCTGGCAACGGGCGGCGACGACAGGAAGGGATACTTCCGCTTCAGCGGCGGCGACCGCATACAGTACGCCATTGACCACAGCGGCGGACTCTTCACCGACCGCACGCCGAGCAACCAGACGGCCATACAGATGGATCTCTACGTGGTGAGCGACGGAGTGCCGGAGTGGAAGACGGGCTACCTGTCGTGGCGTTTCAACAAGGACGGCAGCAACACTTCGGGCGACCTCCTGGCCAACGTGGTGGGGTGGAGCGCTGAAGAGCCGATGTCGTTCGCCGGCGGATGGCGCACGTTCACCATACCCCTGTCAGCCTTCGAGGCCATGAACGGCAGCGGTGCCTATTCCACGCTCGGCGGACTTGCCTCGCAGCTGAAGGCCAACAACAGGCAGACCATCGTGACGTTCGTAAACTACAACCTCGGCGGACTGCCCCCGATGCAGGCCCTGCAGTCGTTCCAGTTCTGCATTGCCAACATCCGCCTCGTGCCCTATGTCACACCGGCCAACACGCCGATAGAGTGACACTGCTGCGCAATAGGCCGTCTTTTGGTTTGCAAAAGGCAGTCTATTGCCACGTAAAAGGCCGCCTTTCGCACGCTGAAAGGCGGCCTTTTGTCAACTCGCTGGCAGTCAGCGGCTTGTGGCTGCGGATGAAAAACTGTTTTAAAAACCTTTGTTTTTACATTTTAAAGAATTACCTTTGCAAATGTGCAACCTGTTATATACTTTGAAAACCATGACTCACAGACCATTGCGGCTGACTCTCGCTGCGTTCCTCGCTTTCCTTTTTGCATGCGTCGCGGCGCAGGCCAAGCCCGTTGACACAAAATATCTCAGCAACGTTCCGCAATACGTGCTGCATGAAAGCGCGCCCGGGGCGTTCCGCCTGGCTGCCGGCGGCACGGCGGCAAGCATCCTGGTGTCGGGTGAAGACTGGCAGGGCGTGGTCCGCGCGGCGAGCGACCTCGGCCAAGACATAGGCCGCGTTACCGGCACGGCGGCGCAGGTAGTCAAGGCAGACACGCCCCGTCAAGGCTCAATCATAGTAGGCACAATAGGCAAAAGTCCGCTTATCGACGGCCTTGTGAAGGCCGGAAAGCTTGATGTTGACGGCGTGCGCGGCCAATGGGAGTCGTTCGTCATCGAGACGGTGGACGGCTCTCTCGTAGTGGCAGGCAGCGACAAGCGCGGCACAATCTACGGTATCTACGACATTTCGGAGAAAATCGGCGTGTCGCCCTGGTACTGGTGGGCCGACGTTGTGCCGCGCAAGAGTGCGTCGCTCTACGTCAAGAATGGCCGCTACGTGCAGCCTTCGCCCAAGGTAAAGTACCGCGGCATCTTCATAAACGACGAGTGGCCCTCGTTCGGCGGCTGGGCCACGGCCAAGTTCGGAGGGCTTAACGCCAAGATGCACGCCCGTCTCTTCGAGCTGCTGCTGCGCCTCAAGGCCAACTTCTTCTGGCCTGCCATGTGGGCCACGGCCTTCAATGAGGACGACCCCAAGAACCCCGAGCTGGCCGACATGTACGGCATCATCATGGGAACGAGCCACCACGAGCCCATGATGCGCGCCCACAAGGAGTACACAAGGCGGCGAGGCGAAGTGGGAGAGTGGAACTACGCCACCAACAAGGCGCGCCTTGACAGCTTCTTCACCGACGGACTGCGGCGCAACAAGGCGTATGACAACCTTATAACCATAGGTATGCGCGGCGATGGAGACGTAGCCATGAGCGACGGCGGAGACGAACAGAACATGCGCGTGCTGGCCGACGTGGTGAAGGGTCAGCGCGAAATAATAAAGAATGTGTACGGCTGCGACCCTCAGGAAGTGCCCCAGCTGTGGGCCATTTTCACCGAAGTGCAGCGTTACTACGACAAAGGCTTCACCGTGCCCGACGACGTTCTGCTGCTCTTCTGCGACAACAACTGGGGCTACCTGCGGCGCACTGGCCCCGGGAAAGAGCTCAACCGAAAGGGCGGCCTGGGCCTTTACTACCACATCGACATGAACGGCGGCCCGTGGAACGACCGCTGGGTAACCACAACCACCGTGCCCAAGCTGCGCGAGCAGCTGCATCTGGCTTACCAGACGGGCATCGACGACCTGTGGATAATAAACGTTGGCGACCTCAAGCCGAAGGAGATGCCAATCGACTTCATCATGCGCTACGCCTGGAATCCCGACCTTATAAAGCCCGGCGGCGAGCAGGCTTACCTCGCGGAGTGGGCCGCGCAGTGCTTCGGCGACAGCCTCGCCGACGACGTTGCCGACATCGTGGCGCGCTACACCAAGTACAACCTGTGGCGCAAACCCGAGGTGCAGGTGCCCGGAATATTCAGCATCGCCAACCACCGCGAGGCCGACCGCGTGGACTCTCTTTGGCTTTCGCTTGAAGAGAAGGCCGAAGCCGTGCGCAGGCAAGTGCCCGGCGAGAGCCTTGACGCTTACTATCAGCTGGTTTACTATCCGGCCGTGGCGTCGTCGGGTGTAGCCCGCATGTACAACGCCGTTGCCCGCAACCGCGCCTTCGCACGCCAAGGCCGTCCGCAGGCGGCCGCCTGGCAACAGTTGGCCGAGAGCCTTTTCGAGCGCGACAAGCGGCTGACCGTCTACTATAACGACACCCTTGCCGGCGGAAAATGGAAGAACATGATGCAGGACAAGCACATAGGCTATACCAAGTGGTCCATGCCCGACGACAACATCCTGCCCCGGATGAAGGCTGTAACGCCCGTGGAAGGGGCGCAGATGGGCGTAGTAGCCGAGGGCAACGAGCATGCCGACAACTACAACAGTGCGCTTGCCCTGCCCGTGTTCGACTCCATGCTCGACCAGAACTATTACATAGACGTGTTCAACCGAGGCACAGCCGGCTTCCAGTTCACCGCAACGTGCAGCGAGCCTTGGGTGAAGTTGAGTGAAAGCAAGGCGTCAATCGACGGTGCGGACAGCGAGCGGCGCATCCTCGTAAGCATTGACTGGAGCAAGGTGGGGACGGGCCGCAACGAGGCAACCGTCACCCTGGAGGGCGGCGGAAAGGCGGTGGACGTTGCGGTGAAAGCCGTCAAGGGCGACGCGCCGGAGGTTAAAGGCAGGTTCTTCGGCAACCTCTCGGGCGCGGAGTTCTCCGTCCCAGCCCACATGTTCAGCCGCAATCTGACGGGCGAGGGGCAGTCGTGGACACTGCTGCCCGGTCTTGGCCGCGGCGAGGCTTGCATGGGAGCGGGCGACGTTTGCAGGCAGGCTGGCGGTGATTTGACAAGCAACCGGCCCACGCTTGAATACCAAATGCTCCTTCCCGACACTAATGTTGTCACTCTGTGTATAGGCATCCTGCCCGTGCAAGACGTGCAGCCGGAGCGCGGCTTGCGCCTCGCCGTGCAGCTGGACGGCCAGAAGCCCGTGGTGCTCGACGCCCGCCAGGGATTCGTCGACACGTTTGCCGAGTACACGAAGGAGAACCTTGCCCTCTCACCCAACCTCAAGCCGCTGCCCGAAGTGGAGAAAACCATCATTCTGACAGGCTACGGACAAGAGCGGCGCAACGAGGTGTTTGACAACATGCGGTGGCTTACGGCGCGCCTGCCGGTGGCCGGTGGCGGCCTGCACACGCTGAAAATAATGATGGTTGACCCCGAGGTGGTGCTCGAACGCATAGTTGTCAACCCCGACAACGCCCACCCGAGCTACTTCGGCGCACCCGAAACATGCAATAACAACTAACTAAAACCAATACACAATGAAGAAACTTATCATTACATCAGCCCTTGCGCTGCTGGCCGCAATAGGCCTTCAGGCGCAGACCAAGTGGACGGCCACGTGGGCCACGGCCATCGAGGCTCCCCTGGCGGAGAGCGACATGCCCAAGACTTCCATGACCAACAGCACGCTGCGCCAGGTAATCCACGTGAGCATAGGCGGCGACAAGCTGCGCATGCAGCTATCAAACGAGAAGAGCCAGCAGCCGGTTGAAATCAAGTCGGTATACATCGCGGACACCGACGGGGGCAAGGCCATCGACCAGAAGACGGCCAAGTATCTTACTTTTAACGGCTCGCGTTCCGCCACAATAGAGCCGGGCAAGGCCGTCTACACCGATGTTGCGCAGTACAAGCTCAAGCCCTTGCAGCGTCTCTCGGTGACAATCAGCTACGGCAACACTCCCGTCAAGGCTACAACCCACCGCGGCTCGCGCACCACTTCATACTTGGCGCAGGGCGAGGTGGCGCCCAAGGCCGACTTCGCGGAGGTGGAAACGTTTGAGCATTGGTACAGCATCGCGGCCTTGGAGGTTGAGGCTCCGGCATCGACGCGCTGCATAGCGTGCCTCGGCAACAGCATAACCGACGGGCGCGGCACCACTACCGACGCACAGAACCGCTGGACAGACGTGCTGGCCGAGCAGCTGGGCGGCAAGGTGGCCGTGATAAACCTCGGCATCGGCGGCAACTGCGTAATCACCGGCGGACTGTCGGCCCCGGCCTCCGAACGCTTCGACCGCGACATTCTCGCGCAGCAGGGAGTTACCGACCTGGTAATATTCGAGGGCGTCAACGACCTCAGCAGCATCAAGGACGACGGCGCGAAGACCGTCAGGATGCTCACCAAGTTCTACCGGCTTTTCGCCAAGAAGGCCAAGGAGAAGGGCATGCGAGTGTACGGCGGAACGATAATGCCGTTCAAGAACAGCTTTGCTTACAGCGAGACTCACGAGAAGGCACGCCAGGAAGTGAACCAGTGGATACGCACCGCGCCCGACTATGACGGCGTGATAGACTTCGACAAGGCCACCGCCGACCCAAAGGATCCCGAGGCCTTGATGGAAAGCCTGCAGTCTGACTGGCTCCACCCCAACGCCGACGGCTACAAGCTGATGGGCGAGTGCGCCGCGAAAGCCTTTAAATGAATTAAGAATTAAGAGCGTGGAGGATTAAGAATTAAGAGCTAAGAATTAAGAAAATATGCTTTTGTTGGCAACCTTCAAAGGTATTTTTCTTAATTCTCAATCCTTAACTCTTAACTCATTCCCATTTCTTCCAGTCCTCACAGTTTTCTTAGCAATCTCTTACAATGAAATCGTCAACAATCACCTTAAAATCAATTCACGGCCTTTTGCGCGCCGAAAGGTCATGTTTTACCACACGAAAGGCCGTCTTTCGCACGCCGAAAGGCCACCTTTCGCCAACGCGCTGGCTGTCAGCCGTTTGTGCGTGGCTGCTGATTGCGCTTGCGTCCGCACCCGCATGCGCCCAGGAACGCTCCGGCGACCTTGGCGACGGCACGTTCGCCAACCCCGTGTTGTGGATTGACACGCCCGACCCCGACGTAATCCGCGTGGGCGACGACTACTACATGGTAAACACCACCATGTTCTACACCCCCGGAGCGCCCGTGATGCACTCCAAGGATCTTGTCAACTGGCAGATTGTAAGCTACATCTACGACCGCCTCGACGACACTCCTCGCTACGACCTCCTCGAAGGAACGGCCTATGGCCGGGGCCAGTGGGCCACGTCGCTGCGCTACCATGACGGCACGTTCTACGCCTACTTCTCGCCCAACGACGAGCCTTGGCAGGGCTATGTCTACACCACCAAGGACCCGCGCCGCGGCTGGACGCTCCACTCGCGGCTGCCCCACTTCCACGACGCGTCCCTCTTCTTCGACGACGACGGGCGCGTTTACATGTTCTACGGTACGGGACAGCTGCGCGAGCTGAAGCCCGACCTTACCGGCGTGAAGCCCGGAGGCGTTGACATGAAGATATTTGAGCGCGACGCGTCGGAGAACAGCCTGCTTGAAGGCAGCCGCGTCATAAAGTACCGGGGCAAGTACTATCTGCTCATGATTTCGTGGCCCAAGGACGGCAACCGCCGCCAGGTGTGCTACCGGGCGGACAACATCACCGGCCCTTACGAGAAGCGCGTTGTCCTCGAGGACAACTTCGCCGGCTTCCCCTACGTGGCGCAGGGCTGCATCGTTGACGACACGGAAGGCCGCTGGTACGGCGTTATTTTCCAGGACAGAAACGCCGTAGGCCGCGTGCTCACGCTCATGCCGTGCACCTGGAAAGACGGTTGGCCCATGCTGGGCGACGCCAAGGGGCGCGTGCCCACCGTAATGCCGAAGCCCGTAAAGGGGCAGAAGGCCGCGCCGCTTATGGCGGGCGACGAGTTCGACAAACCGAAGTTTGACATGCGCTGGCAATGGAACCACAACCCCGTCAACGACGCATGGAGCCTCACGGAGCGGCCGGGCTGGCTGCGGCTGGCCACGCAGCGCGTGGTTGACAACATCTTCCTCGCCCCCAACACGCTGACGCAGCGCATGACGGGGCCGCAGTGTTCGGCTGAAATAAAGCTCGACGTGAGCGGCATGAAGGACGGCGACGTGGCCGGATTCAGCGCGTTTAACGGCGACGCCGGCCTGCTCTCAGTGGTCTGCGAGGGCTCGCGGAAGTATCTCGTGATGACCGAAGAGAGCGTTGCCTTGCGCGACAAGGACAAGGCGGTGACCGCCGTCAGCCGCACCGAACACCTGCGCACGCCGCTCAGTCAGGACATTGTTTATCTGCGAATCGACGCCGACTTCCGCTTGAATAAGGACACGGCGCGCCTTTATTACAGCCTTGACGGCGACACGTGGACGCAGGCCGGCCCCGTGTTCAAGATGCGCTTCGACTACCGCCGCTTCTTCACAGGCACGCGCTTCGCCATATACTGCTACGCCACGAAGGCCGCCGGAGGCCACGTTGACGTTGACTGGTTCAAGGCAAGGTGAGAAGGTGGGAAAGTGAGAAGGTGAGAAAACAGAAATATATAGACTTCATTGAAATCAAATAATATTGTTTTCTCACCTTCTCACTTTCCCACCTTCTCACCTTTTTGTATATTTCCCTTTACAAATTCGGCTCCCTATGAAACAAACGCGATACAAATCGGGCAGTCGATGAAACAAATAAAATATTGTACACGAGAGTCTTGCATTAACTTTGCAACCGAAAGCCGGCATGAAAACTGTCATCAGACACTGGCTGAACTGAGTTATTAACCAAAACAATAAAAGATTATGCAAGACAGAAAACTATTCATTTCGTTGGCCGCCGCGCTCGCCATGACGGCGGGATTCACGGCCTGTTCCAGCGACGATGACCTTCAGCGGCATGACGCCGGAGGCCGCACGCCCATCACGCTGACCAGCAGCGTGGCCACGCGCGCAGTCAGCCAGAACCTGCAGAGCACGCAGATTGAACGCGGCGTGCAGGTGGGTGTGTATGTCACTTCTGGCGGACAGCTCATTGAGAACGGCGACAACAACGCCCTGACGGCCAACGGGCAGGGCGGATTCACCGGCGAGACGATGTTCTTCCCTGAGCAAGGCACGGTCAGCGTCTACGCCTACGCTCCCTATAACAGCAGCTGGACGGGCAGCCAGGGCACCGAGCGCACCTTCACGGTGCCAGCCGACCAGAGCACCGACGAGGGCTATCTGGCTGCCGACCTGATGAGCGGCATGCCCCAGGGGCAGAACGAGTTTACCGCCGACGCACCCAGCATACCCCTCACGTTCACCCATAAGCTGACCAAGCTCAACATCAACTTCAACACGGGCGACACCGGCCTGGACCTCAAGGGGGCCACGGTGAGCGTGCTTGGCGTACTGCCGTCGACAACGTTCACCGTCTCCACCGGCGCGATAGGCAACGCACAGGGCGCCCCCACGGACATCAAGGCGGCCACGTTCGCCGCCGACGCCACAACGTTTACGGCCAGCGCGATATTCGTTCCGCAGGCCGTTGCGGCCGGAACGGCATTCGTCCGCGTGTCGCTTGCCGACGGAACGGCATTTGACGCAGACCTGGCCGACCTGACAGACTTTGCCGGAGGCACCAAGTATAACTACACAATGAACTTCAGCGGAGGCGGCGGCGAGCCCATCGAAGGTTCGCTCGTGCTGCAGAGCACCGTCACCGACTGGGACGACGGCGGCGACCTGGAGAGCGGCGAGATAGCCGAGAGCAAGGCTGTGGGCATAGGTGATTACATGCTCAGCGACGGAGCGTTCGTCAGCGCGGCAGAACTTACAGATGAGCAGAAGTCCAGTGTGGTGGCCGTTATCTTCAGCAAGCAGGTGAGCGAGGCTGACGCCGAGGCCGGATACAACGCTTACGCCATGGGCGTTGAGCGTTTCGGCAACAAGGGATGGTGTATAAACAATGTGTCGATAGGCTCGAACATCGGCAATTACGCCCAGGCTTATGCCGACCTTGACGGTCTCTCAAAGACCCAGGCCATACTGGCAAGCAGCGAATATGCCGCCCTTGACGACGAGCAGAAGGGCAACTGCTTCGTGAACTACGCCAACTACACCAACAGCCATCCGCTGCCCGAAGGCGCAAGCCAGTGGTTTACTCCGAGCTTCGGCCAGATGGTGCAGATATTCAACAACCTGGGCGGAGCCAGCCTTACGGCGGACATGACCCTGCCCGGCCCCGAAAACTTCTCCAGTCCGATGTATTACACCACCGACGCAACCGTGCTTGACAAGATAAACAAGTACGTGACAGATCTCGGCCAAGGCGAGATGTTCGTAAAGGAAGGCGACGGGGCATTGCTCTATCTTACCGTATCAGAGCAGAGCACAACGGGAAGCTGGGCGTTCTCCACGCGCGAAGTGACCGTAAGCAACGTTGAAGAAACGTTCGCCTGGGGCTTCGGCCGCAACGGAGGCAAGGCCAACGGAGGCCGCAGCGTGGCCCCATGCGTGGCTGTAACCCTGCCTGACGCACAGTGAGAAACGAATGTTATTTATAGGTAAAGATGACATGCCGCCGGGCGCGGCGGCGAAAACTTCAGCCTCACGGCGGGCCGTCCACACACACGGGGCGGCCCGGCCAGGAGGCGAAACACTGCCAAACGCCGTGCGAAAGGCCGCAAACGGCAGCCTGAAACACGGCCTTTTGCAACGCGAAACACGGCCTTTCGCAGGCCGAGCGGCAACGCGTTGAAAATCAACAACTTACGATCTACATTAAAAACAATACACAAACAATGAAAACAAGAAGACTTTTCCTTGGACTTGCAGCCATGCTCGCTGCATCGGCAAGCTTCACCTCGTGCTCCAACGAGGACGAACTGGGCGCACAGTCGCCTGACGGGCGCACCCCGATAACCCTGACAAGCAACATCGCCACGCGTACCGTGAGCACCGAACTGCAGGAAACCGAGATTGCCCAGGGCGTGCAGGTGGGCGTGTTCGTAGCCCCGACCGAGGCCGGCGAGCTGATAGCCGACAACGCCCAGATAACGTCTGACGGCTCAGGCTCGTTCACCGGAACGATAGGAAACTACCCCACAGGGGAGGGCGCAACTGTAAGCATCTACGCATACGCGCCATACAACAGCGCATGGGCGGGCAAGCTCAACGAGGAGCAGACCTTCACCGTGAAGACAGACCAAACTACTGACAATGCATATCTGGCCAGCGACCTGCTCTACGGAACACCTCAGAACAACGCCGTAGCGGCCAGCGAGAACGCCGTACAGGTGCAGTTCAAGCACAAGCTGACAAAAATCAACCTGGCGTTCAACACCGCCGACACGGAAATCGACCTTAAGGGAGCTGCCGTAAGCCTCGTCGGCGTAATGACGCAGACCACCATCAACCTCTCTGACGGCACACTCGGTACGTCCACTCAGGCTGGTGACATCACCGTGGCAAAGTTCGCCGCCGATGCCACCCAGTTTGCCGCCAGCGCGGTAATAGTGCCCCAGACTACGGCTGCCGGCACCGACTTCGTGAAGGTTGAGCTTGCCGACGGCACGACATACACCGGAAACATCAGCTCCGCCTTCACCTTTGAGACCGGCAAACAGTACACTTACACCGCCACGTTCAACGGCAATCAGATTGAGCTGAAGCTCATTTCAACAATCGAAGGATGGGAAGACGGCGCACTGAACCCCTCAGGAGACACCGAGGAAAAGATTGTTTACGGCGTGGGTGACTACATCACGAGCGACGGAACGTTCATCAAGAACAGCGAACTCAACGATGACAACAAGGCTGATGTCGTAGCCGTGATAGTCAGCACGCAGGTAAGCACGGCTGACGAAACGGATGGTTACAACGCTTATGCAATGGGTTTGACCGTCGCTGGTTCAAAAGGTTGGGGATTCACTGACTTGGTTGGAACGTCTGTTACAACCTTTGCCGACGCTTTGGCCGACCTTGACGGACGCTCAAAGACCGCCGCGGTGCTTGAAAGTGATGCGTATAAAGATGTAGAGGAAGGTACCAAGGGCAACACAATATTCGAGTATGTGTCAAGAGAAGGCAACAAAAGCCCTATCGGAACGGCCGGCAGCGACTGGTTTGTTCCCAGCATCGGCCAGATGATACAGATGCTCAACAACCTCGGCGAGGCCGGAATAACAAGCTCTACGGAAGTGCATGGGGACAATACAAGCAGCCCGATTTATTATACGGAAAGTAATAATGTGATAGATAAAATCAACGCATACGCCACGGCTGTGGGCAAGACAGAGTTTATAAAGGATTCAAGCATATATGCAACGGTGACTGAAAGCAATGCGAATTTCTGGTGCTTGCAGACCAATCCGACTGTCTCAAACGACCAAACAGCCTATGCATGGGGCTTTGGCAGGAATCCTGGAAAGAGCAATAACAACCGTAATTTGATACCTTTTGTTGCCGTGAAGCTTCCGGCTGAAACGTCATCATCAGCAGATTGAGTGTTATTACAAGTGTAAAGATAGGAAAGCCGCCAGGCGTGGCGGCAAGAGTTTTAGCATTGTGTGGGGCCGCTTGCCGGGTGGCTGGCGGCCCGTTTCCTGTTTAACTGCGCTTTGGCGCGATAAATGTTTGATAATGAAGAAGACCATATATTCACTCAGGGGCGCGGCTTTGCTGGCCATGGTGGCCGCGATGCCCGTAGTCACCGCTTGCAGCGACGACGACGGTGAGGGCGGCGGAGCCGGTGAGGCTGCACGGTTGACGGTCGTCGTGGCCGAAGGCGACGGCACGTCGCCGCTCGACGAAGGCCTTAGGCTGGGCATGTTCATGACAGGCGGCGACGGCGCGTCGGTTGTTTCGGCTGTCATGACGGCAGGAGCCGGAGGACAGCTTGCCGTCGCCGACGCGATAACCGCCGCCATGCAAGACGGCATGACGCTTGCGGCGTTCACTCCGGCAGACCTGTGGACGGCGGCCAACTACGGCCAGGCGGTGCAGTTCAGCGTGCAGACAGACCAGAGTGCCGAGGCCGCATATAGTGCGAGCGACCTCATGATGTCGCCCCTCACGCCCGTTTCCGGCGGCAAGGCCGCGCTCGTGATGGAGCACAAGATGGCCAAGGTGAGCGTGCATGTGACCGACGTGACCGGCTTGTATGACCTTGCGCAGGCCTCGATGGACATGCCCTCGCGCCTCACCACGGTCGATGCCGACCTCGTGCAGGGCACGGTCACTACAGTAGAAGGCGTCACCGCCGACATCACCTGCCACTCGCCGGGCAACAGTCCATACCGCGCCTCGGGCCAGGCTGTCGTAGCCCCCGGCCCCGTGGCCGCCGGAGCCGTGCTGACGAGCCTCGCCGTGGACGGGCAGACGTTCACATACACGCTGCCCGAGGGAGCCGAATGGCAGGGCGGCAAGGAGTATGTCTACTCGATGAGGCTGACAAGCGAGGGCCTGGTGACCTATGACAGCTACGTGACCGACTGGAAAGACAACGGCGAAGACCTCTCGGGCGACGCCGAGAAGCAGTGACTCCTGCTGTCAGCTTGCATCCATACGCAGCCCGGCCACCGTCCGGGCAGTTTGCGAAAGGCCGTCTCTTGCCGTGTGAAAGACCGTCTTTCGCGTTGTGAAAAGCCGTCTCTTGCGTTCCAAAAGACGGCCTTTCGCAATTGTAACGGTTTGCGCCCGAAATGTGACGAATCATGACGCGATGCGCCGGTTTATGGCAGAAACAGTTGTATTTCTCGCCGTTTTGCATTAATTTTGCACTGCCGCATGAGGCCCTGTGCCGCGCGGCGTTCATGAAAACACTATTTCACACTGAACATCAAAACTATAACAAATCACCTGAAAATGAAACGACAACTGCTACTTGCACTCCTCTGCATGGCCGCGATGTGCTGCCGCGCGGAGGACTTGACGCTGTGGTACAGCCGCCCCGCGGCCGAGTGGACCGAAGCCCTGCCCGTGGGCAACTCGCGCATGGGCGCGATGGTCTACGGCGGAACCGACAAAGAGACCATCCAGTTCAACGAAGAGACCTTCTGGAGCGGCTCGCCTTACAACAACGACAGCCCACGTGCGCTGGCCGCGCTGCCAGAAGTGCGCCGCCTGATATTCGCCGGACGCGAGAAGGAAGCCGAGAAATTGCTCGACCAGACGTTCTTCACCGGACAGCACGGCATGCGCTTCCTGCCGGCCGGATACCTGCACATGGACTTCCCCGGGCATGAGAACGCCACGGCATACCGCCGCCAGCTGGATCTCGCCACGGCCTTGGCCACCACCACGTACACCGTCGGCGGCACGCGTTACAGGCGCACGGTGACGGCCCCGATGGGCACCGGCGTGATAATGATGCGCATAGAGGCGGACAAGCCCGGGGCGCTGGCCTTCACGGCGTGGATGGACAGCCGGCTGGAGCACGAGGCCAAGGCCGTGGGCACGGAGCTGTCTATGAGATGCGAGGGCGAAGCCCAGGAAGGCGTGCCGGCCGCCCTGCATGCCGACTGTCTGGCCCGTGTGGAGACCGACGGCAGGGTTGTCTGCGACGGCGGCAGGCTCTCGGTGAGCGGCGCCACGGCGGCAACGGTATGGCTCACGGCGGCCACCAACTTCGTCAGCTACCGCGACACAGGCGGCGACTCCATGGAGAAGGCGCGCTGGCAGATGGCCGACGCCACGGCCTGTGGCTATGAAAAGACTCTTAGTAGGCACACGGCCATATACCAAGAGCAGTTCAACCGCGTGAGCCTTAGCCTGCCAGTGACCGGCAAGTCGGGTGAAGAGACATGGAAACGGGTGCGCGACTTCAGCCAAGGCGGCGACCCCTCGCTGGCCGCGCTGATGTTCCAGTATGGCCGTTACCTGCTCATCTCGTCGTCGCAGCCGGGCGGACAGCCGGCCAACCTGCAGGGACTGTGGAACGACAAGCTTAACGCTCCCTGGGACAGCAAGTACACGATAAACATCAACACGGAGATGAACTACTGGCCGGCGGAGGCGGCCAACCTGGCCGAAACCCACCAGCCGCTCTTCCAGATGCTTGAAGACCTGGCCGTGACCGGCGCCAGGACGGCCCGCACTCTTTACGGGGCGAAGGGCTGGACAGCCCATCACAACACCGACCTGTGGCGCATCGCCGGGCCTGTGGACAAGGCTTTCTACGGCATTTGGCCAAACGGCGGAGCGTGGCTGGCGCAGCATCTGTGGCAGCACTACCTATACACGGGCGACAAGGAGTTTCTTGAAAGACACTACCCAGTGCTGCGCGGCACGGCCGACTTCTATCTGTCGTTCCTCACGGAGCACCCACGCTACGGCTGGATGGTGAGCTGCCCGTCGATGTCTCCCGAGCACGGGCCGCGCGGCACGGGCACCGCCATAACCGCCGGGTGCACCATGGACAACCAGATAGCCTTCGACGCGCTCAACAGCACGCTGCTGGCCGCGCGGGCGCTGGGCAGGGACGAGGCCTACCAGGACACCCTGAAGCGCATGCTGGACCGCCTGCCGCCCATGCGGATAGGCCGCCACGGCCAGCTGCAGGAGTGGCTGACAGACTCTGACGACCCACGCGACACCCACCGGCACATATCCCATCTGTACGGCCTTTACCCCTCGGCGCAGATATCGCCGCGCCAGAACCCGGAGCTATTCATGGCCGCAAGGAACACTCTTCTGCAACGCGGAGACGTGGCCACGGGCTGGAGCACGGGGTGGAAGATAAACTTCTGGGCGCGCATGCTCGACGGAGACCACGCCTACAAGATAATATGCAACATGCTGAAGCTGTTGCCCGGCGACGCCGTGCAGGAGCAGTATCCCGACGGAAGGACGTATCCCAACCTCTTCGACGCGCATCCGCCGTTCCAGATTGACGGCAACTTCGGCTACACCGCGGGCGTGGCCGAGATGCTGTTGCAGAGCCACGACGGCGCGGTGCACCTGCTGCCGGCCCTGCCGTCGGCGTGGAGCGAGGGCGAGGTGAAGGGGCTCGTGGCGCGCGGAGGCTTCACGGTTGACATCAAGTGGACGGGCGGACAGGTGGCAGAGGCCTCCGTTACGTCGCGCATAGGCGGCGTGTTGCGCGTGCGCTCATACGTTCCGCTCAAGGGCGAGGGGCTGCGCCGGGCCGAGGGGGCGTGCCCCAACGCGCTCTACGCGCCCGTGGAGATAAAGCGGCCGCTTGTCTCCGCCGAGTTGGAAAGCCCCGAACTGCCCGCGCTGAAAACCGTTTACGAGTATGATATTGACACCCGTCCGGGCGAGACATACAAGCTGGAGAGGATGTAAAGGTGAAAAGGTAAAACGGTGAAAAAGTAAAAACGGTAAAATAGAAGGGCGCATGGAAGAAAACAATCTGCGGTTCATCCGCAAACCTTTTGGATGGACATATGGTTCTATTAATAACACCATCCAACCTTAATCCAGGCTGTATTTGCAAATGAAATAATGTGTCACATTTGATAGAGCCATATGTCCATCCAAAATGTTTGCGGATGAACCTGAAAGATGGCTTTTCGTCTTGCGAAAGGCCGCAAACGGCACGCTAAAAGGCCGTCTTTCGCAAGGTGAAAGACGGCCTTTTGCATGGGCTGTGGCAAGATGCCTGGGTTTCAGGCGGTTACGCGCGGTCGCGGTATCGCTGCGGCGACATGCCCGTCTGCTTCCTGAAGAACGTGCCGAAACTCGACGGATTGGGGAAGTTGAAATCGTCGGATATCTCGGCCACGGTCTTGTTCGTGCTGTCCAGCAGGGCCATGGCGCGGCGCGTTATGGCCTTGAACACCAGTTCCTGCACGGTGTATCCGCACACCGACTTTGACAGTTCTGACAGGTATTTGGGCGAGAGGAAGAGCTTGTCGGCGTAGAAGGCCACGCCGCGCTCGTCCATGTAGTGGCGGTCGATGAGCCTTATGAGCTTGAGGAAGGTCTCCGTGCGCCGCGTGCCGGGCGAGCCTCCGTCTATGAACTTGCGCTTGAACAGCGTGCAGAGCCTGTAAGTGAGCGACAGGAGGAGCAGCTTGCGCTCGTTTGCGGCGAAGAAGTCGTCGGGCGGTTGCAGCCCGGGGGCTATGAGCGCGACGTAGCGCGCCAGCCCGTCTTCGTCGCCCGTAGTCCACACGCAGTGCCTTTCGGGCGACATGACGGAGTAGAGCCTCACCGACTGCACCATCGTTCCGAGCACGTAGCGTATTGGTTCGGTCTTGTATATGATTATGCTCACCGCCAAGCCGGGCGACTGCCCGTCCGCCTTGAAGTAAGCCCCGTCGGGTATGAACACGGTCTGCCCGGCGCGCGCCGTATGCTCACGGCCTGACAAAGTGAAGCCGAATCCGCCGGCGTGGCACACCACCAGCCCTATGCCGAAGCAGACAAAGCCCTCACGCATACGCTCTGGGAAGCCTGCCACGATGCCTCCCGACGAGCACACGTCGGCCATGCAGGCCACCTGTTCCTGCAGCATGGCCAGCCTGTCGGCCGCCATGCTATCCAATGATTCTTCCATAGCGCAGAATGTTTTTACGTGCGCTAAGATAGTAAAATTATCCGACTTGGCCGACTGTCAGCCGCGCCAAGCGGATAATTTCCTCTTCTTATATGGATAAATGAGCACGAAGAGCATCGAAGCCATGCAGCCGTAGAACGTCCATCCGGCCATCTCCTTGACGGCCGACAGCGTGGCCTGCACCTGCACATTGCCCTTTGCCGACATGGCTGCCACGGTCTCGGCTTCGGCCGCGCTGCGCCCCTGCAGGCGCATTCCGTAGGCCGTCTGGTCGTAGGCGGCGGCCGACTGCGTGTCTACGCGGTCCACATCCTGCGCAAACATGGTGACGTAGTGCTGCTGGCGGTCCTGCAACACGCCTGAGTAAAGCGCCGCGCCGACGCCCGGCCCGATAACCATGCGCACGCTGAGCATGACGCATATCCACGTGGACAGGTACTTGAAGGGCATCCTCTGGTTGGCGTAGACGGCCGCGAGCGAGTAAACCAGCATCATGCCCGCCGAACGGATGATGACCGGATACTTCATACGCTCGTACAGTCCGGCCGTCTGCACCTCGAAATACATGAACAAGGCGGACACGCCTATGAGCATGAAGCCTATGCCGAAAAGATGTTTCAGCCCCACGCCGCGCGACCCGAGCACCACCGCAACCACGGCTCCGACGAGGTATCCGAGCATGCTCCAGTTGCCCAGCGACGCGTTCTGCCAGTTGTCTATGTCCATACCTACGCCAGTGAAGACGCTGACAAACATCGAGCTTGTGTTCAAGACCATGAGCAAAAGGAACAGCACGATGCCCACGTTGACGGAGCGCAGGCGGAACACTTCCATGCGGAAGTAGGGCGAATGGCTGTTCCACTCTATGTAGACGAACACCGCCGCGAACACAACAGCCAGTATGGCGGAGCGCACTATGGTGGGGTCGGCGAACCAGTCGAGCGTCTTTCCGTAGACAAGGACGTAAGTCAGGCACGTCATCATGGCGCTGAATACGGCCATGTTGCCTGCCTTGCGCAGCGTTATCGGGAAGCGGCGGTTGGCGTAGCTGTGGTAGGGCATGGCCACGAGCACGGCGAATATGGCCACGAGCGTCGTTCCCATCATGTAATAATACACGTCCTGCCACTGGTATTCGTAGGCCAGCCACGCCGTGAGCGATGTGCCGAGCTGCCCCAGAACCATGAAGAACAGGTAGATCACGGGCATGCTCCTGCCCTTCTCGGAGTCCAGCCTGTCCCATCCTTCCCCAGTGTCAGGCTCGTTGCCCGGCGTTATGTTGCGCGTGGCTTCCATGCCGAAGGCGTAGCGTATGAGCGTGAACAGGTTGACCATCATCAGCTCCATGCGCAGGAAACCCATCACAAGGCTGCACAAGGCAAGCACGAATATGCTGTCGGTGACGGCGCACACGTAGCTCAGAAGGAACATCAGGGAGAATCCCGTGACGCACATTATCTTCTCCCTGCGTATGCACACCAGCTGATAAAAGAACGGAGCGAAGGCCGCCATGCCGATTGACGTTACGAAACCGACGAACTGTATGTGTTCCGACTGTATGCCGAGGCCGCTTGTCATCTCGCCGCTGTTGGCGGTGTAGACGCCGCCTACGGTCAGTATGGGTATGAAAAGCAGTATCAGCAGGATGACTCCGAGCGGCCTGGGCACCCAGTCGTAGAACGGATAATTCCTGTATTTGGCCCCGCCCGTGAGGCTTATCGTTTCTTGTCTCATAATCCAAGGCTTTTATATCGGCTGCTCATTGAAGCATGTTTTCTTCATTCTTAAATACCAACTCTTAATCGGTTTTCGCCTTAACCACCACCATCATGCCGGCGGCGAGGCGCTCGTTGTCGGCCTTGGAGAGGCCTGTGAAGTCGATTCTGACGGGCACACGCTGGCGTATTTTCACGAAATTGCCGGCCGAATTGTCGGTAGGCACGAGCGAATACTTGGCTCCCGTGGCGCCGGATATGGCCGTTATCCTGCCCTTGAACTCGCGTCCGTCGAGCGCGTCGACCGTCATTGCCACCTCCTGGCCTATGTGCAGGTTCTCCACTTGCGTCTCCTTGTAGTTTGCTATGACCCATTTCTGCGTGTCGGGCATGATGTAAGTGAGCGTCTGTCCTGCCGGAACGTACTGTCCTTCCTCTACTGTGCGGCGGCCGAGCTTGCCGTCGCAGGGGGCGGTTACCACCGTATAAGAGAGGTTGAGGCGTGCCATTTCGAGCGAGGCGCGCGCCCTTTCTATGGCGGCCTCGGTGCTTTGGCGGCGCGTCGACACTTCGCTTACGCCCGACATGGCGGCCTTCTGCTGGCTGTGTAGGGCGTCGAGCTGCTTTTTCGTGGCCTCATACTCAGTCTCAATCTGTTCGAGTTGTATCGGTGTTGCGGCGTTGCGGGCCACGAGGTTGCGGTAACGCTCGCGGTCTTTACCGAGCTTTGCCAGGCGTATTTCCACCTCGGCGATAGACGACTTGTAGACCGATGCCGAGGCTTCGGTGGTCTGCAGCGTCCGCCCCAGCACCGAAGCGCCGGCCATCGCATCCTTCAGCGCGGCCTCGGCCTCCATCACCCGTATGCGGTATTCGCGGTCGTCGAGCACGAGGAGGGTGTCGCCCTTCTTCACGCTTTGGTGCTCGGTGAAGCGCACTTCCCTGATGTAGCCCGACGCCCTGAGGTTTACGGGCGATATGTATTGCTCTATCTGCGCGTCGTTGCTGGTCTCGGTGCGGTGGTAGTCGACGAAAATCATCGTGGTCTTCACTATCCCGAAGACGAGTATCGCTATTCCGAAGAGGCTTGCAACGAGGCGTTGCGTGCGTTGCCTTCTCAGTTTTGCGGCCTGTGTTTTCAGTGTGTTTGTCTGCTTTGTTTCGTTGTTTTGGGTTTCCATTGCGGTGAGTTTTTATATTGTTGACGTGTTTTTGTTTGATGTATGACATGTTTTTTGCCGCCATGCCGGCCTATTTCAGGAGCGTGTCGAGCCTGCCGGTGAGCTTGAGTAGCGTGAGATTTGTGATGCGGTAGTCGTAGTGCGCGGTGACATAGTTGTTCTGCGCCTCGCTCATGCTCATCTCGTCTTGCAGCACTTCGGTCATCGAGGCTATGCCTTCGCGGTAGCGTTCGGAGGTGACGGTGTACACGTCTTCGGCCAGCAGATAGTTGTCGCGCTGCTTGGTGAAGTTGCGGCGGCTGTTCATAAGGTCGTTCACGGAGTTCATGTACTGTGTGCGCAGGCCCTTGAGCGCGTCGTCGTAAGCCAGGCGTGCGTTCTCCGTGTCGAGCTTGGCCTTGCGTATCTTGGAGCGTTTCTCGAACCCGTCGAACACGGGAACGCGCAACGTTATGCCCAGTCCGGACGAGTTGTACCAGCGGTTTGACGCTCCCGAGTGGAACCAGTTGTGCAGCTTGTCGGTGAACGCGGAGTATGTAAGGTTGCCGGTGAGCGTCAATGTGGGGAGGTATCCTTGCCTTGTCATCTGCTGCTGTTTGCCGGCAAGCTCACCTTGCTTGCGGAGCAGCTGCAGCTCGGGCAGCTGCTCGCACAGCCCGCCAGGCTCCACGGTCTCTGTGCAGTCGGGATTCGCCGGTGTGACGGCTATCTCGCGGTCGGCCGGATAGTCGATCACGTACTTCAGCATGTTCATCTGCTGTGCGAGCATGGCCGTGGCGTTGTCGTGCTGCACGCGCAGGTTCTCAAGGCTGATGTTGACCCGTTTCACGTCAACTTCCATCGCCATGCCGTTGTCGAAGAAGGCCACGGTGATGTTCCTGAGTTCCTCCAGCCGGGCGATGTTGGCTTTAACTATGGCTATCTGCTCGGCGGTGCTCTGCGCGAGGTAGTACATCCGGGCTATCTGCACCATGAGGTCGTCGCGCGCCTTGTCGTAAGACAGGCGGCTGATGCGCTCCGTCGTCTTCGTAATCTCGAGCGCCGTGAGCAGCGTCTGGTTGTAGAGCGGCATCTGGAGCTGCAGCCCCGCCGAGACGTTGTACTGCAACGTCTTCGTGACGTTGTACTTGTTGCCGTATGCCGAGCCGTCGGTGACCGACACTGGCGGATTGAAGTTGTCGCTCATCTGCGCCACGGCGTTGATTTGCGGCAGCAGCCTGGCGCGGTTCTCGCTGACGGCGTGGCCGCTCTTCGCCACTTCGTTGCGCCTGGTTTTCAGCTGCAGGTTGTTCTCTATGCCCATGCTGACGCACTGGCCGAGCGTCAGCGTGTCCTGCGCCTTTGTCGGGAAAAGCGTGCAGGCCACGGCGAATGTGAATAATAGTCTCTTCATGTCGTTTGTCTCATTTGTCCGCTGCAAAGATAGGGTGTTGCGGCGAGCCGGGCGTTACGACATTTTCTTGCCGTATGTTCATATTTACCGTTTCTTCGTAAAACGGTGGTCAAAAGGGCTGTAAAGGGTGGATTTTATGCCGGTTTGGCGCATGGCCGGCACGGGTGAGATGTGTGTCGTTTTCCAAAAGACGGCCTTTCGCGGTGCAAAAGGCCATGAGTTGCGATGCAAAAGGCCGTCTTTCGCAATGTGAAAGACGGCCTTTTGCAATGTGTTGAATGTCAGGCTGTTGCGGCGTCGGTCATCGTCCGGCCGGCTTCATGCGCATGTTGAGCTGATAGATTGCCGGCAAGAGGATGAGCAGCGAGCAGCCCACGGCCATTAGCTCGCGCGCGGTGCTGCCGCCGAAGAAGTCGGCCAGCTGCATGTCGGCGGAGTAGGGGAAGAGCAGGTAAAGGGCGTAGGCCACGGTGTTGTTCACCCAGTGCACGGCCACTCCTGGCAGTATGCTGCCCGTGCGGCTGTACATCCAGCCGAGCAGCAGGCCCACGAGGAAGGCGTGGGGCATCTGCACGGGGTTGAGGTGGACCGCGGCGAATATCACGGCAGACAGCGTTATGGCCGCCCAGCGGTTGCCCAGAGAGCCGAGCAGCGAGCGCAGCACGGCTCCACGGAACACCAGCTCTTCAACCAGCGGTGCCAGGAGGCACAGCGTGAGGTAGCCGAAGTCGTTGCCGACTATCATCTTGAACGTGTCGCCAAGGTAGTCGGGCATGTCGGGAAGCAGCTCCTGGAGCCATGACGAGGGCACGATGGTGCCCAGCGCGGCTATGGCGCACCAGAAGAATATGCCCCAGGGACGGGTGCGCAGGTATGTGGGTGACACAACGGAGTAGCGCCGCCATATGAACAGCGCGGCAGCGCCCACGGCCGCAACGGCCGACGCCGTGATGAGCATAGGCGCTGTTATGGCCTCGGCGTTGCCGCCGCAGAACGTGCTCCATACGTATGCCGCGCTCTTTCCCGATGCCAGCATCCATATGGAATAGACCACCCATGACAGGAAGAACTGCACCAGCACGAAATAAAGCAAGTATAATAAGGCTCTTTTCATATTGTTGTTTTTGAAGTTAAATGAGTTTCTTGGGAAGTTAAAATGACATTGCCTTGCCGCCTTGGCGCCTTGGGCTTATTTGGCTAATTAGGCCCAATAAGCCTAATGGGCCTGATGGGACTTGATGCGCAATTGGTGGTGCAAGGCATGCTAAGTTCCCTTCCTTGGGGATGGTTGGGGTGGGTGTCGGGCGCTTATTTATGTTCCGCCAGAACACTTTCGGCCTCGCGCCTGTCCTCTTCCAGCTGCTCTATGAGCCTGTTTATCGAGGGAAATTTGCGCTCGTCGCGCAGCTTGGCGGCGAACGCCACGGTCAGCTTGTGCCCGTAAAGGTCGCCGCTGAAGCCGAAGACGTTTACCTCGAGCGTGGTCTCCGTGCCGTCGAACGTTGGCCGGGTGCCTATGTTCATCATGCCGCCCATCGTCAAGGCCGAGCCGTCGAGCCCCACTCTTACGGCGTAGACACCGGCTCGCGGAACAAGCTTCAGGCCGTCTTCAGGCTCGATGTTGGCTGTGGGGAAACCCATGCGGCGGCCTTCGTGGCAACCTCCCACCACACGGCCCGTCAGCCGGTAGTCGTAGCCCAGGCACATCGCGGCCATGCTGACCTCGCCTTCCGACAGGAACGAGCGTATCACCGACGAGCTGACCCGCACCCCGTTGAGCGTGAACGCGTCGGCACGCACCACGTCGATGCCCGTCTCGCGGCCGTAGGCCACGTAGTCGTCGAAGCCCTTCGTGCGGTTGCGGCCGAAGCGGTTGTCGTATCCCGTCACCAGCGTGCGCACGTTCAGCCGGTCGTGCAGCACCGTCTTCATGAACTCTCGGGCCGACAGCGAGGCCATCGCTTCGTCGAAATGCAGCACCACGCAGTTGTCGACGCCCGTCCGCGAGAGCCGCTCCACCTTCTCGGCGGCCGTGGTGAGCAGGCGCGGGCGGTAGTCCTTGTGGAGCACTATGCGCGGATGGCCGTCGAAGGTGATGACCGTCGACTGCCCCGTGCCGTCTCTCCCGGCGCGCGCCATCACGCTTTCAATGAGGTAGCGGTGGCCGCGGTGCACCCCGTCGAAGAAGCCTATGGTGGCCGCCGAGGGTGCAATGTCCAGGCGTGACGCGTCGTTTAAGTCAATATGAAACAGCTTCATGGTCTTTGTTTTACGTGTATTCCAGGCATGCCACGGCCTCAAGCTCGGCCACGGCCGCGATGCCGAGACGCATGGCCGCGGCCCGGTTGGCCGCCGAGTCGTCGATGAAGAGCGTGTCTGAGGGCGCGAAGCCCGTCTCGCGCAGCACTCGGCGGAATATCTCTTCGTCAGGTTTCACAAGGTGCATGCGGTAAGACAGGAACACTTGTTCAAAGTAATCGCTTACGGCGTGGCCGCCGGCTGAGAAGTATTCGGCCTCCGCCTTGTGCCAGTGTATCGGGTTTGTGTTGCTCAAGAGCACAAGGCGGTGGTCGCGTTTCAGTTCGAGCAGCATGTCAAGACGGTGCTGCGGAATGCCCGTAAGCAGGGCGTTCCATGCATCACAGACGGCCTCGTCCGTTGCGTCGCACCCCTGGCAGGCACGCCTTACGGCCTCGCAGAACTCGCCGGTGTCCGTGTTCCCCACTTCAAGGTCGTGGAAGAAGTCTTCCTGCCGGCACTCGTCCACATATCCGGCAATGGCCCCGGCGCCTATGTTCTTGAAGGCTTCGATGCAGCGCAGACGGTCAAGTCCGGTCAGTACGCCGCCCAGGTCCACTATAATGTTGCGCCTTTCTTTTATTGTCTTGTGTGTCATTTCGCTTTTATACGCTTTGCCATGCGCCATATTTCGCCAATCCACAGCACCAGGGAAGTGCTTGCAATGATGACAAGCCACTCTTGCAGGGAGAGCGGATCGGTGCGGAACATCTTGCCGCCGAAGGTCACTATGAGCCACTGTCCGCCCAAGATGATGAGCAGGACGAGCAGAAGCCCGTTGTCATGGGTGAAGACGTGGAAGGCCGAATGGTTTGAACCGAACGCCTTGGCGTTGAAAAGGTTCCAGAATTGCAGCATCACGAACGTGGTGAAGAACAGCGACAGCTCGTGTATGTGCAGGTCGCCAGCGCTCTGGTTGCAGTGTATCAGGAAGGCGAACAGCACGGCGAAAAACGCCACGCCGATGCCCACTATGCCTTTGGCCATGCCCCGGGTTATGATGAAGTCGGTCTGCTTGCGCGGCTTGTCCTTCATCACTTCGCGCGAAGGGGGCAGCGACGCCAGGGCGAGGGCTGCGAAGGTGTCCATTATCAGGTTGACCCAGAGGATCTGGGTGACCGTTAGCGGCAGCTCCGTTCCTATTATGGAGCCGCCCAATACGAGCAGCAGGGCGGTGACGTTGACCACCAACTGGAAGAACAAGAAGCGCTGGATGTTCTTGTAAAGAGAGCGTCCCCACATCACGGCGTTCACTATGCTGCGGAACGAGTCGTCGATAAGCGTCATGTCGCTGGCCTCCTTTGCCACCGATGTTCCGGAGCCTAATGAAAGGCCTACGTGGGCGTGGTGCAGGGCGGGAGCGTCGTTTGTGCCGTCGCCCGTCACTGCAACGACCGCGCCGTGCTTCTGCAACAGGTTGACGAGTCGCTGCTTGTCTGTGGGCCTTGCGCGGCTCATTACGCGCAGACGGGGTACGAGTTCGTAAGCCTCTTCGTCCGAAAGGGCGGCGAAGTCGGGGCCGGTTATCTGTGCTTCGGCCGGTGTCTTGTCGTCCCAGATGCCTATCTGGCGTGCTATCTCGACTGCCGTGGCCGACGTGTCGCCGGTCACTATCTTGACCTGTATGCCCGCGCTGACGCACTGTTTCACCGCTCCGGGCACGTCTTGGCGTATCGGGTCGCTTATGGCCGTCACCGCCTGGAAGGTCAGCTTGGGGCCTGCGGCGATGGCCGACATGTCCGCCTGTTCGCCGTCGGCCAGCTGGCGGAAGGCGAAGGCGAGCGTTCGCATGGCCTGGTTCTGGTAACCGCGCAGGCGGTTGGTTATCTCTGTGCGCTCGGTGTCGTCAAGGTTGCAGAGCGACATGATTATTTCCGGCGCGCCCTTTACCATGAGCACGCGGCGGCCCGCCACCTTGCCGATGGTGGCCATGTACTTTCTTTCGGTGGAGAATGGCAGCTGCGCCTCGATGCATTCGTCTTTCCTGAGCGTCTTGTAGTCTACTCCGGCCTTCTCGAGCCACAGCAGCAGGGCTATCTCCGTTGGGTTGCCGATGCCCTTGCCGCCCTCGGCGTCGAGGTGGGCGGTGGTGTTCAAGGCTATCGAGGAGCGGAAGAGCGCGTCGTCGGTGTCATACTGTTGCATCTCGGCCACCTGCATCTTGTTCTGCGTCAGGGTGCCCGTCTTGTCGGTGCAGATCACCGTCACGGCTCCCATTGTCTCGCAGGCGTGGAGCTTGCGCACGAGGTTGTTGTTCTTGAGCATGCGCCTCATGTTGAGAGCGAGGCTCAAAGTTACGGCCATGGGCATGCCCTCGGGCACGGCCATCACAATGAGCGTGACGGCCATCATGAAGTATTGCAGCACGGTTTCGGCCATGCGCAGGTAGTCGGTTGATGCCCAGACGCCGTCGGCGTCGACTATTATGTCGCGGCCGAGGAATATGACGAAGGCGGCCACCGATATGCCGATGCCGAACTTGCTGATGAGCTTTGCCAGCTTGTCGAGCTGCAGGTTGAGCGGCGTCTTGACCGAAGTTATCTCAGTGCTTGCGCGTGAGACCTTGCCAATCTCGGTCGCGTCGCCCACCTCGGTGACGCAGAACGAGCCGCGGCCGTTCATCACCATCGTGCTGCGCAGCACCTTGGATGACGGGTAGGTGGCTTCCTTGTCGTTCTTTTCCGGGTCGGCGTGCTTGGTGATTATAGGCTCGCCCGTGAGCGACGACTCGTCAATCTGAAGGTCGGTAGACTCTATCAGCGTGCCGTCGGCCGGTATCTCGTCGCCCACCTCTATTATTACTACGTCGCCAACGACAACGTCTTTCCTGGCAATCTCTACCACCTTGCCGCCGCGCCTCACCTTCACGGGCGACTCCTCGCCAAGCGCCGTGAGCACGTTGAACTTCTTGGCGGCATCCATCTCGAACCAGAAGCCGATGGTGGTGGCCAGCACTATGGCCAGGATAATGCCGATGGTCTCGACGTATTCGCCGTGGATGGCGGCCAAGCCGAGCGAAATCACCGCGGCCACAAGCAGAATCTTGATGATGGGGTCCTTGTATTTCTCAAGGTAAAGCTTCCAAAGCGGAGTGCGCTTCGGAGGCGTAAGCGTGTTCTCTCCATGCTTCAGGCGGCTCTCCGCCGCCTCATTGTCCGTCAGTCCGCGCGGATTGGTGAACAATGGATTAATCTCGTTGCTCATTTAAAATTCAAAAAACAATTAAGTTAATATCGGTTGCAAATTTAGCACAAATAGCCGACATACGTCGCCGCCCGCGCCCATTATCACGCAATTTTAACGTATCTTTCCATATTTTATGCGGCCCGGCAAGGCGCGCCGCCGGGCCGCCGGGCAGGCCCCACGCGGCCTGGCGGTTTGCAAAAGACGGCAAAACGCCTTCCGAAAGACCGTCTCTTACACGCCTAAAGGCCGTCTTTTGCACGCCGAAAGGCCGCAAACCGCAAAGCATGTGTTAACCAAAAAAATAAAGACTTATGGCATCATTAAGATTGAGATTCAGTCCGCCGTCCGCTGAAGGCATGGAAGGCACGTTGTATTTCCAGATAATCCACCGCCGCGTGGTGCGCACGGTGTGCACAGGCTGCCGCGTCACGGCCCGCGAATGGGACGGGGCGTCGTCGTCGATACGCATCGTGGGAAGCCCCGCAAGGCAGGCCTCGCTGCGCCTTGCCGCGTCGAGGATGCGCAGCGAGGCCAGGCGTATAGCCGCGATAATCAGCGAAAAGGAGCTGTCGGGGATGGAATACGACGCTGAAGACATCGTGGCCGAGTACAGGCGCTTGCCGCCGTGCGCCACGTGGTTCGCCTTCATCGGCGGCATGGCGGCCAGGAAAGCGCAGACAGGCAGGCACGGAACGGCCAAGACTTACCGCGACGCATTGGCCAGCTTCGCCCGGTTCCGCGGCGGCGAAGACATCATGACGGAAGACCTCGACGCGGAGACTATGAGCCGGTATGAGGCCTGGCTGAAAGGCCGCGGCGTGAAGCGCAACTCCTCGTCGTGCTACCTGCGCACACTGCGCACGCTCTATCGCAAGGCCGTGGACATGGGGCTTACAGCCGACCGCGGCATCTTCCGCCACGTGTTCACGGGCTTCGCCAAGACGGCCAAGCGCGCCGTCACCATTGACTCCATACGCGCCATAAGGCGGCTCGCCCTTGGCGAAGGCTCGCCCCTTGCCTTCGCCCGAGACATGTTCATGCTCAGCGTCTACCTGCAGGGCATGTCGTTCATAGACATGGCCTACCTGAAGAAGACCGACATAAGGAACGGCCTGCTGCAATACTCGCGCAAGAAGACCGGGCAGACACTGGCGGTGAGATGGGAAGGGGCCATGCAGGACGTGGTGGACAGCTACGCCGGCCTTGCCGCCGGCAGCCCGTATCTGCTGCCCATAATCACAAGGCAGGACGGCACGGAGCGCCGGCAATACGAGCGCATGGAGCACAACGTGAACCGCAACCTGAAGAAAATAGGAGAGATGGCCGGCCTGCACATGCCGCTGACCACGTATGTGGCGCGCCACAAATGAGAATCGCCTAAAAGTAAATCCGTAAAATATTGAATTTCAATAGTATAACAAGAATAACAAAAATCTGAATAACAAACAGGTAACATACCGAGTAAAAATAATGTCCTACCAAGAGCAAGAAAATTGGTTTGTCAGATACACAAAGGTAGTGAATTCAACTTGATTTTTTGCCTTCCAAAAGAAAAAGTTTTGCTCATTGTTGCTGATGCTTGTTGGTGAACCAGCTCGAATGTTCTGTTCTTGCTTGATTACACAGGCTGGAGTTTAATAAGTAAGTTTAGAGCATTCTTGTATATATAGTACAAGGAACGGAGTAAACCTCTAATTGGATTTCTTCTGAGTTGAATGGTAGTCCTAAAAATAAGTTTAATGGAATCTTGTATATATGGTACAAGGAACGAATTAAACTTCTTGAAGGACTGCCATGTAATGTATGGTAGTTTATAAAATTAGGTTTAATGGAATCTTGTATATATAGTACAAGGACTGAGTTAAACTTGTTGGTGTGATATTACTTCTTTTGAATAAGTTTAAAAGAATAGGTTTTATTGGAGTCTTGTATATATGGTACAAGGAATGGACTAAACCTCTTTGTCTGTTGCGCCTTTCTTTTTTGGAAGGCAAAAAAATACTGTTCAGACTTTGACTCTGATGATTTCGCTGAGGTTTGTGGAGTATTGGGCAGACTTGTGTTCGCATTTCAGGTGCCAGCGTTTATCCGCGCCCTGGACTGCAACTTTCACGGTGTTAAAACCATTCTTGTGGTTGATGGCATCGATGGCTGCTGCGAGACGGGCTTGCTTGGCGCGGTCAATCGGGTCGAAGAGGACGGTCTGTACTGTCGTGTCGGGGGTGATGCCCCAAATGATGACACCGGCTTTCTTGTAGTGGTAACTTCCATTCTCACGCCATTCGGAGCGGAGAGCTTGGACTGCTGCGGCTACCAACTCCAATTGGTCGTTAGTGGGCATGGGCAATGTAACTGTGCGGTTGATAATATGGTTTGGCACATCGTTGCGGAAACGGCTGGTATAAGCGAATACGGTCAGTTGGCAGCAACGACTCTTTTGCTCACGTAACTTGCGGACACATGAAGCGGCAAAGTTGGCTACTGCTTCTTCCACCACTTCCAACTCAGACAAACCTTTGTCGGGAAAACTGCGGCTGGTACAGATGCTCTGCTTTTCGGGCAGTTCGCTGATGTTTATGCAACTTTCGCCACGGAGTTCCTTCCATGTCCTCACACCTGTGACGGTAAGCAACCGTCTTACCCGGCTTTCACTCCACTGCGTAAAATCCCATGCGTTTTTGACTCCATGGTATTCCAACTTCTTGGCAGAGCGTCTGCCAATGCCCCACACATCGGCGATGTCGAAACCTTGCAATGCCTTGATGCGCTTTTCTTCGGTGTCAATCAGGCAGACACCCCCGTAACCTTTGTATTTCTTTCCATACCTGCTTGCCACTTTTGCCAAGGTCTTGGTCGGAGCTATGCCAAGCGTTACCGGGATTCCTGTACCCTTGCCAATGGTACGCACGATGCGTTTGCCGTACTCACGCAATGCTTCTCCACCGCCCATGCCTGTAAGGTCGATGAAAGCTTCATCGATGGAATATTGCATCAATTCGGGCGTGAATTCCGAAAGCAGCATCATCACCCTGCGGCTCATGTCACCATAAAGTGTGTAATTGGAACTGAACACGGCAACCTTTTCACGCTCCAGCAATTCTTTTGCTTGGTAAAAAGGCGTACCCATTTCTATGCCCAACGCCTTTGCCTCGTTGCTGCGGGCAATGATGCAACCGTCATTGTTAGACAGCACCACCACTGGCTGTGTGCGCAATCCCGGATTGAAGACCCGTTCACACGAACAATAGAAGTTGTTGCAATCCACTAGACCGAACATGATTCACTTCCTCCGATATTGGCGTTTAATGTTGTAAGTCAATACTCCCCACACGATGAAATTATTTTCTTCCGTCACCTTGATAGGCGGATAGTCCTTGTTGGCGGGCATCAGCCAAAGGCAATCACCCTTGACATCAAACTTTACCCGCTTCAATGTAAATTCCCCATCAATGTAGGCCACCACGATGTCACCCTCCTGCGGATCGATGGCCTTGTCTATCACCAACAAGTCGCCGTCGTCAATGCCGCAATCCTTCATCGAATCGCCTACGGCACGGGCATAGAACGTGGTGGCGGGATGGCGCACCAATTCGCGGTTCAAGTCTATGCTTTCGGTCATGTAGTCCTGTGCCGGTGAGGGAAAGCCTGCACGGATGCCACCATCGGCAAAGTCCAACGGCAGTTCGCTGCTCAGGTCGGCCGAATAAAGGATGAGCCTTACCCCGTCCTCCTTTTCTATTCCGGATTCATTGATGACTGTTTTATGTGAATCTTCCATTTCCTGTTCTTTTGTTGCATTACCATTCGGTTTGCAAAAATACCATTTTTATGCGCTTGTCCGTCCTTGTTTTATGAGTTTCCACACTTTTACGCCTTTTATTGGCTTGCCTTTCGCCAAAGGCGACCGGGCCTCTTTCCCAATGGCAGTCATGAGCCTAGCTTCCATCGTATCTTGGTTTGGGTTGATGGGCATGGCATTCTTCCTTTATTTTTTCCCTGCAGCCTCGGACTGGCACACTGACGGCTGTTCTGTCCACATTCCCTATCCGTCAGTCTTATCTTCAGGCATCTCCTCTCCAATGGTAGAGCGGCCTTTTCTGACAATATCGGTATCGCGTCCGCCCTTGCGGCTTCCACAATGAAAGAGGTGGTTGGAATCGCCGTTTCATCCTTGGCCCGTTGCATAGCCATCGGAACGGGCTTTTTTCTTTTGGCAGGCGGATTATTGGCATCCTTCATCACAACCTGTGACTGAATTTCCATGTTGCTTCTTGCATGGCCGTGCGTTTACCGAAGCCACAATATTTTTCCATGATGCAAAGATATAATGCAGCACGCCTCCGGCGTTACGGGACACTGCCGTTCTGACCAATGGCGTGCCGCGAAAATCTTCCGACATTTTCCGCTTCACATAAAATGTTGCGTATTTGCGTGCCTCCCTTGGTGCTGCCCTACGCCTGCAATATCTTCTTGCATCCGTAAAAATTAATTGTTCAACTTCTAAAAACTTACAGTCATGAAGCAAGTAGAAAATTCTTTCATCATCACAGGTTTCGTAGCAAAGGACGCTGAAATCCGCACGTTCACCAACAACGATGTAGCCCGTTTCCCGATGGCCATCGGCCGCAAGGAGACCAAGGACAACGCCACCAACCGCGTATCCGCTTTCATCAACGTGGAAGCCTGGCGCAAGAGCGGCAGCGCATCATTCGAGTTATTGAAAAAGGGTACGCTGCTTACCATCGAGGGCTATCTGAAGCCCGAAGAGTGGACTGACAGGAACGGTGTCAAGCAGAACGGCATCAAGTTCGTGGCCAAGAAGTTCTACGAGGCAGTAGAGAAACCGGAGAAGGCCGAGAAACCCCAACCCAAGGCTCGCACCAAAAAACAGAAGGAGGCGGCATAGACCGTTTCCACCTCAGGAAAGAGCGGCTTCGGCCGCTTTTTTCATGCTCAACGCACTTGGGGCCTTGTTCCTTTTGAAAAATAGGCTGCCGCCTGTTATACCGATTTCCACTTGTTATACCGGCCATTCTTTATCCCGCCTCCTGCCGTCACCGTTTGGTTTTACTGATGCAAAGGTCGGCCATCGCGCCTGATGCCTGGCGGTCTGAAATGGATTTCTTGCAAATTCTTCCTCCCTGCGGAGCGTAATTGGCAAGAAAAACCGCCGCATGAGGCTTTTCCGATAGCCGTGGCCCTGCATCGATAAAACTCCAAAATCGGTCACGGCAAGAAGGACCGATGAAAGGGGAAAGTATAACATCTTAAACAGACATCAATATGTACGATTACGACTACAGAGAAGATTTCGAGGATTACGGCAAGCATTGCTGGCTGCTGACCCCGTGGAAAGGTTACCGCTCGGCGACCATAGTCGGACTGACCGACAAAGGCTATATCGTCCAAGTGAGCAGCGGAGCGGAGATAGTGGTTTATCCTGACGAGATAGAGATTGATTAACCCCAAAGCATACACATATGGAAAAGACAACCGAAAAAATACCGACATGGAGCCTGTGCTACCTTGTCAATGGTGATGCAAGCGGACTGACAGAGGAAGAACTACAAAACATTGACTTCTGGTACAAGGACATGGGCGTACAAGTAGTTTCGCCCGTCATGGACGATGGATGCAACTTGCAACCCTATTTTTCACCTTGCCCTGCTTTCGGCTTGCCGACAGAGGTAGTGGACTGCGACATCTATTATATCCAACCCATCAAACAATGACAACTATGAAAGGAACTGAACATTTCAAACAGGCCATCAAGAGTTATTTGGACGGAAGAGCCAAGACGGACGAACTCTTTGCAGTGGCTTATGCCAAGGAAAACAAGAACTTGGACGATTGCATCACGTTCATACTCAACCAAGTCAAAGCAATGGCCAATGAGGGCTGTGTCGGCATGGCTGACGATGACGTGTATTCGCTCGCTTGTCATTTTTATGACGAGGACATAACGGACATAGGCAAGCCAGTCAACTGCAAGGTGATAGTCAACAACCGTATTGAACTGACTGAGGAAGAGAAAGCCGAGGCACGGCAGAGGGCTATCAGCCAATACCAAGCCGAGGAACTGCGCAAGATGCAGCAACGCAAGAGCAAGTCGGCGGAAAAACCACAGGAGGCCAAACAAACAGAACCTAACTTATTCGGTTTTTGACGATGAAACCACGCAACAAATTCGAGAAAGCGGTGCTTGCCCAAAGCGACAAACTCCACCCTTTGTCAAAGACGCAACTTTCGTGGGCGTTCCGTGAGTGTGTCAGTCACTTCGCACACCGACTGCCCAAGGGTCGGACAACCTGCATGGACTGCGGCCATGAATGGGTAAAGAAAAAAGCGACAGAGCATTGTGTCTGTCCGAAATGCCACGCAAAACTGAAGGTCAAGAATACCCTTGTCCGCAAAGTGAAGCAGAAGAGCTATTTCACCGTGCTTGCCAAGTGTGGGGAGTATCAGACCTTGCGAATGTTTCTGCTTGTGGTGGAAATGGAGAAAGGCTGCAAGGCTCACCCTTACGCCTTGGAAATCGGGCAATATTGGTGGAACGACAAAGGCAAGCAAACGCTTGTAGCCATTCAGCGCATATTGGGTCGGTATTTGGATAGTTTCTCCTTTATTTCTCCAATGGCAATTCGAGAAGATAAAAAAGATGTATTCCGACATCTTGCAACTTTTGACACCTATCCAAAGTACACTGCCATTGATACGCTGAAAAGGAATGGCTTTGACGGCAACCTGCACGACGTGGCACCGGCAAGGCTCATCACTGCTTTGCTCACTGACCCGAAAGCGGAAACCTTGATGAAAGCCGGACAATATGACCTGTTGCGCCATTGCCTGCACTCATCAACTCGCCTGGACGATTACTGGCCGTCTGTGAAAATCTGCCTGCGGAATGGCTATACCATTACTGACGGCTCAATGTGGTGCGATACTATTGACCTGTTGAAACGTATGGGCAAGGACATCCGATGTCCGAAATATGTTTGTCCTGCCGACTTGAAAGCCGAACACGACAAGTTGGTGGAACAGCGCAACCACAAGGAAGAACGTGAACGTCTGGCGTTGCGTCGAAAGGAAGCCGCCCAATATGAGAAAGGCTACCTGTCGCAGAAAGGCAAGTTCTTCGGCATCCTCATTACGGACGGGACACTGAACGTCAGAGTGTTGGAGAGCGTAGCCGAGATAGCGGAAGAGGGTACGCTGATGCACCACTGTGTATATGCCAACGCCTACTACCGCAAGGAGAACTCGCTGATATTGTCGGCTACCATCGGGAACAAACGCATTGAAACGGTCGAGGTGGACTTGAAGAAACTTTGCGTGGTGCAGAGCCGTGGCGTGTGCAACCAAAACACAGAATACCACGACCGCATTGTCAACCTTGTAAACAGCAATATGAATTTGATTAGGCAGCGGATAAGGACTTAATTTCAATCGCCATCAGACAAGGCACATATTGGGTACAGTACAATACCCGGTGTGCCTTGCTTTCCCTGCTGGTTTCCTGTTGTACCATTACATTACACTTATAGACCGCACCAACCATTTATATATACAATCAAGCATGTTGGGTGGGCATCCGCCCTTTGACTAAATAAATCATAGTTTTCCGTCTTTCTGCTTTTGAGACAGACCTATAGAAAAAGTTTCATTTTATGATGTATCGCCTATTTAGATAATCCATCCATTGATTAAGGTTGGGGATTTTCGTGACGTTAAGGCATTCTTGCATCATGTGAAACAAATCCTCGTAAGTAAGATGTCTGAATGTTTCCTGCCCTGATGGCGTCAACATGGACTCATATTCTGACCATATTCCTGAGAAATGCACATTGCCTTTCGGATAGATAGTCAGGCTCGTAAATTCAGACAATATATCGTCACACAAGCCCAGCACCATTGATGCCCCAAGTATATGGTTACGCCATATCTGGCGATATTGATTGGCTACCACATGGTGTGTCATCCCTTCTGCATCTTCAAACGGCACATCTCCAATATGTTTCTCCTTGAACCAGCCACAATCAGTGCTCGGCTTTCTGTAATTGTCTGCTAAATGGATGCCTGCCTCATTGTGGGTTTCATTCCATTCTTTCGTCCCACGCTTTATAGGATATTCCTTTTCGGTATATTTCACCTCAATGCCTATCCCGCCTTTCTGCCCGGACTTGTTGTCGTATTCCACGAAAACATCGAATGAAGTTCCGTCGTGCAAACCTCCAGGATTGTATTCAATCAATATCTTGCCTATGCCCGTTATCTTATTCTTGCCCAATATCCTGTTGAATAACATGGCCGCGCCATCCAAGTCATACCGCATCGGGTAAAACAAGTTATAAGGAATATGTTCGCTCCGCAATAGGTTCGTGACCATCTGCCCTTTCGATGGGAACTCCATTTGGTTGATGATTTCAGTGATTTCATGGCGGAAACCGCTGAAGAATATGCGGTAGTCACCGTTTTCATCCACGGCATCTTTCCATGTAAGCGAACTCCTTACATCTATTCTATACTCCTTGCCGTTACGTTTCATGAAACGAATAGGAAATCTGTATGCGGGAACATTGATTTCGTGGTCGTTCACTTTGAAATCTATCTGGTGCTGGCGGGCTGCGTCTTTAAACTCCTGATGTGTCATTGCATAATGAATTATTTCTGCAAAAATAATATTTTCTGCTGATATACATACATTTATATTTAACACTTCCTTCCTCTTATAACCATCTTCGATGCCGGCGGCTTGCCTTATATCATAGGAAAGAAGGATTGTGCCGCAAGCCATGCCGCTGTAAACGGCGGCGAGGCTTCCGCGTCATGGGCAAACGTGAACACGCCCTTTCCCCGTCGGCATACACGTCCGCTGATAGGGAAAGGGCAAGTTCCCTTTTTGTTTGCCCGGCAATCCGTCTTTGTCTTTTGGCAAGCCTTTCCTGTTATATCCCCCTTTTATGGCCATGCCGAACCTTTTTTAATGCCCATATATTCATATTTGATACTTCCCCTGCTTTGTTGAGAAACACGGCAGGGGATTTTTCTGTTTGCCAAAACAAAGTCTTTGTTGGCAGTCTAAACCGTCGGGCAGACAAGCTGCCCTATACCAATTATATATAGGTGCATAGTTGCAACCATACCTGCGGTTTCTGCCACTTGTATATCTCCCTGCTTTTATGGACTTGTGCCATTTTCCTTTTATACCAGACATACCCGGCTTCCCCGACCCGGAATAATCAGCGGAAGCCTGTCCTTGCGCACGTCTGTCCATTGGTCAGACCCACACAAGGAGGGCAGACGGATGCACGTTGTCCTTGGCTGGCACACAGGAACTTCAGCCTTGCTGAAACAACCTCGTATGCCTGCCCACTGCCAACAAGCGTCCTCTTTTGTCTGCCCGGCAGGCGATTGTTTGACCCACCCGAAGCCGGAATACTGTTATAGTCCAGTTTTATCAACGAATCCCTTTATACAACGCTCCACCTTTTATACCGGTCTGATGCCTCCGTACTTCCTGAGCCAGCTTCGGGTTATTTCCCTGCAAAACTAACAGGCCGTGTCCAAGCCTTGCAAATCCGGCAAGCCACCACGGGTGGTTGCGGAAATCTTCCTTTCCGCTGCACGGAAAGCGTATTTCCACCACCGGATTTGCCGGTTGTCCTTTGCCCGTTGACGAGGCAGAAAAATAACCCCGATGCTGGCTTGTAAAGGAGCCGAAGGCAGGGGAAGAAGTCAAACCCTCAAAAACAATGGCGATGGACAAGAACATAATAGGACAGGCAAACAAAGTAATGGTGTGGCTGATGAAATACTATCCGGTACGCATCAAGAATGTGGGCGAGCAGCAAAAGGCTGACCGACAGACTATTTGGGACTTCAAGGACGGGCGGGCATACGAGCAAGTAGCCCTAATGACCGCCAAGCACTTGCAAGAGCTTTTCGGCAGTCGGCTCACAAGCATCGTATTCACCTGCGTACCTGCATCAACGCAAGAGAAGAACGAACTGCGCTACAAGCGTTTTTCGGAAAGGGTATGCGAACTCACCCATGCCATCAACGGCTATCCCCATATGCAGGTGTCGGCAGGACGGTTGGCAGTACACGAACACCGAAAGGACGAAACCGAGGCTCGGGCGGCACAAATGGCAGACTATGACACTGATTTCTTCAAGGGCAAAGATGTGTTGCTCTTTGACGACATCATCACCAAAGGCATATCCTATGCCACCACAGCCGACAACTTGGAAGCGTGTGGGGCAAACGTGTTGGGCGGTTTGTTCTTGGCAAAGACATTCTACAAGGTATGATGATGATACGGACAGACATTACAAAGACGGCAGCGTTCACAGGACACCGTTTTATCCGCTACAAGGACAGACAACAGTTGAAAACCAATCTTGAAAGGGCAATCACGGGTTGCTACCATTCGGGCATCCGCCACTTCCTTTGCGGCATGGCGGCAGGCTTTGACATGCTTGCGGCTGAAACACTGCTGGCGATGAAAGCCAACTATCCCGATATTCGGCTGACAGCCGTCATCCCCTTCCGTGGGCAATCCTGCAAGTTCAACCCTACGGACAAAGAGCGGTATAGCTCCATTCTCGGCAAGGCAGATAACGTGGTATGCTTGAGCGAGACTTACTTTGACGGCTGTTTTCTCAGACGCAACGACTATATGCTTGAGCGAGCCAACCGCATCATTGCCTACTACAATGGCGAGCCGAAAGGCGGCACGTTCTACACTTGCCGCAGGGCGGAGCGCATGAAATTGAATATAACCAACTTATACAAACCCCATTTAACAATACAAACGCATGATTACAACAAAAATTGAATTTGGCGGTGTGGAGTACCCATGCCGCATGGTGGAAGACAACCAAGGCGAGTATATGATTATAGGCAGCACAGCCCTGCTTGACGCTTTGCAGCCCGGCAGTTTCGAGGACGAAAACGAAGGCTTTGCCAATGAGGAAGCATCGGACATCTACGATGAGATTTTCTTCTTCACCGATGAGCGTACCCTTGCCTTGCCCGACAAAGAGCTGGTAGAGGAGTTAAAGAGGGATAATCCCGAATGGTTCTAATAAGGGAAATCCATGTGGGAAAGTCGGCTCACGGCTTCCCTGCATGGACTACCCAGCCCGGTTCCACTTATAGCGTTGACCACTTATAGCACTTGCTTTACCCGGTTTTATCCCTGTTATACTTGCCTAATTCCCTTATCCTCTCATAGTCAGCCATTACTCCTTTTATACCTGTCTGCATGGCATTCCGCCTTTGCCCTTCACCGTTAGGTTTTTCGGCTGCAAATGTCGGGCATCACGCTTGACCTGCCACGCTTTGAAGTGAATTTCTTGCGGAATCTTCCTCCTGCGGAGCGTATTCGGCAAGAAAAAGCGTCAGGTGAAGCATGGCCGATACCCGGACTAAGCATCCGTAAATCCCAAACAGGCTTCGGGGAAAGGAGCCGATGAAAGGGAAAAGTTTCACTTAAATATCTATGGACATGAAGAAGATTGACAACCTCAGAGAAATGAAAGAGTACCGCCTTGCCATGCAGGTGGAAAATGCTTTGAATGACTACGGCTTTGACTATGCGGTCTTTGCCGCTTCCATCCCACTGATGCACCCGACCTTGCAGCAAAACCTCTATAAGCTGTTGAAGGAGTGCCTGGTGGTGATGGCCGATGATAAAAGGCGGTATGATGACCGCAACCGTGCTCGCATGAGGAAGCGAAAGACATCGTGGCTTACTTGGAAGAGAACGGACATTATATCCCACACATCTAAAACATTGGACTATGGAAAAGAACGCAATGTATCTGGTTTACACCTTAATTGAGCAAAATGACTGCGTGTCAGACTGCCATGCCTTGTATGCTACCCTTGAACGTGCGAAAGCCGCCATGAATGTGGAGATAGAAGAAGCAAGGGAGAATTTCGGCAAAGGCGAAGTGCTGCACGACCTGGAACGACTGTATGAGTTCCGCACGGAGGATGGCTATGGGTTTACGGTAGGAATTGATGAAATGAAACCACTATGAGCAGGAAACGGTACAATTACATTCACAGGCTGGTGGAGAAAATTACCACCAGCCCCTCCAACAACATGGAGTTCTGCTATTACGGCCACTTGGTGAGCCTGCAAAGCGGCACGACCGACTATGTGGACGTCACGGTTTACAACACGGCTGACCGATATTCGGGCGAAACGGCTGGTTTCAACTTTGACTATTGGACGAAGGAGCTGGACATTGGGTACACGGAAAGCGACAGACTGTTTGATGTTATAGTGCAAGCATTCCAACGCATCTATGGCAAAAGAAATGTCAGCGTAATCATCGAGGAAGAAGAAAATTTTGACTAATCATAATAGAATTGAATATGGATAAGGATTTTGTATTAGAAATGGCGAACATCATCAAAGACCAACTGGTAGGCATGACCCCGCTGAATGTCATTTGTTCATGGGGCATCGGAAATTTCGTGGCAACGGAATACAAGGGCATGGCCGCCCTCAAATTCCCTGTGAACGGGCGGCTGTTCCGTGGCAATGTCATCATCGCTTACAACGCACTGGACTACTACGAGGTCTATTTGCAGAACTATGCCGGCACGGAGTGCATCGGCGAGGAAGTGTATTTTGACGAACTTGGCTGTGTCATCGATGAAGCCGTCGAGCGGGGCAAGGACGAAGCCGAATACCGACGGTTTCTTTTGAAGGAATGTTTTTCATAAACGGACAGCTTATGATAACAAGAACATCCATGCCCCAATCCATCGTGACTGTCCTTGACGGCATGAAGCGAAACGCCCTGCAAGCCGTCAGGCAAACAATTCAAGAGGGGCAACTCCAATCCGTGCCATTGGGCGGTGATGTCCGCATGGGTTGGACTGACGAAGACGGTCGCACACGCAGCGGAACGCTAACAGGGATTAGCTTTGACGGAGAACGGTTGAAAGTACAAGTGGCAGACCATTCCCTGCCCTTTGTCCTGGACGAACAGCAACTTCCATGCGGTAGCCACATTTGGTTGACGCAAGTGAACGATGCCGTCCGAAACACCTTGGCGCGGCAAAAGCAGACCGCTTGACTTTTCTGAGTGGATGGGATGCCAATGGGTGTCCCATCACACTTGCGCACAGTCCTTTTATAAAATCTTTTCTAACCCCTGTTTTAGTTGTCTTTCATCTTGTTTCGGGAACGTTTCAACTCCACTCCAGCATCCTTCAATACGCGGAAGATGGAACTGCGGCTTCGGAAACCGCTGGATTTCCAAATGTCCTCGATGGTATAGCCGCATTTGTAC
Organism: uncultured Prevotella sp.; assembly: GCA_944320195.1. Classification (GTDB taxonomy): domain Bacteria; phylum Bacteroidota; class Bacteroidia; order Bacteroidales; family Bacteroidaceae; genus Prevotella. The sequence continues at coordinate 15,027 of CALUGP010000005.1, read as the reverse complement.
ATGTTTACCACCAGTTTCTTCCTTTCCATTCGACCGTATGCAGCCTGTGAAAGCACTTTAATCCCTTTTGTCAGCCTGCCCGGTTTGGAAACCATCTTGCGCACGGCGTTGGCTTCTTCGGGCAGCTTGGCCACCATACTCAATACATCAGACACTTTGGTTTCCGGGAACAGTTCATTGCCTGAATCAATGCCGTCATGCAAGGAAACAAGGCGCACGGATTTTATCCGGCAGAGTTCCAAAAAGAATGACAACTGCCTTGCTCCCTTGACAACATGGGCGAATTTGGATATGACCAACGTGTCGCCTTTGCCAATGTTTGCCAAAAGTCTGTCCCACCCCAAGCGGTACGCTCCTTCAACCGGCTGTTCTTCCACGATGTTCTCACAGCCTAAATCCTCCATCCACTTCCTATCAGCCGCTCCCTCCGCATACTTGGGAAGATACGGCATGTAACCAATCTTAGCCATATAGTTTAAGTCCAAATTTAATTCTGACTGCAAAAGTATGATTTTTGCAGGATAAAACCTGCATCGCCAAGCTGAATTTCCAATTTAATTCTCTTTTCATATGTCACCTGCTTGGCTCTTTGTCCAGTTTGGGTGTTGCCTGTTTGTTGTGGCAAATGTCCGGGCCGATTATTTACGTTTGAATAGCTGTAATTTCATAAATCCCCGTTCCCGCAATCAATTCCTTTTTTATAGCACATTTTAGCCACTAACAGACTGGCAAACAATTATAAAAACCATACTTGGAGTATGATTTTCTAAGAATGGATAATGTTGTAGGAGAGATATGGTATTATGGCCTGCAAGGTATAATTTTGCACCGTCAAAATCAAATTTGCCAAGATGAAACGGATACTATCGGATGAACCAGCCACCAAATGGCCAACAAAATTTCTGCACTTTATGAGTGGAAAATGCCATGTCTTTCCGACTCTAAAAAATCATACTTTAATCTTCATTTTGTCTTTTATGGCAACATTGCTGGCAAGTTGCCAACCTGTTTCCAATGATTCCCCCAATTCAATAGGCGATGCCTTGGTCTCTTATAACGAATTGTTCACGATAATCAAGTCAAAAAAGGCCTTGAACGTGGAAGAACTTATATCACTGGTACAGGAATGGCGCAAATTGAAGACTGCCGTTTCGGCAACCTTAGAAAGTGACACGACTGCCCATGCCGATGCCAGGCATATTTCCATTGGGGATTCCATCAAATTTCAAATGTCTCGCTTGATTGACAGCCGAACGTGGAGCTATTCCGACTACCTTGCCGTGGTGCGAGGATTGAATGACATAGAGATGGATTCAGTGTCTCAAAAGTTAGTGGCTTCCGTTCATCTGTTCTACCACGATGCCGGTACAGCCGCTCCTTTGAAAGGAAGCGCGAAAGAAGTTATCGGCAAATACAACCGATTGCTGGATGGCTCACTTGCTAAAGGCATCCGCACCAAGCATGATGCCATTGACTTCCTACGAAAGGAGGATGTGGCTTTCCGCTCGTTTCTTCTCCATCTATCAACATTGAGCACTGGCAACATACCGCTTGACGATATTACAAAGAAAACGGGCGAGGTGATGCACGGAATTATCAGCCTGTCAGCCGATGAATATCCCGTGTTCGGTAAATCAGAAGTTGTCATACTGCTGGCGATGCGTAACAACAGACGGTTGTTGCAAAATGCGGAAGCCTGTCTGGAGAGTCTGCACCGTTTACATCGGGTTGATGACGGGCAGGCTACAGCCTACCTGTGGATGATTCTTCAACCGTGGATTTCATTGGACGGCTTTGCTTACGCACTCATGGACGAGGAACAGATGCGGACAATGGAAAAGCTTGCGGAAATGACACCCAAGGCTTTGGACAAATTGGAAGAGTCGGATCTCCCGCTAGATGCCGACGGGTTACCCGCGCTGCTGATCAAAACATTCATCTTGGGATATGAATAAATCTTGTCCCCAACGATTCCGAAACTAATCAAACATACTACAACTATATGCAGAAAGAACAAATTGACCGTTTTGTAACGTTGGCATCCTTGCAGATGCCGGCGTTGGTTTCACAAAGCCTTTTCCAAGGGGCGGAGGTGTACGAGGATTACGCCTTGCTCACTTTCCGCCTGCCCAAAGTTTATCCCATCGAGGAACTTATCGACGAGCTGGAGGACCAGATGGAGCTGGAACTCCTTTACCACCATGTGCCGAGCAAAGACACCCCGTTCGGCCAGCGGTGCTGTGCTTACTCCAATCCCCGCTTCGGCCACATGCACAAGTTGAACGCGCAAGCCGACGACCGCATCGAGTGTGATACGCTCTATGTGACCCTCTACGATTCATTGGAAGTGATGGGCAGCGAACTCCGCGAGGAGCTTGCGAGAGTGGCGAATGGCGGCAAACTCCTGTACGCCGTCAAGGAAGAGGAACTGCTCAAAGACTTCATCTGCCTATGAAGGAAGTCCTGTACAGGCAACTCGCCGCCACCATCCATGAATGCCGCACTTGGGTGGACGTGCTGGATACAGACCGTGAGTGCAACTTCATGCTGCACTCCGGCGGAGGGCTGCACCCCGTCCGTTGCAGGGTGCTTTCCTTGGTGGCACGGACGGCACATGGCGCATACCCCAAAGGGCATGTGTGGGATATTCCCGAATACCGTCTTGACCGTGCGGTGAACTCGCTCAAACGGCGGCCGGGCTTCAAGGAACGCTGCAGGCTGGGCACGCTTTCCATGCAGGACGCGGAGGACATCATCCACCTCGCCTCGCACAAACTCATCAACTTGGAACTTGAACTGTAACCCTTAAACCACAAGATAATGATTATTCCAATCCTTTATATGCTTTACATCCTTGCATATGCCGCCGTGCCGTTTCTCTACAAGAGCAAACGCCCTGCCATGCTCCAGTTTTATTTGCGCATGGCTTGGAGGCGCAGCTTCCGCAGATGCTATACGCTAGGAATGCTCGCCACCCTCATGGTGTTCCACTTCTACCATCTGAATTTCTTTGGGAATGTCCATGAACTGGCCTTGTCATCCATTGCCTGTTTGGCCCTGTATTCCCACAAAAACACGGAACGGGCGTTTGACTTCCTGCAACGGTAGCATCACCTTTCCTGGGCGGCAATGGCAGCGGTAATCCTGCTCTTCGTACCGCATATGCTGCCCCTTGGCATTACGTTGGCCACAGTCGTATTCGGCACCGTGTTTTATCCCTCGCAGGTGGCTCGTAACACATTTCCTGACACGTTGGATGACTATTTGGAGTTTCCTCATAGCATTGTAGACACCTATTATAAATGGTCATAAGGAACTTAGGCTGTCGGAATCATTACTTACATGTAAGTCCTTCCCCTGCCATTCCATTTTTACTCAATTGAACAGAATAACGCTTAAAACAGCCCCAAGAATGAAAGAAGAAAAAGCGGCAAGATGCCGCATCCTAATTGACAGCGGATTGCTTGCATTCCTCAATCCCGAATCGAACGAGAAGCACTCGAAACTGGCGGCGTTCCGCAACTTGTTAGACCTCTCCACTAAGGACAAGAAAGAGTTCCCTGCCATCGCCAAGCCTTTGCCACAAGGGCAGGTGGCATTGACGGTCAGCGGGCTTGCCAAGCATTGGAACTGGCATCGTAACACGGTGCGCAAATTCCTCACCGAATTGGAATTATCGGAAGTCGCCAAGGTTACAGGACGCAGTGGGTATTTCATCCTCTCGATGACTTGTGTATTGCCAGAAGACGGACACATAAATACCCCTTTGTTGTCGGAGGAGGAACTGCTCTTGAACCGCTGGCTGTGTGGATACCTCACCATTGAAGAATGGGTGGAAATGCTTGTACACTTCATAACCGAAACTGATAAGCTGTTCGTAACCGAACCGACAGGCAAACGCTCCGACCGGCAAGCATCCACAGGCGAACGTCTGCATAAGCTGATAGCCCATACCATCCTCCAACGCACAGGCATCATTCCAGCCAACACACGGGTGAATGAAGCCCTTGAACGGCTGTTCTTGGAAGAATGCGGCAAAGACCTTGCGTGTTTCCTTCAGCGGCTGACGCTTGCCGGACTGCGGCTCATTGAGGCTGAGACCCCACTGAAAGCGCAAGCCACTTGTAGCGGCGATGAAACGGCCGACATCATTCTGCAGTATTATCTTCCCTTTATAACGCAAGAAAAGCCCCATAACGGACTTAAACCGCACGAGGGAACCAAGTCCACAGGTGGAACAGATAACCAAGTTTAAACGTCTTGCTTCCCCCGCGCTGAGTTTCGTCAAACCAAGTGCATGGTATCCCGACAGACGGGATGGGTATTAACGGAGGTCTTGACCTCCGACTCTGACGACAGGGCTTGCCCACGAAGACAGGCTCTGCCTGCGTAGCCTAATACGCACTTTGCCCCAACCGGGCAAAATGCAGGAACCGCCCAGGGCGGCAGCAAGCTGAAAAAACAGACTGAATTATGGCAAATGACATCAAACAGGTATTGGACATCAGACCCGGAAAGGGTATGAGTGTGGGCCAAAGCGACGAGCACCAGCGCAATTGGACGGAAAAGGGTTGGGACTGGGCAACGAAGCATGGCAATTATGACCGAAGCCGTGAGCACCTCAATTTCGAGGTTGTGAAAGGCGGTATCATCCAGCCGGTTGATAAGTCAAGGACTATCACCGGACGTATGGCCGATAATCTGCGTGAGCGTGGCATCACAGACCCGAATGCGAAATTATGCGAACCGAAGTACCGCACCGTGGCGAACATCATATTTGGCGGCTCCAGAGAGAGGATGCACGAAATAGCCTTTGGCAACCAAAGGGTGGACCTCACGCACGGGGCTGACAATTCGCATATCCGGCGCAACAAGGACATAGAGCGTTGGGCACTGGATGTGTACAGGTTTGCGTGTGAACACTGGGGCGAGGAAAACATCATCGGTTTCTATGTACACCTCGATGAACTGAACCCTCATGTGCATTGCACCGTAATACCGGTGGATGAGCGGAATAAAATCTCATTCAACAAAGTTTTTGGAGGGAATATTTATGATTCCAAGAAGCGTTTCTTCGCACTCCATGACGAGTTTGCCAAGGTGAACGAAAAGTGGGGTATGAAACGTGGCAACAGCATCGCCGTGACTGGTGCGAAACACCGCACCACGGAAGAATACCGCCGTGCGTTGAGTGAGGAATGCACAACCCTGGAGGAACAGATTGAGAACAACAGAAAGTTGCTCGGCGAGTTGCTTGCTGACATCCGTTTTGCCGAGAAACGGGTAAAGGGACTATGTACGATGACCGTCAACTTAGAGGAGAAAAAAAAGCAGATGATTGCCGAGATGGAAGCCCTTGCGGAAGAGTTGAAAGCAGGCCGTGGCGATTCGGAGGAACTGCGCAAGAAGATAAGCAAACTCGACCTTGACTTGCAGAAAGTGCTTGACAACCTCACCGACAAGCGCAACAAATTGGAAATAGCGAACAAGCAACTCTCAGAACTTCGCCAAATAGAGGAAGAAACACGGGAACGTGCGTTGGAATACCGCCGGGACCTCAAAGCGGCGACTTACGACTTGGAACATCAGGTGCGCTACCGCCTTGCCGATGCCCTGTTGGGAGACATTCTGCATGAGTTCAAGTCATTGCTGCCTGCATTAGACGGCGAGGGTCAAAGCCTATTCGATGACACGCTGCTGAAGGATGTGGCCGAACGTGGGGAGGACATTTTCAAATGTGCCATCTATCTCTTTGCAAACTATGTGGACTTGGCAACGACATTCGCCGAAAGCCACGGTGGTGGAGGTGGCGACAGCGACCTGCCTTGGGGGCGCAAGGAGGACGAGGACGACCGGGCTTGGGCAAGACGCTGCCTGATGCAGGCAAGCCGGATGATGAAGCCGAAAGGAGGTAAAAATGTCCGCAGGAAATGACAAATCAAGTGGTGTCCAATGACTTTTTTCATGCGGCTTGAAGTATGATTGACAGTATGATAAATTTCCGCTACTGAAATTCTTGTTAAGCGGGAATTGAAAGGAAAAGAAAGCCTCTCTGCAGACGCAATGAATCATTTTCTTTGCAAGTCGAAAACAAATACATCAATAATATGATAAGGAGATTTTTATTGCTATCCGTATTGTCCCTGCCGCTCATGGCAAGGGCGTACAATGTTCCCGTGACGGATACTATCCGATGGAAAAGCCTTCCCAGGTGGGAGGATTTGTTGCAATCGTTGGAGCCGGTTTATTTGGATAATGTCGTGGAGGTTTCTCCTTGGCGTGGTGACTGGTTCGTAAATATGTCCGGCGGAGTGTCGGCATTTGTCGGTTCGCCGCTTGGTTGTGGTGACATCTTTGACCGCACGAAACCTGCATTGTCTGTTTCCGTAGGCAAGTGGTTCACGCCTGCCATCGGTGTGAGAGCCGCCTTCCAGGGTTTGCAGTTCAAGGACGCCCTGTTTGAATCAAGAAATTTTCAGCATCTCCATGCCGACTTGATATGGAACGTGCTTTCAGGTATCTCACACTCCAAAGATGATTTCCGTTGGGATTTGGTCCCCTACGTTGGCTTGGGCATTCTGCATAATGACGAACTTGACCGTCAACCCTTTGCGGTTTCTTACGGAGTGCAAGGACGATACCGCCTGACCGACCGACTGCATCTCACGGCTGAACTTGGCTGCGCCACTACTTTTAAGGACTTTGATGGTATGGGCGCAGGTAACAAATGGGGCGACCGTATGTTGTCACTGACCGCTGGATTATCTTACACAATCGGCAAGAAAGGTTGGAAACATATTGTTGATGCTTCCCCTTACATTGAGCGTAACGAACAATTGACCGGCTACGCCAGCAGCTTGCGCGATGAGAATGAACATCTCCGGCGGAAGGATGACATGAACGCCCGCTTTATCGCCGAATTGGAGAAGATATTGAAGTTGGAAGGACTGCTTGATAAATATGCGGATATGCTTTTTTCGATGAAAGATAATAACAGCAAGGAAACGACAGGCGGTTATCCAAAGAATGACTACAGTGGGTTGAACTCGCTACGTGCAAGGCTGCGCAAATCCCAATCGGAAAAAGGCAAGCATAAGGGCGACACCACTTTTATTCATGACAAGGACACCATTTATATGGTACAAGGCAAGGCTTCCATTTATAATAATGGTAGTAACTCATTCCAAGACAACGATACCATTACTTCATCCTTGCTTATGGACGGCAGGTATATCGGTCCGCCCATCTATTTCTTCTTTGTGCTGAACACCGACAGGCTTACCGACCATTCTCAATTGGTCAATCTGGACGGCATCGCTCGGATAGCCCAAAAATATGGGCTGCGCATCCAAATTATCGGTGCGGCTGACAGTGCCACAGGGAATGATTCCATCAACAACGGTTTGTCACAAAGACGTGCTTCCTATATGGCAGGACAGTTGCGGGAACGTGGCGTGGACACCTGTATGATAGAAACTGTTTCGGTCGGTGGCATCAATGATTACAATCCAACGGAAGCCAATCGCAATGCGTGTGTGAGATTGTTGTGGGCTTCATCCGATACGAAAGATTAGCTGCTTGTTGTTCATAATAAGGAATGGATTAACTTTTTCATTGGATCTGACTTAAGATTCTTATAGCAGGCTGGCTTGTGAAAGCCGGCCTGTTCTATATCCGTATGTCAAATTCCGACAAGTCATCGCTGCATGGCTCATCGCTCTCCGGATCCAATGGCAGGACTTCCTTTTTTACCACAACATACTTGCCTTTCCTCTTGCCATACCACAAATTTATCATGGTGTTCCCATGCATAATCGTTCGGTCGGGCATCCAATCGATATCTTCCGGCTCTTCATCATAAATGCCCCATTTACGGCGTTGGTATGGATAACCCATAGTGGTGTCTGTTGCCATAGGTGCAAACTTCTCAGCATCATCCTCCGACCAGCTTAATGCATAAAGATAACACCAGAAAGCATTGGGCATTTTGAACGTCTCGGCGGCAAAAATGGCACCCACCACCTTGCCCCCGTCCGCTTCCACTTCCTTTCTGAAATCTTGCAAACTTTTCCCTGTTGTAAGGATGTCATCCACCACTATAACCTCCTTGTCCGTCAAGTCCTCTTTGAAGAAATAGTTCTTCTCCAGTTCTACATTCTCCCTGCTCTTTTGTAGGTGCAGGCTCTCCCTGTCACCCGTATAACGGACATAAGAAATGCCGCACACAAGCTCCGGGTATTCGTCATGCAAGTAGTCCGCCATCGTCTTGAACCGCTTCCAGTATTTTCGCTGTGTGCTGCACGGCATGAACATGACAACGGTTCCCGGCTTGGGCTTTAATTTCTCTATTCCGGCCACAAGGAAACGGATGCCATCATATTTGCCGTCCTTGAAATCCAGAACGGATTGGCAGAACTGTTTTTGTTCTTCACTCAGGTATGGGTTGCACCTTGATGGGAAGTAATAGTCCGTAAATACGCAGGGGATTTTCTTCCTCTTGAACACTTTCAACGGCTGATGGTCTGCAGCAAACCGCGCAACTGTAATGGGGAAAATCCTCCTTGCTTCCTTCTTGCCCGCCAGCACCGCCTTGCGGCTGAATTCCCTGCGCAGTTCCAAAGTAGGCGCATACTTGGCGGCAGCGCAATAGGCTTCGCCAAGTTTCCTTCTCCAATACCGTGTAAGTGCCAGTATCAGGATGAGCAATACTATGATGATAAACCGTTCCATATTTTTTTGCCTGCATAAATGACTGCAAAAATAGTAAAACCGGTGTACTGTAGAGCGGTTTTTCAAGAGAATGTCAAATCAACACATCCACTTTGTCATCCATTTATATACTGACATTTATCCGATTATACATACTTTTTACTACTTGTGCCCATGCCCTTGCCTCCGGGCGTATTTTCGTGTGCAAAGTTCAGTCGCCCGCTGTTGATGCCGAAAACTTTTGGGACGAAAGCCGAATTACAATGGTTGTCCCGATGGCAGGAATCTTCCTTTCCCTTGCGGCAAAGCGTATTCCTGCCAAAAGTTTGCGTCATAGGCGGACGGCTTATCCAGCACCGAAAAATAACTTCCTGGGACAAGGGCAAACAGCCCGAAAGCAGGGAAATAAAAACATTTAGCTTTATGAAGTTTACAGTATCATCAACCGCAATGGCGAACAAACTGGCTGCAATGGCCAAAGTTATGAATGGCAAATCCGTACTGCCCATCCTTTCCACTTTCCTGCTGGAGGTGAAAGAGGACGCACCGCTGGAAGTGACCGCCTCCGACCTTGAATGTGTATGGCACGGCTCGTTGGAAATCACAGGGCAAGAGGGAACAGGCAAAGTGTGCATCCCGGCAAGCACCCTGCTGGATGCCGTCAAGAACCTGCCCGAACAGCCGATAACTTTTATCATCTGCGAAGAGAACGGGAGTGTGACCGTCCAGTATGCAAACGGACATTTCGACATGGTGGGTCAAGCCGCCGACGAGTACCCGTCCTTCGATGCTCCAAGCGACATCAGTTTCCGCATGGAGGCCGTCACATTGTGCAAGGCCATTGACCAATCCTTGTTTGCCGTGAGCTACGACACCTTGCGCCCGGTAATGAACGGCATCAATTTCACCATCTGTAACGGCAGGGTGGAATGTGCCGCATCGGACGGACACAAACTGGCTCGCAATTCCTATCCGTTATCAGAGGCTGCTGAAGATTGCAGTTTCCTTTTGTCAGCAAAGGCGGCTAAAACCGTAAAGACCCTAATGCAGAAAAAGGAGGGCTTTGTGGAAGTGAGACTTGACGGACGGAACATCGCTTTCAAGACCGAAACGGACTCTTTTTCGTCACGGCTGATAGAGGGTAAGTACCCGAACTACAATGCAGTCATCCCGTCCGATAGCGACAAGGAGGCGACCATTGACCGGCAAGCGTTGTTGTCGGCCATCCGCAGGGTCAGCGTATTTGCTGAAAAAGCTAACCGCATGGTGGTGATGACGTTTTCCGGCATGTCATTGCTGCTGGCAGGGCACGACTTCGACAACTCCACTTCGGCGGAGGAAACCGTGTTCTGCAGTTATCAAGGCGCGGACATCCGTATCGGCTTCAGCGCGGAGAACCTTATGCTGCTGTTGGAGAACACGGATGCGGCAGAAGTGCGCTTCAAGATGAGCGAACCTTGCCGTGCAGCCATTATAGAACCGACATCGGAAGACGGGCAGTCTGCACACTTGGCTCTGCTGATGCCGATGATGTTGCCCGAATAACCTTTTGCCGAGAGTTTGTGCAGGGTTTGAAAGCCCTGCACAATCCATCAACCTAAATCGAATTATCAACAAACTAAAAGAAACAGACAATTATGCCAAACTGGTGTTCAACAGCGTATGTGGTAGAGGGCGACGCAAAGGAAATAAAAAGCCTCTATGGATTGATGAAAAGATTGCAGGACAGGAAGAAGCCTGCCGTGAAAAACGATTTCGGGACTACATGGTTGGGATGCCTCGTAAACGCCTTGGGGAAAGACTGGAAAGCAGTGTCATGCCGTGGCTCATGGAGCGGTCTCAAACTGGACGGTGACGTGCTGAAGTTCAACACGGAAACCGCATGGGCACCCTGTAACGAGACATTCGAGGCCGTCCGTGAAAAATATCCCTCTTTAAGGTATTATTTTATCGCGGAAGAACCTGGGCTGGAAGTCTACGAGACCAACGATGAATGCGGTGTATATTTCAAGGACAGGTATTATCTCGATGCCTGTACGCCGGATGGAGATTATCTCAGCGAGTATTTCGAAAAACTGGAGGATGTGTTCAAATGGATAGAGGTTGAATTGGGAAAGACGGTAATGACGGAGGAGGATATTGCGGACATTGACATCCAATGGAGCACCGAGTGCGAGGATGCTTTCTGTTATCTGCATGAATTTGAAATTGTAGACTAAAATGACAAATACAATGAAGAGGTACTATTGGAATGAATACAACTTTACAGGCACGAAGCCGGAATTGGCAAAGCACTTCGGCGTGAGCAAATGTATGACCTATGTCAATGCGGTAAAACGAGTGCCAAGGCATGTCTATAACTGCATGGATGCAAAGGAACAGGCGGAGTATGAGAAAAAACGGGAGCGGGCGAAACCCGCTTACCGTCTCTATTTGGACGAGGAGCAGGCACGTTACATAGATTTGAACAAAACAGAATACGAAGCCATCAGTTTGCCCATAGTGCAGGAGGATATTGGAGGCCCGTTCAAGCTGATATACAAAAACAGAATATTACCAGAAAACTTTACAGGGGACAGGCGCGATGAGCTATCTGTGGCTTCGGCAATGAAGAAGTACCAAACGGAAGCCATCCGTTTTGCCGAGCAAGTCATGTTGGCGACCGGATATTTCAATAGCCGTATGCCGTCCGAAAAACCTCATTCAGAGATTAACTATACGTCATTGACGCTCTCGTACAGCAACGGCATCAAGTTCACATTCGTTTCGGAACGCAGCTGTGGCGGCATCGACAACTGTTATCTCCAGTTGATAACGCTTGACGGAAGGCAGATTTACAACGGTTGTTTCCGCAAATACTCTTCTGTTACCGCCATATTGCAGGTGGCTGAGGGAAACCCGGAGTGCATGAATGCCGATTGGTATCTCCCTTATTGACGGGGTAAGGAGTTACTCTCTTCCAATTCGCAGCTAAACGGCTTGGGAGGGAGTTAACCTCCTGCCTTCCTTCCTGTTTTATTTGCCCGGCAACGCCTCTTTTACCACCGTAAATCCCCTTATACTACTTAAACATCCACCTCTTATACCTATTTCTTATTCTTTCGCCTTTCGCCTGACCGAAGAAATTTTCCGCAAAGTTACAGGGCTTCCGGCACAAACACCAAAAACCGGCAGCAAAATCTTCCTCCACTCTTGGCGGAGCGTATTTCCCCGCCGCTTTCCGGTTTATTGTAAAGCCCTGTGTGGAATGCACAAAATTTCCCGGCAAGGCGAAGAAGCCTGAATGTAGGGAAAAAACAAAATCAATTTAAGGTAACGGCGGGGTTAACCAGCTTGCCACAAATTTTTCAGTTATGTTAAATACTTACACAATCGGACGCATCGGCAAGGATTGCCAGGTCATTTCAGGAAAACACGGTTCTTTCGTGGCATTGGACATGGCCGTGGATGATTATCAGAAAGGCGAAAGCACAACCACTTGGGTACGGGTCAAAAGCAGCAAGGAAAACCATATTAAGCTGTCAGAATACCTTACCAAGGGTAGGCTTATCCTTGTGCATGGAACGCTTTCATCTTCCATTTGGGAAGACAAGAACGGCAACAGCCATGTGCAGCTTTCCATCGTAGCGGAAACTATCAAATTCATCCACACCGGCAAGAAAGGAACGGAGGCGAATGCTGCTTCCGAGACGGACGGGAACATGGACAACGAAGCCAAGGCACCAATGCCACCGGAAGGTCTGCCGCAGAACAATGATGAAGATTTGCCTTTTTAAAAAGCATCCATCTTACTAAATAACAGTGAATACTAAATGTAGTAAATACTACGAATAGTAGGATAGTATAGTCAAAAAGAAATGGTTTGCGAATTAGACAAACGGAATTTAAGAGTCAGAAGTGACTCCAACTCTTCTTTATAGTTTCCGATATTGTCGAAGAAATCCTTAACGGCCTGCCTGAATTTCTCTTTTGTCCTGTAGAAACCGGTATTGATGACCTTCTTGCGGAGGAATTTCCAAAGCCTCTCAATCAGATTGAGGTTCGGCGAGTAGGGCGGCAGGAATATCTGCCTGATTTTTGTCCCGTCCACCCATTCCTTGAGCTTTTTGTTGTGATAATAACGGGCATTGTCGGAAATGATATAGATGAACGGGGCCTCCGGATGCCTGTCCAAGGCCGCCTGATAAACTTCTTTTGTGGATTCGGCATTGACGCTTTCGCAATCATGGGCTATCACGTCTGTCACGTCATGCGCGTTAAGCAACCCGTTGATGTTCACCCTGTCACGACCGCTGACGGTCGGTTGTTCCAACTTTTCGCCTTTCTCTATCCACGCATAAGTGGAACGGCTGTTGTGGGTCGGATGAACACCGTCGGCATAATAAACCACAGCATCTTCCGGCATACCGGAAAGGATTTCGGAAAGTTCTCCGACAAAGGCTGCCTGCTTGGAGGCATCAGCCTCGCAAGGGACTTCCGATGTCTTCTTATAGGTGAAACCAATGCGGTTCAGCAGGTCTACAACCCCCTGGGGCGTGTACTCCACGCCGAATGTGGACTTTATCCACTCTGCCACACTCTTGGCATCCGTATAGATATGCTCACGAAGTTCCTTGCGCAAGGCGGACAACTGTCTGCTGTCAAGAAGCCCCCAATAACCTTTGTGGCGGTTTTCCAGAAGTTCATCGGCACCGCCGTGCAAATAAGCGGAACGGTAACGGTATACGGTGGAAACGTCTATTCCAAGGCATGAAGCCACGAAGGAAGGAGAATTGCCCATGCCCAACATCAGAATGCAAGTCACACGGGCATAGTCGGAACTTCCGGCTAGATTCCGTTGAAGTTTACGTAAATTTTCTATTTCTGATGTCGACAACTGCATTTCCATGCCGTAAAGATACAACTTTTAAACGAATTATTCGCATTTCACTTACTTTTGACTATAAATCCGTCTATTCTAAAAGTAGTAGGCACTACATTTAGTATAACTGCTTATTAGTAAAGTAGTAAATACTAAAATACGAACAATAGTATTTTAGTAAAATAGTATATACTAATTGTAGTATTTACGAAAAATAGTATTAACTTTGTAGTCAATAAGGACGAATCGAATATGACAAAAATCATTGCAATACTCAACCACAAGGGCGGGGTCGGGAAAACGACCACCGCCGTCAATTTGGCGGCTGCCCTGCAACGTATGAAGAAGCGGGTGCTGGCCATAGACATGGACGGACAAGCGAACCTGACCGAGTCATTCGGGATTTCGATTGAAGAAGAACGCACCGTATATGGGGCGATGACCGGGGCATACCCGCTTCCGATGGTAAAAACGAACAGCGGCGTAACAGTCGCACCGTCCTGCCTTGACCTTTCGGCAGCGGAATCCGAGCTTATCAGCGAGCCGGGACGGGAACTGATTTTGAAAGGGCTGATTGCCAAGATGCCCGACAAACCGAAGTTCGACTATGTAATCATTGACTGCCCGCCCTCTTTGGGCTTGCTTACACTAAACGCACTTACCACTTCTGACTATCTGGTCATCCCGGTACAAGCCCAATTCCTTGCCATGCGGGGAATGGCCAAAATCATGAGTGTGGTCGCCATCGTGCAGGAGCGTCTGAACCCCGGCCTTCGTGTCGGCGGTATCGTCATTACCCAATTCAACAGGAGGAAAACCCTGAACAAGAGCGTGTCCGAACTCATCAAGGAATCGTTCTGCAAACAGGTGTTCGATACCTTCATCCGGGAGAATGTCTCGTTAGCAGAAGCACCGATTAAGGGCATGAGCATCTTTGAATATAATGGCAGTTCCAACGGGGCGGAAGACTATATGTCGCTTGCCAAGGAAATAATGAAAAAACTGAAATAAGATTATGGGTAAAAGTGATTTACTGAAAGACAGCATGAAAGGTGGACTGGACGGGCTACTTTCCCCGACGGCTAAAAGCCGCACGGAGAAACAGGCGATGCCAATTTCCGGCAAGAAAGAACCTGCCGTCCATTGCAATTTTGTGATAGACAAAAGCATCCATACACGGATGAAATACCTTGCCATCGAAAAGGGCATGTCATTGAAAGACATCGTGAATGAAGCTATGCGGGAATACCTGGAGAGGAACGGCAAATGACAAGGTCGCATAGCCGTGTGTTGTGTATCTTGAAATAAAAGACAACACGGCTATGCGTCCGCAACCAAGCGGTGAACGCCTATCTCCCCCGGCGGTACGGTACGTGCTCCTCCGCCACCGCACCCACAAGCTCCCGCTCCTCATGCGCCACCTCCTGTGTGTTCCCGTCGCCGTCCACATCCATGAT
>CALUGP010000004.1 GCA_944320195.1 uncultured Prevotella sp. | reverse complement strand
CTGCAACAGAAGATTGCCGACATGCAGAGAGACTACTGAGTAAATGAAAAATGAATAATGAAAAATGAAAAATCGCCAGCTGAATTGAAGTCAATAACGGTATTTTAAGCACGTTGGCGACCATGTAACATCCACAAAAAGGTGATTTGTCATTCATTTTTCATTATTCATCAAAGCATCAAACAATTATTCATTATTCATTTTTCATTATTCATTAAAAAGATATGGGAGACCCTAAAGCATTTTTGACGATACATCGCAAGGAGGCGGGATACCGCCCCGTGCATGACAGGATACATGATTTCGGCGAAGTGGAACAGACTCTTAACTCCGGCGACCGCCGCCAGCAGGCGTCGCGCTGCATGGACTGCGGCGTGCCCTTCTGCCACTGGGCGTGCCCGCTGGGCAACAAGCCGCCCGAGTGGAACGACGCTTTGTACCGAGGAGACTGGGAACTGGCCTACCGCCTGCTCAACTCCACCAACGACTTTCCCGAGTTTACGGGACGCGTATGCCCTGCGCTTTGCGAGAAGGCCTGCGTGCTCAACCTGGTGGAGCACGAGCCTACGACCAACCGCGAGGACGAGGCGGCCATCACGGAGCATGCCTTTGAGGAGAACTACGTCAGCATACACCATCCCGAACGCAACGGGAAGAAGGTGGCAGTGGTGGGCTGCGGCCCGGCGGGACTCGTGGCGGCGAACCGCCTGAACCTGGCAGGCTACGCTGTTACCGTGTTCGACAAGAACGAGGATGCCGGCGGACTGCTGCGCTACGGCATACCCAACTTCAAGCTGAACAAGGCCGTCATCGACCGCCGAATGGGCATACTGCGCGCCGAGGGCATAGAGTTTAAATTCAACCAAGAGATCGACGTGGATCATCTTCCTGACGGATTCGACGCCTACGTGATAGCCACCGGTACGCCTCAGGCGCGCGACCTCCCTATCCCCGGCCGCGACTTGAAGGGCGTGCATTTCGCCCTCGACATGCTGGCGCAGCAGAACCGCGTGCTGGCCGGAGCTGAGATAAAACCTGACGAGCTGGTGAACGCTAAGGGAAAGGACGTACTTGTAATCGGCGGAGGCGACACCGGCAGCGACTGCATCGGCACGGCGCACCGCCAGGGATGCAAGAGCGTGACGCAGATAGAGATTATGCCCAAGCCGCCCGTAGGCCCCGACGATCCGCAAAACCCGTGGCCGGCATGGCCGCGGACGCTGAAAACCACGTCGAGCCACGAGGAGGGATGCGTGCGCAGATGGAACGTCAACTCGTTGCGCTTCATCGGTAAGGACGGCAAAGTTACGGGAGTGGAGGTGCAGGAAATAGCATGGAAACCCAACCCAGAAGGCGGACGCCCCATAATGGAGCCTGTAGGAAAGTCCGAAGTGATAAAGGCGGACATGGTGTTGCTGGCCATGGGCTTCCTGAAGCCCGTGCAGCCGCAGTTCGCCGAGAACGTATTTGTGGCGGGCGACGCTGCCAACGGCGCTTCGCTCGTGGTCCGCGCCATGGCGAGCGGACGCGACGCGGCACTTCGTGCAGACAGATATTTGTCAGTCAGGTGACACCTTTTTGCACCTGCTTGATAGCAGGTCTGTAACTGCCTGATAATCAGTGCTGTTGTGAAAGGCCGTCTTTTAGCTCTTAAAAGACGGTCTTTTAGCGTGCGAAAGACGGCCTTTTGGAAGGCAAAAGACGGTCTTTCGCAACGCCGCTGACTGTAGGCATGTTGCAGACATGCCGCATGGCATCCGGAAAAAAGCGGCTTGCGGCTTTGCGGTTAGCGGTTTTTACGCTATCTTTGTACGGACAACATCAATACGTACAGCATCATGGAAAAAGACAACAAGCAAGACAAAAAGCAGCAAGCCGCCGGCAGCTACCTTGCCATTGGCCTCAGCTTGGGCGTGACCTTCGGCATAATATTTGACAACCTGGCCGTATGGCTGTGCGTCGGCGTAGCCATCGGGCTGCTTGCTCCGAGCTTCTTAAAGAAAAAAGACAACGGCGGCGAGGCATGACAGTGCCCCCACGTATCGTATATCGAGGCCGCAGGCGCTTGCTGTTCGGCGCATTTTGCGTATATTTGCACTGTAAAACACAACATTAACTGAAACCATGGAAAAGGACGAAGACAAGAAGACAGGCCGCCCGTCGTTAGCAGTCTGCATGATGGCGGGCCTGATATTCGGCTTGGCGGTTAGCGCGGGGTGGGACAACCGCGGAGCCGGTGTAGGCGTGGGACTGCTGGTCGGCCTGCTGTATTATTACGTAAGGCGGCGCATGACCGACGCCGCAGGCGGTGGAAAGGATGCTTCCGGCGGTGACGATTGAGGCGGAAAAACAGCTGTTTCTGACACATTTATTTTGAATTACGCCGATTTTACAGTAATTTTGCACACAAAATAGTAATACCACAGACGATGAAAGAATTAGCTTTGAAGTACGGATGCAATCCGAACCAGAAGCCTTCGCGCATTTACATGGACGAAGGCGAACTGCCGATAGAGGTGCTCAACGGCCGCCCGGGGTACATCAACTTCCTCGACGCGCTCAACAGCTGGCAGCTTGTAAAGGAACTCAAGGCCGCCACAGGCCTGCCCTCGGCCGCCAGCTTCAAGCATGTGTCGCCGGCCGGAGCCGCAGTGGGTCTGCCGCTCAGCGACACGCTGAAGAAGATTTACTTTGTTGACGACGTGAAGATAGAGCTTTCGCCCCTGGCATGCGCCTACGCACGCGCACGCGGCGCCGACCGCATGAGCAGCTACGGCGACTTTGTGGCCCTGAGCGACACGTGCGACGAGGCAACGGCAACGCTCATCAAGCGCGAGGTGAGTGACGGAGTGATAGCACCCGACTATACTCCCGAGGCCCTGGCCATACTGAAAGACAAGCGCAAGGGCACGTACAACGTAATCAAGATAGACCCTGCTTACACGCCCAACCCCATCGAGCACAAGCAGGTCTACGGCATAACCTTCGAGCAGGGACGCAACGAGGTGCGCCTTGACGACCCCGCCCTGTTCGAGAACATTCCCACACAGAACAAGACTTTCACCCCTGAGGCCAAGCGCGACCTGATAATAAGCCTCATCACCCTGAAGTACACCCAGAGCAACTCAGTGTGCTACGTAAAGGACGGACAGGCCATCGGCATCGGCGCCGGGCAGCAGAGCCGCATACACTGCACCCGTCTGGCCGGCAACAAGGCCGACATATGGTGGCTGCGCCAGCACCCGAAAGTGATGAACCTGCCTTTTGTCGACGGCATACGCCGCGCCGACCGCGACAACACCATCGACGTCTACATCAGCGAGGAACACGACGACGTGCTGCGCGAGGGCACATGGCAGAAGTTCTTTAAGGAGAAGCCCGAGGTGCTAACGATGGAGGAAAAGAAGGAATGGATAGCCCGTCTCACAGGCGTAAGCCTCGGCAGCGATGCCTTCTTCCCCTTCGGCGACAACATTGAGCGCGCCCACAAGAGCGGAGTGGAATACATCGCCCAGGCCGGAGGCTCAGTGCGCGACGACAACGTGATAGAAACTTGCGACAAATACGGCATAGCCATGGCCTTCACCGGCGTAAGGCTGTTCCACCACTGATAAAGGTAAAAGGGTAAAAAAGTAAAAAGGTAAAATCTCGTCTCGGATTTATCGTTGTGCTTTTTACCCTTATACCTCTGTTCTTTTACCTTTTTACCGTTTTACTTTTTTACCCTTAACAAAAGTGGCAGACATCGACGACATAATAGCCGGAGGCGGAATAGTGTTCCGCAAGGCAAAGCAGGGCGGCGGAAAAGACGGCGGCAAGATCAAGACCAAAGCCAAGAAGAAACAATACATAACCGGAGCGCACGACAGCGGGTCGGCCCGCCAGAAGGCGAAATACCGCGAGCAACGCGCCAACAGGCACAAGAAATAAAGGCGGAACGTCATGTAGCACATGGCCTTCCGCCTTTCATTTTGTTGCGATAGAACAAAAAATGCGGCCTTGCCGGCCGCATCCCAAATAAGCAAAAGCTCATTCTCACCCTGCCTCCATGCTGAAACCTATGTCGGCAATGCCGGGAAGAATCTCGCGCTTCATTATATGGCGCACGCACACATGCAGCGAATCGCCCTTTTGCAGATATACATCAGCAAGGATGAAACCATACTGGAACACGCTTATGCCGCGCCCCAACACATTGCCGTCGGCATCATAAAGCCGGCAGTCAAGCGTGTCGACACGCACCCTGCGGCCCGGCTCAACGGTCTGCTCAACCTGCAGGCACAGGTTGGTAAACGGATAGGCGGCCGTTATGCGCAGGCATATCTCCTGGCGGTAGCGGCCCGAAGCCGGCACCGGCGGCACGTCGAAAACCGCCGTGTCGTTTTTCTCCATCCCGTCGACAGGGGCAGGCACAAACCTGCTGTACACCCTGCCATCTTCACAGGCCGACAACAATACGGCTCCGGCAACGGCCAACAATAATATATGTAAAGTGCGTCTGAACGTCGTCATGCCTTAATTTCCTTGCCTTCAGAGCCTCCACCACTGCCCTGCTTGCCCTGTGCGTCAGCCTGTCTGCCGCGTCCTTTTGCCGCAGGACGCCCATTGCGGTTCTTCGGCTTACGCTTCTTCTTGCTCTTGTCGAAACGCGTCAGGCTCTCGTTCTCGAGCAAGTCGACAGACCGTTCCTGCTTTTTAGCGGTTCCGTCTTCCTGAAGCGACATTGGTTTCTCTCCACGCTTGTTCATCTCTATTACCTCAAGCGCACGCCTTGCAGTGACAACCTCAAGATTGGCAGGCACCTTCTTGTCGGTGGAATAAGTGACAATGCCTGCCAGGATGTCGCTCTTGAACAGGTAATAGTCATTGTCCTGCGTCTGCAACACCACCTCCTTGCTCGGCAACTTGCGGCTCGCCTCGATGTAGTTGTCCACCTCGTAGTTCAAACAACACTTCAGCTTGGCGCACATTCCTGCCAGCTTCTGCGGATTCAGCGATATGTCCTGATAACGTGCCGCACCAGTACTTACCGACACAAAGTTCTTCATCCACGTCGCGCAACACAGCTCGCGCCCGCATGGTCCGGTGCCTCCAATGCGTCCGGCTTCCTGCCTCGCGCCTATCTGTTTCATCTCGATGCGCACATGAAACGTCTCCGCCAGCACTTTGATAAGCTGTCGGAAGTCCACTCGTTCATCGGCAATGTAATAGAATATGGCCTTGTTCCCGTCGCCCTGATACTCCACGTCGCCTATCTTCATGTCAAGATTCAGGCTCTTGGCGATTTGCCGGCTGCGTATCATAGTGTCATGTTCGCGGCTCTTCGCCTCACGGTATTTGTCCATGTCGACGGGCTTAGCCAGTCGGTATATGCGCTTTATGTCGTCCGCCGACTTTATGTTAGCCTTGCGGATTTGCAACTCCACAAGCTTGCCGGTCAACGTAACGACGCCTATGTCATGGCCAGGACTGGCTTCAACGGCTACGATGTCGCCCTTGCGAAGGTCCAAGTTGTTGACGTTGTGGTAATAACCCTTGCGTGTATTCTTGAACTGCACTTCTACCAGGCTG
This sequence comes from uncultured Prevotella sp., assembly GCA_944320195.1. Taxonomy (GTDB): domain Bacteria; phylum Bacteroidota; class Bacteroidia; order Bacteroidales; family Bacteroidaceae; genus Prevotella. Next base: position 121,442 of record CALUGP010000004.1, on the reverse strand, counting down.
GTGCTTTTGGCGTTGCCAGGCACATCAGCCAGCCAGTCATACGTATTGAGCTGACGATCCTGCCGGCCGCAACCGCGTATGCAAAGGCCACGGTCACAACCGTTGTATATCATGAATTTCCTGTTCTTAAAGTCCATAAGGCATTTTGTTTATATATGTAAAGGCCTAAGCCTAAGGTTTTCTTATAAGTGAGACGATGATGTTCGTCGCCATGTCAAAGAGCACAATCTTGGCGTTTGCGTTCTGTCCGATGTCGCGGATGGCGCGGTTCATCAGTGCCATCAGTTCCAAGACATTGGCTTCGTTGACATAAGGCGAGAAGTTGCGGGCGAAGTTTTCCTCGTCGCGCGTCATGTAACAGAGCTGCGGATTGCGGAAGTTGTACATGAAGTTCTCGCGCACCAGTCGCAGGAAATACTCCAGCATGCGTTTCTGGCGTTCGCGTCCGAGTGTGGCAGCAGTGTCGCTCCACTTCTTCAAATCCTTTATTTTGCGCATGTAGGCAAGGCGCATCAGTGAGACGAACATGTCAAGAAACTCTTTCTTCTCGTTCCCCGCATCGAGTTCTTCAAGCGCGGCGAGCCAGCTGCCGCCGGCCGAGCGCGCTATGCTTCGCGCCTGGTCGGGGTCTATGTTGCGCCGTTCCACAAGGGCGCGCTCCATGTATTCGTCGGCGATACGGCGCACGTCGATGCGCTGGGCGCGGCTTTTGATGGTGTCGATAAGCATCTCCGGTTCCTCGCAGACCAGTAAGAACACCGTAGCCTGTGGCGGCTCTTCGAGCAACTTAAGCATCTTGTTGGCGCATTCGGCGTTCATTCGCTCGGGCAGCCACAGCACGGCGACCTTGTATCCGCCCTGACTCGACTTGAGACTGAGGGCGCGCGAGAGTGCGTCGCTCTCTCCTACGCCCATCTGGGCCTGCTGGTTGGCGGCGCCCATGGCCTTAAGCCACTGGTCCATTGTGAAGTAAGGGCCTTGCAGAAGCATCTCGCGCCACTCGGCTGCGAAGTCCTCGCTCGACATCTTATGCTCCGAACCGGTGCCCGAAGGACGGATTACGGGATAGGAGAAATGCAGGTCGGGATGCGCCATCTTGCCCGTCATGGCGCACTGGGGGCACGCTCCGCACGAGTCGCCGTCATGCCGGTCACGGCACAACAAGTAGGAAGCGAAGGCCAGGGCCAGAGCCATCTTGCCGCAGCCCCGTGGGCCGCAGAACATCAAGGCGTGTGGCACACGGTCCTCACTGACCATCTGTCGCAGCCTCTGCTTGACCTCTTCTTGTCCTATTACGTCGCAGAACTTCATACCGATAAAGAGTCTAATCGGTGCAAAATTACGAAAAATCCACCTTATAACATGACAAAAAGGCGGATAATTGTCCGCCTTTCACATTTTATATAATATCCGACAGCTATTTCACAAACCAAACCAGATACAGGCAATAGGCCAGGAACACAATGATCATCGCGCCTGCGGCAACGCCGACGGCAGGCAGCCATGACAGGGAGAACAGCCCCATGAACACGCGTGTGGCGGCGGCTATGTAGACTACGCCGCACACTGTATCGGGCAGTCCCCAACCTTTCTTTCGGTATTGCCTTACGATTATAGCCATAAGCGAGAATACCGCAATCATCGTATAGAGCCAAGGCACATCGCTAAGTCTCTCAACAAACATGCAGGAAGTGGAGATGCAGACAAGCGAGAACACTGTGTCAGTAAAGCCGGGCGGAATCTTTCGCCACCGCCTCACGGCCAGAACGGCCAGCGAAACGGCCAGTGGCGTAGCGTAGAGCAGCATCTTCAAGGCGTCCATAGGCAATGTGTCTCAAGGCGGGAGGTCACTTCTTCGGCTTGCGTGCTCCGGCCCACGTGGCGTTGTGCCAAAGCTGCTCGAGCGGCCCGCGCTTATGGTTGCGCAGCCATAAGCGGCAGAACGTGTATTGCAGGAACACGAAGGCAACGCCCAGGACGAGGCTCATAGTGTGGCCGCTGACCGTATAAAGCCCAAGGCCCCAGTGGTAGAAGACGAAGCCGCCGACGACAGACTGCCCTATGTAGTTGCTCAGGCTCATCTTGCCGTAAGGCAGGAGCTTGGCCAGCAAGCGGCGTACGCGGGTGCGATGATACATCCACGTGAGCGCGCTCACGTAGAAAAGCATCATGGAAAGATTCTTCCACATGTCGAGCATCACGGTCAAAGAGGCCTGCGCGCATTCCTGTGCAAAGAGTTGCGGAACAGTGTATCGCAGCGGACAGAACACGGTGAAAGCCACCAAAGACCACACCATGGTGCGCCGCCACACCACCGCGTTGCGGCCCTCGTCATAGAAAAGGCGGCGACGGCCAAGCCAAAGCCCGAGAAGGAAGAGGAAGAGCGTCTGGGTGAAACGTCCGTGCTCTATCGCCCAAGCGAAGTTCAATGGCAAGCCGTAGCGCAGTCCGGCCCATGCTACGTCAAGCCAGTTGCCGCCTGACTGGGCAGGTATTATGGCCGTGAACATGTCTCCCGAACCAAGATTGAGCGACTGCAGCTGGGGATTGAGCAGGCCGCCTATGAAATAAAACACTTCTATCGGCTGTAGCGCCAGGAACAGGGCGAAGCCCATAACCACGCGGTTGCTCGTGCGGACGAGCGGCAACACCATCAGGCCGCACACGGCGTAGACCGTAAGAATGTCGCCGTTGAAGAACAGCAGGTCCAAAAGGCCGAAGCCGAACAGCAGCACCATGCGCCACGCGAAGCGCGGACGGAAGTCGAATCCGCGCTGCGCCTGGTTGTCGTGTTGCACGAACAGCGTAAGGCCGAACAGCATGGCGAAGATGGCGTACATCTTGCTCGACAGGACGAAGAAGGCCACGTCCCACACGGCGCGGTCCAAACTTGTCAACGGGGGGAAGGCATAAAAATTCAGATGCTCGATGAAATGGAGCACAACAATGCCCGCCACGGCCACGGCACGCAGCAAGTCGGCCGCGTCGATGCGCGTGTTGGGCAACGATGATGGTTGATAATGTGTCATTGATGTTAATGTTATGTCATGGTAATACGGCCGCAAAGGTAAGCTTTTTTTCCATCATCGGCACAATCTGGAGCATCTATTTTCAAAGAAAATGCGATAAAGCGGACATCGGGAGCGCGTCAACAAAGATAAACGCTGCCGCACACAAGCACGACAAGCAGGCTGCCTAAAGAAGAGTACACATAAAAATCCTTCCAACTGAGCTTCCACCTGAAGGCCTGCAAAACACCTGCAAGCCCCAACGCCAGCAGCAAGAACAATGGCAGCAAAGGCCACATGGTATCCCTGAGACCGGCCACGCGCAGCCCCAGATAGCACACGAAAGCAGCCGACTGGGCTATCTCCATGCAATCGATAATGTCTTCACGCGTCATAAAATACAAGATAAGAATGAAACTCAACGTAACTAACAACTCTCTACATATACTCTTTCAGCACCAGCAGGCCGATTAAGAGGCCGGCGCTACACGTACTCAACGACACGACGAGGCAGCTGTCGGCCTCGCCCGTGACATGCTTCACGTACAGGGCGAACACCGTTCCGGCGCCGCCCACAAGCGCCATCAGCAGCAAGACAACAGCCAGTCCGACTGCACTATACAGCAGGAAGGAAACCGCAAGCAAAGCCATAAGCACGTAGCTGGCGGCATGAAAAACATTAGACCACAGTTTCATAGCATTATCTCAGTTGTCATGTTTGTCGCGAAACAGGCACACAGCCATCCCTGACATGCCTTTCCGGCGCATCTGCGCAGGCATGGGAAGCATTTGCACGCGGACAGTATGTCCATATACAAAGATACGACAAAAAGACGGAACTCACAAAAAATCCCTGACATTTTCATTGATTTTAAACAAACGCCAGGCACTGTCGGCATGTCATTTTGCAACCATCGGCAAGTCGCGGCATCGCATTGTGTCATTCGGGAAACATGCGCCGGTTTGGCCGAAATAGGGAAACGCCGAGTCCACAGACGTGCGTATGTGTGCTCCACGATAGCCGAGTATAAAGCGAACAGCCGTGAAGCGCAAACAATACAACGCCATTCGGCACAATAAAGACCGTCATCTCCACTCGTAAATGCCGCCTTTCAAAAGGCGAAAGACGGCATTTGACCTTGCGAAAGGCGGCATTTCGCAACACTACGGAACGCCGGACATTGCACACTTCGACTTCAACCGGCGTATCACGCTGGCTGTAAGGCTGTTATGTTTGCACACGGAAAACGGCATTGTTTTGTCCGAAAGCCTTTGACATTATGGCCGGCGGCCTTCTGGAGCGTCAACACAAATCAAAATGAAAGCGCCAAGGCCAAAAGAACGACACTGTGCAACCGGCAGCAAGCAACGGGCAAGATGTGAGAAATTTCACATTTTTTACATGTCAGAATACAATAATTCCGGATGTGGGAGGTTGTACTTAAATAGTACTATTATTAACATAAACAAATAAAAACAAAACTACAATGGATCAAAAACAATCTGGCAGCAAGGCTTATCTGTTTTCTATAGTGCTTGTTGCCGTGCTTGGCGGCCTGTTGTTCGGATACGACACCGCCGTAATCTCGGGAGCCGAGAAGGGGCTCCAGGCCTTCTTCCTCGGAGCTGAAGACTTTACCTACACTGACGGCTGGCACGGCTTCACGTGCGCCAGCGCGCTCATCGGCTGCATCATCGGCAGCGCAATTTCAGGCTATCTGGCATCGAACTGGGGCCGAAAGAAGTCGCTAATCTTCGCCGGCATCATGTTCTTCATTTCGGCTTTAGGCTCGATGGAGCCGGAGTTCCTGTTCTTCGAGCACGGACATGCCGACTTCCCGCTGCTCATAGCGTTCAACATCTACCGCGTAATCGGCGGCGTGGGCGTGGGCCTCGCGTCGGCGATATGCCCCATGTACATAGCCGAGGTGGCACCGTCCAACATCCGCGGCACGCTCGTTTCGTGGAACCAGTTTGCCATAATCTTCGGCCAGCTGGTGGTATATATGGTGAACTTCCTCATACTCGGCGACCACACCAATCCCGTAATCGAGTCAATCGGACAGGGCATGAGCGCCGTAATGCCCGGCAGCGACCCCTGGACAATCGCAACAGGATGGCGTTACATGTTCGGTAGCGAGGCCGTTCCCGCCGGACTTTTTGCCATTCTCATATGCTTCGTGCCAGAGACACCGCGCTATCTCGTCATGGCCGGACAGGACAGCAAGGCCTTGGCCGTGCTCTCGAAGATTAACGGCGACGCCGCCGGACACGCCATACTCGACGAAATAAAGAACACAATCACAGAGAAGACGGAGCGCGTGTTCACCTACGGTGTGCTCGTAATCTTCGTCGGAATAATGCTCAGCGTGTTCCAGCAGGCCGTCGGCATCAACGCCGTTCTCTACTACGCGCCGCGCATCTTCGGCGACATGGGCATGGAGAACCCGATGATGCAGACCATCATAATGGGCGTAGTCAACATCCTGTTCACGCTCGTAGCCATATTCACCGTGGAGAAGTGGGGGCGCAAGCCGCTGCTCATCACCGGCTCAACGGGCATGGCCGTCGGCGCGTTCGGCGTGGCCCTGACCTTCGGACACGCCGGTCTCGAACTCGTAACGATGCTCAGCATCATGGTCTACAGCGCGTCGTTCATGATGTCGTGGGGCCCGATTTGCTGGGTGCTCATCTCCGAAATCTTCCCCAACACCATCCGCGGAGCTGCCGTTGCGATAGCCGTCGCCTTCCAATGGATTTTCAATTGGATTGTAAGTGCGTCGTTCGTGCCCATGTTCAACATGCAGCTCGGCTCCGACGCTAACTTCGGCCACTGGTTCACTTACGGTCTCTACGGCGTTATCTGCGTGCTCGCGGCAGTATTCGTATGGCGACTCGTGCCCGAGACCAAGGGCAAGACGCTCGAAGACATGACAAAACTCTGGAAGAAAGAATAGGTTAAGTGAAAAATGAAAAACGAAAAGTGAAAAATCCATTTGCTTTTGAATGTATCAAGACATTTGGATTTTTCACTTTTCGTTTTTCATTTTTCACTTAATCCATTATGCCAAAATGGCATACAGGCACGTTATTTGCATGTCTCCTAATAGTTAATAAAACAACCGAAAGGAGATATGACAATGGTAAAGGTAAAAGATTTGAAGGAAAAGGTTGAAAACCTTGCAGACGATGACAGACAGTTCATCAGTGACGTTATCGACATCATCAACACTGGCGTTCCTTACAAAGAGCTTCAGCACTTCCGTGAGTTCATAGAGCAAGAAGGCATCGACAAGGCAATAGAGGCAAAAGCCGAAGAGCTTAGGAAACTGCAATTGCGCAAAGAGGAACTAAAGAAAAGAATGACGGAATAATATTGAGCGAAGAGCGGAAAGCGAAAAACGAAAAATCCATTTGTCTTGATACGTTCAAAGGCAAATGGATTTTTCGTTTTTCGCTTTCCGCTCTTCACTTAATTTTCTCGCTTATTTCAACGCCTTAAAGCCGTTCACCGCTATCGGAACGGCCAGCAGGAACGACAGCAAGTCGGCCCAGGCCTGGCACATCTCGACACCGAGAAGGCCGAAGAAATGTGGCAGGATGATAATCAAGGGAATGAAGAACAGGCCGTTGCGCGAGGCGGCAAGGACGTTGGCCTGCAACGGCTTGCGGATGGTCTGCATCATCATGTTGGTGTACATCACCACCGCTCCGAGCGGCAACGACACCAGTTGCCACCGCAGGGCGACGCTGCCCACGGCGATGACGGCCGGGTCGTGGCGGAACACAGTGACAATCTCGGCAGACCAAACAAAGCCAAGCACGGCGACAATGACCAGGAACGACGTGCCGAGACGCACGATAAACCAATACCCTTCACGCACACGCTCGTAAAGACGGGCACCATAACAGAAGCCGCACATCGGCTGGAAACCCTGTCCCAGACCTATGACGGCGGCAAAGACGACGAACGTGACACGCCCCACTATCGACATTCCGGCTATTGCCGCGTCGCCGAAACGGCCTGCGGCGACATTCAGCAGGGCCACACCTATGCTGGCCATGCCCTGACGGGTGAACGAAGGCGTGCCGCCGGCAAGAATCTCGCGGAACAAAGAAGCAGATGGAGTAAAGTCGCGCAGGTGTATCCTTATCGAGCCACCCTTGTGCGTCATCCACAAAAGGACAAACATGCTGCATGCCTCGCCGACAAAAGTTGAGAGTCCTGCACCGGTTATACCCATGTCGAAAACAAAGATGAGGACGGGTGCAAGGAACACGTTTATCACCGCGCCGGTAAGTATTCCGAACATTGAATAAGCCGCATTGCCCTGGAAGCGCATCTGGTTGTTCAGGCACAACGCGCCGCACATGAACGGCATGGCCATGAGGATGAAGGCCAGGTAACGCTTGGCGTAAGGTAGCACGGTAGGCGTTGAGCCGAGAAGCAGCACCAAAGGCTCAAGCAGCAGCAGGCCGACCGCGCAAAGCACCACGCCCGTACACACCGCGCTGAAGAAGCCCGTGGAGGCCATGCGGCGCGCGTTGCCGCGGCGCTGGGCGCCAAGCTCGCGCGAAATATAGTTGCCGGAACCCTGTCCGAAAGTAAAACCTACGGCCTGGATGATTGACATGACGGGGAAGGCTATGCCTACGGCCGCCGTGGCCTGGGTGCTTATCCGGCCAACGTAAAATGTGGTGACGATGTTGTACACGCTTGTTACGAGCATGCTTATAATGGTAGGAACAGCCATCGTAAGTATCACCCTGTGCACAGGCGCCGATGTAAGAAAGGTGAAATTGTCCCTGTTGTGCATAAGCCTAACTTCTATCCGATTGGTGCAAAGGTACTAAAAATCATCCAATGACGTGCCTTGTCGCCTGCTTAACAACAAAAAGAATGACACATGCAACCGTGCGTTGCCTTGTGATTGACAGTTCATCCGCAGCTTTGGCGTATGATGAAACTGTGCCTTCTCTTGTTTTTGTGACAGCGTCTCAAGTACACATCCTGCTGCAATCCGGGCTGTCGGTAAACGTCCTTGCCTTGCCGGCGGTCTGGATTGTGGTAGGATGCAAATGTTTAAGACTTTTACCTGACATGCACCCGGATTGCGGATGAATTGCAAAAGGCCGTAAATCGGAATGCAAAAGGCCATCAATCGCACGCCAAAAGGCCGTCTTTCACAAGCTAAAAGACGGCCTTTTGGAAAACGGCATGCCGCAAGCCGTTAAATAATGAAAGACTTGCTTCTTAAAAGATGTAAACGTTTGCGGTTGAAGTCTTTTTGCAGTCATTATGTTGTAAGACGCTAATTTTCAGTACATAACGCGCCGTATGGCTGTGTGTTGGCATGCTTTTTGCATATACCAAAAGATGTAAACGGACTTTGATTTTCGGCGTTTTTTCAGTAACTTCGCAAACGTAAATCAACAATAACACCTTTCATACTTTTGTAAAAACCTTCAGACATGAATTACCTTAAGATATTTGCCGTTGCCTTGATGATGCTTGCAGCCGGTATTCCGGCATCGGCAGACAACGACAAAACCGACAACGAGGAAGAACAATATGAGGAAATAGACAACTTCGACTTCCTTTATGACAACGAAGCATACGACGAAGACTATACTTTCTCAGAGATAGACGACGTGCTCAACGAGGCGTTCTCGCATTTGGGCGCACGTTACCGCCGCGGCCACTCGGGCCCCAACGCCTTCGACTGCTCAGGCTTTACGAGCTATGTTTTCAAGAACATGGGCATAGAGCTTGGCCGCTCGTCGCGCGCCCAGTATTCAGACGGTGAGGCGGTTGACAAAGACGAGCTGCGCACTGGCGACCTAGTGTTCTTCACAGGCTCAAACTCTCGCGGCCCGATAGGCCATGTAGGCATCGTTGTTGACGTTGACCCGATAAGCGGCAGCTTCAACTTCATACACGCGAGCACCAAGGGCGTGAAGGTGAGCAACTCCAATGAAAGGTATTACTCGCGCCGCTACGTTGGAGCGCGCCGCGTGATGCAATGAAAATAAAACCAAGACCCAAGAGGTTGTAAATTAAGGGCTGAGAGTCAAGAATTAAGAACGGACGTTTTGCATGCAGGCTTGTCTTCTTAATTCTTGGCTCTTGATTATTTATTCATACAGGCCGATGAAGCGTTTTCCTGTTACTTTGTTCATAGTAGCCGTGTTTGTTTTTACGTCTTGCAGTGTTGAAGGTGTTGGCGGAAAAGCCGTGGAACGAGAGTCGCCGGCCGCCAGCCAAGACACGGAGAGGGCTAAGGTGTGCCGCGTGGACACGCTGACCGTGGCCCTGACTGGCGACATAATGATGGGTACGGCGTATCCCGACACGATGCTCCCGGCAAACGACGGCCGCGGACTGTTCCGTGATGTCGCGGGCATCCTGGCAAGGGCAGACCTGGCCGTGGGCAACCTTGAAGGCTCCTTGTGTGACAGCGCCGAGGCGAGAAAGCGCGGGTCAGACTATACGTATTCGTTCCGCACGCCATTGTCGTTCGCCTCTCGGCTTAAGGAAGCCGGCTACGATTATCTCAGCATGGCCAACAACCATTCGTTCGACTTCGGCATGAGGGGCATAGTTTCTACCGAACGGGCGCTCGGCAGGCTCGGAATTTCTTATTCAGGAGTAAGCGGCAGAGCGGAACTTGCGGTTGTCCGACGCGGCGGAATGCGGTATGGAGTGTGCGCGTTCGGGCACAACGCCCACACTTTGCGCCACCAGGATCTGCCGAAGGTTCGTCAGGTGTTAGACAGTCTGCGCTCAAGTGCCGACATAGTCGTGGTGTCTTTCCATGGCGGAGGCGAAGGCGCAAGCTTCAGCCGTTTGCCCGAAGGCAAGGAAATGTTCCTTGGCGAGGACCGCGGAGATCTGCGTGGCTTCGCCCGTTTCTGCATAGACAATGGGGCGGACATCGTCTTCGGCCACGGCCCACATGTCGTGCGTTGCGTTGAGTTGTACAAAGACCGTTTCATCGCATACAGCCTTGGCAACTTCTGCACGCCCTATGCGATAAGCATTGTAGGGTTGTCGGGTTTCGCTCCAGTCATTGAAGTGAAGACCGATAAAAGCGGCAAGTTCCTCGCCGGACGCATTCATTCGTTCATACAGCGCAAGGGCCTGGGGCCGAGACGCGACACATGCAATGCCGTTGTAAGGCAGATAAGGACGCTTACGGATGCCGATGTGCGTGGCGGAGGACTGCGTATAAGTGACGACGGACTGATTGAGCCTACGGGAAAACGTTATAAATAAGCGTCAAACGCAAACGGCGTGGAATGCAGTTGACATTCCACGCCGTTTGCGTTTGACGCAAGTAGGGGTTAATTTTCTTTCTTTGCGATGACCTTCTTCTCTGCGATACGGGCCTTCTTGCCGGTAAGCTTGCGAAGGTAATACAGCTTTGCGCGGCGTACTTTACCGTGCTTGTTCACTTCAATGCTGTCAATGTTGGGCGATTCAATCGGGAAGATACGCTCTACTCCGACTGTTCCTGACATCTTGCGTACAGTGAAGCGCTTCTTGTCTCCTTGTCCACAGATCTTTATTACGACACCGCGGTAGAGCTGGATACGCTCCTTTGAACCCTCAACGATTTTGTAAGCGACAGTGATTGTGTCACCTGACTTGAACTCAGGGAACTTCTTGCCGGTTGCAAATGCTTCTTCAGCAACTTTAATTAAATCCATTGTTGTTTGATAATTAAATTTGTTTTATCGTTCCGGCGCAACATAACGAGGCAACACTTCTTCCTGTCAGCGATTACGCGGAAAGCGGTGCAAAGGTACGCATTTTCCTCTTGTCGGCAAAGCTTAATCTTATTTTTTTACGTTTTTCTTTGCCTGATGTGTGTTTTTAACTACCTTTGCACGGCTTTTCAGATGATTTCTTATGTGTAAAAAACTCATTTCCAGCATTTTCGTATCGGCTGCATTGCTATGCGCCTCGTGCTCCTCGGGGTACCGGATTGTAGTTTTCGAGCGGTCGCGCATACTGATAGACAGCGTTTATGACAGGACGGAAGACAAGGCGGCAGCCGACTTTATAAGGCCTTACAAACAGCATGTTGACAGCATAATGAGCCCTGTTGTGGGCCGTACTTCCGAATATCTGTATGCCGAGAAGCCAGAAAGCAACCTTTCAAATTTGCTTGCCGACATTCTCGTGTGGTGCGGTAAGGATTATGGCGAGCGTCCTGACTTCGCCATATATAATATAGGTGGCATACGCTCGGCGTTCGCCAAGGGAGACGTTACGTATGGAGACGTGCTCGACGTGGCGCCGTTTGAGAACAAGATATGCTTCGTAACGCTGACAGGTGACAAGGTCATGGAGCTGTTCAGGCAGATTGCCGCGGTAGGCGGAGAGGGCGTAAGCCGCGGCGTTGAGCTGGTTATAACTAAAGACGGACGGCTCAAGTCCGCCTTACTCGGTGGAAAGGGCATCGCGCTTGACGGCAAGTATCGTGTCGCAACGCTTGACTATGTGGCTCAGGGCAACGACAACATGTCGGCGTTCAAGGACGCTACGGCCGTGAAATCGCCGTCAGGCAAGGACAACAATGTGCGTTTCATAATCATGAAATACATGAAAGAGAGGATGGCGCAGGGTAAAAGTGTCAGCTCAAAGATAGAAGGACGAATAAAGATAGAAGACTGATGAGACGTTTTTTCTTGGCCATGATGATGACCGTCATGGCGTTCGCCTGCGTTCAGGCAAAGACCAGGCAGCTCGTGATACTGCATACGAACGACACCCATAGTTGTGTCTTTCCGCTTAACAGGCATCTTGCCGACACCATGCTTGCGGGCCGCGGAGGCTTCATTAGGCGTGTGGAGATGGTGCGCGAGGAACGCAAGAAGCACCCGGACCTGCTGCTTTTTGACAGTGGTGATTTCTCGCAAGGCTCGTCGTATTATACTTTATACAGAGGAGATGTCGAGGTGGGGCTGATGAATCTGATGCGTTATGACGCGGCTGCGATAGGCAATCATGAGTTCGACTTCGGCGTGGAGAATATGGCGAGGCTGTTCAGGAAGGCCGAGTTTCCCGTCGTCTGCGCCAATTATGACTTCACGGGAACGGCTCTTGAGGGGCTGGTGAAGCCGTATGTGGTGATAAGGCGCAACGGACTGAGAATCGGAGTGTTCGGCCTTTCGCCAGAACTTGACGGCCTGGTGCTGGCCGAATCGTGTGCCGGAGTGAAGTATAAAGACCCTGTGAAGGCCGCCAACGACGTGGCCCGGCTGCTCAAGGAGAAAGAGAAATGCGACATCGTGATATGCCTGTCGCATCTTGGGTGGGACATCATTGGTCTTGACGACACCGAGCTTATGCCTCAGACGCGCAACATCGACATTGTTCTGGGTGGCCATTCGCATACGTATTTCGAGGAGCTTGAGTATAAGAGGAATCTTGACGGCAGGCAAATTCCCAACGACCAGAACGGCAAGCATGGCATATACGTGGGCAAGATAACGGTGGACTTTGCCCGTTGAGCCGGTTGGCGTTCTGCCTTTTATTATATGAAAAGATAAAATATTCTTCATCTTGCACCGTTATCTAAGCGATGAGCAGACTGTTTTCCTTAATATCTTTGCTTGCCGTTGCCATGTGTTCGCGAGCGCAAGGCAACGCGGTGCAGAACCGTCCGTACACCGACCTGCGGCCGTTCCACTTCGGGGTGGTCATCGGCACGCATTTCCAGGACATGGAGTTCAACAACATCGGGCCGCAGATGATTGTGGCCGAAGACGGTTCACAGGTTGAGAAAGTGGTTACCTGCGACCAAGACCGTTGGGACTTGGGCTTCAACGTTGGCGTGCTCGGCGAGCTGCGCCTCGGCACGTATTTCGCCTTCAGGTTCGCGCCGACGATGTATTTCGGCAACCGCCATCTCATTTTCCACAACCATACGGACAGGCTTGAGAACGGAGAGTCGATAGTGCAGACGCAAGACATGAAGACGGTGTACGTAGGAGTGCCGCTTGACCTGCAGTTCTGTGCGCCGCGACTGGACAACGCCAGGCCTTACGTCATGGCCGGACTGAACCCCATGATAAACCTTTCGGGAGGCGACAACGACTATGTGAAGCTTAAGCGTTACGACGTTTTTTTTGAAATCGGATTAGGTTGCGACGTGTATTTGCCGTTCTTTAAGCTTCGCCCCGAGCTGAAGTTCTGCTACAGTCTGATAAACAGTCTCGACACTAAGCATCCCGACCGCCTGCGCGACGAGAACATGAAGATGTATGCGAAGGCCGTAGACAGCGCGCGCAGCAAGATGATCGTGCTGTCGTTTTACTTCGAATGACGGTGTGTTAATGAGTAAATGTGTAAAGAGTGAATGAGCAAGTAGGTTGCGATTGGCAGTGGATGCCATCCATGTCGGCTCATTTTTCCCTTACTTCTTTCATCCCTTTCTCCTTGATTCTTTGCTTCCTCTCTCCTTGCCATTTTCCCTCTTGCAAACAGAACAACCGTTAAACAATCTAAAAACAGATACCTAAAAGTAGGTATTCGGGATAAATGTATTACCTTTGCGGTGTACAAATTCAGGTACAAAACATTATTAATCAAATAACTAAAACAGTATTATGGCTTACGTAATTGGTGACAACTGTATCGCTTGCGGTACTTGTATCGACGAATGTCCGGCAGGAGCAATCTCTGAGGGCGAGAAGTATTCAATCAATCCTGACATGTGTACAGAGTGTGGCACTTGCGCAGACGTATGTCCGTCAGAAGCTATCAGCTTAGGCTAAGACATTTTATTTAGAATTACAACTTGGGCGGTTCGGGTCTTCCGGGCCGCTTTTTTCGTGCCGTCCGGCGGCATATGCCGGGATGTGCAGTGACAATACGGGTTCATCCGCAGTTTAGATGTATTGGCATTCGTGGCAATAGGGCCTCAAGGAGGTCCAACTATGCTTGACCGCATGTGTAGCGAAGCGGAACTTGCGGTAGGTATGCAGCAATAATATACGTGAGTTCGGCACAAGGAATCATCCTTCAAATTATATAATTTCTTGCCGCTTTGCTTTTCTGCAGCTCAGTGTCAAGTCGTCATTCCGCTGAAAAGCGGAATCCAGTCGAAAAGACAAAGGCGGCTAACCACTATGCCCGCTTTCTGGATTCCGCTTTTCAGCGGAATGACGACTTGCCACCGACTTGCAAGAAACGGATAAGTGTGACATTACTGTTATGCCGGACTCACGTAATGATATCGTCCTCGAAGAGGGCGAATGTCACCCTGCAGTTCGCCCCCTTCGGGGACGGGCTTGTCAGTTTTGACTTGCCGCAAGTTCCGTTCCCTTCGGTCACTCCACATGCGGTTAAGCATAGTCCGCCCCCTTCGGGGGCGGGATTGACACCCATGCGTTATACACCTGAACTGCGAGTGAACCACAATACGTGGTGTAGAAGGCCGTCTTTCGCATTACGGAAGACGGCCTTTTGTTGTCCGATATGCCGTCTTTTGCAGTCCAAAAGACGGCATGTTGGATTGTAAGCAAACGTGAACGGTTTGCTTGCAATATAGATGCCAAGATGTGTTTTACGGTGAATACTATAAGCAAAAGTCAACGTTTTGCTTTGAAAAAATCCTGCATCAGGCGGCGGCAGTCCTCTTCGAGCACGCCCGCGGTCACCGTAGCCTTGGGATGGAGGGCGTAGGGGGCGAAGCGTGTGAAGCCACGTTTTTCGTCAGCCGCGCCGTAGACCACGCGCCGTATCTGTGCCCAGCCGATGGCTCCGGCGCACATCACGCACGGCTCCACTGTGACGTACAGCGTGCAGTCGGCAAGGTATTTGCCGCCCAGCGCGTCAGCCGCCGCCGTTATGGCCTGCATCTCGGCGTGCGCCGTCACGTCGTTGAGAGTCTCTGTGAGGTTGTGCGCACGCGCTATCACTCTGTCCCTGCACGTTATCACCGCGCCAATGGGTATTTCGCCGGCCTCGCGCGCCGCCCCGGCTTCGGCCAGGGCTTTGCGCATGAACTGCTCGTCTTTTTTCTGTTGGGTGTCTTCCTGCAAGTTCTCCATATCTCTGTTTTTGTTGCAAAAGTAACCATTTTCGCCGCAAACGGTAGCCGTATGTTGCGGAAATGTTGTATTTTTGCCATTGGAAAGAATTAAAAGAATTTATAGAAGTTACAGAAGTTAAAGCCATTACCGGCAGGGCTGCGGCTGTCACTGGCATCCGGCAAGACATTTGTCTTTAACTTCTTAGCCCACAAAGTGGGCGATAACTCCTCTAACTTCTTTAACTTCTGAATGATAAGAACTATGGCCGAACACAACGACACGGGGCGGTGGGGCGAGCGGAAGGCCGCCGAATACCTGGAGCGCAATGGCTACCGAATACTCTGGCGCGACTGGCGCGACGGCCACCGCGACCTCGACATCGTGGCCGTGGACGCCGACCAACTGGTAATTGTGGAGGTGAAGACGCGCCGCAACGCCGACTACATGCCGCCAGAACTTGCCGTTGACGCTCGCAAGATGCGCAGTCTGGCAATTGCGGCGGCCAAGTTCGCCAGCACTTATGGCATAGAGTTTCCCCTGCGTTTCGACATAGTGGCCGTCACGGGAAAGCCCGGCGGCGACTGCGAGATCCGTCACATAGAGGACGCTTTCACGCCAATGCAATACTGAAAAAATGGAAGACATCATAACGTTGAGGCTCACCGAGACCGACTCCACCAACCGCTTTCTCCGCGAATACACTGGCGAAGAAGGCTCACTGATGACCGTTGTCACCGCCGATTACCAGACGGCCGGCCGCGGCCAAGGGTGCAACTCATGGGAAAGTGCGCCTGGGCAGAACCTGCTTTTCAGCGTCAAGGTGCGCCCCCGGGGGCTTGAGGCCCGGCGGCAGTTCGTCATGCTCGAGGCCGGAGCACTGGCCGTGCTCGAAGCTTTGTCACGCTATGCCGGCGGATTCACTGTGAAATGGCCCAACGACGTGTACTGGCGCGACATGAAAATCAGCGGAACGCTCTCCGAATGCACCATAGCCAAGGGGCTTGTCGGCGATTGCATACTCGGCGTGGGCATCAACGTAAATCAGCGGGAGTTCACAAGCAACGCTCCAAATCCTGTCTCGCTGTTCAACATCTTAGAGCGCGAGACAGGCCGCGACGAGCTGTTCGCCTTGTTTGTAGAAGCTTTCCGCCGCTATCTCGGCATGGTGGACGCCGGGCGTTATGCCGACATCCACGCTTTCTACTGCGCCTCGCTCTACCGCCGCACAGGGTTTCACGCCTGGCGCGACGCCGCGGGTGGGTTCACGGCAAGCATCCTCAGGGTAGAGCCAGACGGCCGTCTTGTGCTGCGGAAAGAGGACGGCGAGGTGAAGACTTATCTGTTTAAGGAAGTGGAACATGTGATACCAACCCCAGCCCTCCCTAAGGGAGGGGGTTTGATTAGTCGCGTATGAAGCATAAGATGACAGTAAAGAATACATTAATTTAGTCCCATTCCGACGGCGGTATCCAAGCTCCCTCCCTTTGGGAGGGTTGGGGTGGGTTTCAAATATACTTTTTATGGCAAATTACAAACGTATCTTATTGAAGCTCAGCGGCGAGAGCCTGATGGGCAAACAGGGCTTCGGCATTGACCCGGAGCGGCTAAGCGACTATGCAAGTCAAATCAAGGAAGTACATGAAATGGGCGTGCAAATAGGCATTGTCATCGGTGGCGGCAACATATTCCGCGGCCTTAGCGGCGCGGGCAAGGGCTTCGACCGCGTCAAGGGCGACCAGATGGGCATGTGCGCCACGGTCATCAACTCGCTTGCGCTCAGCTCCGCACTCGGTGCAATAGGCGTGAAGAACAAGGTGCTCACGGCCATCCGCATGGAGCCTATCGGCGAGTTTTACTCGAAGTGGAAAGCCATAGAGGCGATGGAGGCCGGCTATGTGTGCATATTCAGTGCCGGCACGGGCTCTCCTTACTTCACGACGGACACTGGTTCGTCGCTCCGCGGCATAGAGATTGAGGCCGACGTGATGCTCAAGGGCACGCGCGTTGACGGCATATACACCGCCGACCCTGAGAAGGATCCTACGGCCGTGAAGTTCAGCGACATAACTTACGACGAGATTTACACGCGCGGCCTGAAGGTGATGGACCTTACCGCAACCACCATGTGCAAGGAGAACAACCTGCCCATCTACGTGTTCAACATGGACGTTAAGGGCAACCTGAAGCGTGTGATGGACGGAGAACCCATCGGAACGCTGGTGCACAACTGAGGGAATACGCCTTACACCCACCCCAAACCCCTCCCCAAGGGAGGGGCTTAATTACTTTTGTCGGGGTGTTTGATAATTGGTTGGAAATCAGCACGTTGCATACGTACTTGCAATATGCCGTCTTTTGCAGGCCAAAAGACGGCATATTGCAAGCTGAAAGGCCACATTTTGCATCGCAAAATGTGGCCTTTTATATTTCAGGTAGCGGTCAATCGTTATTCAACTGGCGAGTCATTTCAATGCCCCTCCCTTTGGGAGGGGGTGGTGTGGGTGTTAAAAGTCTAGCGTAACGCCCTTCGAGTCAATCTTCTTGTACGTCTTTCCGTTCACCGTTGCGTTGACAGAGTTTGTGGCGGTGAAGGTGTGTCCGCTTGCGCTTACGCTGATGTTGTTCAGCTTTACGCCGTCGGTGTTGTTTATGACGATTCCCTCCTTGGCGTTGTTCACCTCCAAGTCGGTTATCTGCACGTTCTTTACCGGCATCTCGGGCAGTCCGTTGAAGAAGGCCGCACGGCGTGCGCGGCGGCATATCACATGGTTGATGAATATGTCGCGGAAGCACGGCGTGGTCTCGTCCACCTTGTATTCGGGCGTGCTTTCCTTCTTCTCTTCTCCGTCATCAAGGGCCTCCACGGCGGACTTACCGCCGTAATA
The DNA here is from genome assembly GCA_944320195.1 of uncultured Prevotella sp. Taxonomy (GTDB): domain Bacteria; phylum Bacteroidota; class Bacteroidia; order Bacteroidales; family Bacteroidaceae; genus Prevotella. The sequence continues at coordinate 103,504 of CALUGP010000004.1, read as the reverse complement.
CAGGTCGAAGGTTATGGCATCCGTCTGTATGTCGAACATCGACACATTATTTATATGTATGCCTTCCACCACGCCGCCGCGGCCCCGTGTGCTCTTGAAACGCAGGCCTACGTCGGTGCCGAGGAACTGGCAGTCGCTCACATATACGTTCTTCACGCCGCCGCTCATCTCGCTTCCCACCACGAAACCGCCGTGCCCTTTGAACACGGTGCACCCGTTCACGATGACGTTCTCGCACGGAATGCCGCGCTTGCGGCCGTCCTCGTCTTTACCGCTTTTTATGCAAATGCCGTCGTCGCCGACATCAAACGTGGAGTTTACAATCAGCGCGTTCTTGCACGATTCGAGGTCGATGCCGTCGCCGTTCTGCGCGAACGACGGGTTTCTTACCTGCACATCCTCCACCAATACGTTCTCGCACATCAGCGGATGGATGTTCCATGCCGGCGAGTTTTGGAATATTACGCCGTTCAGCCACACGTTCTTGCAGCCCACGAGGCTCACCATCACGGGGCGCAGATATTGCTTTATCTCGTTCCACTCGGCATCGGTCATGTCGCCTTTGGGCACGTTCATGTCGCTCATTGTGGAGCCTTTCAGCGCGCCTTCCGACGGCCACCACACCTTGTCTCCCTGCACAACGCCGCCGCGCTTTGTAAACTCTTTCCACTGCTTGGCCGTCACCTTGTCGCGCTTTACAGGCCGCCAGTACTCTCCGTTGCCGTCAATCACGCCCTGGCCGGTTATCGCCACGTTCACAAGATTGGTTCCCGAGACGGGCGACTGGCAGCGGCGCGTGTCGAGTCCCTCGAACGATGTCTTTATGAGAGGGTACTGATCCGGGTCAGGCGAGAACAGTATTATCGCGCCTTTCTTCAGGTGCAGGTTGATGTTGCTTTTCAGAACGATAGGTCCGGTGTACCACACACCCTGCGGAACGACGAGCCTTCCGCCGCCTTTCTGCGACAAGGCGTCTATCGCTTTGGCGAAAGCCTCTGTGCAAAGAGACGACCCGTCGCCCTTAGCTCCGAAGTCCTTGATGTTCACTTCATTGTCAGGGAAGGTTGGAGCCGTCACCTGTTCCATCTTGAAAGGCAAGTTCTTGTAGAGGTTGGCGTACTTTGCCTTGCCGTTGTCGGCGTTTGCGCCAATGGCAAGCAGGGCCGCGCAAACAAAGGTCAGGATTCTTTTCATTTGTCTTGTAGGGTTAGGTTAAGTAATTTTCAATAGTCTTTTTTATTTTTCTTCCTCAAAGTCTACGTATTCGCCTTCGTTCTTCGAGAATATCTTTCGCTTTGCCTCGTCGGGCGAACGGCGGTCTATTATCACTTCGTCTTCGCTTTTTTGTCCGCCTGCCCATTGTCCCCCGGCTTTGTTTTTGCCGAAATCGGAGGTGAACTTGCGTTTCATGTTATGGAACGAACGGTATATGCGGTAGGCCGTGACGCATACTATTACGAACGCCACGAAGATGATTATCAGTATGAAATTTAGCAGGAAGGCTATCATGAGCTTATTTCCTTTTCTTGTTAGAGTAAGCTGAAAGCATCACATACCACGCCACTATTATGGCCAAAGCCGACAGGCGGAATATCAGAAGCAGTGGTATGCAGGTGAGAAGGAATGTGTATTTCAACTCGTTTCCGCGCCAACCCCAATGTTTGAACTTAAGTGCGAACATTGGAATCTCGGCCACCATGAGGTAGCTTGACAGCAACACGAGGGCCAGTACGGCGTAAACCATGTATGGGGACGATTCTATCAGCTGGCCGGCTCCTACCGTAAGCGAGCCCCAGAACAGCGCGTTGGCCGGTGTGGGAAGGCCGATGAAGCCCATCGACTGGCGTTCGTCCAGGTTGAATTTGGCAAGTCTCAGCGCGGCGAAGGCTGCCATTATGTATGCCGTGAACGGCAACACCTGGCGCAACGACTCAAGAACGGCGGGGTAGTCCATCACTCCAAGCTCGAAGAATACCATCGTTGCTGGAGCCACGCCGAAGGTGACGTCGTCGGCGAGAGAGTCGAGTTCCTTGCCGATAGGTGACGACACGCCCAACAGGCGTGCGCTCATGCCGTCGAAAAAGTCGAACACCGCGCCTATGACAATGAACAGAAGAGCCGTGCCGAGCTGGCCTCCGAAGGCGAAAGCCGTGGCTACGCAACCTGATATGAGGTTGCAGCAAGTGAGCGTGTTGGGGATATGTCGTTTTATCATGTTTACGGTTATGCGGTCTTGGGGTTGTGCGGTTGTACTGTGTTTTTAGGGCTATGCGGTTCTTACGGTTGTATTGTTATACGGTATATTGTGGGGTGTGCGGTCTGCCTTGAAACCTTAAAACCGTATAACCTCATAACCTTATGGCCGTAAAACCTTATTTCAGCTTTGCTATCACCGTCTTGTCGCCGGTGGTGCTCTGGCCCATCTTCACGCAGATCTCGGTGCCGAGGGGCAGGTAGACGTCAACGCGGGAGCCGAACTTGATGAAGCCCAGGTGTTCGTCTATGTAGCAGTCTTCCTCCGCCTTGGCGTAGGTCACGATGCGGCGGGCCACCGCTCCGGCTATCTGGCGGCACAATATCTCGGTGCCTTCGGGCGTCTCAAGCATTATGTCGGCGTGTTCGTTCTCCTCGCTGGCCTTCGGCAGCCATGCCTTGTGATAGTTTCCGTTCTGGTGGTGCACGAACTTCACCTTGCCGTCCACGGGGAACCAGTTGGCGTGCACGTTGAAAAGGCTCATGAAGATGCTCACCATCAGGCGCTTGTCGTGGAAGTATTCGTCCTCGACAACTTCCTCGATGACAACCACCTTGCCGTCGGCCGGAGCCACGACAATCTTTTCCGTGTCGCCGTCGAAGTAGCGCTTGGGGCAGCGGAAGAAGTTTAGCACAACGCCGTACACCGTGCCGAACACGATGACGAACGCCCAGAAGAACGCCTTGCTGTCAACATAGATCCAGAGGGTCATCGCAACGGCAACGATTGCAATCAGTCCGTAGACCAGCGTGTCGGTGCCTTCGCGGTGAAGCCTTACGTTCTTCAGTTTTCTCATTCTTTTTCCCATAGCGTGACGTTGTGCGAAAATTTTTGCAAAGTTACTCCTTTTTTGCGTATCTGGCAAATTTTTCCCACGATTCTTTACTCCATAGTTCCTTTTGGAAAGCGTATCAAGTGAAATTGCACATCAAGGCGCGTCGCCGTGTGTCAAAATGTCAACGCCGCCGCGCGCGGTCAATGTTTTTCGTCCGGAAACAGAAAACTTTTCACGCGGAAACGCGCCGCCAGTTGTCTGAAAACTTTACAACGGTTTTCCGTGAAATAGCCTATCTCCGTACGGCTTTTGGTCGTTCAAGTGTAGCGAATGCTACATATGTGAAGCAACATCTACTCTATTCGCATCGAAAAAGGCGCAAAATTCATTCTTGAAAGCCGTCGCCGCGCTCCTCAAAGGCGGCCTTCGGCGTTGTAAAAGGCCGTCTTCCGCCTTGCAAAAGGCCGCTTTTTGCATCGTAAAAAGCGGCAAACGGCATAGCAGAAAGCCGTTGCGCGCCGTAACGTTCTGTAAATAAGGCATTTGCATTAACGCCCAATTTCCGCACGTTTTTCAGCCAAACGCCCTTCCGTTTTCCGCCGACGGCCTTCCAGGAGCGTCAAACTCACGTGGTTTCAGAAAACTTGAAATGCGTAAATGCTACATAAGAATACATCCTTCGTAGGGACATAATTCATTATGTCCGCACGCCGCGAAGAGGCGTATTATCCAAGCTAATAAATGAAAAACATTCTTTCAGAACGTGCGGACATAGATAAATCATGTCCCTACAATGGATGTTTTTTATTGTGTGGACTCGCTGTAACAAGCTTGCAATATCCCTGTTCGCAGTCTTTAACGGCTTTTTCTTCATCCTTTATTTTGTATTCCGCTCGGTTTGCATTACCTTTAAATAAGGTAAGCTGCACCTCGGAAATGAAAATAAAAGTTCGTTTCACTCTCTTTTATTTTGCATTCCGCTCGGTTTGCATTACCTTTGCATAAGGAAGAAAGAACGTTTTGGAAAGTAACATTTATTTATGCGATACATACTCAACGCACCCTATAAAATCGACGCCGCGGTGAAGTTGCCCGCGTCGAAGAGCATAAGCAACCGCGCGCTTGTGATGAACGCGCTGGCCGGCAGCAAGGTAATGCCCGACAACCTGTCGGACTGTGACGACACGCGCGTCATCCTCGACGCCCTGCGCCGTATGCCGGAGACCATCGACATAGGGGCCGCCGGCACGGCGATGCGCTTCATGACGGCCTATCTTGCGGCCGTACCTGGCAGTCATGTGCTTACCGGCACGGAGCGCATGAAGCACCGCCCCATACGCGCTCTGGTGGACGCGCTGCGCTATATCGGCGCCGACATAGCTTATGAGGGCGAAGAAGGCTATCCGCCGCTGAGCATCAACGGGCGCAGGCTGGAGGGCGGAGTGATAGAGATGCCGGGCGACATCAGTTCGCAATACATATCGGCGCTGCTCATGATAGGCCCCATGCTGGAGCGCGGCCTGGAGCTGAGGCTTACAGGAGAGGTGGTCTCGCGCCCGTACATCGACCTTACGATGTGCATGATGAGAGGCTTCGGTGCCGACGCGGAGTGGACCGACATGGACACGATTACTGTCCGTCCGAAGCCATATGAGCCGCGTCCGTTCTTCATTGAGAGTGACTGGAGCGCGGCGTCTTATTGGTATGAGACGCTCGTGTTGGCTGAAGACGGTGAGTCGGAGATACGCCTTGACGGCTTGACCGACGGCTCGCGCCAGGGCGACTCAGCCGTAAAATACCTGTTCAGCATGCTGGGCGTGCGCACCATGTTCAAGACCCGTGAGCGCGGAGTGCCCACCACGGTGACGCTGAAGCGTGTTGAGGCCAGGCCGCCACGCCTGGATTATGACTTCGTGAACCAGCCCGACATGGTGCAGACGTTCGTGGTGTGCTGCGCTTTGGCCGGCGTTCCGTTCAGGTTTACGGGGCTGGCTTCGCTCAAGATAAAGGAGACAGACCGCGTGGAGGCTCTCAAGACGGAGATGAAGAAACTGGGATACGTGGTGCGCGAGACGGCTGCCGGCGAGCTGAGCTGGGACGGGGAGCGTTGTCAGCGTGCCGAGAACATAGTGATAGACACCTATGAAGACCACCGCATGGCGATGGCTTTTGCTCCGGCGGCGACGGTCTTTCCCGGGCTTGCCATAAACAATCCGCATGTTGTAAGCAAGTCTTATCCACACTTCTGGGACGAGCTTCGCCGCGCCGGTTTCACCATAACGGAGGCAGACTGACATGGAAGCGTTGCTGTGGTTGTTGTATCTTGCGGTGCTCGTTGTGCTTGCCGTTGTGCTCAGAAAACTGTTCGGCAAGGGTGGCGGAAGCGTGACGGCAGAGGAACCGCCGGCCGGGCAGTCGTGTGCCACATGCTCGTCTGAGCCTGGCCGCTGCCTGCAGGAATGCGCGATGGAGGCCGCCGTGGCAGAGATAGAGTATTTTGACGACGAGGAACTCGACCGTTTCCGCGGCCGACGGGCCGACGGTTATACGGATGAAGAAGCCGGTGAGTTCGCCGAGGTGATGTACACCATGCGTCCCGAAGAGGTGAAAGACTGGTTGCGCAGCCTGCGTCTGCGCGGCGTAAGTCTGCCCGATCAGCTCAAGGACGAGGCCTACATGCTGGTCGAAGGCTGACGGCTGTGCCCGTAAAGGCAATAAAACAGCCGTTCGGGAGTTATATAATAATGGTGTTGTGACCGCCGTTCAAACAACATGCAAGCCATAAGGACAAGACATATCATCACGTTTTTCGCTTTGGCGGTGCTCTTGGCCGTCGTCGGGTGTTCTACCGAGAAGAACACTCCGCAGAGCCGTTGGTGGCATTCTTTTACCGCGCGGTACAACACTTATTATAATGGCACGGTGGCATACATCGACGGCTCGCTCGAAAAAGAGACCGGCAACAAGGACAACTTCACTGAGATGATACCTTTGTACACCATCGGCAATCCCCAAAGCCGCAGCCTCGGCGAGGCCAACTTTGACCGGGCCATCGAGAAATGCCAGAAGGCTATCAGACTGCATAGCATCAAGCGGCGTCCCAAATGGACGAAAAACAGACGGAAGACGGCCAAAGACATCGAATGGCTTAACCGCAAGGAGTACAACCCTTTCTTGTGGAAGGCGTGGCTGCTGATGGGCCGCGCCCAGTTCATGAAGGGCGCGTTTGACGAAGCCGCGTCAACCTTCGCCTACATGAGCCGCCTTTACGCAACGCAGCCGGCCATCTACGGGCGTGCGAGGGCATGGCTGGCAAAGTGTTACATAGAGCAAGACTGGCTTTATGACGCCGAGGACGTGATGACAAAGATGCGCCGCGACTCAATACATTGGCGTGCACGCAAGGAGTGGGACTACACCTATGCCGACTACTACATCCACGCGGGGCGGTACACCGAGGCCATACCTTACCTGCGGAAAGTCATCAGGCACGAGATGCGCCGCAAGCAGAAAGCCCGCCTTTGGTATCTTATGGGACAGCTCGAGGCCGCCGTCGGCCATGAGGACAAGGCCTACAAGGCGTTCAGAAGGGTGTTGAGGCTAAGTCCGCCGTATGAACTTGCCTTCAACGCACGCATCGCAATGACCGAGGTTATGGCCGGGCGAAACTCGGGAAAGATGATCAAGAAGCTGAAGCGGATGGCTCGGTCGGACAACAACAAGGAGTATCTTGACCAGGTGTTTTACGCCATCGGCAACATATATCTTAACCAAAAAGACACCCTGAACGCCATTTCCGCCTATGAGCAGGGCAACGTCAAGTCTACGCGGAACGGCATGGAGAAGGGCGTTTTGCTGTTGACGCTCGGCGATTTGTATTGGGAACGCGAGGACTACGGCAACGCCCGGCGTTGTTACGGAGAAGCAATCGGACTCTTGGACAAGGAACGCAAGGATTATGAACAGCTTGCAAGGCGTTCAGAGGTGCTTGACGAACTGGTGCCGTACACCGACGCCGTGCATCTGCAAGATTCTCTCCAGGCGTTGGCCAAGATGCCTGAAGAGGAGCGAAACGCGGCAATCGACCGTGTGATAGAGGCTTTGGAAGAGAAGGAAAGGGCCGAGCGAGAAGCTAAGGCTGAGGCCGAGGCGCAGCAATATCTGGCCGAACAGGGCGGCATGGGCAACAACACGGTGCCCAACAGGCCTCCAGGCGGACTGACGGACAAGCAGGGCACGTGGTATTTCTACAACCCTACGGCGGTGAGTCAGGGCAAGGCTACTTTCCAGAAGCTATGGGGACGGCGTGAGAACGTTGACGACTGGCAGCGCGTGAACAGAACCGTAGTCGCGCTGGATCAAGTTCCCGGCGAGCTGACCGACGAGCAACGTGACTCTATAGCGGCCGCCGAGGCAATGCAAGACTCCATCGAAAACGTCCTGGACAGCGCCCACAACGACCCTCACAAGCGTGAATATTATTTGAAACAGATTCCTTTCACGCCTGAACAGGTGGCTGAGAGCAATAAGATAATAGCCGACGGACTGTTTCATTCGGGCGTAATTTTCAAGGACAAGCTTGACAACCTTGCGTTGGGCGAGAAGAGCTTGCGCCGCCTTACGGACAATTACGCCGGTTACGAGAACATGGATGAGGCGTACTATCACCTTTTCTTATTATATTCGCGGCGGCGTGACAAGGCGCGTGCCCACACGTATCTTGACTTGCTCAAGCGCGATTTCTCGGAAAGCAAGTGGACAGTGCTGCTCTCTGCCCCCGACTATGAGGCCAACGCGCGCTTCGGCGAACACATAGAAGACTCCCTGTATGCAGCCACATACGATGCCTTCAAGGCTGACAGGTTTGACGAAGTGGCGGCCAACACTGAACTTTCGGCCTCGCGGTTTCCCATGGGAGCCAACCGTGACAAGTTCATCTTCATAGGCGGACTGGGCAAGCTCAACAGCGGCGACAGCGACGGATGCCTGGCCGACATGCAAGAGATTATAAGCAAATATCCCGAAAGCGAGGTCGGCGAAATGGCCGGAATGATAATCAACGGAGTGAAGGCCGGGCGGCCGTTGTACGGCGGAAAGTTTGACATTAGCATCATCTGGGAGCGCCGCACGGTTGTGCTCAACGACAGCGACTCCGTCGCCGCGCGCACGTTTGTGGCCGAACGCAACGTGCCCTTCTCGTTCCTGTTGGTGTATCAGCCCGACTCCGTAGACGGCAACAGGTTGCTTTTTGAACTTGCGAGATTCAATTTCACCAACTTCATCGTGCGTAACTTTGACATCGTGACCGACGAACAGGGCGGATTTATGCGCATGAGGGTGAGCGGATTCTTGAGTTACGACGAGGCTTTGCAGTATGCGCGCCAGCTTCACGGCAACGCCAATGTGGCCCGTCTGGCCGCCAAGGCGCGTCCTGTCGTAATCAGCGATGCCAACCTTGAACTTCTTGGCACTCAGTACAGCTATAATGATTACGACAAGTTTTATGAACAACACTTCGTGCCTTTGAAGGTAAGCACGGTGCGTCTGCTTGCCGAGCCGGCCGGCATAGAGATAGAGCCGGGCGGCGAGCTTGGCTCAGACGGCGGCGAAGGATTGTATAACGGTGGAGTAATAGAGGGCGGACTGTTCGCTGACGACGAGCCGGAGGATGGTCAGCCGGATGATGGCGGCATAACCGTCATGCCCGACGCGGAGACCGGCACGCCGCCGGCCGGGCCGCAAGACACGGGCAACATGTTTATGATAGACAACGAGCCGCAGACAGGACAAACCTCGACGGAAGTGCCTGACACACAGAACGGTACGGTGATTATTCCCGATCCGGCCGACGCTCCGCCCGCAACGCCTGTGCAAAAGACGGCAAATGAGCCTGCAAAAGGCGGCAAACAACAAGGCGAAAGACCGTCAATTGGAAGCCAAAAGGCCGTCAATGAAAAAACCGAAGAAAACAACCTGCCGCAAGACGGGCTGATAATTGAGTTCAACGACGGTTCCGGCGGCGCTGAAGACGGCGGCAACGACGCTCCCACGGAGGACAACCGCCAAGACGGCTTTGAACTTGAGGACGAATACTATGAGCTTGACGGGTTTTAAAAAGCTGAGAAGATGAGAGAGCGAGAAGGTGAGACGGAAACGGTAAAACGGTAAAAAAGTAAAAAGGTAAACAATGTAACCATGAGCAACGGATTACTTTTATGGGTGGATGACGAGATGGAACTGCTCCGCGCCCACATACTCTTTCTTGAGAAAAAAGGTTATGACGTGATGACCGTGACCAACGGCACCGACGCGGTAGACCTGTGCCGGCAAAAGACTTTCGACCTGATTCTGCTCGACGAGATGATGCCCGGGCTCAGCGGACTTGAAACCCTGCAGCGCATCAAGGAGCTTTCGCCGGCCACGCCGGTGGTGATGGTGACCAAGAGCGAGGAGGAAAACATCATGGACCAGGCCATAGGCTCCAAGATAGCCGACTATCTCATAAAGCCCGTCAATCCCAACCAGATTCTCCTTTCGCTGAAAAAGAACATACACCGCAGGGAAATTGTGACCGAGGTTACGCAGAGCGGATACCGCCAAAGCTTCCAGGACATTGCCATGCAGATAAGCGCGTGTGGGACAATCGGCGACTGGATGGACATCTATCGCCGTCTGGTGCACTGGGAACTGGAGCTCAGCTCGACAGACAGCGGCATGGCCGAGATGCTCAGGATGCAGAAAGAGGAGGCCGACAACGGCTTTGCCAAGTATGTGAAAGCGCACTACATGGACTGGATGGAAGACCTTGCCGCAGCCCACCAGCCCGCATCCGGCGCGCCGGCAAGGGCGCATGCGCCACGCGCGATGCGGCAGCCAAGGCCTGCAGAAGCCGAAAAACGTCCGCTGATGAGCGTGGACGTGTTCAAGCGGAAGATATTTCCGCTGCTCGACGGGGGCGAAAAGGTGTTCATGATTGTCATCGACAACTTCCGCCTTGACCAGTGGCGCGTGCTTGCAAAAGAGATAGGCGACATGTTCGACATCGACGAGCAGACATACGTAAGCATACTTCCCACCGCCACTCAGTACGCCCGCAACGCCATATTCAGCGGCCTCATGCCGGTGGAGATAGCCTCGATGTTTCCCGACTTGTGGGTGGACGAGGACGAGGAGGAGGGCAAGAACCTCAACGAAGGGCCGCTTATCAGGACCCAACTGGACCGTTTCCGCCGCCACGACATCTTCTCTTACAACAAGATAAACGACTCCGCGGGCGTGGAGAAGTTCTTGCAGAAGTTCAATTCGTTGTCGGCCAACGACCTGAACGTGCTTGTAATCAACTTCATCGACATGCTTAGCCACGCCCGCACGGAGTCAAAGATGGTGCGCGAACTGGCCAACAACGAGGCCGCTTACCGTAGCATAACCCTCAGCTGGTTCCGCCATTCGGGGCTGTCTGAGCTTTTCAGGATGCTTGCCCGTGGCGGATATGCCGTGGTGCTGACTACCGACCACGGCAGCATACGCGCCTCCAAGCCGGTCAGGATAATAGGAGACAGGAACACGAACACCAACCTTCGCTATAAGTTCGGCAAGAACCTGAATTACAACCAGAAAGAGGTGTTCGCCATAAAGGAGCCTCACAGGGCCATGCTGCCTGCCCCGAACCTGAGCACTTCATACGTTTTCGCCACAGGCGACGCTTTCTTCGCTTACCCGAACAACTATAACTACTACGTGTCCTACTACAAAGACACCTTCCAGCACGGCGGCATATCGATGGAGGAGATGCTCGTTCCTCTGGTAACGATGAGGCCGAGGAAGAGGTGATGCCGTATTAAGCTGACATCCAACATAGCCATCCCAAAGGGAGGGAGCGTGACGTGCTTTGCCTGTTGGCTCAATATATGCAAGATATATGGTGTGTGTACGGTCGGCGGTATGCAGCAACCAAAATAGAGGCATAAATGTTTTTACAGAAACAAACCCACTTTGCTGTGTGTTGCTATTCAAGCTCCCTCCCTTCGGGAGGGCTGGGGTGGGTGCTAAATATATGTCATTATGGAAATAAGAATCAGCAATCTAAGCGACATCAACGAGGCCGCGCGCCAGTTTGTAGACAACATGGGCGCAGGCAGGGTGTTCGCGTTTTACGGCAAGATGGGCGCGGGCAAGACCACGTTCATCAAGGCCGTGTGTGAGGTATTGGGCGTGGATGACGTGATAACGTCGCCCACGTTCGCCATAGTCAACGAATACACGTCGGAGACTTCGGGCGAAACCGTCTATCACTTCGACTTCTACCGCATCAAGAAGCTCGACGAGGTGTATGACATGGGGTATGAGGAATACTTTTACGGTGGCGGACTTTGCTTCATAGAGTGGCCCGAGCTGATAGAGAGCCTGTTGCCTGAAGATGCCGTGAAGGTGACAATAGAGGAGACTGCCGACGGCTCGCGTGTGGTGAGGTTCTAATCGCTTGACAGTCAGTGAGTTACGGAACGTATTGTAAAAAGCCGTCAATCGGCCTGCAAAAGATGCCCTTTTGCAGGCCGATTGACGGCTTTTTGCATTGCGAAAGACGGCCTTTTGCAATGCCACGCGCCGCCTTCTGTTGCAATGAAAGTGGAGCATGGCATGCTTACGGGCTTATTCCGCATGGAAATCCATGTCCAGGTTGTACATTATGAAGCCGTAGATGTCGGCCTGTTCCTCGAGCACCTTGCTCATCGGCTTGCCCGCGCCGTGGCCCGCCTTGCTGTCAATGCGGATGAGGGTGGGGGTGGTTCCGTCGTTGCATTCCTGCAAGGTGGCGGCGAACTTGAACGAATGGGCGGGCACAACGCGGTCGTCATGGTCGGCCGTCGTCACGAGCGTGGCCGGGTAACGGGTGTCTTTCTTGAGGTTGTGCAGGGGCGAATAGCCTTTAAGATACTCGAACATCTCCTTGGAGTCGTCGCTTGTGCCGTAGTCGCTGGCCCAGTTCCACCCGATGGTGAACTTGTGATAGCGAAGCATGTCCATCACTCCCACCTGAGGAACGGCCACGCGGAACAGGTCGGGCCGCTGCGTCATGCACGCGCCCACGAGCAGTCCGCCGTTTGAGCCGCCGTTTATCGCAATCTTGTCTTTGTTGGTGTATCCGTTGGATATCAGCCACTCGGCCGCCGCGATGAAGTCGTCAAACACGTTTTGTTTCATCATTTTCGTGCCGGCCAGATGCCATTCCTCGCCGTATTCGCCTCCTCCGCGCAGGTTGGCCTGCGCGTATATGCCTCCGTTTTCAAGGAAGGGAATGCGTGAAGATGAGAACCCGGGGTTTAGGCTGATGTTGAAGCCGCCGTAACCGTAGAGCAAGACGGGGTTTCGGCCGTCGCGTTTCAGACCTTTCTTGTACGTCAGGAACATCGGTATCTTTGTCCCGTCCTTGCTGGGATAGAACACTTGTTCGGTTACAAAGCCGTCGGCGTCGAAGTCAACCTTGGGCGCACGCAGCAGCGAATAGGTGTTGCTGTCGATGTCGTAACGGTAGACCGCGCCGGGAACGGTGAACGACGTGAAGGTGAAGAAGCATTCGCGGTCGTCCTTGTCGCCTGTGAAGCCCACCGAGCCGAGGCCGGGCAGGCTGACCTCGTGCTCCATCTTGCCGTCCAGCGAGTACACATAGGCGTGGTTGGCCACGTCCTTGTCGTACGTGAGCAGCAGCTTTCCGCCGATTACCTGCGCTCCGGATAGCACCGACCGGCCTTCAGGCACCACCTCGGTCCAGTCCCGCAGTGCCGGCCTGTCTGCCGTTGCGGCCATTATCCGACCTTTTGGCGCGCCGTAGTTGGTGAAGATGTATGTCTTGCCGTCAATCGTTTCTACGGGGTAATATTGGTATCTCATGTCGGTAGCCATGGCCGTCAGCTGTGCGTCTGGCTTGGTCAGGTCTTTCACGTAGACGGCGTTGCCGGCCCCGTCGCCGCTCTCGAAGATGAAGAGCAGCGTCTCGTCATCGCTTACGCTGGCCGAGTAGAAGCGCTTGGGATAAGCCTTGTTCTCGTAGACAAGCTTGTCCTCGCCCTGCGGAGTGCCTATTTTGTGGTAGTAGATCTTGTGGTTCTCGTTCACGTTGGAGTATTCCTTGCCCTCCTCGGGCGCGTCGTATGCGCTGTAATAGAAGCCGTCACCGCGCCATGACGCGCCCGTGAACTTGGCCCACACTATGTGGTCGCCGAGCTGGCGGCCTGTGGCGGCGTCGAGCACGTATATCTCTGTCCAGTCTGAACCGCTGCGCGAGATGGTGTAGGCCATGTAACGGCCGTCGTGCGAGAAGCTCGTTCCCGTCAGCGCCACGGTGCCGTCGGCTGACAGCTTGTTTGGGTCGAGCAGCACGCGGGGCGTTCCGTCAAGGCTGTCTTGCACGTAGAGCACGCTCTGGTTTTGCAGTCCGTCGTTCTTGTAGAAGTAATATTTGCCGTGTTTCTTTGACGGAGCGCCTGTTTTCTCATAGTCGGCCACGTCGGTGAGCCTCTTCAGCAGCGCATTGCGGAAGGGTATTCGGGCCAGGTATTCGCCGGTAACCTTGTTTTGCGCGGCCACCCATGCGGCCGTCTGTGCGCTCGTGTCGTTCTCCAGCCAGCGGTAAGGGTCGGGCACGGCGGTGCCGAAATACATGTCCACCACGTCTGTTTTCGCCGTCTCGGGGTAAGTCAGCTGCGGCTGCGCCGTCTGTCCGTTGGCGGCCATCACCATGCCTGCCACGGGCAGGATGAGGAGTCTTTTGTTCATGATATGCGTCTTTTTTTTCATTGTTGATAGTCTGTATGCAATATTAATAAATATTTTCGAGAAAACGGCTTGCCGTCGCCTGTTTTGTGCCTGTTTGACGGTTGTTTTTCAAAAGACGGCCTTTTGCGTTGTAAAAGGCCGTCTTTTGCGTTGCGATTCATGGCCTTTTACAAGCCAAAAGGCCATGAATTGCAAAACCGCCAGTATCACGCTGTTGCGTATTTGCCGCCGCATGCATGCCATTGGATAGTAAGATGACTTGAAAACTCATGTTTTTTGACGTAAAAGATGAAAAAAACGGCTGAAAATTTGGCCGTTTCACAATAAGTGTGTACTTTTGCACTCGCTTATGGAACGGGATGTAGCGCAGTTGGTTAGCGCACGCGTCTGGGGGGCGTGAGGTCGCTGGTTCGAGTCCAGTCATCCCGACACAAAGCTGAAAGATTGGGCTTCGGTAATATGCCGAAGCCCAATCTTTTTTTATTTCACAAAGATGTATATCACAGAAAAACATTGATGAGGACTCAAAAAAAGAGTGATAAGGTTGCATTATATTGAAACTTGTATTATATTTGCATCATGAAAAGGAGAATTATAACGTATGGGGGCTACTTTGAAAGGTTCATATCCACTCTTACTGAAAAAGAGTTAATAAAGCTGGATTGTATCATTTCATTGCTTGAAAGTGAGGACAGTCTGCCTGTAAAGTTTATAAAGTCCTTGCGTGACGGCCTATATGAGTTGAGAATGGAATATAACAGCAATATATATCGTGTGTTTTTCATCTTTGACGAAGGACAAATAGTGGTGCTGTTCAACGGATTTCAGAAAAAGACACAAAAGACACCGCAATCGGAAATAGACAAGGCATTAAAGATAAAGGAGGCTTATTATGGAGACAAACAATCATCAAATAAATGATTACAGTGCTGTTCTTGAACGGAGATACGGAAAGACTGGCACTCCGGAACGTACAAAGTTTGATGAAGAGGCTTACGAGTTTTACACGTCGCAGATATTGCTCGACGCAAGGAAGGAAGCGAAAGTGACGCAGGCAGAGCTTGCAAGGAGAATTAATGTGACGAAATCGTATATCTCAAGGATTGAAAAGGGACTGATAACCCCAAGCGTTGCCACGTTCTATAGGATAATGAACGCCTTGGGAATGCGGGTGGAAGTGGTGCATCCCATCGGCTGACGCCTTGTGGGGATGAAATGTCAAAAACGCCGTGCGGCATCCTGAATGGGTGCTGCACGGCGTTTTTGACAATAAAGAATGCCGCAGCAAACGGCACAGTCTCATCCATCGGCAGTTATTTGCGGACAACTTTCTTTATCCAACCGGCGATGTCCTGCATCACTTCGGGCGACAGGGTCTCGTCTATCTGGGCGTATTCCGTCGTCATGCCGGTGGCGCAGTGCTGGAAGAGATGGTTCAGTCCGAGGTATTCTTTCACGAGGTTGAGGCTGTCCGAGGGCAGCAACTGGCGGATGGCCGCAAGGTTTTCGGAGGCTGACACTTGCACGTCCTTCGAACCGTTGACGGCCATCGCGGGGCATTTTACGGCGCGGAGGTCGGCCGACGGGTCGTAGGCAATGAAGTATCTAAGCCACGGCGTGCTGATTTCCAGTGACTTGGCGAGGTTCTGCACGAGCGGCGCGGGCAGGGTGACGTCCGTCTGTTTGGCTATTTCTGTTACTTTCATTGTGGGCTGTGAGACCTTTTCGCCTGAAGCCATGATGTCGAACACCTTGTCAAGCACCTTGCAGAAGTCATCGGTTATGTCGGCCGGCACGCCGCTCTGGGTCAGTCCCATGCGGTTCTGCGCAAGCAGGATGTCTTTCCCACTGATGCCGGGTCCGGCCATGCTCACTATGAAGTCGGCCTTGCCACGCGCCCCGAGCATGAAGGCTATGGCGCCGCCCTCACTGTGGCCGAGCACTCCCACGGGGCCGAACTTGCCCGTATTGCGTGCAAAGTCAATGGCGGCCTGCGCGTCTTTCATAAAGTTTTCTGTTGTAGCCGAGGCCGCGTCGCCGGTCGACTTGCCAATGCCGCGGTCGTCATAGCGCAGCGAGGCTATGCCGTTGCGTGCCAAGAAGTCGGCCAAGACGAGGAAAGGCTTGTGGTCAAACAGTTCCTCGTCGCGGTTCTGCGCGCCGCTGCCGGTCACCATTATTACCACGGGCATGGTGGTTTTCTCCATTGTTTCGTAGTCGGTGGGGTAGGTCAGGGTTCCGCTGAGCGTGGCGTTGTCGGCAGTGTTGGTGAACGTCACTTCTTCAGTTTTGTACGGATAAGGCTCTTTCGGCGTCTGAGGGCGGTTGCGTTCCACCTTTCCCGGCTTCAGCTCGAGGGGTAACGACATGCCGTTTTGGCTGAAATTGCCTTTTATGAGCCCGTCTTTCAGCTCTCCTTCATACGCCGCGTTGATGGCCTGCACGGTGATTTTCACCTTCGTGCCGCCGGTCACCGTTATTTCCGCCGGTATGTCTTTGGCACCCTGGTCAGGGCTGTCCATGGTGCATTTAAACGTTCCGCCGTCGCCTTTGGTTATGTTGAAGACGATGCTCAGCTGTGTTCCCATTACGTCGAGTTTGCCAGTCCAGCTGCCTTCGATGGTTTGCGCCGTGGCAGTGAATGCCGTGACGAGAGCGAACAAGAGAAAGATTGTTTTCTTCATAGGTGTATTTTTGTTGTGGTTTTTGTGTTGCAAAGTTAACGATTTTTAGTAATATTTTTTTACGGATAGATATAAAAACAGCCCCCTGTGCGAATTCGTTTTCGTACAGGAGGCTGCCTGGCTATTATGTTATAGTTCAGTCTTTGTTGTTGTCGGTTGTTTTGTTATCTTGTTACAGACACGAGATACAAGGCTTTCCTAAGTTCCGTTTCTGTTGTCTGTTTACAGATGTTGATGGGATTGTTGAAATCATCATCAATGATTATGTCTGCAAGGTATATGTTAAACTGTACGGCTTGCTTGGAATTGTCTACACTGCCATAGACACCAAGAGTCAATGAGGGATGGTAGAAACGCAATGTAACCTTATGCGCTTTGCCTCCATAATTCAAAGACGAATATGTGATGCTGGTCGGGTAAGTAAGGAAATACACGTAGCCGCTGTTTACTTGGTTGAGATCGAGCTTGCCTCTGAGCACTTGGTTGGGAGCGTTGTTAATGGCCTCTCTCAGTTCTTTATACTCGTCAGGCAGTTCCTTGGTGAATATCTTGCCGGGAACGTTTGAAATGGCGAATGTTGTGTCTTGTGCGTTTATCGCCAAACT
The DNA here is from genome assembly GCA_944320195.1 of uncultured Prevotella sp. GTDB lineage: Bacteria > Bacteroidota > Bacteroidia > Bacteroidales > Bacteroidaceae > Prevotella. The sequence goes on along the minus strand of CALUGP010000004.1, from coordinate 86,413 downwards.
GATATTGCCGACGGCATCTTGCTTGTTTTCATTTTCCTTGTCTGTGATGGTGTCATTGAAGAAATAAATCTTGTTTTTGTATTCTTCTTTAGATGAATCGCCGTAATACATGCCCGACATCAGTGTGAGATACTGGCGGTAAGTTTCAGGGTCGAGTCCATAATCGTCGTCATCGCCCAAGCATGAAGTTACAGACATTGCGCCGACGCAGCACAAGAGGATGATGAATAACTTGTTAAACTTTTTCATTTTTGTTATTTGTTGTTTATGTTTTGTTTACCTATTAAACATTATGTCGGTGAAAATCTTGCATCCGTTGGCAAAATTTTTCACTTTTTCTTGTTCATATCCGTTTGCTCTCTCCGCGCAGCAGGTTCATGAACTCCTCGCGGGTCTTTGCCTGGTTGAACGCGCCGGAGAAGTCGCTCGTGGTGGTTATGGCGTTCTGCTTCTCCACTCCGCGCATCTGCATGCACATGTGCTTGGCCTCCACCACCACCATTACGCCGAGCGGCTTGAGGGTTTCCTGTATGCAGTCTTTTATCTGTAGGGTCATGCGCTCCTGCACTTGCAGGCGGTGGCTGTATATGTCTACCACGCGTGCAATCTTGCTCAGCCCGGTGATGTAGCCGTTGGGGATGTATGCCACGTGCACCTTGCCATAAAAGGGAATCATGTGGTGCTCGCAAAGAGAAAAGAAGTCGATGTCCTTCACGATGACCATCTGGCTGTATTTTTCCTCGAACAATGCGTCGAGAAGCACCTTGTGGGCGTCCTGCCCGTAGCCGCGCGTAAGTATCTGCATTGCTTTCGCTACGCGCATCGGTGTCTTTTGCAGGCCTTCACGGTCTGGGTCTTCGCCTAAAAGTTCGATAATGCTTTTGTAGTGGGATGCAAGGTCGTCAAGGCCTTCGCGGAATTCTGTCTCAGGATTCATTTTGATGTTATGTTATGATAATGTCTTCTATGCCGGCATGTGCAGGTTGTCTGTCACTTGTCGGTTCAGGATTGGGTGATGATGATGTTAGTATGCCACCGTGATTTTGCCTTTTACAATGCATGCTTGCCTGTAGCCCATGCTTTTTATTTCTTTCAACACCTCGTTGGCTTCCTGGTATGTGCGGAAATTTCCGACGCGGCATATCCATCGCGGAGAATAAAAATGCACGTAGATAGGCAGGTCGGGAAATCTTGACTTGATGGCGTTGCCGATGCTTTCGGCTTTCTGGCGGTCGGCTCTTGAGTTGCCTCCGGTGTATGCCTGTACGCGGTAGCCTGTGACTTTCCTGCCGTAGCGCATCACTTTTTTCGACGTGTCGATGGCCGGCTGCTCTGTTTTCTCGTTGTTGCCGGCGTCTGTGCTTCTGTCATTGTGAGGCTGCGTGTGTGTTGTCTTGGCAATGTTGTCACTGTGGACTGCTGTTTCCCGTGTTGTGGTGGCGGTCTTTTGGGGTGTTGTCTGCTTTTGCGTTGCAGGTTGTGTTCTCAAGAGTTTGGTGTTGTCAATCAATTCGTCGATGTCCGGGCTTTGCGTTACGGTCACGGTGCCTTCCCCAGGCTTCTTCTTCCTTAGCCCGTCAAGGAATGTCTGTGCGCCTGCTTGTGATGCGAATCCCAATGCCAGAAGCGATATTACGGCGAATTGTCTCATTTTCTGTTGAAGCTTGATTGTGAATAAGAATGAATGTGAAAGAGAGAGGCGGATGCAGCTTGTGGCGTGCCTGTCCGCCGTCTCTCTTGTCTTTGTTGCTGTTATTTCCAAGCGTTGATGATGCCCATGAAGTCGGCTGCCTTCAGTGAGGCACCGCCGATGAGGCCACCGTCAATGTCGGGCTTAGCGAACAGTTCAGGAGCGTTGCTGGCCTTGCAGCTGCCGCCATAAAGTATGGTAGTGTCATCGGCAACGGCCTGTCCGTACTTTTCTGCAACGATGCTGCGGATGTAAGCGTGTATTTCCTCAGCCTGTTCTGCAGTGGCGGTCTTGCCTGTTCCGATGGCCCAGATAGGTTCGTAAGCGATTATGATGTTCTTGAACTCTTCCTCTGTGAGGTTGAATACGCTGCCTTCAAGCTCTGCCTTTACAACCTCGTTCTGCTTGCCGGCTTCCCTTTCTTCGAGGCTTTCGCCGATGCAGAAGATGACCTTGAGGCCGTTCTTCAATGCGAGGAGCACTTTCTCTTTCAGAATCTCGGGAGTTTCTGCATAGTATCCGCGGCGCTCTGAGTGGCCGAGTATTACATACTGGGCACCTGTGCTCTTTACCATTTCAGCTGAAACCTCGCCGGTGTATGCGCCTTTTTCCTTGTCGGCGCAGTTTTCTGCGCCAAGTCCTATTACGTCCTGGTTGAGGAACTGTGCGATGCTTGCAAGGTGGATGAAGGGCGTGCAGATGATAACGCCGCAGTTTGGCTTCTCGTTTGTGAGAGTCTCATTGAGTTCCTTGGCAAGAGCGATGCCGTCTTGCAGGTTCATGTTCATTTTCCAATTACCTGCTACAATTTTCTTTCTCATTTTCTTTTTGCCTTTTAAAAGTTGATATATTCTGTTAGAATGTTCTTTCTTCTTTATCCATTTGGTGAACTTCCATGTGCGGTCTGCGAATGCGAGGAGCATCAGCGGAAGGATGTACCACAGCAAGATTTCGGTTGTTTTGCCTGTAGCCGTGTGTTCGGGCATGTGTCCGTATTCGGTATCTTCGAGCTTCGGTGACTTGTAGTTCAGCTCAGGCAGGTCGTTGTGGCTCCATTTTCCTATGATGGTTCCGTCCTTTATCAGCAACAGTCCGGGATTGCTGCGTATTATGGTTTTTAGCGTTGTCTCGTCGGTCAGGTAGAATTCATATTCCGCTCCGGTTATGTCGCGCCAGTGTTGTATGGCTTCGTCGGTGCTTGCCGTCAGCGCATAGAACGGATATCCGTGGTCTACGCTGTATTCGTAGATGGCGTCTATCTCGCCGAAATTGGAATCGTCGGCATATTCCAGATGCGGAGAAACCAATAGGAAGGCATAGCCTTTGCGGCTGATAACGCTGTCGGTGATGTCTTCTCCGCTGTCGGCCGTCTGTATTGAAAAGTCGTGTATCGGCGGAACGTATCCTTCGCTTGTCTGTACGGTCTTGCTGTCGATGAACGTCCAGGTGGAGTCCGGATAGTCGTCAAGGGTGAACTCACGGCGCTCTCCGTTCTTTTCCAGAATGAATGTCGTCTCGAATTCAGGCTGTTTTGCACCTTCCGGAATTTCCATTCCCTGCTTTATGTTTGCCCCGACATGGTAAGGGCGGAAGTCAAACGGCGGCAATGTGTACAGGCTTGTGCTGCTTGACACGAGGATGAAAATCACTGTGTAAGTGGTGACAATCCATTGGTTGGAGCGGCTTATGAATCTCGGCATCATGAGAGGCCGCTTGAACAATGCTGCAGTTGCAGCCAAGAGCGCCACGTTTTTGTAGAAAGTCTCCCAGTTGGTCAGCACCACAGCGTCGCCAAAACATCCGCAGTCTTTTATGGGATTGCTTATTGCGAGCCACAAGGCCAGTGGTGTCATTACGGCCATAAACAGCAACAGAAGTCTTGAAACAAGCCTGCGCCTTATTGCGAACAGCAGCAGCACGCCCAGGCAGAACTCCGCTCCGCCAAGCAATACTGACGCGCCGAGCGTCACATAATCGGGCACATACGCCGACAGATGCAGCACTTCAAGGTAGTCTTGCAGCTTGTATTGGGTGCCGAGCGGATCGATGGCCTTTACGTATCCAGAGAAGATGAACGTCAGGGCTACGGCGAATCTGCACAGGTTGACGGCAATTCCGATGGAGACTTTTCTCAGGCTCATTTGTCACTCCGAAAGTTTTATAAGCCCGAACACGGCGTAGTTGATTATGTCCATGTAGTTCGCGTCAATTCCTTCTGACACCAGCGTCTCGCCGTCGAGGTCTTCAATCTCCTTTACGCGCTGTATCTTTGTCAGTATGAAGTCCGTGTAGCTGCTTATGCGCATCGACCGCCAAGCCTCGTCGTAGTCGTGGTTCTTCTTCAGCATCAGACGCAGAGCCTTGTCGGCAAACGCGTCATATAGGCGCATCGCGTCGCCCACTGACATGTCCGGCGTGTCCACGAAGCCTTTGTCCAACTGTATCAGACCTATTATCCCGTAGTTTATCAGTCCGATGAACTCAGGTCTTATGCCTTCGCCAACGAGCGATTCCTTTTTCAGTTCAAGGCTGCGTATGCGCTTCGCCTTGATGAACAGCTGGTCGGTAAGCGACGACGGGCGCAGTATCCGCCACGAGGGACCATAGTCGTGCAGCTTCTTCTCGAACAACGAGCGGCATTCGGCCATCGCCTTGCGGAACTGTTCCTCGGTCTTTGACGTGTCTTTTACCATATTTATATTATAGTATGTCGGTGCAAAGATAATGATTTTATCTCAACCAAGCATAACTTTGGCAGTTAAAGTCACTACTTTTCCTCCTCCATCTTCTTCTTTATATATTTTATCTTGGCGCACTCCACGTCGAAGACGGTTTTCAGCGAGTCGCGCTTCACGCGCAGCAGGTTCACCGTGCGCAGCTGTTCCACCGTTGCCGCGCTCTTCTCGCGCAACGCGTCCACGGCGGCTTCCATCTCCGTGTACTCCCGTTCCACGCGCTGCAGCACGGTGTCCACTGCCTCCACGTTCATCTGCGCGCGCTTCAGTTCCACTTCCTGGTATAGCTTCAAGGCCTGTTTCCTGGCCTCTATTGCCTCAGGGCAGTTCTTGCGCAGCGAGTCTATCGTGGCCAGGGCCTTCTTCAGTTCGCCGTTGCCATATTCCGTCTTGGCCTGCTCCAACAGTTCGCCGGCCTTCTTCTCCATAGCGTTTTCGCCGCAGCCTGCCATTGTAAGCATGGCGCACAGGGCCACGGCGGCGGTAAATAGTCTTGCTTTCATATCTGTTCTTGTTCTCTTTGCAAAGGTAATGCAAGTTTGGCGCACTGCAAAATAAAAGTCATATAAACAATGTTTTGCCGCGCTTGTCGTTGCATGCAAGCATGCTGTTTGTCAGTCGTTTCCATATTTTTTTAGAAGTTCAAGCATTTCTATAGCAGTCTTTTCTCCTTGGGCTGCGGCTTTCTCCAGCCAATATTTTGCTTTTTCATAGTCTTTTATGTAAAGATTAGTTAGTAATCCGGTCTGTGTCTGTGCCTTTGCATTTCCTTGCAGTGCCGCTTTTTCATACCAATATAACGCTTTCTCCCAATCAAATTTTACGCCCACGCCATTATAATGAAAATAGAGGTGCCCAAGGTTTAATTGTGCTTTGGCATATCCTTGCTCCGCTGCTTTTTCATACCAGTATGCAGCTGTCGTGTAATCTTGACTCACACCTTCGCCGTTGGCGTAGCAAACTCCGAGGTTGTATAGCGCTTCGACAATCCCTTGTTCCGCCGCTTTTTCAAACCAATATACGGCTTTGTCGTAGTCTTTTTTCTGATAATAATCTACTCCGAGATTGTATTGGTCTACCGGATCGGTGGGGCCAGTTTGGCTATCGGCGCTCTCCTGCCGGCTCGCCATGTTGTTGTTTGGCGAAGACAATGGCGGGCCGGGATTGTATTCTACTCCCATTTCTTTCAGGATGTTGTAAACCACAACGTTCACTTCTCCGTACTTCTTAAGCCAGAGGTCCTGGTGTTTTTTGAAATAAGAGATGGCTTTGCTTTTTTGTCGTCTGTTTTGTACAGATTCCCAAGGTTGAGGCATGCGTATTCGTCTCCTTGTTTCGCCGCTTTAATGAACCATTTTTCCGCTTCCTTCTTGTCTAAGGGCACACCGTCTCCATACATGTAACACTCGCCTAGTGCCGTTTGTGCTTCGGCGAGTCCATGTTCCGCAGCTTTTTTGTACCAATACACTTGTTGTTCGTAGTCCTTGTCTACACCTCTGCCTAAAGAGTAGCAACCGCCTAAGCCGAATTGGGCTTTGGCATGGCCTTGTTTTGCTGCGGCTGAATACCATTTGAATGCTTTTGCATAGTCTTTTTCACATCCGTTTGCGCCGAAATAATACGCATATCCCAGTTCATACTGCGCCTGGGCATCCCCGGCGTTGGCCTTTTGTAACAGTTCGTTCATGCTCTGTCCCCATGCCGTCAAGGCCGTGCAGGCAAGGATAAGGTAAATGAATAGTCGTTTCATCGTCGTCATATTTTACGTTGTTCCGGTCTGAAATATAATCACTTTCTCTTTTTACACGTTTTAGGGTGCGCTCGTTCTTATTTGTTTTAGGGCATCAGATGCGTCCTTGTAACCTTGCTTTTCAGCTTTTTCGAGCCAGTATATTGCCTTGGTTTCGTCTTTGTTTACACTATAGCCGTTATGGTAGCATAGGCCGATGAAGTATTGCGCTTGGACAAGTCCTTGCTGCGCCGCTTTTTCAAACCAATATGTAGCTTTGGTTATGTTTTTGTCCACGCCTTGTCCGTTATAATAGTACACGCCAAGGTTGTATTGTGCTTCGGCCTGCCCTTGCTGCGCGGCTTTCTCATACCAGTATGCAGCTTTGGCGTGGTCTTTGCTCACACCAATGCCCTCGCTGTAAAACGTGCCAATGAAGCTTTGTGCTTCAGCCTGCCCTTGTTGCGCCGCTTTCTCATGCCAGTATGCAGCTTTTGTAAGGTCTTTTTTTACACCTTCGCCATTATAATAGCAAACGCCGATGAGGTGTTGTGCTTCGACATGTCCTTGATTCGCAGCTTTCTCAAACCAATATGCCGCTTTTGCATAATCCTTGTTTACTTCCTGCCCTCGGGCGTAGCGGAGTCCTAAGTTGTATTGGGCTTTCATGTCTCCGTTCTCGGCATCCTTCTTGATGTCGGATATCGTTGTCTCCTCGCCTCCCAAAATGTAGTTGATGAAAAAGTCTGCAAGAATATCATCGTCATCTGCCGATTCCTTCTGCTCGTCAGTAATTTTATCCTCTTCTGTGTTGCCGCCTGTGTCAGCCGTCAGTTGCACGGGTTTGTACTCCACTCCCAGCTCGCGCAGCAATTTGTCCGTTACTTCGTTTGTGTTCCCATATTCCTTAAGGTACAGGTCTTGCGACAATTTAAGGTAATGGATGGCTTTGTCTTTGTCGGTGTCCTTATACATTTGGCCAAGGGCGAAGGCACCGTTAGTGTTTCCCAAAGCCGCCGATTTTAGATACCATTGTTCGGCTTCGGCCTTGTTTTGCGGCACATATGTGCCGTAATAGTAGATGTTTCCCAATTCTTCTTGCGCCCTGCTGTCGCCTTGCCCGGCTGCTTTCTTGAGCCAGTCTATCGCCTTGTCAATGTCTTTCTTTGTGCCTTGGCCTAACAGATAAGCATAGCCTAAAGAGCATTGTGCGGCGGCGTGGCCTTTCTTTGCAGCCTTTGAATACCACTTGAACGCTTCTTCATAGTCCTGTTTGCAGCCGTTGAACCCCGAACTGTATGAAACTCCCAGCATGTACAGGGCCTCCACGTCCCCGGCCTTTGCCATTTTCTTGAATTCGTCTACAGTCTGTCCCCACGCCGTCAAGGCCGTGCAGGCGAGGACAAGGTAAATGAATAGTCGTTTCATATCTGTAGTGTTTTTATGTTAATTCTGCTTGAAATGTATTCGTTCCTTCTTAACGGAATTTTTGTTTCTCTAAAAGTTGAATCCAGCCTATGGGCAAAGACCTTTTATGCTGTGGCTGCTTTCTTCCCGGCTGTTCGTTTGTCATTAGTTTCCTTGTTTTTTTAAGAGTTCAAGTATTTCTATAGCAGTCTCTTCACCTTGGGCTGCGGCTTTTTCCAGCCAATACATTGCTTTTTCAGAATCGCCTTTGACAGTACTATATAATACTCCGGTTTCTGTTTGTGCCAAGTCAAATCCTTGCATTGCCGCTTTTTCAGCCCAATATAATGCTTTGTCCATGTTTGCGGTTACGCCTTCGCCATCCTTATACATGAAAGCAAGCCTTAATTGTGCATCGGCGAGTCCTTGTTCCGCCGCTTTTTCAAACCAATATGCGGCTTTTTCGTAATCTTTTTTCTGATAAAAGTTTTCTCCAAGGACTAATTGGACGTTTGGGTTGGTGGGGTCTGCCTGGCTGTCGGTGCTCTTCTGTCGGTTCGCCATGCTGTTGTTGTAGTCGGATGAAGGCGATGGTGAGGCCGGATTATATTCCACTCCGAGGTTGCTTAATCGTTCAGTTGTTGTGGAATTTGCTTTTTTGAATATCTTATAATATGCGTCTTGGTGTTTTTTATAATAGTAAATGGCTTTATTTGCGTCGTTTTTAATAGATTCATATAAAATGCCAAGGCTGAAATATGCGTTATGGTCTCCATTTGCTACCGCTTTTAAAAATAGATTCTCGGCTTCGGCATAATCCTCATAGACACCTTCGCCTAACATGTAGCAACAGCCCAATTCGTTTTGAGCTTCACCAAAGTTCTGGTTTGCGGATTTCCTGAACCAATATACGGCCATGTCGTCATCTTGGCCTATACCCTCACCGTTTTGGTAGCAAAGGCCAACATAGTATTGCGCTGCGGCGTGGCCCTGCCTTGCTGCTTTGATAAACCATCTGTATGCTTTGCCATAGTCTTCATTTACTTTTAGGCCAAGATAGTATATTTCTCCCATTTTAAATTGCGCCTGGGCGTCCCCCGCGTTGGCCTTTGGCAAAAGCTCGTTTATTGTCTGACCCCACGCCGTCAAGGCCGTGCAGGCAAGGACAAGGTAAATTAATAGTCGTTTCATATCTGTAGTGTTTTTATGTTAATTCTGCTTGAAATGTATTCGCTTCTTTTTAACAGAATCTTAGTTTCTTTAAAAAGTTGTATCCAGCCGATGGCGCAAAGGCTTTTTATGCTTGGCAGCTTTCTTTCAGGCTTTTCGTTTGTCAGTTTTCTTGTTTTTTAAAGAGTTCAAGCATTTCTATGGCAGTCTCTTCACCTTGGGCTGCGGCTTTCTTCCACCAATATATTGCTTTTTCATCGTCTCTTTTGTAAAGATGTGTTATTATTCCGGTCTGTGTCTGTGCCTTTGCATTTCCTTGCTGTGCCGCTTTTTCATACCAATATAACGCTTTCTCCCATTCAGAACTTACGCCTATGTCATTATAATTGTAATAGATGTGGCCAAGGTTTAATTGTGCTTCTGCGAGTCCTTGTTCCGCCGCTTTTTCAAACCAATATGCCGCTTTGTCGTAGTCTTTTTTCTGATAATAATCTACTCCGAGATTGTATTGGTCTACCGGATCGGTGGGGCCAGTTTGGCTGTCGGTGCTCTCTTGCCTGTTCGCCATGCTGTTGTTGTAGCCGGATGAAGGCGATGGTGAGGCCGGATTATATTCCACTCCGAGTTTTCTTATGTTCTCGGCTGTTGTCGGATTCTGTTTCCCAAATGTCTTATACCATGCGTCCATGTGTTTCTTATAATAGTAAACGGCTTTTTCCTTGTCCGAGCGTTCATATAGAAGTCCAAGGCTGAAGTATGCGTCGTTGTCCCCGTTCTTCAGTGCCTGGAAAAACAGTTTCTCAGCCTCTTTCTCGTTTTTTGTGAGACCTTCGCCATACAAATAGCAACAGCCCAATTCGTTTTGGGCTTGTGCAAAACCTTGTTCTGCTGACTTCTTCAAACAAATTACGCCTAATTTGTCATATGCTTTACTTTTTTCACAGCCTGTACCGTTGATGAAACATAGTCCGACATAATATAGTGCGGCTACATGTCCTTGATCTGCTGCTTTCATGAACCAATTGATGGCTTCTCTATAGCTCTTCTCGTTTCCGTCAATCCCATTGGAATAGCATATTATTCCCATTTCATATTGCGCCTGGGCGTCCCCTGCGTTGGCCTTTTGTAACAGTTCGTCCATGGTCTGTCCCCACGCCGTCAAGGCCGTGCAGGCAAGGATAAGGTAAATGAATAGTCGTTTCATAATGGTGGTTTTTTAGTGTGACACGCGGCCTGCTGCGATATGCCTGTGGCCTTTGCAAAGATACGAAAATCGCCGGATGTGAGCCAACTTTTGGCCGCTTTTTTAACCCTTTGACACTCAATGTGTTACGAAAGGCCGTCTTTTAGCATGCAAAAGGTGGCCTTTTGGCGTGCGATTGACGGCCTTTTGCAACGCAATTAGCCGTCAATTGGAAAACTGGCGGCCATGAGCGGCTTTGCGGTATGCCGCAGCGCGGTGAAGGCGCGGCTGTGGGGCGAGGGCAAAACTGTGAAAATGTAAATTTCTTAACACTTCGTTCTTGATTCTTGATTCTTATAAGTAATTTTGCAACCGCTTTAAAATTCAATGACAATGAGGATGCTATCAGACGCCGAACTGGCGCAACTCTTAGACAAAGACATATTCCACTTGATTTCTTCCGTGGCCGACTCGCTGGGCCTTGAGTGCTACGTCGTGGGCGGATACGTGCGCGACCTGTTTCTCGAACGCCCGTCAAACGACATCGACGTGGTCGTTGTAGGCAGCGGCATCGGCATGGCCGAAGGCCTTAAGCAAAGGCTGGGCAAGAAGGCGCACATCTCCGTGTTCCGCAATTTCGGCACCGCCCAGGTGAAGTACAAGGGGCTGGAGATAGAGTTCGTCGGCGCGCGCAAGGAGAGCTACAGCCACGATTCGCGCAAGCCTGTGGTGGAGAACGGCACGCTGGAAGACGACCAGAACCGCCGCGACTTCACCATAAACGCCCTGGCCGTGTGCCTGAACAAGGACCGGTTTGGCGAGCTGGTAGACCCCTTCGGCGGACTGGACGATCTCGAGGACGGCATCATCCGCACTCCGCTCGACCCCGACATAACCTTCTCTGACGACCCCCTGCGCATGCTGCGGTGCATCCGCTTCGCCGCACAGCTTAACTTCTTCATCGAGGACGAGACGTTCGACGCGCTCGCGCGCAACGCCGACCGCATACGCATAATCAGCGGCGAGCGCGTGCAGGAGGAGCTTAACAAGATAATGATGACCGCTGCGCCTAGCAAGGGTTTTGTCGACCTGTACCGCTGCGGACTGCTGCCGCGCCTGCTGCCCGAGCTTACCGCGCTCGACATCGTGGAGACGCGCAACGGCCGCGCGCACAAAAACAACTTCTACCATACGCTCGAGGTGCTCGACAATGTGAGCCGCTGCTCAGACAACCTGTGGCTGCGCTGGGCCGCGCTGCTGCACGACATTGGCAAGCCCAAGACCAAGCGGTGGAACAACGCCGTGGGATGGACGTTCCACAACCACAACTACGTGGGTGCGAAAATGGTGCCTGAGATATTCCGCAGGCTCAAGCTGCCCATGGACGCAAAGATGAAGTACGTCCGTAAACTCGTTGACCTGCACATGCGCCCGATAGTGATAGCCGACGAGGTGGTGACCGACAGTGCCGTGCGCCGCCTGCTCAACGACGCCGGCGATGACATTGACGACCTCATGACGCTGTGCGAGGCTGACATAACAAGCAAGAACGAGGTGCGCAAAAAGCATTTCCTCGAGAACTTCCGCATAGTGCGTTCCAAGCTGCACGACCTCAAGGAAAAGGACTACAAGCGGCTGCTCCAGCCCTGCATAGACGGCACCGAGATAATGGAAATGTTCCACCTGAAGCCTTCAAGGGAGGTGGGCGAACTGAAAAAATACCTGAAAGACGCCGTGCTCGACAACCGCGTGCCCAACGAGCGCGAGCCGCTCATGGCCCTGCTCATGGACAAGGCCAGGGAAATGGGGCTGGCGTGACGGTCTCTCCTGCGGACACAGTAAAGCCTCCGCATGCGGTATTTGCCTTGTGCCGCATGCGGAGGCTCTCTTGTTTTGACCGGAAACGGCGTTCGTGGGGCCGCCCGGCAAAGCCGTGTTTATAGCAAAGCAACGGCTTTACGTATGTTTTCCAGCCGTTTTGCAAGCGTTTTGTTCTCACGTGCAGTGCGCATGTTGTAATCCAGTTGTATGCGCATGAGCATGTCAGAACTAACTCCCAGTGCCGCTTCAAACAGCAATGCGGTGGTAGGAGTCAGCGGACGGCGGCAGTTTAAGATGTCGTTCAGCATCTTGTATGACATCGCCATCTGTTCTGCCAATGCGCTTTGCGTGATGTTGCGGCATTCAATCTCTTCCTTTAATATTTCTCCCGGATGAATCGGGCGTTGGCAAATATACTTTCCCATGGCGCAAAATGTCATTTATAATGGTTGGACAACTCAATTATGTTACATACTGTTATAACGGTTTCGGCAGCAACTTGGGATACAGTAAACTCAATGCGGTATTGGTCGCTCACCCTTATTGATGAGATGCCGGCCTTGTCTCCCTTCAATACTTCATAGTGTAGTGACTTGTACGGATATAAGTCTTCCACACAACTAGCTTGTTCAAGCATCTTTATCCGTGCCTGATACCTCGATATTATTCTTGGTTGAAACCTGTGTTTCTTGTCTGTGGATTTGCCGTCCTCATACAGTTGGCGCAGGTATTCTTTATCAAATGTGATTTCCATGACAAGATATTATCGAATGCAAATATATTAAATCTGTAGCGATTCCTCAAAAATCGTGGATAAAATTATGCTTAATTATAATTTGTTCCCATTCTCTTGCCGTTATGGCCGCATGCGGATGCTCTCTTTTCCCGGCTGGAAACGGCGTGCGCCGGGTTGTCCGGCGCACTGCAGAAGTGCTAAAGACGCTGCTTCTCGCTCTGTCCGGCGCCGCGTCCGCGGTACTTGCTCTTCGTGGCGTTGAATGTGTATGCCAGGTTCAGTTCCACCCGTCGGTAGTCGCGGTGGTTGTCGCTTGATGAATAGGTGCGGTCGCCGTAGCCGGTGAATGGATAGTAACGTGTGTTGAAAGCGTCCTTCACGTTGAGCGCGAGTTTGAGAGACTTGTCCTTGAAAAACGTCTTTACAACGCGCAGGTCGACGTAGCCCACCGGCCGCTTGATGGCGTAGCTCGACCTGGAATAAAACTGGTAAGTGCCGTAAAGGCGGAGCATCCAGCCGTGGTTGAACGTGAAGAAGTTGTTGAGGCTAAGCGTAAGGCGCGGCTCGTTCCAGTGTTTCGTTATGCCAAGGCAGCGCGCGTCGGCGTCATACCAGTCTATGTCAGCCTGGAAGTTGGGCTGCCACAGGCCGATTTTGGGCGTTAGCGAGAGCGCTGCGCCATACTGCCGGGTGTGCGGAATGCTTGCCATGGTCTGAAGCATTACGCCCGGATGCGCCGCGTCGTCGTAAGGTTTGTAATACGTGGTGTACATGTTTTGCGTGTAGTCGAACCACAAGTTCAGCGTTACCCACCGCCATCCGCCCAGCAGCGAGACGTAGTTGTGCTTCTGCGGCACGAGGTTCGGGTCGCCGCTTGAGTACAGATATTTGCTTGAATAGCTTGTCGCGCTCGACAGCATGCTGTACGACGGGCTAAGCTTCATCAACCTGTAAGACAGCGAAAGACTGAAGTCGCCGTGCTGATAGTCCACCGACGCCGAGGGCAACAGGTCGTTGTAGGTGGTGCTTTGGCCGCCGTTGAACACCCCGGCCTCATAGTATCGCGTGCGCTGATGCTCGTAGCGCAGGCCCGCCGTGAGGCTGAACTTGCCCAGGGGGAGGCTGTAGTCGGCGAAGGCCGAGTAGTAAGACTGGCGCAGATTGTCGTCGGCGTCGGCCGAAAAGCCGCTCTGCGTGAAGCGGTCGCGCCGGTCGGTGAAGGTCTCCTCTGTGCCTACGGCTATCTGGCCTTTGCCGATCTGCCGGGAGAGCACCAGTTTCACGGCGTACAGCTTGTTCTTAACGTCGTTTACAGAGGATGCGTCAGTAACGCCGTCATACATCACATTTTGTCCCGTATGGCTGTCAGACGTGTAGTAATCGGCGTTGAAGTCGATGCCCCACGGGCCGAACGTGGCGTTGTAATAGGCGTTGACGGAGTGGTTCCAGCCGGCCGTCGTTTCCATTGTTGACTGAGAATTAAGTTCTTCCACCAGCTCGCCGTCGCGGCTCACCACGGTGTTTCCGCTCCGCTTGGAGCGCGCTGTGCCGAGTAGTTTGCCCGGAACGTAGCGCACGCCGAACGACTGACGAGCGTCAGGCTCGTAGTTGAAGCCTATTTCTCCACGGAAATTTGCGTTGCGGTCGGTGCCTGAATTATGTATGGCGGTGCGCCACGTGGACGATGTCCACATGACGGTGTTGGTTGTGGACGAGCTGTAATCGTTGTTCTCGAAGAAGTGTCCGCGCACGAAGATGTCAAGTCCGCCTGTGCGGTAGTTGAGCGAAAGACCCTCGTTGCCGCGCCCGTTGCGCCCTTGCGACCAGTTTACGGCGGCCTGTCCGCTAAGCCCTTGTCCGCTCTTGCGCTTGGTCTTGAGGCGGATGACGGCGCCTGTTTCTGAAGAATAACGCGCCCCCGGGTTCATTATTATTTCCGCTGATAGCACCTCGTCGGCTTGAAGCTGCTTCAGCTCGGTGGCGTCGCGCACTTTGCGGCTGTTGATGTAGACCTCCGCCGCGCCTCGTCCGATGACCTCATAGCTGCCTTCCTCGCCAGTAACCATGGGCAGGTTGGAGAGCAGTTCGTCGGCCGATCCGGTAAGCGCGAGCGGCGTTCCGGCCACGTTGGCCACCAGTGTGCCGCCCCTGTGCTCTATGATGGGGCGGTCGTTGGTAACGGTCACGCCTTTAAGAAGGCGCGTGTCGCTCTCCAGGCGTATGTCGTTGACGCTGCGGCAGGGCGCGAAGGTCGTCTTGCAGCCTACGAACGACACCTTGAGCAGGCACGGCGCGGAAGGCATCGAGGGGAAGGCGAATGTGCCGTCGGCTTCGGTAACGCATCCCGCCACGTATGAAGAGTCGCGCCCGCGGAGCATAATGACGTTGGCAAAGCCCATCGGGCGGCCTTCGGTGTCGGTGACCCGGCCACGCACTCCGTCGCCGGCTGTGCTCTTGCGGCTGTACTGCACCACGAAGTAACCGCTCCGTTCGATGTACGAGAACGGCTTGCCGTGCAGCACGGCGGCTATTGCCTCGGCTTCGGTCTTGCTTTTTATGTTCATTGTTACGCGGTAACGCTCCGTCTCCTTGTAGGTGAATAGGATGCTCTTGCCGCCTTGCCGCTCAATCATTTTGAGAGCCTGGGGCAGCGGCTCGTCGGTCAGTGTAAGCGTGACAAGGCCGTTCTTGTCGGCCGCCTGCGTGCATACAGCCATGCAGAACGCGGCCACGAGCGCGGCCAGGAGTCGCTTAGAGGGGATGGTAATGCGTGTCATTGATGAGAAATTTGTTACTGCTTATAATACAACCAAGGGGCGGAAAAAGGTACGGCGGACGATTCTATTTATCGTTTTTTAACGTTCTGGCGAGGCCGTATGCCGCCATTTGAATGAATTAAATGAACGTTCACATGATTAATAGCAATTCTGACGCATAAAACATAATGTCTACTGAATGAACACGCCCTGCCTTTAGCCAGGCTGTCGGTAACTGTCATTGCCTTAACGGCGACTTTCAGTTCCGCGCTCCGACGCGGAATCCAGAAAACATCCATGGAGTTAAAGGGTGCAGGCTGCATGTACTGGATTCCGCGTCGGAGCGCGGAACTGAAAGTCGCCGTTAAGGCAATGACGGTTACCGACCACCTGGATTGAAACAGTGTGTGTCTGCAAATGCTGCAATCAATGGTAAGTAAGAATACTATATGTCCATAAACAAGATCAGCAAACAGCCTTTTTCATTAACACTCGTTAGCTAAAGCAATGCCGCGAAGTGTTAATTAACAGTCGCAAAAATGCCAATGATGACGGTAAGGGCGGATTTGGGGCGGAAATGAGGCGAAAACCGCGATCCGTGTATTTGCTTGTAAATCAACGGATTGCGGCAATATTTCTTTCCGTTAGCGTTTCCACGTAATGCAAAAGGCCGTCAACAGCAACGCGAAAGACCGTCTTTTGCAACGCTGTTGACGGTCTTTCGCGTTGCCGTTGGCCGTCTTTTGCAGCGCAATTAACGGCATTTTACACAGTAAACGGCTTTTTCTTGCTCCTTCTACAGCCGCTATTCGCGCTGTTAACGGACACAGAGCGCGGCGCGTTTCACAGTTTTACGAAATGCGAATGTTAAACGCAAGGCACGCCAATGTTAAACATTCAAAACGCAAGGGCATGCGTGCCGCTGCCTGTTCCGGCATGGCCTATCGGTAGGCAAAACGCTTGTCCTGTTTTTCTCTCAGGTCTGCCGGAATGCCTTTAAACATGGCTTTTCCGGCCAAAATAAAGTTAAAACACGATAATTATCATTTAGACCTGCGCCATAATATAATTATAATGTGTACATTTGCACTCCGAAAACCGGACGGAATGGAATAGTTTTCATCGTTCCGGCCGGCCAAAGACATCAGCATTTTATGAAAATCTCAAAATAGTTTGTATAAATAGGTATGAAAAAGAACAAGTTTTTATTGCTTGCAGCAGTTGCTGTCGTGTTCGCTTCGTGCGGCGGACAACAAGGTCAGATGGGCGACAACGAGTATGCCGTCAGAACCATTGAGACGCAAAGCACGGAACTGCAGACTTCTTATCCCGCTGTAATCAGGGGTGTACAGGATGTGGAAATACGTCCGATGGTTTCAGGATTCATTACGAAAATGCATGTCAAGGAAGGCCAGACGGTCAAGAAGGGACAAGTGCTTTTCGAGATCAACAGGGTTACTTACGAGGCTGCGGCGCGCCAGGCCAAGGCTGCCGTGAACTCGGCCGCCGCCCAGCTGAACACGTCGAAGCTGACATACGAGAACAACCAGAAGCTCTTTGCCAACAACGTGATAGGCACTTACGAGCTGCAATCGTCGAAGAACGCATATGAGAACGCCCAGGCGGCCCTGGCACAGGCCAAGGCCAACTATGCGTCTGCAAAACAGAACCTTGACTACTGCTACGTCACCAGTCCGGCCAACGGCGTGGTGGGCGACCTGCCCTACCGTGTAGGCGCGCTTGTGAGCGCTTCGAGCGCAGAGCCGCTGACCACCGTGTCTGACATAAACACAATGCAGGTGTACTTCGCAATGACCGAGAAGGACGTGCTCGACATGACCAAGACCAAGGGCGGACTGCACGCCGCGATAAGCGAATATCCGGCCGTGAAGCTGCAGCTGGCCGACGGCACCACATACGGACATGACGGAAAGGTGGCCGCGGTGAGCGGAGTGATCGATCAGGCGACAGGCTCCGTGTCGATGCGTGCCGACTTCCCCAACCCCGACCATCTGTTGAAGAGCGGCGGCTCGGGCAGCATCGTCGTGCCTCACGTAAGCACGGGCGCAATCGTTGTGCCGCAGGACGCCGTGGTGCAGGTGCAGGACCGCTATTTCGTCTACATCCTCGGCGGTGACAACAAGGTGAAGTACAGCCCTGTGACCGTCAACCCCAACAACGACGGAAAGAACTATATAATAGAGAGCGGGCTCAAGGCCGGCGACAAGATTGTAGTGAGCGGCGTGACGACTCTTAAGGACGGCATGCAGATTACGCCTATCACCGAGGCCCAGTATCAGGAGAAACTGAAGAAGACAAGCCAGATGGGCGCTCACCAGAACGACCTTAACAAACTTAAGGAAGACCTTACAAAGTAAATGTTGGGTTATACGGTGATGCGGTTTTACGGTCATACGGAATCGCGGCTAATGCCTGCCTTATCATAAAAACCGTACAACCTCGTGACCCCATGAACCCATAACCGACAAAAAAAGATACAATGAGATTAGACAACTTTATAAAACGCCCGGTGCTCTCGACCGTCATCTCCATACTGACGGTCATCCTGGGCTGTATCGGACTGGTGTCGTTGCCTATCGAGCAATACCCTGACGTTGCGCCGCCTACGGTAAGCGTGCGCGCCAACTACATGGGAGCCAACGCCCAGACCGTGCTCAACTCGGTCATCGTGCCGCTTGAAGAGCAAATCAACGGTGTGGAGGGCATGACCTACATGACCTCTACCGCCACCAACGAAGGCTCGGCCAGCATACAGGTGTTCTTCAAACAGGGAATGAACGCCGACATGTGCCAGGTCAACGTGCAGAACCGTGTGTCGCAGGCTACGGCCTTGCTGCCTGCCGAAGTTACCCAGGCGGGTGTCACCGTGCAGAAGCGCCAGACTTCGACGGTGCTCCTCATGGCCATCAAGGGCGACCCCGCGAGGTATGACGAGAAGTTCCTCCAGAACTACGCCGACATCAACATCATTCCTGCCGTAAAGCGTGTGAACGGTGTGGGCGACTGCGAGGTGATGGGTGCGAAGACATATTCAATGCGTATATGGCTCGACCCGGTCAAGATGAAGAACTATGGTCTGATGCCGTCTGACATCTCAGGCGTGCTTGCCCAGCAGAACATAGAGGCCGCTCCCGGTAAGTTCGGCGAGCAGAGCGACAATAAGTATGAGTACACCATCCGCTACAAGGGCCGCTTGCAGACTCCGCAGGAGTTTGAGAACATGATCATCTCGAGCGACGACAACGGCAACATAATCCGCGTAAAGGACGTTGCACGCGTAGAGCTTGGCGGTCTTTACTACAGTGTAACGTCAAAGGTTAACGGCCAGCCGGCCGTCATGATGATGGTGACACAGACCGCAGGCTCCAACGCTACGCAGATTGTGAGCGACATCAAGAAGGTTATTGACGACCAGAGGGAACTGCTTCCTCCGGGTGTCGAGATACAATACATGCAGGACGTTACCGAGTTCCTCTTCGCCTCAATGAACGACCTTATACATACTTTGTTTGAGGCGTTCGTGCTGGTGTTCATCGTTGTGTACTTCTTCCTGCAAGACTTCCGCTCCACGCTCATTCCGCTTATCGCGGTGCCGGTGTCTCTGGTCGGTACGTTCTTCTTCCTTTACGTGTTCGGCTTCTCGCTCAACCTGCTTACGCTTTCAGCCCTCGTGCTGGCCATCGCGATAGTCGTCGATGACGCGATAGTCGTCGTCGAGGCCGTCCACGCGAAGCTCGACCTTGGATACAAGTCGGCACGCCAGGCCTCAATCGACGCGATGAACGAAATATCCGGCGCCATCATATCAATTACCTTGGTCATGTCGGCCGTGTTCATCCCCGTGTCTTTCATCGGCGGAACGTCCGGTACGTTCTACAAGGAGTTCGGTATCACGATGGCAATCTCAATCGTCATTTCCGCAATCAACGCGTTGACGCTCTCTCCGGCGTTGTGCGCCGTGCTGCTGAAGCCTAAGAACGAGGACGGCTCAAAGCGCAAGATGTCTTGGCTCGACCGCTTCCATGCGGCGTTCAACGGTGCTTACGGCAAGGTGCAGGAGCGCTATACCAAGGATGTGCGCCGTATTGTGCAAAAGCCGGTAATAGCCATTGTTGCCGTTCTTGTAGGCGTTGCCGCGCTCGTATTGACGGCAATGAACACCAAGACAGGTCTCGTTCCCGACGAGGATACGGGTACGGTGTTCTGTACGGTGTCCACCGCTCCGGGTACGTCTCTTACCGAAACCAACAAGATTATGGACCAGGTTGACTCGATGCTTGCCACCAACCCGGCAATCGAGAACCGCCTGCGTATCACCGGTTATAACTTCATCTCCGGCCAGGGTACCAACCAAGGTACGTTCGTAATCAAGCTGAAGTCGTTTGAGGCGCGCGACAAGGAAGAAGGTTTCATGAAGTATTTTGACGTTCACTCAATGGGTTCAAAGATGGTGCTGGCCATGATCTACAAGCAGACGGCAGCCATCAAGGGCGCACAGATATTGGCGTTCCAGCCGCCTATGGTGCAAGGTTTCTCGGCAACCAACGGCTTGACGTTCTCAATGCTCGACCGTACCGGAGGCGATGTCAACAACTTCTTCAAGATAACACAGAACTTCCTGGCTGAGCTTAACAAGCGTCCTGAGATTGGAACGGCCATGACCTCTTACAACTCGGAGTACCCGCAGTACATGATTGACGTGAATGTTGCGAAGTGCAAGCAGAGCGGCATTGACCCGAGCACCGTGCTTACAGCCATGCAGGGATACTACGGAGGTCTGTACGCTTCAAACTTCAACTCTTTCGGTAAGCTCTACCGTGTCATGATCCAGGCTGACCCGAAGATGCGTGAAGACTTGAAGAGCATGAACAACATATATGTGCGCACTGCCAGCGGCATGGCTCCCATCAACGAGTTTGTGACGATGACCAAGGTTTACGGACCTCAGGAAATCGCCCGTTTCAACCTGTTCACTTCAATTGACGTCAACGCTACCGCTGCCGATGGTTACTCTTCAGGTGATGCCATACGTGCAATCGAGGAAGTTGCAAGTAACACTCTTCCTACTGGTTTCGGCTACGAATTCTCAGGTTTGACGCGTTCCGAGCAGGAATCGAGCAGCTCAACGATGATAATCTTCGCTCTCTGTCTCACATTCGTGTATTTGATTCTGAGTGCGCAGTACGAGAGTTACCTCGTGCCTCTGTCTGTTATCTTGTCAATACCGTTCGGTATCGCCGGCGCGTTCATATTCACCGACCTGTTCGGAAAGCAGAACGACATTTACATGCAGATCGCGCTCATCATGCTTATCGGACTTTTGGCCAAGAACGCCATCCTTATCGTACAGTTCGCTCTTGAGCGAAGAAGAACTGGTATGGCTCTCTCTTGGTCGGCGGTTCTCGGTGCAAGCGCCCGTCTGCGTCCTATCTTGATGACCTCGTTGGCAATGATTATCGGTCTTATGCCGTTGCTCATACCTATCGGAGTAGGTTATAACGGCAACATGACTCTTGGCGCAGCCGCCATCGGCGGTATGTTGATAGGTATGATTTGCCAGTTATTGATAGTTCCGGCACTTTTCTACATCTTCCAATATCTGCAAGAGAAGATTAAGCCTATCGAGTTTGACGATGACAATGCAACTGTCGACACTGAGTTGTTGCAGTACACTCGTCCGGTAGAAAACAAGAAAAATGACAAGTAAGATGAAAAGAAGTAATATTTTGATAATGATCTCCGCAGCTGCCCTTATGAGCAGCTGTGGAATCTACAACAAGTACGAGCGGCCGGAGGTGAACGCAACCGGACTGGTTCGCGACGTGACTTCAAACACTGACACGTTGGCAGTAGCCGATACTACGAGCTTCGGCAATCTGCCGTGGCGCAGCGTGTTCACCGATCCGCAGCTTCAGGCGCTCATCGAGCAGGGGCTTGCCAAGAACACAGATCTTCTCAACGCTGCTCTCAATGTGAAGATGGTTGAGGCTCAGCTCACGGCTGCCAAGCTGGCGTTTGTGCCTTCGTTCACGTTCTCTCCGCAGGGAACAATCTCTTCATGGGACGGAAGCAAGGCTGCCAAGACTTATTCTTTGCCTGTCAACGCAAGCTGGAGCATTGACCTTTTTGGCAATTTGCTTAACCAGAAGCGCAGCGCGCAGATGGCTCTTTTGGCTACAAAAGACTATCAGCTGGTGGTGAAGACCAACCTTATCGCAAACATCGCGAACATGTATTACACGTTGCTGATGCTCGATAAGCAGCTTGAAATTGTGGACAACATGACCCAACTGACCAAGGACACATGGGACATGATGAAGCTGCAGAAGGAACTTAACAACGCAAAGGAGACCAGTGTGCAGAGTGCTGAGGCCAATTACTATTCTGTATTGGCGCAGGCCGCCGACCTGAAACGCCAAATCCGCGAGACGGAGAACTCGCTCTCGCTGCTGCTCGGACAGCCGGCGCAGACCATCGGCCGCGGCAAGCTTGAGAACCAGTCGCTGCCCACAGAGTTCAGCACAGGCGTAGGCATACAGATGCTCAACAACCGTCCTGACGTACACTACGCCGAGATGACGCTCGCCCAGTGCTTCTATGACACTCAGGCCGCACGCTCTAAGTTCTATCCGAACATCACCATCAGCGGCTCTGGAGCGTTCACCAACAATTCCGGCGGTGGCATTGTCAATCCCGGCAAGTGGTTGCTCAACGCCGTAGGAAGCCTTGTCCAGCCGATATTCCAGAACGGACAGCTTGTTGCCCAGCTCAAGGTTGCGAAAGCGCAGCAGGAGCAAGCCTTCAACACGTGGCAGCAGGCGGTGCTTTCAGCAGGTTCTGAGGTAAGCAACGCTTTGGTGCTTTACAACTCGTCTGACGAGAAGTCGAAGCTTGAGCAGAAGCAGATAGAGAGCCTGACGAAGAACGTAGATTATACGAAAGACCTCTTCAGCATGGGCAGCAGCACGTATCTTGAGGTCATCACGGCCCAGCAGTCGCTGCTCAACGCCGAACTCTCTAAGGTGCAGGACGACTTCTACAAGATGCAGGCTGTCGTGAACCTCTATTACGCCCTTGGCGGAGGAAGGGAATAATAAATTCATAATTCATAATTCACAATTCATAATTGGCTTGCGCGTTGCGTGTCTACAAGATTATGGGTTACGGATTATGGATTATGAAACGACCACTCCTCAAGCCGGCAGGCATAATTGTGAATTATGAATTATGAATTATGAATTAAATTGATATGATAAGTCCAAAAGCAGAAATAGACCCGAAGGCGAAAATAGGGAAGAACGTAACTGTCTATCCTTTCGCCTACATCGAGGGCGACGTTGAGATTGGCGACGACTGCGTTATATATCCGTATGTCAGCGTGATGAACGGCACACGCATGGGGCGCGGCAACACCGTGTATCAGAACACTGTGCTCGGAGCTGTGCCTCAAGACTTCAACTATTGCGGCGACGCGTCACATTTGATTATCGGCGACGGCAACACGTTCCGCGAGAATGTGGTCATAAACCGTGCCACTTTCTGTGACGGAACGACTGTTATAGGCAATCACAACTCGTTCATGGAGGGTGTACACGTGTCGCATGACACAAAGATTTCAGACGACTGCGTGTTCGGTTACGGTACGAAGATTGCCGGTGACTGTGACATCGAGAACGCCGTGATATTCTCGTCAAACGTTATCGCCAACGCCGGCGTGCGCGTGGGCCGCGGCTCAATGATTCAGGGCGGCAGCCGCTTGAGCCGCGACGTGCCTCCGTATATCATCGCAAGCGACAATCCCGTAAAGTATGGCGGCATAAACGCCACCATCCTGAAGATGCACGGAGTGTCGCAGAAGGTGCAAGACCACATTGCCAACGCCTACCGACTGGTGTTCCACGGACAGACAAGCGTGTTCGACGCTGTGCGTCAGGTGCGCGAGCAGGTGCCCGACGGGCCTGAGGTTCGCCACGTTGTCGAGTTTATCGAGGCCACGAAGCTTGGCCTGATAAGCAAGATGTGGTAAGCGCGTCTTGATCTGAGAGTTAAGAATTGAGAGCTAAGAATTAAGAAAACTTCCAAATGGAGTGTCTTCTTAATTCTTAGCTCTTAATTTTTTCAGCCTTTTGTACACGAAATATACGGCTGGAATCAGGATTATGTCGGCGGCTACGAAGGCCAGAGGGTCGCCGTAGCACACGCCGAGGAAGCCGAACGTGGGCACCACCCAGAGACTCACGCCGCAGCGTGCTATCAGTTCCATAACGCCCGAGAGCACCGACAGGTTTGAGTATCCCAGTCCCTGCAGGCTGTAGCGCAGCACGGTGAGCGTGCCCAGAGCCAGGAAGAAGTAGCTCGGAATGAGCATGTATTGGGCGGCGATGCTTATTATGTCGGTCTTTTCCGCGTCGATGAAGAGCAGCATCATCTCGTCGGCGAAGAAATATATTATCACCGTGGTGGCCAGGAAGAATACCACGGTTATTTTCATCGCAGACACTATTCCCAGCTTCACGCGGTCTATCTTCTTTGCCCCGATGTTCTGTCCGCAGTATGTGGCCATGGCCACGCCTATGTTCTCGTACACGCAGGTGAAGATGTACTTGGCCCTGGCTGCGGCGGTGAATGCGGCCACATACATCGTGCCCAGGGCGTTGTTTGCGCTCTGCAGCATTATCACTCCTATGGCGGTTATCGAGAACTGCATGCCCATCGGCACGCCGTTCATGAGCAGCTTGCCCGTCATCTTGTCGTTGTACGCGCGCTCGTGCCCCGTAGGGATGAGCATCTTCATGCGCTTCTTTATGTATGTGAAGCACAGCGCCGAGGCGAACGCCTGCGACGCCATCGTGGCCAGGCCTGCGCCTTCTACGCCCAGCCCCATGCCCATGATGAGGGCGAAGTCGAGCGCGATGTTGAGCAGCGAGGCCGCTATGAGGAAGTAGAAGGGCTGCTTCGAGTCGCCCAGGGCGCGGATGAAGCCCGACAGCATGTCGTAAGACATGGTGAACGGGATTGCCAGGAAGTTGATGAGCAGGAATGTGTAGGCGTCGTGGAACACGTCGCCGGGCGTGTTGAGCATCTCCAGTATGCGGTCGCACAGCACTGCCGTGACCGCTGTGGCCACCACGGCTATCACAGCCACTATGCGCACGGCGTTGGCCACGTAGGCGCGCATCTTGGAGTAGTTCTTGGCTCCGAACTCCTGCGCCACCGGTATGGCGAAGCCCGCGCAGGCTCCGTTGCAGAAGCCCAGCACGAGGAACATCACCGACGACGACGCTCCCACGGCGGCCAGCGCGTCCACGCCGATGAAGCGGCCCACTATGGCCGCGTCTATCAGCAGGTACATTTGTTGCAGGATGTAGCCGCCAACGAGTGGCAGCGAGAACTTTATGATGTCGCGCGTGGGCGACCCTACGGTCATGTCGTTGATGCTTGGCATGTTTGTATGTGTCTTTTGAAAAACCGTGCAAAAGTACTGATAAGTTGAGAATTAGGAGTTAAGAATCAAGAAAAACATGCTGTTTTTTTCATCTCCCGTCGCTCTCCGGCATTGTTAAACGCATGCCGTTGAAATGTTAATATTAACATTCTTGATGTCTTAAAACGGCTCTACTTTGTCCGTCTGACGGCTGTCGCCCGTTGTGAAGACAGCCTTTACGGGGCGTGAAAGCCGCCTTCCTCATTGCCAAAGACGGCCTTTCGCATCCTGAAAGGCCGTCTCTTGCAAGGCGAAAGGCCGTCAAACGGAAGCCGTCTTGCCGTCAAATACGTGTAAATAAACGTGAAATGGAGGGTGTTTTTGGTTAAGTGGAGTGAAAATCGGCCGTCTTTTAACCATTCGCTTGTCTTTGACTGCCGGCCTTGGTGTCATGAAATGGCGGTTTGTGGGCTGCCGGGAGTCTGGTTGTTATGATTTTCTTGCATTGACATTTGTGCCTTGAAGTTGACAATTGTCAACTATCTTGCCGTTCTCCATGCCGTGCGCTAAGGTTGCAGATATTCCCTTATTACGAGCTGCCGTGGCAGCGTGATGAGCTTGAGGCGCTTGAACCACACGCGCGACGAGCTGTTGAAGTGGCGCGTGGTGTGGCTGCTTATCATGTAATAGTTAAGCGAGTATTTGTCCATCAGCACTGCGAAGGCCGCCTTTATGCGCGAGCATTTCTCGTTGATGGCGTTGTCGGTGGGATTGGTCAGGCGGTCAACGGTCTCGTCGATGCGTGCCGGGTCGGTGGCCGGAGATACGCCGCGGTATATCTGCCGCAGCTCCTCGCGGTGGTCGGCCAGGTCTTTGAACTCTATTCCTTCCTCGTGGTTGAGGAACAGAATGTACAAAGACTTGTGCACGGGAGTGAGCGTCACCTCCTTGTCATAGTCCGCAAGGATGAAGCGGAAGTCGCGCGTTATGACGAGACGGCTCAGCCTTGTCTTGGCCGCTTCGATGAACAGCTGCTCCAGTACGGGCACGGATATTGCCCTCAGCATCAGGTCGTAGCGGCCCGTCTGTTGCAGGCGCGCCACGATGGAGTGCAGTTCCTGTGCCAGTTTCTCGGCTTCCTTGTTGTCGTTTCCGGTCATGTCCACGATGCAAAAATACTTCTTTATTTTATGAAAAAGGCCCTGCCGGGCGGTTTTTCTTCGTCTGCAAGCCTTGCGGAGGCATTGCCGTTATGGAAAAGATGCTTACCTTTGCGCAGTAAAACCATACTGTTATGCCAGAAAGGACCCATGGATTGATAGACTACGGCGAACCCGTAGACATGACCAAGCGCATCATCAAGGTGATAGGCGTGGGCGGCGGCGGATGCAACGCCGTTAAGAACATGTACGAGGAAGGCATCGCCGACGTGACGTTTGCCGTGTGCAACACCGACAGCAAGTCGCTGGCCAACTCTCCGGTTCCCGTGAAAGTGCTTCTCGGCGACCGCGGCCTTGGCGTCGGCGGCAAGCCGGAGAAAGGGCGCGAGGAGGCCGAAGAGAGCATAGACAAGATAAAAAGCCTGCTTTCGGACGAGACCAAGATGGTGTTCATCACTGCCGGAATGGGCGGCGGCACGGGCACCGGGGCCGGCCCCGTGGTGGCTGGCGTGGCCAAGGAAATGGGCATGCTGACCATCGGCGTGGTGACCATTCCGTTCTATTTCGAGAAAGAGAAGAAGATAATAAAGGCGCTGAAGGGTGTCGAGGAAATGCGCAAGAACGTCGACGCGCTGCTCATAGTGAACAACGAACGGCTGTGCGATGTTTACTCTAACACGCGCATTTCGGTGAAAGATGCGTTCAAATGCGCCGACGCCATACTGGGAAACGCCGTCAAAAGCATATCCGAACTGATAACCATCGAGGGCGACATCAACCTTGACTTCTGCGACGTGGAGTCTACGATGAAGAGCGGCGGCGGTGCCATCATGGCCATAGGGCGCGCCGGCGGGGAGCATCGTGTGGAGAAAGCCATAGTCAACGCCCTCGACTCTCCGCTGCTTTACGGCTGCGACATAAGCAAGGCCAAGCGCATACTGTTCAACATCTATACCAGTCCTGACAGCCCCTTGTTTGTTGACGAGCTGCAGGAGATTGACGCTTTCATGGACGAACTGTCGCCGCAGATAGAAGTAATCTGGGGCGTGTCGGATGACAATTCGCTTGGCGAAGATGCCAAGATAGCCATCCTTGCCACCGGACTTGACGATGACAACGACGACTTCGGCCGCATTGACGACGGCCGACATGACGACGATGCCGACCATTACCGCTTGTTGATAAAGAAGCTTTACTCGACATCCTACGGCAAGGCGGACACCAACAGGCAGGAAGCGGCCGACATTCCGCTCACCGTGCAGACGGCCAACGGCGACGGCACACCAGGCATAGTGGTGCCCGTAAGCGCGGAAAAAAGCGTTGAAGAACCGGCAGGCGACCCCGAAGAGGCCGGTGAGGAGCCCGGATATATGGGCAGTGACACTGCAACCGCTGCGGATGGCGGCGTGGAGCAGCCAGTCGAGGAACCGTTGCCAGGCATGGTGGAGACCCCTTTTGTTACTCCAAAAGAGCCGCCAGTGCCGCCTGTCCAGCCGCTTGTCGAGCGTCTGAAGAAGATTTGGGACAAGTTCTTGAAGGAATGATCCGCCGCCGGCCGGTCGTGGTTCGCTGTGTGTTCGCACTTAAATGAACTCGCAACCGGTCGTATTCGTCTTCATGGCTGATTGCCGTTAAATGACGAAGAGGTAAGGAAACAGGCTGCTCCCAACCGTTCGGGACAGCCTGTTTCATTACCTCTTCACTTTTTAGTCACCGTTTCCTAATACGCCGTCGAGCACGGAACGCCCATTGCCATGACGCGGTCGCGTATGCCGTTGAGCTGTTCCGGCGTGGCCTTGCGCAGGTCGTGGTCGGGCGTTTCGCGGTCTATTGTGTATATCATGACCAGCCGTGGGGCGATATGTCTTACCGCTTCGAGCCACGGGCGGACGTATTCTTCGCCGGTGTTGTCAACGCTTTCGCCGTCCATTGTGCCCCTCATGAACATTGTTTGCACAACGGCGCGGCCGTTGAACGAGCGTATCGTTTCTATTATTTCATTCACATCGTAGGTGGGGTAGGTGGGTCTGTTCACCTTGTTGATGTATTCCGGGCTTACGGTGTCAAGCTTGAGGATGTTGTTGTCCACGCGTTCCAGGGCGGCGTGGACATCCGGTCGCATGGCCATTGTGGCGTTGCTGAGCACCGAAACCTTTGCATCGGGGCAGTAACGGTCGCGCAGGCGGATGGTGTCGTCTATTATTCCGGCGAAGTGTGGGTGAGCCGTAGGCTCGCCGTTGCCGGCGAATGTCAGCACGTCGGGCAGCCGTCCGTCGGCCTGCATGGCTTTCAGTTTTGTTTCAAGGGCGGTTGCCACTTCCTCGCGCGTAGGCCTTTTGAGCCGTGGGCGATGGTCGGCGTTGAAGCCGCATTCGCAATATATGCAGTCAAACGTGCATACTTTGCCGTCTGCCGGCATAAGGTTTATTCCCAATGACAGTCCCAGGCGGCGGCTGTGTACCGGTCCGAATATCGGTGAAGGATAGATAACGGTGCTCATTGTAGTTGCTCCTTTCTTGTTGCTTTGGCAATGCAAAGGTACAAAAAAAGAATGGAAGCGCATTTGGTACGCCTCCATTCTTATTATAAATGACGGTTAAATATTATTCAACGACGATTGGCTTGTACTTCGGAACGAGCGTCTTCATTATCAGCCATGCCACGAGATACGCAACGGCGCAGATGCAGAAGATTATCATGTAGCCGGCCGGTTTGCCCTCGAAGCCGAGGAACGAGAATGCCGCTCCGGCGTTCTCGGCGTATGTGAACAGTTCGCCGGCGCCGAGGTTGATGAGCAATGAGCCTATGCCTCCGGCCATTGCGCCGATGCCGGTGATGGTGGCTATCGTTGATTTGGGGAACATGTCGCCGATTGTCGAGAACAGGTTGGCCGACCATGCCTGGTGTCCAGCGCCTGCAAGGCCGATGATTATTGCCGGGAACCATACTGAGTAGGCACCCAGTGGCTGTGCGAACAGTGCGAACAACGGGAAGAACGCGAAGATGAGCATTGCCAGCATGCGGCCTGAATACGGGCCCATGCCTTTCTTTTCAACGAAGAGTTTGGGCAGGTATCCGCCGTAGATGGACAGCACTGTGACTATGAGATAGAGCACGAAGATTAGCGCCATGCCCATCGTTGAGGATGACTCATAGTGGAACTGGTCGGAGAAATAGGCCGGTGCCCAGAACAGATAGAACCACCATACACCGTCGGTGAAGAACTTGCCTACCACGAACGACCATGTCTGCTTGTATCTGAAGCATTGCATGAAGGGTATCGTCTTCTCTTCTTTTGCCTCTTCTACAGGCTTGGCCTCGTCTTCGTCGTCTTGGTTGATGTAGATAAGCTCAGACTTGTTTACGCGCTTTGAGTTCTCTGGTTTCTCATAAAGGTGAGCCCAGAAGAACATCCAGATGAAGCCTATCGCACCGATGATGATGAACGCCATTTCCCATCCGAAGTGCTTGGCGAGGATTGGAATGGTGAGCGGAGCGGCCAACGCGCCTACCGACGCGCCTGAGTTGAAGATTGACGTTGCGAACGCACGGTCCTTCTTCGGGAAGTATTCGGCTGTCACCTTGATGGCGGCGGGGAAGTTTCCTGCCTCTCCGAGAGCAAGGATGGCGCGGCAGACGAGGAACAGCCATACGCTTAGCGTCGCGATGGCCACGGCTACGGCACTGCCTGCCTCAACCGCGCGGAGGGCCGCAACGGAGTCGAGTCCCTCTACTTCCATGGTCACCCAGCCGCATCCGGCATGTAGGCACGCGCCAAGCGACCAGATGAAGATGGCCCACAGGTAACCTTTCTTTATGCCCATCCAGTCTACAAACTTTCCGGCAAACAGGCAGGCGACGGCGTAAAAGACAGAGAAGAAACCGGTAATCATGCCGTAATGGGCGTCATTCCAGTGGAATTCAGGTGCTATAAAGTCTTTCCACGTAAGCGAAAGAACCTGTCTGTCAAGATAGTTCACCGTCGTAGCGCAGAAAAGCAAAGCACAAATGACCCAACGGAAGTTGGTCATTTTGGTAGTTTGAATTGGGTTCATCAGTTATTAATTTGATTAATAGTATGCGTTTAAGTAAGTTTTGCGCAAAGTTACTGTTTTTTCCTTAAAAAGCGGATGGCTACTCGTTAAAATAGTTTAACGCCTCGGCAGCGTTGCAAAACATGGCCTTTCGGCTTGCAAAAGACGGCATATTGCAATACAAAAGACGGCCTTTTGGAAACCAAAAGGCCGTCTTTTGTATTGTGTGTAGCTATGTTGTTGATTGTCAGGGGCTTATGTCTGCTGTGCGTCAGTCCTGGAAATAAACTCTCTTCACGCGGCTGCTGATGCTCGTAAGCACCTCGTAGGGTATCGTCCCCATAGCGTCAGAGAGTACAGTTACAGGCAGGTTGTCGCCGAAAATCTCAACCGTGTCTCCCTCCTTGCAGTCAATGTCGGTCACGTCTATCATCGCAACGTCCATGCAGATGTTGCCAACGTATGGCGCTTTCTTGCCGTTCACCAGGCAATAGCACCGTCCGCAGCCCAGCAGCCGGTTCAGGCCGTCGGCGTAGCCGATGGGTATCGCGCCTATGAGGCTGTCTCTCGTCAGTACGCCCTTACGGCTGTAGCCCACGGTTTCTTCCTTCGGCACGGCGTGGATTTGCAGTATCGTGGTCTTCAGCGTGCATACGTTGTTTATCACGGAGTTGTCCCGGCTGTCTATTCCGTACAGCCCGAGGCCGAGCCGGCACATGTCGAGCTGACGTTCGGGGAAGTGCTCTATGCCGGCCGAATTGTCCATGTGGCGCAGTATCTTGTGGCTGAACGCGGCCTGGAGTTTGTCGCTTCCGGCCTTGAACAGTTCGAACTGGTGGGCTGAGAAGTTGTCGAAGTCGTCGCTGTCGGAGCCTACGAAATGTGAGAAAACCGAGCGTGGAATGACTGCGTTCTGCCTTTTCAGGCGGCCGATAAGCTCGTCCATGTCTTCCATGGGGTTGAATCCGAGGCGGTGCATGCCCGTGTCGAGCTTTATATGGACGGGATATCCCGTTATGCCTTCTTTCCGTGCGGCCTTCACAAGGGCGTCAAGCAGGCGGAAACTGTACACCTCCGGCTCCAGCTTGAAGTCGAACATCGTCTTGAAAGCCGTCATTTCAGGATTCATTATCATGATGTTCGATGTTATGCCGTTCCTTCTCAGCGTAACGCCTTCGTCCGCAACAGCCACGGCGAGATAGTCAACGCGGTGGTCTTGCAGGGTCTTTGCCACTTCGACCGCGCCCGCTCCGTAAGCGTCGGCCTTAACCATGCACACTATCTTGGTGGTCGGTTTCATGTACGAGCGGAAGTGGTTGAGGTTCTTTACCACGGCGTTGAGGTTGACCTCAAGTATGGTTTCATGCACTTTCTGTTCCAAAAGTTCGGTCAGACGGTCGAAACTGAACTTGCGCGCACCCTTCAGCAAGATTACTTCATCGTGCAGACAGCCGAACTCCGGACTTGCTATGAACTCGTGGCAGTCGGCGAAGAAATGCTTTTCAGGTATGTCTATGGCTTCCGCATTGGCGCTGATCTCAGGGCCGATGCCTATGATTTTCTGTACGCCTCGCGTCTTGGCGAGGTCTGACACCTCTTTATATAGTGCCTTTCCGGCCTTGCCGCTCTGATAGATGTCGCTCAGTATGAGCGTGCGTTTGCGTCCGGCGTGGTCGGGGCGGCGGCTCATGAAGTCGAGGGCGATGTCGAGCGAGTTGACGTCAGAGTTGTAAGAGTCGTTTATCAGGGTGCATCCGTGCTGCCCTTCCTTTACCTCCAGCCGCATGGCTACTGGCTCTATGGCGGGCATCCGTTCGGCAATCTGTTCCATGTCCAGCCCCAAATGAAGGGCTACGGCGGCGCAAGTCACCGAGTTTTCAACCGACGCCTCGTCGATGAAAGGCAGCGTGTAGCGGCCTTCTTTGCTGTCGAACACATAGCTGACGGTCGTCGATATTCCGCTTTTTTCCACATTGTTTACATACATCTTTGCACCCGGATCTTTCATCGACCAGGCTATCTGCTCGCCTTTGTAGTCGTATTTTGCCACGCAGCTCCTAACTGTTTCATCGTCCAATGGGTAGACGATGGCCTTCGTGTCGTGAAAGAGCTTCAGTTTTTCGAGGCATTTTTCTTCCATTGAAGAGAAGTTCTCCTGGTGGGCCGAGCCAAGGTTTGTCAGTACGCCGACCGTCGGCTGTATGATGTCGCGCAACGCCTGCATCTCTCCTTTCTGGCTGATTCCGGCCTCGAATATGCCAACCTGGCTGTGTTCGTCGAGCAGCCAGACTGACAGGGGGACACCTATTTGCGAGTTGTAGCTGCGCGGACTGCGTGTCGCAACCATCTGCGGAGACAGCAACTGGTACAGCCATTCCTTCACTACGGTCTTTCCATTGCTGCCCGTTATGCCCACAATGGGTATGTCGAATTCGTCGCGGTGGCGTTCGGCAAGGCGTTGCAAGGCCTCCACCGAGTGCGGAACTTTCAGGAAGTTGGTGTCGGCGTAAGCCTTTTCGCGGTCGGCCGGCAGTTCCTCTACCACGAAGTTTCTTACTCCGCGGCGGTAAAGGTCGGCTATATACCTGTGCCCGTCGTTGCGTTCCGAGCGTATGGCGAAGAACAAAGTCTCTTCGGGGAAGCACACGCTGCGGCTGTCCGTCAGTATCCAACGTATGTTGCCGTCAGCCGAACCATAGCGGCGTGCGCCTATCAAAGTCGTTATTTTCTCAATTGAATAGAGCATAATAAAAATATTTCACCCACCCCAACCCTCCCGAAGGGAGGGAGCCTGAAATGCTTTTGTCATCGGAATGGGATGTGTTTCCTTATATTTTATTTGTTTTGTTGTTCTTGATTGCAATACATTCTAAAGCCCCTCACTTCGGGAGGGGTTTGGGGTGGGCTACTATTAAAGTACAAAGTTCGGATATTTTTTTGACAGTTCGCCTATTTTTAACATAGTTTTATTCATGAAATCCTTGTACTCTTGCGAGTCGGGATTGAACGGCTTGTGTCCCAAAGCCTCCTTCAACGGGCGCCATTCTTCAATGAAACGCTTGGCTTCAGGCGAGAAATAAGCTTCCGAGAACACTTCCCATATGTATTCAATGGCCTGCTCCGAGGGGTGCAGCATGTCCTTGGCGTAGAAGCGGTAGTCGCGAAGCTCGTCGTTTACTATCTCGTATGCCGGGAAATAGTTTACCCTGCCAGGCCTTTCCTTGGCCAGTTTGTCGGCGGCGAGCAGCAGCACGGCCTTTGACAGCTGGCTGCCGTGGTAGCCGTACTTTGCGTAGCGTATGGGGCTTACGGTCACTATTACCTTCACGTCTTCGCGTCTTTCTTTTAATATGTCGACAGCCTCGCCGAGGTAAGCGGCGCATTCGTCCACGCTCAGTTCGCGTTCAGTGAACAGCCGTTGCGGACGTTTTGCGCAGTTGTCAACTATCTCGCCCGTTTCGTTGAGTATGTACACATGATTCGTGCCGAGCGTGAACAGGGCCACGCGCGGCCTGTCCTCACACCGTTTCACCGTGTGCAGGATGCTCGCCGGGTTGTACATCACGCCGTAAGGGTTGACCGTAGCGCGGAACTTCTCTTCCTTGAACCTCCGCCCTATGTTGTCGGCGAAGCACGACCCTACGAACAGCATCTCCTCGCAGGGTGCTATCTTGAAGTCGGGCTTGCCGACTGCTACCTTTGTCCTGAATTGCATCTTGTCGTTATTCTGGCCGTTAAAAACATGCTGCAAATATACTCTTTTTCATCGTAACGGCGCAACACTTCGGCCATAATGTGACCGGCCTGTTTGCGGTTGACGGCTTTTCGCCTTCCAAAAGGCCGTCAGTTGCAATGCAAAAGGCCGTCTTTTAGCGTGTAAAAGACGGCCTTTTGCATTGCGTTGAGTATCAGTGTGTTACGCGCCCGGTGGCTTTACTCCATTCCGGCGCGCTTCTTGCGGTATCCAAGATATGCCACCACGGCTATTGCGAGCAGCAGGATGGCGTAGGCGACGTAGGCTACCGTCTCTGTGACTGTTACCGACTTGGGACGGAATGTCAGCACCACCTTGTGCTGTCCCGGCGCTACGTTGAGCGCGCGCAGCAGGTAGTTGGCCCGTCCCAGTTGTGCCGGCTGGCCGTCTACTGTGGCCGT
This sequence comes from uncultured Prevotella sp., assembly GCA_944320195.1. Taxonomy (GTDB): domain Bacteria; phylum Bacteroidota; class Bacteroidia; order Bacteroidales; family Bacteroidaceae; genus Prevotella. Next base: position 52,392 of record CALUGP010000004.1, on the reverse strand, counting down.
CCATCCCGGATAATACACTTCCGAGAACACTATGACGCCGCCGTTCTTCGAGTAAACGTCATACTCGATCTGGTCAGACATGTACTTGGTTATCTTCACCGACGATGTGCTGTCCTGTGCGGCGGATGTTTTCAGCACATCCTTGAAGCGCGTGTCGGCCACCGCCTCGCGCCCCAGGTCAATCTTGCCTACGGCTTCTATCTCCTTGTTCGCGTTGTCAACATATGTCACGCGGTCAATAAACCATGCAGGGCCGTACACATACGGGTTGAGTATGGGCACCGTCTTGCCGTCTTGCAGGGGCATGATGAAGTAGCGCGCGTTGAGCATGTTGAGCACGGGGAACAGGCTGTCGCCATTCACTTTGGCCATGTCACCGCCCGCCTCGGCTATCGCCGGCATGAGCTTCTGCATCTCCGGTGCGATGTAATGGTCTATCATGTCCTGGTAGCGGCGCAGCTTTGCGGCGTGGTAGCCGCCTATGCTGTTGTGGTAGTATGACGTTTCGTTCTCGTTGAACGTGTTTGACGCCAGGTTCAGCACGCGGTAGTTGCCCATGTCCGTCTTGTCTTCGAGTATCAGGCGGTCGGTCTCTGTCATCTGTATCGGCGCCTCGCGCTCACTCTTGGGCACGAACATGTCGTTGTTGAGGTAGCGTTTGTCAACCTGCCACATGTCCACAAGACAGAGCAGTGTTATCGCGCCGACCATGTAACCGGCCTTGAGCTTCTTGGCCTTGAACAGCAGCAGGCAGAGCGTACCTATTATAATGATGAACGCCGAACGCCAGCAGTCGGCCGTGAAGACGGCGCGGCGCATCTCGCGCAGGTTCTCCACGATGGGCGCAATGTACTCTTGCGGCAGCGTGGAGAGGGCCCGCATCTCTTGCGATGATATGAAGTCGCTGAAGAACAGTGTGGGGAACAGGGCGAAGAGTGCCGCCACGCCGCCCGTCAGGGCGAAGCTCGCGTACACCGCCTTGATGCGTTTCGTCAGCAATTCAGGCTCTTCCACAATCTTTTTGAGTGCCATCATGGCCAGCAACGGGATGGTGAACTCGGCTATGACGAGTATCGACGCCACCGTGCGGAACTTGGAGTACATCGGCATGTAGTCGATGAACAGGTCGGTGAATGGCATGAAGTTCTTGCCCCAGGACAGCAGGATGCTGAGCACGGTGGCCGCGAGCAACGCCCACTTCATCGGCCCTTTCACGATGAACAGGCCCAGGACGAACAGCGTCAGCACGAAGGCGCCAACATAGACGGGGCCTTGCGTCATGGGCTGCTCGCCCCAGTATTGGCCCATCTGCTGGTATATCATGCCGAACTCGGGGTTGGCCTTCTTCATGGCAGTCTCGTTTTCCACGAGCGGCACGCTTGCTCCGCCCTTGGTGTTGGGCACCAGGAGCGTCCACGTCTCGCCTATGCCGTAGCTCCACTGGGTTATGTAGTCGCGGTCAAGTCCGCTTGCGCTTTGGTTGGCCGACTGCTTTTTCACAAGCTCGCTCTTGCCGCGCATGGACTCTTTGCTGTATTCCCACGTGTGGTAAAGGTTGCTCAGGTTGAGGCAGATGCCTATCACCGCAGCGGCGGCGCATACGGCCGTGGCCTTCCAGAAGTGCGCCATGCGCTTCTGGCGGATTGCTTCGACGAGGAAGGCTATGACCATGAAGAGGATTACGAACAGGTAATAGTAGGTCATCTGCACGTGGTTGGCGTTGATCTCGAACGCCGCGAACACGGCTGTCACTATCAGTCCCCACAGGTACCGCCCCCTGTAAGCAAGCACTATGCCGGCTATCATCGGCGGAAGATAGGCCAGGGCCATGACCTTCCAGATGTGGCCTGCGGCGATGATTATGAGGAAATAGCTGGAGAAAGCCCATATTATGGAGCCTAGGACGGCCAGGTGCTGGCGGAAGTCGAACGCGCGCAGCAGGATGTAGAAGCCCAGGAGATAGACGAACACGTACCATACGTTCTCTGGAAGGAACAGGTGGTAAGCCTTGACAGCCGTGTTCACGCCCTTCGTGCTGGCGTATTCAGGGGCGGTCTGGTAGGTCGGCATGCCGCTGAATATGGAGTTCATCCAGCGTGTCACTTCGCCCGTCTGCTCCCTGTGCTCGGCCATTTCGCGGCCCAGACCCTTACTGGCTGAGGAGTCGTGGCGGTAAAGTATCTTTCCCTCGATGTCTGCCGGGAAGAAGTAGGCGACCGAAATCAGCGCGAACAGCACGACGGCCAGAACGTCGGGAAGGCATTTCTTCAGTGTTTCCATTATTTGTCGATATTTGTTTCTTTTATGTTTCTGACGTGCAAAAGTAATATATATAAAGTAAAATGACGAGCGAATGCATGAAAAACATGATTTTTTTAGCATGCCGGCAGATGCCGCTCGGGTGTCAAAGTGTCAACGCCTGTTTTCCGTTATCTTTACAACGCGAAGTTGCGAAACAGCTTCATTCGTCGTGTGAGAACGCTTGCCGTCTGGCGCGAATGGCTCTATCGTCGTGCGTCATGCGTCCATTCGCGGTTGAAAATGCCGTTGTCCGCATTCAAGAAGACGGCATTTGGCGGCGTCAAAGGCCGTCTTTCATGGTTCAAAAGGCCGTCTTTTGCACCGTTGAATGCCGTCTTTTGCGTTGCGGTTGGCGGCCGATGGTTGTCGAGGTGGTTGCAAGTGGCTGATTGCCAAGGTGTTATGTGGAATGTTGTAAAAAGTGTGAAAATCGGCGGACTGCAGTCCGTGGCGCGCTGTCTTGCGCTCCGCGCCCGTCCTGGGAGCGTCAAACGTAGAATCCGAAAAGTCAGAGTGTCACTGCCATGCGCTGTTTTTCCGACATTATGCCATATTTGCCATGATGCCGTGCGCAGCCAAATTTTTCATTTTTCATTGCCCGTTATTCATTAAAAATATGTACTTTTGCCAACCAAAACGATACATTCGCATATGAAGATAGGTATAATCGTAGCCATGGACAAAGAGCTTGTCCAGCTCAAGTCGCTGCTCGACGACTCCACGGTGGAGCGTCGCAACAGCCAGGACTTCATCCTCGGCACAATCGGCGGCAAGCAGATAGTGTTGCAAAAGTGCGGCATAGGGAAAGTCAACTCGGCCATTGGCGCGGTCGAGATGATAGACAACTATCGGCCCGACGTGGTAGTCTCCACCGGCGTTGCAGGCGGTGCCGACGACAGGATGAGCGTGGCCGACGTGGTTGTGGGCACTGAATACTGCTATCACGACGCTTATTGCGGCGACGATTGCGCCTTCGGCCAGATAGCCGGAATGCCCGCCGTCTTCCGCGCCCGGCGCGACCTGGTGGACAAGGCGGTGGCCGCCTGCGGCGAGAAGGCCGTCCACACGGGCCTGATAGCAAGCGGCGAGTGGTTCGTCGACACGCAGAACAAGATGCGCTCCATCCTGGCGCGCTTCCCAAAAGCCGTGGCCGTCGACATGGAGAGCTGCTCGATAGCCCACGTGTGCCACGTCTACGGAGTGCCGTTCATCAGCTTCCGCATAATCAGCGACATGCCTCTGAAAGACACGAAGGCCTCCCAGTACTTCGACTTCTGGGCCCGTCTGGCCGACAACTCATTCACCGTGACAAAGAGGTTTATCGCCAACTTGTAGTTAAGAATTAAGAGTTGAGAATTAAGAAAATTACCGACAAAACATATTTTCTTAATTCTCAACTCTTAATTCTTAATTCAACCAACTCTTAATTCTTGACTATTAATTAATATGAAGACCATACCAAGTTTTACCATCAACCACGAGAAACTGCTCCGTGGAATATACGTCTCGCGCAAGGACAGCGTAGGAGGCGACACCGTGACAACGTTTGACATACGCATGAAAGAGCCCAACCGCGAGCCGGCTCTGCATCCGGGCGCACTCCATACGATAGAACATCTGGCCGCAACGTTCCTGCGCAACGACGAGGAATGGGCCGACCGGATAGTGTATTGGGGCCCGATGGGATGCCTCACAGGCAACTATTTGCTCGTAAAAGGCGACTTGGAGCCGCAAGACATCGTGCCGCTGATGCGCCGCACGTTCGCCTTCATCGCCTCGTTTGAGGGCGAAGTGCCCGGTGCCGCGCCGCGCGATTGCGGCAATTGCCTGCTTCACGACCTTCCAATGGCACGTCTCGAAGCCCACAAGTATCTTACTGAGGTGCTTGAAAACATTACGGAAGAAAACATGAATTATCCACAAGGGTGATTTATTGAATTAAGAATTAAGAGTTAAGAATTAAGAAAATTACCAACGAAGCATATTTTCTTAACTCTTAATTCTTAACTCTTAATTGTCTTTCTGCGCGGATTTGTACAGAAATTTCTGTACAAATCCGCGCAGAAAAACGTATGTTATGAACGCCGCCCACAGGCCGTGGTTGGCGAAGCGGTCGCGCGAGAGCAGATAAACAGCGAAGAACGTGGCGGCGGCGACGGCCATTGATATGAGCATGCCGCGCGTCATTGTGCAGCCGATGAACACCCCGTCCCACACGAATGCCGCCACCCCGGCCAGCGGAATGGCCAAAGCCCAATAGTAATAGGTGTGCGACGCGGCCACCACATGCGGCTCGTCGGTTAGCAGGGATAGGAAAGCGTCGCCCCCGAGGGTGTAGGCCAGCGTGAATGCGGCGGCCATGAGGAAGCCCCAGCGGAAGAGGTGGCGTATCGTGTCGCTCAGAGCCGCGGCGTTGCGCGCCCCGTAATATCGGCCGGAAAGAGCCTCGCCGGCGTAGGCAAAGCCGTCCATCACGTAAGAGAAGAGCAGGTAAAACTGCATGAGCAGGGTGTTCACGGCCAGTATGACCTCGCCCTGCCATGACCCGGCGGACGTGAAGAACAGCATTACTGACACCATGCAGAGCGTGCGGAGGAATATGTCGCGGTTGACGGAGAAGAACCGCCGCATGTCTTCGCGCCGCCAAACGCCCTGCCACGAGAAGTGGACGCGCAGGCGGCCGTAGTGCTTGTGGCAGAGGACCAAGGCCATGATGAGGCCGGCGTATTGCGCGGTGAGCGTGCCGATGGCCACTCCCTCCACCTTCATTCCGCATCCGAAGACGAGCAGTGTGCTCGCGCAGATGTTCACAACGTTCTGCACTATGGCCACGGCCATCGGCGTGCGTGAGTTCTGCATGCCTATCAGCCAGCCCGAGAGGCTGAACAGTCCGAGCATGGCCGGTGCCCCGTAGATGAGTATGCTGAAGTATATTGACGCAAGCCGGGCCACCTCCGCCGTGGGCTGCATTATCCCAAGGGCGGCCGCGCGCAGCGGTATTTGCAGGGTGATGAGCGCCGCCGCTATGGCGAAGGCTATGCCCAGGGAGCGTGCGAACATGCGCGTCACTTCGCCGAGGTCGCGCCGTCCCAGCGCCTGCGACGTCATTCCGCTCGTTCCCATGCGCAGGAATCCGAATATCCAGTATATCACATTGAACGTCATGCCGCCCACGGCGATTGCTCCTATGTATGCCGCCGAGCCGAGATGGCCCACTATGGCCACGTCGACAAGCCCCAGCAGCGGCACGGTTATGTTGCTCACTATCGAGGGCAGGGCTATCTTTAATATCTGTCTGTTGCGCTTGTCCATTGTTTTCAGGGCGCAAAGTTAGCGATAAATATTCAAAGGTGAAAAGGCGAAAGGAGGAAAAGGTGAAAACAGCCTGCGTCATGGCGTTTTGCAAAAGACGGCATTTCAGCTTGTAAAAGGTGCCCTTTTAGCGTGCGATTGACGGCCTTTTGCGGGCAAAAAGACGGCCTTTTGGAAATCGTTTTGCCGCATTTCACGTTGTCGTTTGATTTTCAGGTACTTACGAAACAACAAAAAAACAAGATTAATTTCTTTAGTTGTGATAATTTGTATTACCTTTGTATCCGTCTTGCCTAACCCTCGCGTACATGACTGGTTAAGCCTTTGCGATGTGTAAAAAACGTTAAAAAGAGCTTCGCCTTGTTCCGTTTCACCCGGGTGTTGCGTATATATATAAGTAAGTATAACCAAGCCCCGTGCGCCTGCAGGCCGTGGGACGAAATTAAAACATCCATGTATAAGTATCTATTAGTGTTGTTATTGATGCTTGCGCAGGCGCACACGGCGTTCTCGGCGGCAGGCGACGACGGTTTTATCGTCAAGGGACTTGTGGTTGATTCGATAACGGGCGAGGGCGAGCCTTACGCCACGGTGCGTGTGGAAAACGCCGCCGCGCCGGGCAAGGCGGTCAAGATGGGCGTCACGCAGAAGGACGGCAGCTTCTCGTTGAGCCTCGCCTCAAAGGGCAAGTTCCGCCTTATGGTCAGCTCGATGGGGCGCGCCGACGTGGTGAAAGACTTTGCCGTTGATGCCGGGAAACCGACCGCCGACCTCGGCAAGGTGGCCATCAGCGATGCGCGTAATGAGCTGGCGGGCGTTGAAGTGGTGGCGCAGAAGCCGCTCGTGACGGCCGACATCGACAAAATAGGTTACGACGTGGAGAGCGACCCCGACTCTAAGACCAACACGGTGATGGAGATGCTGCGCAAAGTCCCTATGGTTACGGTTGACGGCGAGGACAATATCAAGGTGAACGGCAGCTCGTCTTTCAAGGTGTACGTCAACGGACGGCCCAACAACATGATGTCAAACAACCCCTCGGAGGTGCTCAAGAGTATGCCCGCCAACACCATAAAGAAAATCGAAGTGATAACAAACCCCGGTCCGAAGTATGACGCCGAGGGCGTGGGCGGCATACTGAACATCGTCACAGTAGGCTCGGGCTTCGAAGGATATACCGCCACCGTAAGCGCGAACGTCAGCAGTACGGGCGCAGGCGGAGGCGTGTTCGGCACGGTGAAGGCAGGCAAACTGACCGTAAGCGCACGCTACAACTACAACCACAACGACTCTCCGCGCAGCTATTACGGCAGCGCGCTCACCGTGACCGATGACGAGCCGCAGGCTACATCGGCAAATACCGCCAGCGACGGAAGCAGCAAAGGCCGCAGCAACTTCCACATGGGCAGCCTCGAAGCGAGCTATGAAATCGACTCGCTCAACCTCATTACCGGCTCGTTCGGCCTTTGGGGCAACAGCTACAGCAGCCGCGGCGCGTCGTCGGTGACGGGCACAAGTCCGCTCGACGGCTCGCAGCTGTACGCCTATTCCATGCCTTCCCACTCGCATAACTCGTGGTTCTCCATCGAGGGAGGCATCGACTACCAGCGTCTTTTCAAGGTGAAGGAGCGTATGCTGACCTTCTCTTACCGCATAAGCACCGACCCGGAGAACACCGACTCGTACACCGACTACGACGACATGACCGCCACCGCCGGTTGGGAAGACTACCTGCGCCGCCTCGAAAACCAGCATAACGACGGCCATCAGAACACCACCGAGCACACGTTTCAGGTGGATTTCACCACGCCTTTCGACTCAATCCACACGCTTGAGGCCGGTGCCAAGTACATACTTCGCGACAACTCGTCGGAGAACGACCGCTACACCATGGCGGCGATGGACGGCGGCGGATATGAGTTTGACGAAGACCACAGTTCCCATTACAAGCACCGCAACGACATACTGGCCGCCTATCTCGGCTACGGCATCAAGTGGAAACGCCTCTCCGGACGGCTCGGCCTGCGCTATGAGCACACCATACAGGACGTGAAATACCTGCTCGGACGCGGCGACGACTTCCGAAAAGACTTCGACGATATCGTTCCCTCGGCATCAATAGGCTACCGCCTGACCGACACGCAGAACCTGCGCTTGGGCTACAACATGCGCATCTACCGCCCCGGAATATGGTACTTGAACCCTTATTTGAACGATGCCGACCCCACGTCAATAAGCCAGGGCAACCCCAACCTTGTCAGCGAGAAGACCCATTCGTTCTCTCTCGGCTACAACAGCTTCACCTCTAAGCTTAGCCTTAACTTCAACCTGTCGTACAGTTTCACCAACAACAGCATCGAGAGCGTGACGTCTCTCGTCAACGACAACGACATTGCCGGCCTGCAAAGCCCTACGGGCAAGAGCGTGCTGTACACCACTTACCGCAACATTGGCAAGACCCGGCGCGCCTCTTTGAACGCATACGCCAACTATAACCCCTTCACCTCGACGCGCATCTATGCCAACATGTTCGGCAGCTGGCAGTATCTGTCAGACGGTAACGGCCTTAGCAACCGCGGTTGGAACATGTTTGCGTCGGGCGGAGCGCAACAGACTCTGCCTAAGGACTGGCGTATCAGCCTGAACTGTTGGGGCCAGACGCCATGGATTTCGCTGCAAGGCAAGGGCAGCGGCTTCTTCGGTTACGGGCTGAACGTAACCAAACAGCTGCTCAAGAAGCGGCTCACCCTGTCGGTGTATGCCAACAACTTCTTCAAGAAATACATGGATTATGACAACACCACGTCAAGTACGGCCTTCATGCAACGCTCCTGGAGCAGGTACGTACAGCAGCGTTTCGGCTTCAGCGTGAGCTTCCGCATAGGTGAGTTGAAGGCATCCGTCAGGAAGGCGGAGCGCACGATAAGCAACGACGACGTGAAAAGCGGCGGACAACAGGGCGGCGGACAGTAACCGTCTGTAAATCAGCGACTTGGCAAAATGCCGTCTTTTAGCTTGCAAAAGACGGCATTTTACAATGCAAAAGGCGGCCTTTTATAAGCTAAAAGGCCGCCTTTTGCAAAACGGTCGTTTGCTGTACGTGCAGCAAGGAATATCTTGGTTGTTTCTAATTGGCGTGCTGCCACATCATTTCATGCGGCTTACGGCCTCGGCCAAGGGTGCGCTTAGCGGTGGGACAGATAGCGGAACAGTAAGCGGTTCAAGGCTGTTTGCTTTCATTGCGGCCTTCATCTCCTCCTTTGTGGCATAGCTTACACCGGTGACGTAAAGGTCTTCAAACGTCTCGCATCTTTTCATCTCGAACTTCTTTCCCGGTCTCATGTACATGTCAAGATATTCGTACATGTTGACGAGGTTCCTCAATGTGGGCAGACAGTTGCCGCTTGTGTCATACGTTTCGCCTTTCTTGTAGTTTTCGAAGCGTATCTTTATGCCGAAAAAGTTTACCGTCCTGCGTTTTCTGTTGGCGAAAACGCTGTCGATGTAGACGGTCAGCGTCTTGGCTGTCGAGTCACGCCTGACGCCTTTTACGCCGCCTCTCCGTCCGCGTTCCATCGTTCCGCTTGCCGTGGAGTCGGCTAAATAGCCCTTGTCACGGAACTTGTCAAGAAGGGTTTTCTTCTTCAACTTTATCATTGTCGGACTGCTGTAAAATTCCGATTGGCTGTTTTCCTGCGAGCGAACTTTGTGCAAGTTCCTTGTTGAGCGCATCTTGCGCCTTACCCGTCCGCGGCGCAGCGGTATGTAATAATCGTACACGGCGTCGCTGAACGATGACGGAATGGAGTCTATTATCATGTAGCTGCGCTCGTAGGCGGTGATTACCAAATAGTCGGGACGCTCGTACTTGGCCGTTACTTCGGGTATTTCGTGTATGTATGGCGTGAGCCTCACCGTGCCGCCTGACACCGTGTCGGCGCGGAACTCACGGCTCCCGTAATTGATGTGCTGCACCGTCACCATGCCGTTGTACTCTCTGGACAGTGGCAGCGAACCGTCGTTGCCGCTTGCGCCGACGCACTTTCCGCCTTCCACGAATACGCTTGCGGCTTGCACCGGGCTGCCGTCGGCGGCATCGACGAGCCGTATTTGAGCGTTTGCACATAGCGTGAAAAGAAATAAAATGATGCTTGTAAATATGTGTTTCATCTCAATATTATAAATAAGAATTAAGAGCTTGGGGAATTAAGAATTAAGAGTTAAGAATTAAGAAAATATGCTTTGAAACGACAAAGGTAATTTGCTTAATTCTTAACTCTTAATTCTTAATTACAACAAAGTTGCTTACTGCTTGTTTGCTCGCTTGCGTTCGTTGTGGTCGAGGATGATTTTGCGCATGCGCATCGACTTCGGCGTAACCTCGACAAGCTCGTCCTCCTTGATGTATTCGAGGGCTTCCTCAAGCGAGAGGACGGTGCGCGGCACGATGCGAGCCTTGTCGTCAGAACCGCTGGCGCGTGTGTTTGTCAGCTGCTTGGCCTTCGTAACGTTCACCACAAGGTCGTTGTCGTGTACGTGTTCGCCTACCACCTCGCCGGCGTAGACCTCCTCGCCCGGGTCGATGAAGAACTTGCCGCGGTCTTGCAGCTTGTCTATTGAGTAGGCGTAGGCCGTTCCCGTCTCCATCGCTATCATGCTGCCGTTGATGCGGCGGGTGATGTCTCCCTTGTAAGGTTGGTACTCCTTGAAGCGGTGAGCCATGATGGCTTCGCCCTGGCTTGCGGTGAGTACGTTGGTGCGCAGGCCTATGATGCCGCGTGAAGGCACGTCGAACTCGATGTTGACGCGGTCTGCCTGACTCTCCATCGACGTCATTTCGCCCTTGCGGCGGGTCACCATGTCGATCATCTTGCTGGCAAACTCTTCGGGCACATTTATGGTAAGCTCCTCAATCGGCTCGCATTTTACGCCGTCGATTTCCTTGTATATCACCTGCGGCTGGCCTACCTGAAGTTCGTAGCCCTCGCGGCGCATGGTCTCGATGAGCACCGAGAGGTGGAGCACACCGCGCCCGCTGACTATCCACTTGTCGGTGGAGTCGCCGAAGGGAGCCACGCGCAAGGCGAGGTTTTTCTCCAATTCCTTCTGCAGGCGGTCGTTGATGTGGCGGCTGGTGACGTATTTTCCCTCCTTGCCGAAGAATGGCGAGTCGTTGATTGTGAACAGCATGCTCATCGTAGGCTCGTCAATCGCGATGGGGGGAAGCGGCTCGGGGTTCTCGAAGTCGCAGATAGTGTCGCCTATCTCGAACTTCTCCAAGCCAATGATTGCGCAGATGTCGCCGCTCGAAACGCTGGGAGTCTTCACGTGCCCCATGCCCTCGAAGGTGTGCAACTCCTTGATTTTGGTCTTCTCCTGAGAGCCGTCGCGGTGGCATATCGTGACGTTCATGCCCTCGGTAAGCGTGCCCCTGTGAACTCGTCCCACTGCTATCCTACCCGTATAGCTTGAATAATCGAGACTGGTTATGAGCATCTGGGGCGTGCCTTCGAGGGCGCGCGGAGCCGGAATAACCTCTACAATCTTGTCGAGCAGGTAGTTGATGTTGTCCGTAGGCACTTTGTAGTCCTCGCCCATCCAGCCGTTCTTTGCCGAGCCGTACACTACGGGGAAGTCCAACTGGTCTTCCGTCGCGTTGAGCGAGAACATCAGGTCGAACACCATCTCGTACACTTCCTCGGGCCGGCAGTTGGGTTTGTCAACCTTGTTAACCACAACGATGGGCTTCAGACCGATTTGCAGAGCCTTCTGAAGCACGAAGCGCGTCTGCGGCATCGGCCCTTCGAAGGCGTCAACCAGCAGCAGGCAGCCGTCGGCCATGTTCAATACGCGCTCCACCTCGCCGCCGAAATCAGAGTGTCCCGGGGTGTCTATGATGTTTATCTTCGTTCCTTTCCAGTTTATTGAGACGTTTTTAGAGAGTATGGTTATCCCTCGCTCACGTTCCAGGTCGTTGCTGTCGAGCACCTGGCCGCTCAAGTCCTGTCCGTCGCGGAACAGGTTTCCGGCCAACATCATCTTGTCCACGAGCGTGGTCTTGCCGTGGTCTACGTGGGCGATAATCGCTATGTTCCTAATGTCTTGCATACTAATACCTTATAAAATCGGGTGCAAAATTACATTATTTAATTAAGAATTAAGAATTAAGAGTTAAGAAAATTACTTTGCGCCGGATGTTTTCAGTGTTTTGTAACACGACGTTGCGCCCGGTCGGCGCAAACCGCCGGCTGTGTCAAAAAGCAATGACAATGACATGGGATGATGACAATGTGCCAACTGAAGAATGTCAACGGTTTGTCGCAAAATAGCTTCCCGCGACGGCGTTCGCGGCCTCCGGTCTCGCCGATGACGGCCTTCCGATGTGCCATTCACAGCCTTTGGCAACCTGAATGACGGTCTTTTACGATGCCAAGAGCCGTCATTCAGGGAGGTTTTAACGGCTGAAACCATGCGAATTGACGGCTGAATCCATGCAAAACGTGCCTTTTTGCGCCTTGTTTTGCGCCTTTTCGTTGCACAATACACCCGTAAAGGCTGTTAAAGCGTTGGCTTAAAACGACTTGCGTTTGCACACTTCTCCTTGTGATATTTCCGCACAAAATATTTATTCCGCAAAATATCGCAGCTACGGAGCGTCAACGTAAATCAGTGTGTCACGGCTTTTCGCCATATCGCAGCAAAACGTCAGGCGTGAGTTTGGCGTTATATTGTTTTACAAAAAGCCGAATGTTAAAAAACACTTGCACGCCGGCAGATTTTTCATTTTTCATTTTTCATTTTTCATTTAAAGTAGTACCTTTGCAGCCGAATTCGGAAAATCCGATGCATTCGACGCCGGGCGCGCCCGTGATTGATGGGCAGGCTGGGGGAAGGATGTGATTCAGAAACTTTTAATCAATCAAAAACAAATGTATTTAGATTCAGCTAAAAAGCAGGAAATCTTCGGCACTTACGGTGCGTCTAACACTGACACCGGCTCGGCAGAGAGCCAGATAGCATTGTTCTCTTACCGTATTGCCCACTTGACGGAGCACCTCAAGAAGAACCACAAGGACCACGTGACACAGCGTTCGCTGACAATCCTCGTCGGCAAGCGTCGCCGCCTGTTGGACTATCTGTACAAGAAGGACATCGAGCGTTACCGTGCAATAATCAAGAAGCTCGGTCTGCGCCGTTAAGCGAAGCTATTGAAGAATAGACTACAAGAAACGTGAAAGCGCGAAACAACACAATGTCTGTTTCGCGCTTTCACGTTTCTTGCAAGGAGTTAAAGGAGTTATACGTGAGTTCGGCACAAGGAATCATCTTTTCCAATTATATAATTTCTTGCCGCTTTGCTTTTCTGCAGCTCAGTGGCAAGTTGGCATTCCGCTTTTCAGCGGAACTGAAAGTCGCCGTTAAGGCAATGACGACTTGACACTGAGCTGCAAGAAACGGATAAGTGTGAAATTACTGTTATGCCGGACTCACGTAAGTTATAGAAGTTAAGGACGTTAAAGACCAATGCTTTGTTGGTGGCTTTTGAGCAATAAGAAAGTTGTCGCCAAAAGCATTGGCGGCTATTTTCGGCGTATCAGTCTCATTCGGCTTATCCGGCCAATTCGGCCTGTTCTTCAAGTAAAATCACACGAACGGCAGGGCTATGAACAGCGCGCCGCCAGCCAATGTGATGAGGAAGTAAACCAATCGGGGGCTTTTCAGCCGGTCATGGCACGACAGGCTGAGCACCGTGCCGACGGCTCCCATGAGCGTAAACAATGCTGCCGCCTGCACGTATTGCGGCTCGCCGAACCACGCTTTGGCTATGGCAACCAAGACGATGAGCATTATTATGACCAAGGTTTGCAGCCAGGCGAGTATGTTTTGCTTTTTCATCGTCGTGTGTTTTTAGTTCCACCAGCCGCTTATGAGACCCCATATTATGGCCACGAGGCCTACTATGGCGTCGAGTCCGCAGACGTAAATGTAGTTCAATGGCCGCCCGTTGCGCGTGAGCAGGGCGTGTGCCACGCCCGCGATGCCGAACACCAGCAGGGCTATTGAGCTTGAAACTGACAGCCATTTGATGTCGCCTATGAGGACAGCGAGGATGAACGCCGTCATGAAAAGCATGTCGGCGTATGAGAAAAACTTTACAAGCAGGTGGTTCATAGCAGTATTTGTTATAAAGGATGGACGTTGTTTACAGTATCATGGCAAGCGCCTGGACGATGAATCCGATGCCCCACAGGGTGAACAATATGCCGAGGAAGAATGCCAACGACGCGCTTTGTCCGTGCTTTCTCTTGTTGCGGTATCTCATGAAATTGGTTACGCCGATTGTGACGGCAAGCAGTCCGGCAACCAAGTGAATCCATGCCGGCGAGGCTTCCTTCTCCTTCAGGCAGACGTAAAGCACGAGGACGATGCCTCCCAAGACGGTGTTCACGTCGTCCCAGCCGAATTGTTTGTCATTATCTGAAATCGTCTTCATGTCTTGGTGCATGTTTTTTATGGTTTGTTTACAAGTATCTCGCCGAGCGGAAGCATCACGAAGTCGCGCTCGTGCATCAGCGGATGGGGGATCTTCAGGTCGGGTTCGTCCACGCGGAGGTCGTCATACAGCAGTATGTCGATGTCTATCAGCCGGTCGTGATACCGCCCGTCGGTGGACTTCACGGTGCGTCCCATTTCGCGCTCAATGGCCTGCGTGGCTTCGAGAAGGCCGCGCGGAGAGAGCTGTGTGTCGATGCACACGGCGGCGTTCATGAACATGTTGTCGGAGGAAAAGCCCCAAGGCTCGGTCTCGTGAAACTGACTTGTGCGCACAACCGTGCCCACGCGTTCGCCCAATAGACGTATTGCAACCTCCATGTTGCGCCTGCGTTCGCCGAGATTTGTGCCTAATCCGAGATAAACCGTGTGCACTTCGTTTAATTAAGAGTTAAGAATTAAGAGTTAAGAAAATATGCTTTATTGCAACAAGAGTATTTTTCTTAACTCTTAATTCTTAACTCTTAATTCATTTAGTCGTTGACAATGAGCATCGCGTCGCCGTAGCAGCCGAACTTGTAGCCGTTCTTCACGGCCATGTCGTAAGCCTGCATCACCAGCTCGTAGCCGCCGAACGCGGCGGTAGACATGAGCAGCGGCGACATTGGATGGTAGAAGTTGGATATCATCGAGTCGGCCACGCCGAACTCGTATGGTGGGAATATGAACTTGTTTGTCCATCCCTCATATTCTTTCAGCAGCTTGTCCGTGCCTACGGCGGTCTCAGTAGCCTTTATCACGCTTGTGCCTACGGCGCACACATGGTGGCCGGCCAGCTTCGCCCCGTTGACTGTCTTGCATGCTTCCGCGCCGATTAGCATCTGCTCTGAGTCCATTTTGTGCTTTGTCAGGTCTTCAACCTCGATGTCGTGGAAGTTCCCAAGGGCGCAGTGCAGCGTTATGAAAGCGAACTCGATGCCCTTTATTTCCATGCGCTTCATCAGTTCGCGGCTGAAGTGGAGGCCTGAAGCCGGGGCTGTGACGGCACCTTCGTTCTTTGCGAAAATGCACTGGAAGTCGTCCAAGTCTTCGGGAGTTGCCGGGCGGCGGTCCACGATGTAGTGGGGCAGCGGCGCCTCGCCAAGTGCGTAAAGGTCGCGCTTGAACTCGTCATGAGGACAATCGTAGAGGAAGCGCAGCGTGCGTCCGCGGCTCGTAGTGTTGTCAATCACCTCGGCCACCATCGTTCCGCTGTCGTCGAAAAACAGCTTGTTGCCTATTCGTATCTTGCGTGCCGGCTCCACGAGGACATCCCACAAGCGCATCTCTTCGTTCAGTTCGCGCAGCAGAAACACCTCAATCTTGGCGTCGGTCTTCTCCTTCGTGCCATAAAGACGCGCCGGAAAAACCTTCGTGTCATTGAAGATGAAGGCGTCGCCCTCGTCAAAGTAGTCGAGAATGTTACGGAAGTCGAGGTACTCGGGATTGCCTTCCTCGTCTTTGAGAGGTTCTCCCTTTTCGTCCGTCTTGTACATCTCTATCTTTTGAGACACCCTGTGCAGCACCATCAGCCGGCACTCGTCGCGATGGTATGGCGGGTTGAGGGCTATCGCTTCTTCTGGCAGTTTGAACTTGAATTGTGACAGTTTCATATCTTGTTTTCCTCCGTTGTTATGTCTTCTATTGTCTGTTTGTCCAGCCACTGGGGGAAGTCTTCAAGCGTGATGCAGTCTTCCACATGCACGTTTCCCACTCTTGTGCGGCGCAGGGCGGTAAGATATGCGCCGCTGCCGAGGGCTTCTCCTATGTCGCGGGCCAGTGCCCGGATGTATGTTCCCTTGCCGCACACCACGCGGATTGACATCTGCATCAGCTCAGGCGAGAACGACGTGAGCTCTATTTCGTCTATTCTCAGTGTCTTGGGCTTAAGCTCCACGTCCCTGCCTTTGCGCATAAGGTCGTATGCGCGGTCGCCGTTCACCTTGCAGGCGGAGTATGCCGGCGGCACTTGTTGTATCTCTCCGACGAAAGCCTTGAGCTTTTCCTCGATCAGTTCGCGCGTTATGTGTTCAGTGGGAAACGTCGCGTCGACCGGATGTTCCATGTCGTAGCTGGCCGTTGTTGCGCCGAGTTGCAGTGTGGCCGTGTATTCCTTGGTGTGCGCCTGTAGTTCTTCTATCCGTTTGGTGGCGCGTCCTGTGCAAAGAATCAGTACGCCTGTGGCCAGCGGGTCGAGCGTTCCGGCGTGGCCGGTCTTCATGCGTTTCACGCCGAGTTTCTGCGAAATGAGGTAGCGGACACGCGCCAACGCGCCGAAACTTGACATCCTGTAAGGCTTGTCAAGGCATATTATCTCTCCTTCGTGGAAGTTCATCGGCTCTTAGTCTGTCATTTTCATCTCAACGCCGCACAGCGTGCAGATGATTATAATGAGGCCTACGACGATGCGGTACCAGCCGAACGCCGCGAAGCCGTACTTCGTAACGTAGTTTATGAAGAACTTTATCGCAAGGATGGCGACTATGAACGCCACCACCGAGCCTATTATCAGCATCTGCAGGTTGTTGCCTTGCGCCAGGATGGAGCCGTCGCCGTGGCTGATGAGCTTGTATGTCTCAAGGCATGTCGCGCCGAACATTGTGGGCACGGCGAGGAAGAACGAGAACTCTGCTGCGGCCTTGCGGGTGAGCCGTTGGCTCATTCCGCCTACGATGGTTGCCATTGAACGCGACACGCCCGGTATCATCGAGATGCACTGGATGAGGCCTATCACGAAGGCGCGCTTGTACGTAAGGCGTGTGTTTTCGCTCCCGCGGTTGAATATCCTGTCGCAGAAGAGCATGAAGATTCCTCCTATTATCAGCATCCAGGCCACCAGCTGCACGTTGCCGAGGTTGGCTTCAATCTCGTCGTTGAAGGCGAAACCCAGCACAGCGGCCGGCACAACGCCGACCACGAGGCGTGCGTAGAAGTCGAACATTGCACGCCAGTATGATTTGCCTTCACGCCCTGCGTTGGGGTAGAAAAAGCGTTTCCAGTAGAGGCAGATGACTGAAAGGATTGCGCCGAACTGTATTATGACCGTAAAGGCCTTCACGAACGGCGTGCTTTCCACGCCGAGCAGGCTTTGCGCGATTATCATGTGGCCTGTGGAAGAGACCGGGAGGAATTCCGTAAGGCCTTCCACGATGGCGATGATGACCGTTTCAAATAAGTCCATAAGTCTGTATTGTCGTTATGAATTGTAGTTGTTTACTGTTGTTTTGTTTCCTTTTCAGCGTCTTCGCCGGTGTCTTTCGGCTTGCGTATGATTGCGTAAACTATTGACACAAAGCCGATGAAACACACAGCCGGAGCCACTTTTATGCGCATGGGGCTGAATATCTCGGGGTTGAAGGAGCCGTCCTCGGTGCCTCCTCCGCTCATGAGGATGAAGCCTAAGATTACGATTGCCATCCCCACGGCCAGGAGGATGAAGTTCATGCGGTCGAATGCAAAGTTTCTTCTGTCCATTTCTTTATTGTTAGTTGACAATTGACGATGCGTGGGCTTACAAGCGGTGTGCCATGGATATTGCTTCATTGCGCCATGCCACGCGGTTTGATTTTTAATTGTTAATTGTTGCTTTATAATCTGCCCGTCAGATTTTGTACAGGTCTCCGGCTTTCATGCGCAGGAATTTGTTTACCGACACATAGGCGCACAGCAGCGTGATGAGCACACCGAAGAGGAACACCGCGCCGCCAGTTATGGCCATCACCTGCCACGTTATCACCGTAAGCACGCCCGACTCGTATGTGTACAGGGCGTAGACTCCGGCCGCCAGCACTCCGTCGGCCAGCAAGGCCGCCAGCAGTCCGATGCCAACGGCGTTGCCGAGGAACGGCCTGCGGATGAAGCCCCACGACGCGCCTACCAGCTTCATCGTGTGTATAGTGAAGCGCCGGGCGTACATTCCCAGTCTCACGGTGTTGTTTATCAGCGAGAACGATACGCACGTGAGCAGCACGGCCAGTATGAGCAGCACAAGGTTTATCTTGTTGAGATTGTTGTTCACGCTGTCCATCAGGTCTTGCGGATAAGTTATGTCCGTAACGCGCTTGTCGCTCTTGAGGCCTGACGCAATCCATTTCAGCGAGTCGGTGTTGGCGTATTGCGCCTTCAGCTGCAGTTCGATGGATGGCACAAAGGGGTTCATGCCGATGAACTCGCTTGGGTCGGTGCCCATGGCTTCGGTCTGTTCCTTCAAGGCTTGCTCCTTGCTTATATAAGTAATGTGGCTGATGTATGAGTTTTTGCGCAGGTCGTTGCACAATTTACGCGCTTCCGGGTCGGTTATGTCCTCGCCAAGCATCATCGTTACAGTAAGGTTTTCCTTTACGTATGACGACAGGTTGCGTGCCGATAGCACGGAGAACACGACCATTCCCAACAAAATCAGCACCAATGCGGTGCTTATACACAAAGTTATGCCCTGCAATCCGTGGCGGATGCCGGTGCTTTTACGTTTCTTACCCATTATTCCGTGGCTATGACACACCTAATTTGGTGCAAAGTAACAAAAAAATATCTGCACAGCCAACGGTTTAACTATTATTAATAACTGACGGGAGGCAAGAAGTCGCTGTCTGGCCGGCATCGTCACTGTCCGGGCTCTTCTTGAAGAGTGGAGAAGTGCTTGCGTTGTTTGCGCGTTTGCCGGTTTCGCGCTTGTTTTAGTTCCGCTTGTAACACGTTGATAGTCAGTGCGGTTGCAAAAGGCCGTCTTTTAGCTTGCAAAAGGCCGTCTTTTGGCTTGCGATTGATGCTCTTTTGTAATGCGTTTTGCCGTCAGTCGTTTTGTGCTTCTCGTTTATTTGCATTATCTTTGCCGGCTGTTCCGCATGTTGCGGAGCGTAGATGATTTATTCAAACAAAATGTACAAAACAGTTTACAACAAACGCGAGAGCTTCAGGTTCAAGCATTTCAGCCGACGGGGATACGCCCTTTTCGCGTGTCTGGGCCGTGAGGTGCTTGTCGGCACGCTCAGCGTGGCGACGTTGACTTATGCCAGGGCCGACGGTGTCAGTGTGCGCACTGACCTCGGCGGACTGGGCATGGCCGACACCACGCGCGCCGTCATGCTCGACGAAGTGGACGTGACCGCCTCGCGCGCGCCGCTGGCCGCAGGCCGGGCGCCGAGAATTGTGACTGTGCTTGGCCGCGACGAGATTGCCGCCGCGCCGGCACAAAGTGTTAACGACCTGCTCAAGTACGCCGTTGGCGTGGATGTGCGCCAGCGTGGCCCGATTGGGGCACAGACCGACATCAGCATGCGTGGGGGAACAAGCGAGCATGTGGCGATATTGCTTGACGGCATCAACATCTGCGACCCGCAGACCGGCCACAACGCCTTCGACCTGCCCGTAAGCATCGGCGATATAGAGAGAATAGAGGTGATAGAAGGCCCTGCCGGGCGAATCTTCGGCACATCGTCGCTCGTGGGCGCGATAAACATAGTGACGAAGGCCGCCGATGATAGCGGTGTTGAGGCCAGGGTGGAAGGTGGCTCGTTCGGATATGCCGGAGCCGGGTCGCGACTCGCGCTCGCAACGGGCAAATGGAGCAACGCCGTAAGCGGCGGCTACGCGCGCAGCGACGGATACCTGCGCAGCAAAGCCGGCCATCTGAACGCCGACTATGGCGGCGGACGCGCCTTTTACAAGGGCCGGTACCACGATGACGATGTGAGCATAAGCTGGCACGTGGGCATGAGTATGAAAGGATGGGGCAGCAACACGTTCTACAGCACGCTCTCCGATGAGCAGTATGAGCACACCGACAAGTTTTATACGGCCATAAAGGCCGAGGCGGAAGCGGGGCGGTTCCACTTCCTTCCGTCTGTCTACTGGAACCGATATCACGACCGTTACGAGTTTTACAAGGGCGCGCCGGACCGTTCGCCTTTCAATTATCACCGCACCGACGTGCTGGGACTTAATCTCGGCTGCTGGCTGGACTGGGCATGGGGGCGCACCGCATTCGGCGCGGAGATGCGCAATGAGGACATCATCTCGACCACTCTCGGCGAGCCGCTCGATACGCCCGTGCCGGTCCGCGGCGCCGGGCGCGACTATGTTTGCGGCCTAAACCGCACCAACCTGAGCCTGTATCTCGAGCACAACGTCACTCTGGGGCGGTTCACAACGTCTGCCGGATTCACGGCGGTGAGGAACACATGGAGCGAGATGCCCTTCAAGCTGTATCCCGGGATAGACGCAAGCTATGCCTTTGCCAACACTTTTAGGGCATACGCCTCGCTGAACATGTCGCTGCGCATGCCGTCGTTCACAGAACTGTATTACTCCGTAGACGGACACAAGGCCGACAAACACTTGGAGCCGGAGGAGATGACGGCTGTCGAGGTGGGGCTGAAGTACGACTCTGGCGGTGTCGGCGCGATGCTCTCGGTGTACCGCCATTGGGGACGGAACATGATAGACTGGATTATGGACACGTCGCTCGGCGAGGAGGCGGTGTGGACTTCGGTCAACCATGCGCGGATAAACTCTACCGGCGTGGAGGCCAACCTGAAGCTCGACCTGCGCCGCATCATGCCCGGCCAGCGCGTGTTGCGCTCGCTCGGCGCGGCCTATTCATATATAGACCAGAACCAGCAACGGGAAGAGGGAGTGCAGTCGATGTACGCGCTGGAGTACCTGCGCCACAAGGTGGTGGCCTCCTTGGGGATTGACCCGCTGCCAAGCCTCGCCTTTGACGTGAAATACCGCTTCCAGCAGCGGCGCGGATCATATACAGACACCGGGGGTGTTGACCGCTCGTACAGGCCTTACCAGGTAGTCGACGCGCGCCTGGCGTGGAGCAAGCCGCGCTGTTCGGTATACGTCGAGGCGAACAACCTCTTCGGCACTGACTATGTAGACTACGGCAACGTGCCGCAGCCGGGCCTGTGGGTCATGGCCGGAGCGCGCTTGGGTTTCAGTCTGTAACTTTGCGGCCTGCCGCAGTTACAGTTTACAACTGACATTTGTTGCATTGCAAAAGACGGCCTTTCGTAATGCGAAAGGCCGTCAATCATCGTCCGAAAGGCCGTCTTTCACAAGCTTGTGGGCGGCCTTTTTATATTGTAAGCGCGGCATGCGAAAATGCCCCAAACGCTTGCGTATGACAAAAAGAATGGCTATATTTGCAGAAACGGAATGAAGAACATTACTTAAAGCCTTGCCGCCATGAGAAGAGTCGACAGCATAATGTTTAATTTGTATCTGATATTGTTGCTGGCTACGATAGTGTTCAGCGGTGCAAAAGTTTACCGGTTGTTCAGCGAGCAGACGGCCGACGTGTTGCAGACCGTCAGTTCCGTCGTGTTCGGCTCATACTTCCTTTACCGCCTTGTGGCAAGATACAGGAAGGAAAAGAAGCTTGCCGCCGACTTTGTTTTCATCATACTGCTTGCCGTAGCGAACTTTGTGGCGGCTAATTTCCTGTAATCCGCGGCGGTGGGAGCTGGCTGCGCTTAAGGCCGCAGGCGGTTTGCCGGCCGGTGGAAAAATGAAAGGGATGAACCTGGCTGTGGTTCATCCCTTTGCGTTTTATCTCTTCAGCTTGAACGAGTTTTCAATGCTTTGCACCTCGCTGCTGAACATCTTGTCAATCTTGAGCCGCGTCTCCACCTGCGAGCAGCTGTGGATCACGGTGGAGTGGTCGCGTCCGCCGACAAGTTTTCCTATCCTCGAGGCCGGCATCTTGGTGTATTTCTGGGCGAGATACATCGACACCTGGCGTGCCACTACGTAGTCGCGTTTGCGGCTGCGGCTCATCACGGCCGTGGTGGTTACGTTGAAGTGGTTGCACACGGTGTCCAGGATGTCGTCCATCGTGAGCGGTTCGTTGTCTATCTTTACGGCGCGCTTGATCACTCTTTCGGCCAGGCGCATGTCTATCTTGCAGTTGTACACCACGGAGAAGGCCAGCAGCGAGTTGATGACTCCTTCCAGGTCGCGCACGCTTCCGTTGGCCGTCTGGGCGATGAACTGCACCACCTCGTCGGGAATATTCAGCCCGTCGCGCTTTATCTTGCTGTTCAGAATGTCCACGCAGAGCTGTATGTTGGGTTTCTCAAGCTCTGCTATGAGTCCGCAGCTGAAGCGTGTCAGCAAGCGGTCGCTCATGCCCTGCAGGTCGACGGGCGGCCGGTCGCACGCAAGTATTATGCGCTTGCCGTTGCGGAAGAGGTGGTTGAAGATGTGGAAGAACGTTTCCTGCGTCTTCGTTGCCGACACCCACTCCTGTATGTCATCGACGATGAGCATGTCGATGGTCTGGTAGAAGTTGATGAAGTCGTTTGTGCAGTTCTTCAGAACGGCGTCGGTGTATTGCACCTGGAACAGCCTCGCGCTTATGTATAGCACGCGTTTCTGTGGGTAAAGCTCTTTTGCGCGCACGCCTATGGCGTTTATCAGGTGTGTTTTTCCGCATCCGGACGGGCCGTATATGAACATAGGGTTGAACTGGGTGGAGTTCGGATGCTCGGCTATGGACAGTCCTACAGAGCGCGGCAGCTTGTTGCTGTCGCCCTCGATGTAGTTGGCGAAGGTGTGGCGTGGATCCAGCTGCGAGTCGATGTCCTGCGGTTTGGCGGCGTCGAGCACCGTCGGTGTTTGGTTGACACGTGTGGTCTTGCGTGTGGTGTAGTCTATGTCGGCTATCGGTTCCGGCTCCACTTCCTGCGTTATCTTGTGGGTCTTGTCCACCATTATGCGGTAATTGAGCCTTATGCTTTGGCCGAAATATCTGGTCAGCACTTTTGTGAGCAGGCCTACGTAGTTCTCTTCGAGATATTCCACGAAGAAGTTGCTGGGCACTTGCAGTATAAGTGTCCTGCCTGCTTCATGGAACGATTCGAAGGCTATCGGCTTGAACCATGCGTTGAATTGCTGTTCCGAGACGTTCTCCTTTATGAGCAAAAGGCATTTGTCCCAGAGTGCTGTGGGCTTGTTTTCCATTTCAGGGGAAGATTATGACAATGTCTTTCTGTGCTTTGCTTGAAAGCGTTTGCAAATTTCGTAAAAATTATCGAGACGGACAAATGGATGTTTTTGTCGGCGTGATGGCGTTTGCGCGTAAATGTCGGTGTTACGGCACTTTATGCCTCGCGGTGTCATCGTAATGTAATATTTGTACTTGCATAATTGCAAGTGCTTGTCAAATAGCGATTTATGTTTGGTGTGCGGCTTGGAGGCCAGTGTGCCGGCTGAGGATGTGCGGCCGTCGTAAAACAGCGTGGCAGAGCGTGTTTCGGCCGTAATTGTCGTCTTTACGTAAACAGTTTTGTTATTTAGATGAATTTTAAATTAGCACGATTGTGCGGCGCATGGCTGTAGTCTGGGGCGTGTCTGGCGGCTTGCATTCCTGCGGTTGCATTCCTGATGTTTTGCGAAAGGCGGCAAAACGCCATGCAAAAGGCCGTGAATCGCCATGCAAAAGGCCGTCTTTTACAAGCTAAAAGACGGCCTTTTGTAATGTATTGGATATCAATGCGTTACGTCGGCATGTGCTTATTTGTCTTTTCTTCCGAACAATGAGAAGTGCACATAGCGTTTCGGGTGTGCCTTGAGGTCGATGAGCAGCGAGTCGGCTGAGCGCATCGTACTGTTCAGGTTGTTGTAAAGCGAGGGGTCGCGCATTAGCAGGCCGAGGGTGCCTTGGTTGTTGTTAAGCTGCTCGGTGAACTTCTCCACGTTGTCAAGTGTCTCGTCAACGCGCGCTACCGTGCCTGCCACGTCTATCTGGTTGAGGTTCTTTGCTAGTGTGTTGGCGTTGTGCAGTATGCTGTCTGTCCGTGTAACCATGCCCGGCACGCTGCTTTCGAGGCTTGCGAGCAGGCTGTTCAGCCGTCGGGTTGTCACGGTGAGGTTGCCGGTAACGGTCTCCACGTTCTGAAGCGAACTGGCTATTGCTGGATTGGCCAGCAGCAGGTTGACGCTAGTCACGATGGAGTCTATCTTCGGCAGAATCTGCATGACTGTCGGTATCATGTTCTTCATCTGTCCCAAGGCGCCGTCGTTGATGCCGCCTTGTATGGTTTCGCCAGGCATTACGCGCTCTCTTGGGTTGTTGGCGAGCAGCAGGTTTACCTTTACGTTGCCAAGCATGTCGCTCACAATCTCGGCGCTGCTGCCTTTGGGTATGCGCAGTTTCTCGTCAATCTCGGCTTCTACCATCGTTCCGCCGGTGTTGTTGTAGTCGTAGATGATGTTCTTTACCACGCCTACTTTGTAACCGTCGGCGTATATCGGGCTTGACGATGCAAGGCCGCTGATGTCCTTGAAGGATATCATGTATTTGTTTGCTGACGAGAAGAGGTTAAGCCCTTTGAGGAAGTTCATCCCGAAAAAAAGGATCACCAAACCGCAAATCGCCACTATGGCAATCTTGACTTCTTTGTTAAAAAACTTCATATCGCACTGTTTTATTTTGACTTAAACTCACGTATCGCTTGGTTTACGTTCATCTTTTCGCCGTTCTTGAACGCTATTATGAACGCCTCTGGAAATTTGTCGAGTATAGACTTTCGCATCCGGTAGACCTCGTTGTAGTCGGCCGATGCGCCGTATGTGTATTTTATAAGTCCGCCTTCTTCGTAAGAGTCGACGCCTTCAAGCCCTTTGAAGTGGCTGCTGCCAGGCGCGAGGCGCATGCCGCTGGCTAGAATCTGCACCTTGAAAATAGGTTTGTCGGCTGATGCCATGGCGCTGTCCTCGCTTTTACTTTCACTTTTTTTCGCTTGGGCGTTGTCGTTTGCGTCGGATTTTACATTCTCATTGCCGTTGTCTTGCCTTGCTTCCGCTTCCTTGGCCGGTTCTTGGGTGTCGTCGCTTTCCTGCCTGCCAGGCTTGTATGGCACGGTGATGTTCTTGTCGTATTTCTCTTTGTATTTTGCAAATGCCTCGTATATGCCTCTGGCCATTTTGTCAATGTTGGCCTTTTCGTTCAGGAATCGTTCTTCGTCGGGCGTTGTGATGAAGCCAAGCTCGATGAGGCAGGCCGGCATCGACGTTTCGCGTAGCACGAGGAACACGTCCTGCTTCACGCCTTTGTTTTGTCTTTTCGCAATCGAGCACACGCTGTTTTGCACGTATTTTGCCAGTTCTACGCTGCGCGACATGTTCTTGTCGTGCATGAACTCAAACATGATTGTGCTTTCGGGTGAGTTCGGGTCGTATCCTTCGTAATGCTGCTGGTAGTCTTCCTCTATCATGATGACCGAGTTCTCACGCTTGGCCGCGCTCAGTTTCTCGTCAGAGCGGCGCATTCCCATGGTGTATGTTTCAAGTCCGCGGGCGATGTGTCCTTTCGGAAGCGCGTTTGTATGGATTGATATGAATACGTCGGCCTTGTTCTTGTTGGCTATCGACGCACGCTTGTGCAACGGCACAAACACGTCGGTCTTGCGCGTATAAACAACTTTCACGTCGGGACACCGGCGTTCCACATAGCGCCCGAAAGCCAATGCCACGTTCAAGTTGATGTCCTTTTCGTATGAAAAAGCTCCTTTGGCACCGGCGTCGTGACCTCCGTGGCCGGCGTCTATGACGAGCGTGAAGCGCTTGTCTGCGCCAAATGCTACGGCAGAGAAAAAGACTAATGTAAGTAAAATGAAATTTAACTTTTTGCTCATTGGTGCTCTTTTACGGTTGCAAAGGTAGCTTTTTGTCGTCAAAAAACTACTAACAGTCAAAAAGTTTTATCATTTATTAAATGTAGTTCGACTGATGCGCTTTCAGCGTCTGCACCCATCGGAGGGTTGACTTTTTCAAGTTTCACGTCGAGAGTCTCAATCATAGGCATCTTTTCCAGAATGCTTTTGCCAATCCTGCCTGCGACATGTTCTAGCAGGCAGGACGGCGTTTGCATCTCCTTATTTATGATTTCAAACATCTCGGCATAATTAAGCGTGTCGCTCACGTCGTCGCTTTCCAACGCTTTGTCGAACAAGTATTTTGCACGTATGCTCACGACAAACTCGCCTCCGGTGGCCTGTTCTTGTGGCATAACGCCGTGGCGGGCATGGAAGCGCAGCTTGTTAAGGCATACGTAGCTGGATTTTAATTCATAATTCATAATTCACAATTCATAATCGGGTTGCAGGATGGTTTGTCATAATCCACAACCCATGTCCATAATCTTGACGGATTTCTGTAGGCTCAACCGCCAAACACATCCTTTTATCTTGGCGTATGCCTTGATTATGAATTATGAATTATGAATTATGAATTGTCAGATTATCCGCATCTTGAGGCTCCGCAGTTCTTGCAGATGAGGCATCCTTCTTGGTAAACGAGGGTCTCCTGTCCGCAGGCAGGGCATTTCTGGCCTTTCGCCTCGGTGCCGTCGGTGACGTATTTCTTGAGCGCGCGCTCCACGCCGTTCTTCCATGTGTTGATACTTTCGCTCTTTAGCTGGAGAGAGCTTACAAGCTTTATCACGTGTGCGATGGGCATACGGTAACGCAGCACGCCGGAGATCAGCTTGGCATAGTTCCAGTATTCAGGGTTGAACTTCTCGCTAAGTCCCTCTACCGTGGTCTTGTATCCGCGCTTGTTCTCGAACTGGAAGTCGTAGCGGTGCTTGCCGTTCTCGTCGGTCTGCTTGATGATTTTGCCCTTTGTGACGGTCTTGGGCAGGACTATTCCTTCCTCGTCGTCTTGCAGACCGGTGAATATCTCATAAGGATAGCCGTCAAGCAAGCCTACGAATGCAACCCATTTCTCCTTGTTGTTCTGGAATCTTACCACATCACATTCAAGCTCTTTCGGTCTTACCTCGGTAACTTCTGGATGGCGGCATGGCGGCAGTTGTTGTTGGGTTGTTATTTCTTCGCCTCCTTTTTCTTTCTTTTTCTCAACCGAAAGCATCACTCCCGAGCGTGAGCCGTCACGGTAAACGGTGCATCCCTTGCATCCGGATTTCCACGCTTCAACGTACAGACGGTTGACAAGAGCCTCGTCAACGTTGTTGGGGAGGTTGATTGTCACGCTTATGCTGTGGTCCACCCATTTCTGGATTGCGCCTTGCATGCGCACTTTCATCAGCCAGTCGACATCGTTGGCGGTGGCTTTATAATAAGGTGAGCGTGCAATCAAGGCGTCTATTTCGTCCTGAGTGTATCGTTTGTTGGTGTCAATGCCGTTTATTTTCATCCATTCGATGAATTTCCGGTGGTACACTATGTACTCTTCGAAAGAGTCTCCAACCTCGTCGACGAAGTCGACATGTACGTCGGTGTCATTCGGATTGACTTTGCGGCGACGCTTGTATACCGGCATAAACACGGGCTCGATGCCGCTTGTTGTCTGTGTCATGAGGCTCGTTGTGCCGGTTGGTGCTATGGTAAGGCAGGCAATGTTGCGTCTGCCATACTTCGCCATGTCGGTGTAAAGGTCGGGGTCGGCCTCGCGAAGACGGTTGATGAACGGGTTGTTTTCTTCCCTTTTTGCGTCGTATACGGCAAAGGCTCCACGTTCTTTGGCCATTGTTACCGATGAACGGTAAGCCGACAAGGCGAGCGTTTTGTGTACTTCCACGGAGAAGTCTGTCGCTTCCTGTGTGCCGTAACGCAGCCCCATGGCGGCCAGCATGTCGCCTTCCGCCGTGATGCCCACGCCTGTACGGCGTCCAAGGCCGCTCTTGTGCTTGATCTTTTCCCACAAATGGTATTCTGTGAATTTAACCTCGTCGCTTTGTGGGTCGCTCTTGATTTTCTCCATTATGAGGTCTATCTTCTCCAGCTCCATGTCCACAATGTCGTCCATTATGCGTTGAGCCAAGGCCACATGCTTGCGGAACAGGTCGTAGTCGAAGTACGCTTTGTCGGTGAACGGGTTTACGACGTATGAATAGAGGTTTATCGAAAGCAGGCGGCATGAGTCGTAAGGACAAAGCGGAATTTCGCCGCACGGGTTTGTTGAAACAGTGCGGAAGCCAAGGTCGGCATAACAGTCTGGGATGCTTTCGCGTATGATGGTGTCCCAGAACAGCACGCCCGGTTCGGCGCTTTTCCATGCGTTATGTACGATTTTCTCCCATAGCTGCTTTGCGCTGATGCTTTTTTGCGTCATCGGCTCGTCGCTGTCGATGGGGAATTGTTGTACATATTCTTTGTCTTCTATGGCTGCGTGCATGAAGTCGTCGTCAATCTTTACCGATACGTTGGCTCCGGTAATCTTTCCTTCCGTCATCTTTGCGTCGATGAAGGCCTCGCTGTCAGGATGCTTGATGCTTACCGACAACATCAGTGCACCTCGTCGACCGTCCTGTGCCACTTCGCGGGTGGAGTTGCTGTACCTTTCCATAAAAGGTACAAGTCCTGTCGATGTTAGTGCCGAATTGTTCACCGGAGAGCCTTTCGGGCGCAGGTGTGAAAGGTCGTGCCCGACACCGCCGCGACGTTTCATAAGCTGCACTTGCTCTTCGTCGATGCGCAATATGGCTCCGTAAGAGTCTGCGTCGCCTTCAAGTCCTATGACGAAGCAGTTTGACAACGATGCAACCTGGTAGTTGTTGCCAATGCCTGTCATCGGGCTGCCGGCCGGCACAATGTATCTGAAATGGTCGAGAACCTCGAACACTTCTTCGGCTTTCAGCGGATTGTTGTATTTGTTCTCAATCCTGGCCACTTCGTTTGCGATGCGCCAGTGCATGTCAGCCGGAGTCTTTTCAAAGAGATTCCCGTAGCTGTCTTTCAGCGCGTACTTGTTGACCCATACCCTTGCGGCCAGCTCGTCGCCGCCGAAGTAGGCCAACGAGGCCTGGTATGCTTCCTCGAAAGAGTAAGTTTGTTTATTTTCCATGATGGCAAAAATGAAAAAATTATGGTGCAAAGCTACGAACATTTTTTGATAAAAAGAAATACTTTACGGATAATTTGGTGATAAAAATTTTGCGGAAAGTTGTCCGAAATGGAGAACTTTATTGCACCAAACGTTGTAAATCATTGTAAGATAATATGATTATGGATGGCGCGGAATCGTTCAGTGTTTCCGTAATGGAACTTTCTTTCTCGTGCCGGCGATGCGACATCTTCGCATTGTTGTCCATCACCTGGCGCTTTGATGTTTTTGCAATTGTGCAAAATTGAGCGTGTTTCGTTTCGTTGCGTGTTTACAAACTGCTGGCAAAAATAAAAGAAGACTTTTAGTAAGTCGCTGATACACAACCTATTAAAAGTCTTCACATGTGCGCCTGATAGGACTCGAACCTACACAGCGTAAGCCACCAGATCCTAAGTCTGGCGCGTCTACCAATTTCGCCACAGGCGCTTGTTTGTGTTGCGTTTCGCTGCTTGCATGGCTGTGCGCGATGACATTCAGCCGGATGTAAGCATTGAAATGCGGATGCAAAGGTACATTCTTTTTGTCGAAAAAACAAGAATATTGCCGAGTTTTTGTTGGCAGGGTGTCTCGTGCCTGTGTTTTCATGGCGGTTTGGATTGGTTCGGGTGTGCACCTTCTTGATGTGCGCCGGTGTGCCGTGAGCTTGACTGTAACGATTGCGGCCGCTGTCGTTTTTGAAGATTCGTGAAGTAAAAAGTCATGACAATTTTATTTTGTGAAATAGAAAACGGAATGTTATTGTTGGTTAAATTGCTCTTTGGTGTGGGTTGGTAATTTAACTCGTGTTAACCGTTTGGGCGCTCTGCGCACTTCAAACCATGGCCTTTCCCATTCTGAAAGACGGCCAATCGTAATGCTTTTGGCCGTCTTTTGCCGTGCCAAACGCCGTCTTTTGTATGGAAATTAGGACGTGAGACGCATGCCGGTTCGGTTGTATTCGCGTAACTCTTTGGTTTTCAGCGTGTTGCTGTTGCGTCCGTTTTTTGCCGTATTTATGTCCTTTTGGTGGTTTCGCCGGCGGCGAGGCCCTTCTCGATGCGTCAACCGTAAGAAACTCTTGCGGCGTTTGTCGACGTTGGTTGGCTGTGAACGCTTGCTGTTGCGGCGTTGTTCATTTGATCGTTTCACGCCTGATCGCTCAGTCAGTGTGCAAAGGGCCGATTTGGATTAAAATCAAACCGATTTTTTGTTAAAACCGATTTTTTGCCGTATCTTTGCAAAGATGCAGTTTCCGCCTTGTTGAAAAGGCGTTGTTTCCATACGCCGTTTTAGGAGCTGCTGATAATCATTAAACACTACATGGACAACGAAATAATAGACAACGAGAGCTTTGAGGAACAGAGCGAAGGCATCCGCGGCATTGACAATGACGGCGGCGCGCAGTCAGGCGACACGTACAAGCCGGTCAGCCGGTTTGACGCTTCGGCCGTGCATCATCTCAGCGGAATGTACCAGAACTGGTTTCTCGACTATGCTTCATACGTGATTCTGGAGCGCGCCGTGCCCCATATCGAGGACGGGCTGAAGCCCGTGCAGCGGCGCATACTGCACTCCATGAAGCGCATGGACGACGGACGCTACAACAAGGTGGCCAACATCGTGGGCCACACGATGCAGTTCCACCCGCACGGCGACGCCTCGATTGGCGACGCGCTCGTGCAGTTGGGGCAGAAGGACTTGCTTGTTGACTGCCAGGGTAACTGGGGCAACATACTTACCGGCGACCGCGCGGCCGCCCCGCGATACATCGAGGCGAGGCTGTCGAAGTTCGCCTTGGACGTGGTTTTCAACCCCAAGACCACCGAATGGCAGCTAAGCTATGACGGAAGGAACAAGGAACCCATCACGCTTCCGGCCAAGTTTCCCCTGCTGTTGGCGCAGGGCGCGGAGGGAATAGCCGTCGGCCTGTCGTCGAAAATACTCCCCCACAACTTCAACGAAATATGCGACGCCGCCGTGAGCTACCTCCACGGCGAGCCGTTCACGCTGTATCCCGACTTCCCCACGGGCGGAAGCATAGACGTCAGCCGGTATAACGACGGCCAGCGCGGCGGCGTGCTTAAGGTAAGGGCGAAGATAGAGAAGCTTGACAGCAAGACCCTCGTAATACGCGAGATACCTTACGGCAAGACCACCAGCACGCTCATTGACTCTATCCTGAAGGCCATCGAGAAGGGAAAAATCAAGGCTCGCAAGGTTGACGACAACACGGCGGCGCAGGTAGAGATACAAGTACACCTGTCGCCGGGCGTGTCGTCAGACAAGACCATCGACGCCCTGTACGCCTTCTCGGACTGCGAAATCAACATATCGCCCAACTGCTGCGTCATAGAAGACGACAAGCCGCAGTTCCTTTCTGTGAGCGACGTGCTGCGTTATTCGGTCAATCACACGATGGACTTGCTCCGCAAGGAACTTGAAATACGCAAGCACGAGCTTCAGGAGCAGCTCCATTTCGCCTCGCTTGAAAAGATATTCATCGAGGAGCGCATATACAAGGACCGCAAGTTTGAGCAGGCCCCCGACATGGACGCCGCCTGCGCCCACATCGACGAGCGGCTTACACCGTATTATCCGCAGTTCGTCCGCGAAGTGACCAAGGACGACATACTCCGCCTCATGGACATCAAGATGGCGCGCATACTGAAGTTCAACAAGGACAAGGCCGATGAACTGATGGCCAAAATCAAGGCGGAGATTGAGGAAATAGACTACAAGCTGGGCCACATGGTCGATGTTACGGCCGACTGGTTCAAGTATCTCAGGCAGAAATATGGTGCCGCCCATCCCCGTCTTACCGAGATAAAGAACTTCGACACGATAGAAGCCACCAAGGTGGTTGAGGCCAACGAGAAGCTATACATCAACCGTAACGACGGCTTTATTGGCACTGCGCTGAAGAAAGACGAGTTCGTATGCAACTGCTCCGACATCGACGACATCATCATTTTCTACAAGGACGGCAAGTACAAGGTGGTCAAGGTGGCCGACAAAATATTCGTCGGCAAGAACATCCTGCACGTGGCCGTGTTCAAGAAAAACGACAAACGTACGATATACAATGTGGTCTATCGTGACGGAAAGCTCGGAAAATACTACATGAAACGCTTTAACGTCACCAGCGTTACGCGTGACCGAGAGTATGACCTGACGATGGGCACGCCCGGTTCGCGCGTGGTTTACTTCACCGCCAATCCCAACGGCGAGGCCGAAGTAATAAAAGTTACGCTTGACCCGGCCCCACGCCTGAAGAACATCTTTAAGGAAAAAGACTTCTCAGAAGTGGCAATCAAGGGGCGTTCGGCGCGCGGAGTGGTGATGACACGCTTCAACGTGCACCGCATTTCGCTCAAGAGCCATGGCCACAGCACGCTCGGAGGCCGCAAGGTTTGGTTCGACCCCGACGTGAAACGCCTCAACTACGATGACCACGGACGGCTTCTCGGCGAGTTCAACGAGGGCGACAGCATTCTCGTAGTTCTCGATAACGGCGACTTCTACCTGTCAAACTTCGACGTGAACAACCATTACGAGGACAACATAAAGATAATAGAGAAGTATGATGAGCGCAAAGTGTGGACGGCAGTGCTCTTCGATGCCGACCAGCAAGGCTATCCGTACTTAAAACGTTTCATGATGGAAGGTTCGAAAAGGAAGCAGAACTACATCGGCGAAAACAAGGACAGCCGCCTCGTTTTGCTTACAGATGAGCCTTATCCGCGCTTCCGCATCACCTTCGGCGGCAACGACGCGTACCGTGACCCGATGGAAGTCGACGCGGAAGAGTTCATCGCTGTCAAGGGATTCAAGGCCAAGGGAAAGCGTCTCACCACCTGGACGGTGGACAAGATAGAGCGGCTGGAGCCGTTGAAGGGTGCCGTTGAAGATGGTGATGATGACGAAACTGACGGCGACGGACAGCCTGATGCTCTCAAAGGCGAGAATCTTGACCCCGACGCGGGCAAGAGCCAGCAGCAGGTTATAGACGAGATAACCGGACAGCTCAGTCTTTTCGGTGAAGACGATACCAAGAGTTGACAAATGAAAGGAATAAAGATATCCGCCGTTGTGACGTTTCTTATCCTGTCGTTGGCGGCAAGCGGACAGGTTCCAGACGCTTTACGGAGCGACAAGGTGATAACCAACGCCCAGATGATAGGCGTCGGGGCGACAGACATTCTTGACACTTATCTCTCGCCGGAGAGGTATTCTGGTTTTGAATTGCGTTATGTTTCGCATACCATACGGCGCCGCGAAGGCAGCCGATGGTCGCGGATGCTGATGCACCAAGGTTCTTTTGCTTATGCCGACAACCGCTCGGGCAACGCCAACGAGATGGCCGGCATGTACGCGTTCGCCTATGGCGTTCATTACAATTGGGACCTGTTGGACGGCCGTCTCAACTTAATGGCGGGCGGACAGGCCGATATTGGCGTGGGATTCCTTTACAATACGCGCAACGGGAACAATCCGGCACAGGCGCGTCTTGCGGTCAACATCGCGCCGAGTGCCGCCGCTACTTACCGCTTCAGGCTTGGGAACGTGCCTTTGAGGGCACGCTATGAGGCAAGCGTTCCGCTTCTCGGAGTGATGTTCAGTCCCAATTACGGGCAGTCATATTACGAGATTTTCTCGCGCGGAGACTACGACCACAATGTTGTCCCAACTACGGTTGCGTCAGCTCCGTCGTTCCGCCAGATGCTCACTGTTGACTTTACGTTCGGCAAGACCACGCTGCGTCTGGGTTATCTGGGTGATTTCCGCCAGGCCAAAGTCAACAACCTGAAATACCATGATTATTCAAACATGCTGCTGATAGGATTTGTAAGGACGTTCAAACTTACCCATATTGTCCCATGAAAAAGTTTTTTTGCATAATAATCCCCCTTTTTTCGGTTCTTGCCGCAGCCTCTTGTGTTGACGAGGAAGAGTTCGGCGACAGCGCGGAAGGCAACTTCGAGGCGCTTTGGAAGATAATGGACGAGCGCTATTGCTTCTTCGGCTACAAGGCCGATGAGTACGGACTGGACTGGAACGAGGTGCGTGCGAGGTACGGCAGGCAGGTGGACGACATGATGACAAGCGACCAGCTGTTCGAGGTCTTGGGCAACATGCTCGGCGAACTGCGCGACGGGCACGTCAACCTTTATTCCCCTTTCGACAACGCGAGATATTGGAGCTGGAAGGAAGACTACCCTGCAAACTTCAGCGATTCGCTTCTTCGCCGTTATCTCGGCACTGATTACAAGATAGCCTCTGGCCTGCAATACCGCAAGCTTGACGACAACATCGGTTATGTTTATTGCTCTTCGTTCCAGAACGGCATAGGCGACGGCAATCTTGACGAGGTGCTTTACTATCTTGCCCCGTGCACGGGGCTGATATTGGACGTGCGCGACAACGGCGGCGGACAGCTCACCATGGCCGAGAAACTGGCCGGACGCTTTACCGACGAGAGCATCTGCGTGGGTTACATGAGCCACAAGACGGGGCCTGGCCACGATGATTTTTCCGAGCCGAAAGAGCAAATACTGAAGCCTTCCAGCGGAATACGGTGGCACAAGAAGGTTGTCGTGCTTGCCAACCGGGGCGTGTTCAGCGCGGCCAACGAGTTCGTAAAGTACATGAAGTGTTGCCCCAATGTCACCGTGGTGGGCGACAGGACGGGCGGCGGGGCCGGCATGCCGATGAGCAGCGAGCTGCCTAACGGCTGGGCTGTGAGATTCAGCGCGTGCCCAATGTACGACACGGACATGCGTTGCACGGAGTTTGGAATAGAGCCTGACTACAACGTCGGCCTCACCGACGACGATTTCAGCCGTGGCGAGGACACGATAATCGAGTTTGCAAGGAAACTTATAAATGGAGAATTGGAAATTGATGATTTAGTCAGATAAAAGATATTATGACTTCAGTCTCCCTCTCTTCCCTCTCCATCGGCTACCGCGTCAAGGACGGTTTCAGGACAGTTGTCTCTGGCATAGACGTCTCCCTGCGCGACGGCGAGCTTACTTGCCTTATTGGAGCCAACGGAGCGGGCAAGTCAACGTTGCTTAAGACGTTGGCCGGTTTTCTCCCGAAACTTGGCGGAAACATATATATAAAAGGTAAGGAGATGTCCGAGTTCACCAATAAGGAAATGTCGCGGCTGGTTGGCGTAGTGCTTACCGCCAGGCCCGAGGCCATGAACATGACTGTCGAGGAGACCGTCGCGCTCGGCCGCACGCCCTACACCGGATTCTGGGGCACGCTTTCGGACGAAGACAAGCGCATAGTCGGCGAGAGCATGGAGCATGTCGGCATATCCCGTCTGGCACGGCGCGTCATATCAACGCTGAGCGACGGCGAGCGGCAGAAGATGATGATAGCCAAGGCCTTGGCGCAGCAGACCCCGATAATATTCCTCGACGAGCCTACGGCTTACCTTGACTATCCAAGCAAGGTGGAGACGATGCTCCTCCTGTCGCGCCTGAGTCACGACATGGGCAAGACCATATTCATGTCAACCCACGACCTCGAACTGGCTCTCCAGACAGCCGACACGCTATGGCTCATGGCAGGCGACGGCCGCATACACACCGGCACGCCGCGCGAGCTGGCCGCCTCGGGCGACCTCTCGGCTTTCGTAGAGCGGTCAGGGATAACCTTCGACAAGGATACTTTGCACATAAACGTACACCCGGATGCAACCCGTTGAAAACCAACGAGTTGCATGCACTGTTCCAAAAGGCCGTCTTTCGCATTGTGAAAGACGGCCTTTTAGCATGCAATTTGCGGCCTTTTACAAGGTGATTTAGGTTCATCCGCAGTTCTGGTGTATTGTCATTCGTGGTAATAGGGCCTCGAAGAGGTCCAACTATGCTTAACCGCATGTGTAGCGAAGCGGAACTTGCGGTAGGTATGCAGTCAATGATTTCGTCCTCGAAGAGGGCGAATGTCACCCTGCTGTTCGCCCCCTTTGGGGACGGGTTTGTTAGTTTTGACTTGCCGCAAGTTCCGTTCCCTTCGGTCACTCCACATGCGGTTAAGCATAGTTCGCCCCCTTCGGGGACGGGATTGACACCTATACGTTATACACCTAAATTGCGGATGAGCCGTGATTTGCGGCCTTTTGCATTACGTTGTTGCACTCTGTCACGTTGCATTAGATGTGCAAGCCGGAATTGTTTATAAAAGCTAAAAATGCGTCAGGCGGTAATTCTGGTATCATTTTCGGTAAAAAATATACTTGAAAAACGAATGATTGGTTGTAATTTTGCAGCGTGTAAAAGCATCGTAAGACAGCACGCTGACAGAGAAAAGCAGCAATGCCTGCCGGGATACACCGTGACGCTCAGCCCGTAATGGGGCGCACAGGCCACCGGCACGGCATGCGTACCGCCGGCTATGCAGAGCGTCTTGGCCTTGCTGGCAAGGCCTGCGCACTCATAGATATAGACAATCAATAACTTCTTCAATGTGTGGCGGTTCGCGGTGAGCGCGGGCCGCCACATTCTCAAACGGTGTTTCCGTGCCGGTGTGCATGCTTACCGCTTTCGCGATTGCATTTTTTTATGTTTAAAATACATTGCTTTTGATGAAGATACTTGTTTTTGCGGCAATCATGCTGTCGGCCGCTACGGTCGAAGTGTGTGCCCAACGCGATACGACGAGCCACACGCTCGACGGCATAGTTGTGACAGGCACGCGGAATATGACCGATGTCCGCCATCTGCCTCAGACCATTTCTGTGGTTGACCGGCATGCGCTAACCGAGAACCGGCGCACAAACGTGCTGCCCACTCTTGCCGAGCAGGTGCCCGGACTGTTCGTAACGTCGCGCTCCATGATGGGTTACGCCGTGAGCGACGGTGCCGCCGGGGGCATCAGCCTGCGCGGACTTGGCAGCGCGTCGGGCCGCATGATGGTGCTCGTCGACGGCCATCCGCAGTACCAAGGCATCTTCGGCCACTCCATAAGCGACTCTTACCAGACGATGATGGCCGAGCGGGTGGAGGTGCTGCGCGGCCCCGCCTCGATGCTCTACGGCTCCAACGCCATGGGCGGTGTGGTCAACATCGTGACGCGCAAGATGCGTGAGGACGGCGTGAAGACCGACATCAGTCTCGGCGCCGGCTCTTACGGCACGTTCCAGGGAGAGTTCACCAACCGCGTCAGGAAGGGTGGGTTTTACGGCGTTGTTGCCGGACAATATGGCCGTAGCGACAACAACCGTCCGCGTTTCGGTTTTGAGCAGTACGGCGGATACCTCAAGCTGGGTTATGACTTCTCGCCGCACTGGACGGCATACGCCGACGTTGACGTGACACGTTTCAACTCGTCATACCCCGGCAGCACACATGAGCCGTTGCTGGGAGCGCGCCAGTGGATAACGCGCGGCGTGGCCTCGGCCGTGGTAGAGAACCACTACGGCCGCACGTCGGGAGCCGTGAGCGTGTATCACAACTTCGGCCGGCACAAAATAAACGACGGGCATGCGCCTGAAGAGCCGCCCCAGACTGATTTCTTCCTGTCGAAAGACGCGCTGACGGGCTTCTCTGTATACCAGAGCGCCGCGTTGTTTGATGGCAACCGCGTCACCGTAGGCCTTGACTATCAGCACATTTACGGCAAGGCCTGGAATGAGGACATCGCCACGCGCGACGTGACAAACACCATAGGCCGCCATCATGAGAACGAGATTGCAGGCTATGTGGACTTCCGTCAGGACTTGTTCCGCTGGCTGACAATTGATGCAGGCGTGCGCGTAGACTACCATTCGCAGAGCGGAACGGAGTGGGTGCCGCAGGGAGGACTCGTGTTCCGCCTCGTGCGCGACGGCGAGATGAAAGCCATGGTGAGCAAGGGCTTCCGCAATCCTACCATCCGCGAAATGTACTTCTGGAGGCCGGCTAATGACGCTTTGCGTCCGGAACGGATGATGAACTATGAACTTTCATGGAAGCAAAGGCTCATGGACAATGCCTTCTCGTATGGAGTGAACCTGTTTTACATCAACGGCGACAACATGATCCAGACCGCAATGGTGGACAGCCGTCCGATGAACGTCAACACTGGGGCAATCGAGAACAGCGGCGCCGAGGTGGAGTTTGCGTGGAAAGCAAGCCGCAGCCTTAGCCTGAACGGCAATTACAGTTACCTTCACATGGTCAACAAAGTGCTCGCCGCGCCTGAACACAAGGCGTATGTAGGTGCCGATTATCGCCATGGAAGATGGACTCTGGCCGGAGGGCTGCAGTATGTCGACGGCCTGTACACCCAAGTCGGGGCTGACGAGAGGCAAGAGAGCTTCCTTCTTCTGAATGTCACCGCCGCCTGCAAGGTGCTCCCATGGCTCTCCGTTTGGGCGAAAGGCGAGAACCTGCTGGCGCAGAAATATGAAATAAACTACGGCTACCCTATGCCCAGGGCGACGTTTATGGGGGGCGTTGACATAAGCATCTGATGTGGGGCAGGCGGCTAAGGGATGTTAAATGAAGTCCGGGCAATATGGTTTTTAGCTAAAATCTTAGATTTGTTTTAAACCTAATGCGTAATTTGTCAGTCTAATATCGGTAACGGATAAAACTCCATGTACGGATGAAACCGGCTGCAAACGAAGCAAATCATATAACAGAAAAAAAGGCAAAACAATGGGAATAGGAATGCAAGAGATACTCGTAATAGCCCTGCTTGTGCTGCTTTTCTTCGGCGGAAAGAAGATACCCGAGCTGATGAAGGGCTTGGGCAAGGGCGTGAAGAGCTTTAAGGACGGGATGAACGGAAAGCTTGACGACGAACGGGAGGAGCCTAAGAAGAAGGATGAATGACACAAGGCAGCTGACGTTTTGGGAACATCTTGACGTGCTCCGGGGCAGCATCATCCGCATGTTGGCGGCTGCCGTGGCCGCCGGAGTTGTGGCTTTCGTGCTCAAGGACTGGCTTTTCGGCATAGTGCTTGCGCCTGCCGACGGAGGTTTCGTAACTTATCGGTTGCTTGGAATAGAGCCGTTCACAATACATTTGATTAACACCGGACTGGCTGAACAGTTCATGATACATATGAAGGTGGCGTTTGTCGCCGGTGTGTTGATGGCTTCACCTTATATATTATATGTGCTGTTCCGCTTTATTTCGCCTGCGCTCTACGACAACGAGCGTCGATACTCGGTGCGGTTGACCGTCGCTGCCTACGTGATGTTCATCGTCGGACTGCTTGTAAACTACTTTGTCATCTTTCCGCTGACCGTCCGCTTCCTCGGCACTTACCAGGTAAGCGGCGCGGTTGACAACATGCTGGCCATCAGTTCGTATGTGGATACGTTGGCGATGATGAGCATCGTGTTCGGAATAGTGTTCGAGATTCCGGTGATAAGCTGGCTCCTTGCACGCTTCGGACTGCTCAAGGCCAAGTGGATGAGCCGTTACCGGAGGCACGCCATAGTGGCAATCGTAGTGGTTGCTGCGGTGATCACGCCGACGTCTGATGTTTTCACGTTGCTCATTGTGTCGCTCCCCATCTGGCTGCTTTACGAGGTCAGCGTGGTGATAGTAAGGCAGACACCCGGCAAAAGGTAAAAAAGTAAAAGGTGAAACGGTAAAGAATATTGTCAAAAACATTATGAATTTATGCTAAGAAAAATCAGAACGACACTTGCGCTTGTGGTGTTTGTGCTTATAACGTTGCTGTTCTTGGACGTTACGGGCACGCTTCACAAGTACTTCGGGTGGCTCGCCAGCATTCAGTTCTGGCCGGCCTTGCTCGCCCTGCATGTAGGAGTTGTCGCCATGCTGGTGGTGCTCACCCTTGTGTTCGGCCGCATTTACTGCTCTGTTATCTGTCCTCTCGGTGTCATGCAGGACATCATTTCGCGCCTGCACGGCATCCGTAAGAAGAACAGGTTTACTTATTCGAAGGAGAAGCGGTGGCTGCGTTACGGGGTGCTGGTGGTGTTCATCGCGTCTGCTTTGGCCGGAGTGAACGCAGTAGTGTCGCTTCTTGCGCCTTACAGTTCATACGGACGCATTGCGAGCAGCCTTATGAAGCCTGTCTACGAGGCTGGAAACAACGTGTTGGCGGCCATCGCCGAGCACTTCAACAGCTACGCTTTTTACAGTGTTGACGTTTGGATGAAGAGCCTGCCCATGCTCGTTGTAGCTTCGGTGACGCTCGTTGTCATAGCCGTTCTTGCCTGGCGTGGCGGCAGGACGTATTGTAACACGGTCTGTCCGGTAGGAACTATACTTAGCTTCCTTGCCCGTTTCTCGTGGCTGAAGGTGCGCATCGACGGCTCGAAGTGCGTAAACTGCGGCCTGTGTACGAAGAACTGCAAGGCGTCGGCCATTGATTTCAAGAATCATAAGATAGATTACAGCCGCTGCGTGGTGTGCGGCGATTGCATAGGCAAGTGCAACAAGGGCGCGATAAGTTTCTCACATGCCTTCCCGGGTAAGGATGACGCAGGCACTGTTGGCCATGATTCGACCACAAAAGGAACTGAGGGGGTGGGTCGTCGCTCGTTCCTTCTCGGCCTGGCCGTCGCCTCTACGGCGGCAGCCTTGGCGCAAGAGAAGAAGAAGGTGGACGGCGGACTGGCTGCCATAGAGGACAAGGTGGCACCCAAGAGGCTCACTCCGATAACGCCTCCAGGCTCTCTCTCGGCACAGCATTTCGCCCAACATTGCACGGCCTGCCAGCTTTGCGTTTCAACTTGTCCCAACGGTGTGTTGCGTCCGTCTTCCGGTTTGTCTTCGTTCATGCAGCCAACGATGTCTTACGAGCGCGGTTATTGCCGCCCGGAGTGTACCAAGTGCGGCGAGGTTTGCCCTACGGGAGCCATCAAACCAATCACACGGGCCGACAAGTCGGCCACGCAGATCGGCCACGCGGTGTGGATCAAGAAGAACTGCGTGCCTTTGACAGACGGCGTGGAATGTGGTAACTGTGCGCGCCATTGTCCCACAGGGGCAATCACCATGGTGCCGGTAAATCCCAATGACGAGCGTTCGCTGAAGATACCGGCCGTAAACGAGGCACGCTGCATCGGTTGCGGAGCTTGTGAAAACCTGTGTCCGGCGCGGCCGTTCAGCGCCATTTACGTGGAGGGACACGAAGTGCACAGGGAGGTTTAAGTGAAGAGTGAAGAACGAAGAGTGAAGAATTAAATTGCAGGAAAATACAGAATTTCTCTTCATGAAATAATGCTTCTGAATAGACTATCGGCATAACGTTTTGCAAAAGACGGCCTTTCGCGCTGCAAAAGGCCGTGTTTCAGGACTTGAAAGATGGCCTTTTGGAACGCAAAAGACGGCCTTTTACAGCTTAAAACGCAAGGCGTTGACGCACAATGAGTTATGAAACAACATTGAAAAGTGAGAAGGTGAGATGTTGAGAAGATGAGACGAGAGGTGCTGAACCTTATCCGTATTGCATTTGTCTTTAACTTCTTAGCGACCGAATGGAGCGACAACTTCTCTAAATTCTTTAACTTCAAAAATTAAATACATGGCAAAAAACATATCAAGACGCAGTTTCCTTAAGGCTCTTGGCGGCGGAGCGGTGGCCTCGTCGGCGCTGCTCGCGGCGTGCAAGGACGGCCCGCAGACCACCGCCAGGCAGCAAGAGCCTGAGAAGGGGAAGATGACATACCGCGTGAATCCTAACATGAAAGACCGCGTTTCGCTGTTGGGCTACGGCATGATGCGCCTGCCCGACAAGAACGCGGGCAAAGACCCGTCGACCGGAACGGGCGAGATTGAGATAGACCAGGATATGGTGAACCGTCAGGTTGACTACGCCATAGAGCACGGCGTGAACTATTTTGACACGTCGCCGGCCTATTGCCAAGGCAAGTCGGAGCGTGCCACGGGTATAGCTTTGAGCAGGCATAAGCGGTCTGAGTACTTCATAGCCACGAAGATGTCTAACTTCTCGCCCGACACATGGAAGCGCGAGGCCTCAATAGAGATGTTCGAGAACTCGCTGAAAGAGCTTCAGGTGGACTACGTTGACTACCTTCTGCTTCACTCGATAGGGCAGGGGCAGGACGCTCTCGGCATGTTCAACAGCCGCTACATGGACAACGGCATACTCGACTGGCTTGTGGAACAGAAGAAGAAAGGGCGCATACGCAACCTCGGTTTCTCGTATCACGGTGATGTGAGAATATACGACATGCTGCTAAAATGGCACGACGAAGGCCGCTACCACTGGGATTTCGTGCAGATAGAGCTTAACTATCTCGACTGGAACTATGCCAACGAGATAAACGACCGCAACACCGATGCCGTCTATCTGTACGGCGAACTGAAGAAGCGCGGCATCCCGGCGGTGATCATGGAGCCGCTGCTTGGAGGCCGCCTGGCCAACGTTCCAGACAATATAGTAGCCAAGATGAAGCAGCGCGAGCCTGAGCAGAGCGTGGCCTCTTGGGCGTTCCGCTTTGCCGGTACGCCCGACGGGGTGCTCACCGTGCTGTCTGGCATGACGTACATGGAGCACCTTCGCGAGAACCTTTGCACCTATTCGCCGCTTAAGCCGTTGACGGACGAGGAGCAGAAGTTCCTCATGGAGATTGCTGGCGACATCTACAATCTGAAGACTATACCCTGCAACGACTGCAAATACTGCATGCCCTGCCCTTACGGAATCGACATACCGGGCGTGCTCCTGCATTATAACAGGTGCATAAAGGAGGGCAACATGCCCAACAAAGGCAATCAAGACCCTGATTACCGGCGTGCCCGTCGCGCATTCCTAATAGGCTACGACCGCAGCGTTCCGCGTCTGCGCCAGGCCAGCCACTGCATAGGTTGCGGCCAGTGCGTAGACCATTGTCCGCAGGGAATACGTATCCCGAGGGAAATGCATCGCATAGACAAGTTCGTTGAAGAGCTGAAACAGGACGTTTAACCGTGTGTGTTGGTTATGGATAAGCTTAAGACTATATTGTCGTCAGGCTCATGTCGCGGCGTGGCTCGTTCTGCAACGGGAGAGATACGCATGTTCGAGAGGCGCGGAGTAACCGACCTTTTCAGCCTTGTCACCGACGAGCCGGAGTTTCTGCAAGGCGCATCCGTTGCCGACAAGGTAATCGGGCGCGGCGCGGCCATGCTCCTTGTAAAGGGCGGCGCACGCTCTGTCTACGCAGAAGTCATCAGTTCAGGCGCTCGCGAAGTGTTGAAAAGAGCTGGTATAGAGGTGTCATTCGGCACTCAGGTGCCCAACATCATCAACCGTGCCGGTACCGACATCTGCCCCGTGGAGAAGCTTACGGCAGGCACAGAGTCGCCCGATGAGGCGTATCTGATGATAAAAGAATTTTTATATACCCCAAACACCCACCCCCAACCCCTCCCCAAGGGAGGGGCTTAATATCCTTTTAAGAGTAGGAAATTTATTGAGTGCGATTTAAAACGATATGATTTCTCGATTAAAAAGCATTTCATACTCCCTCCCTTCGGGAGGGTTGGGGTAGGTGTCAGGTCTTTTGATAATCTTTTAATAAATCAATAACAACAATGAAAACAACATCTGCATCGGCGGTTTGCTCGTTGAGCTACCGCGACATCCGCGCCTACACTATGGCCGCGCTGTTCGTTGCGGGCAACATCGTGCTGCCCCAGTTGTGCCACTTGGTGCCGCAGGGCGGCTTGGTGTGGCTCCCCATCTATTTCTTCACGCTCGTAGCGGCCTATAAGTTCGGCCTTACAGCAGGCCTCTTGACGGCCATTGCCTCGCCCGTGGTCAACAGCCTGCTCTTCGGAATGCCGGCCGCAGCGTCGCTGCCCATCATCCTTATCAAGTCGGTACTGCTCGCCGTGGCCGCCGCTTTCATAGCGTCGCGCGTGCGCGGCGTGGCTCTTTGGGCCGTTGCCCTTGCCGTTTTAGCTTACCAAGGGATAGGAATGATGGCCGAATGGGGCATGACCGGCTCGCTCACTGCAGCCCTTCAGGACATCCGTCTGGGCTGGCCTGGCATGCTGGTGCAGGTATTCGGCGGCTTCGCCATTATAAAGTTAATCAAGAAATAATGGCTTTTTAGAAGTTTGTGGCGTAAAAGATGTTAGGGAAGTTATAGCCAAATGCCTTGTTGATGACAACCAATAAAGGTGATGGCTATAACTTCCCTAACTTCTTTTATTCCCTTTACTTCCTTTACTTACTCTTCATCCACAACTTTTTCTATACGCCTCAAATGCTTGGCACGGCCCGATATAATCAGCGGAACACGCTCTACAACCACGACTGATGTGTCAAGTCCGAGCGCGTTAGGCTCGTCAATACCGATTTTGCGGATGATGGCGTAGAGGCTCATCAGCAGGTTCTGACGGCGATTGTGCGAGTCTTCAGGATAATATATGCGGTGAATTATGACAAAACGGAAGTCGCCCGGTATGCCGTTCTTGCGCAATGAAGGGTACGTACTGGTAAGGTCAAGCTTGCCGTCGGCCACAAGGTCCTCAACTATTTGCCGCAAGTAAAGGCTCACACGGGGTTCAATCCTGAATCCGATGCGCATTGTCACGCTGAAAAGAGTATCCTTTACGAGCGGCGTAAAGGTATATTCCAACGTGTCGGGAGTGTCGACGAACTCAAGGTTTAGCAGCCAATAGTGGTCGGCACGCTTGGGTTGCTTATTTATTATGGAGTAAACCAGCTTGTCATCCACGCTCCCTTCGCCGTGTGAATGGTTTACATATACAAGATTTGAGGCGTACTTAGGT
Organism: uncultured Prevotella sp.; assembly: GCA_944320195.1. Lineage (GTDB taxonomy): Bacteria > Bacteroidota > Bacteroidia > Bacteroidales > Bacteroidaceae > Prevotella. The sequence goes on along the minus strand of CALUGP010000004.1, from coordinate 7,686 downwards.
ATTGTATCGTCAGCCTTTATGTCGGATATTATGCCGTAATAGTCGCTCGTCCGTTTAGAAGAAAGATGTCGGCGGCGTATTTTCAGCGCGGCAACCCACACCAACATGATGAAGCACAGCAGTCCGCCGATAAGCAGCGTGAACCAACCGCCCGCCATGAACTTTGACAGATTGGCGGCAAGGAATATCCCTTCAATCACGCAGTAGGCGCCGACAAACGCCAACGCGGCCGCACGTGCCGTACCGCTCATGCGCAGGTAGAACCCCAATAGCAGCGTCGTCATCAGCATGGTGATGGTTATCGCCAGTCCGTAAGCAGCCTCCATGCGCGACGAGTCACGGAAAAGCAGCACCGTAAGCACCACTCCCACGTACATCGTCAAGTTCACCGCCGGTATGAACAGCTGTCCTTTCACGTTTGTGGGGTGCTTGATACGCATGCGTGGCCAGAAGTGCAGGTTCATGGCTTCACTCAATATGGAGAACGAACCGCTGATAAGTGCCTGGCTGGCCACGATTGCCGCCCCCGTGGCCATTACTATAGCGAAGAGCAGCATGTCCTGTGGCACGATGGCATAGAATGGGTTTACGCCAGCAGTTATCCGTCCTGCGTTGGCCAGAATCCACGCTCCCTGCCCGAGATAGTTGAGTATCAGCATTGCCTTTACGAACAGCCAGCTTATCGTTATGTTACGACGGCCGCAATGCCCGAGGTCAGAGTACAGTGCCTCAGCACCCGTCGTACACAAGAATACGGCGCCTAGTATGAAGAACCAGCTGGGCGACTCAACAAGCAAACGCACCGCATAATACGGGTTAAAAGCCTTCAATACCTGCGGACAGGCCGTCAGCGCCGCCGCGCCAGCCACCCCGAGCAGCAGGAACCAGAGCAGCATGAACGTGCCGAAGGTGCGCCCTATATGCTCCGTTCCGAACCTTTGGACGAAGAATATCACAGTGATTATCGCAATCACCACGGGCATTACGGGCAGGTCGGGGCTTATTCCCTCCAGTCCCTCGATAGCAGTAGTCACCGTGATGGCGGGCGTTATCACGCCGTCGGCAAGCAAGGTGCTCGCCCCGATAACGGCTATCACGTAAATCCACCTGCGCCTGTGTCGCCTGAGCAGGGCGTAGAGGGCCAGTATGCCGCCCTCGCCGTTGTTGTCGGCACGCAGCGCGATAAGCACGTATTTTACCGTAGTCTGCAACGTAAGCGTCCATATTATACACGAAAGCGCGCCGAGAATATAGTCTGTGTCGAGCGTCTCGCCGGTGCTTACGATGGCTTTCATCACGTAAAGGGGCGACGTTCCTATGTCGCCGAACACTATCCCGAGTGTCATCAACAGCCCGGCCAACCCGGCCTTACCGGCCGTCGTGGCTGTGGCAGCATGTCTTAAATCAGCCATAAAAGCAATCTTTTTGTAATGTAAATTGTCCTGTTTATCTTGAAAACGGGTGCAAATATAGTTTAAATAGTCTGAAACGTACAAAAATTAACACCTTTTATACGACACGAAAAGACCGTAATTTTTGACACAAACATAACCAGTTGATAATCAGCATGTTACCTCAGCCACCACAAAATGCCGCCTTTTAGTCTCCAAAAGACGGCATTTTAGCGTGCGATTGACGGCCTTTTGCCTTGCTGTTTGCCGTCTTTTGCCAACCCGAAAATATGCTACGGCACGACGGCTTGCGGCAAGTTTTATGCAGGATGGTGTCCGTGTGTTGTGTAAAATGTGTAATTTTGCGGTATGAAACGACTTCTTCCGCTCATCATAACGCTTGCGCTCCTTATGCTTTCGTGCGACAGGTACGCCAAGTATGAACCCATGTTTTATCCCATCGACAGCGTTTCGTCTACCCATCCTGACAGCGCCCTGCGCCTGCTTGAGGCATTGAAGCCTAAGATTGAGAACGCTCCGGAGCGCATTAAGGCGTATTACGGCTTGATGGAGACCAAGTATATGCTCAATTCAGACGCGCGGTTCACGTCTGACAGCACGATACGCGCTGTCGAGAAGTTCTACGACCGCCACGGCGACGACAACCACCGGATGTTCTCCAAGCTGTTGCTTGGCTGCGTGAACTATACGATGGGCGACAACACCGAAGCCATGCTCAACCTCGAGGCGGCTGCCGCCAGCGCCGACACTACGTCGGACGACTGCCTGTACGTGGTGCTCGGCCAGGTGTACGCCCATCTTTCGCAGGTTTATCTTGACGAGTACATGCCGCGTAACGTCATCCGCGCCTCGCACCTTTGCTACCGATATTCAATGCGTGCGGGCGATACGCTCACGGCGTTGAGCGGCCTTGACCATATATCCAACGCCTACATCTTCATGGGACAGCCCGATTCTGCCCTCGCGGTAACACTCCGCTCATCGCGCCTTTTCCGCGAGAGCGGCTACGTTGAGGCTTCGGCAATATCGCAGGCAAAGCTCATAGAGATATATCTTGACCGTGGCGACACGGCCAATGCGGCGCGCTGCATGACCGTGTTCGACCGCGACTCGCGCGTAATAGGCGTTGATGACAACGTAGAACCCCACTACCAAGGCATTTATTACGTAAAAGCCATCTATTCAGTCAGCACCAACCGCCTTGACTCCGCCGCCTACTGGTTAGGCAAGATACGGCAGATAGACAATCCGTCGCTTAACATACGAGAGGCGGCGGCATATGCCGCGTGGCAGATGTACGACAAAATGGGCGCCAAGGACTCTGCCCTGAAATACGCGACGGCGAGCAGTGAACTCTCCGACAGCCTCACGAAGGAGATTATGAGGAACACTTGCTCGGTGGTGCAGGCGCAGTATGAGCGCGCTAACCTGCGCAGCCAAGTGGCTGACAAGGCCCTCGAGGCCGAACGGATGAAGACCACCGCACTGGCCGTTGCCCTCGTGCTGCTCGCCGTCTTGTCGACTTCTGTATATATAATAAGGAAAAGACGCGAGGAGATGCGCCGCCGTGAACAGCGCCACAGGCAGGACATCGACGCCCTGACACGCGCCCAAACCGACCTGCAACAGCTGCTCACGCTGACTGAAGAGGAGCGCGACGCCCTCATAAAAGACAAGCGAGAGGCAATTGAACGCCTGCAAAGTCTTGAAACATTGCAGCGTTATGTAGACGAGGCGACCGTAGAGGAACGCCTCGCCGACTCTGGCATAGCCCGCCGCTTCAGGCAGATAGCCCTCAATCCTACCACCAATCCAACAACCGAAGACTGGCAGGAGCTGCGCTCGATGATAAACTCCGAGATGCCCGGTTTTTACTCGACACTCAACAACGGGCACGTTCTGCGCCCCGACGAATACGACCTCTGTATCCTTATCCGCCTGCATTTCAAGCCATTGGAGATAAGCAACCTCACCGGCATTTCACAGAAAAACGTGTCCGCAATACGCCGAAGGCTCTTGCAGAAAGTGCTCGGACGCGACGGCAAACCCGCCGAGTTTGACGACTTCATCATGCGTATCGTGAGGTAAGCGGCTTCTTGCTGAACATCTGGAAACGCCCTGTTTACGGGCATTGTAGAATATTGTAGAAAAAGACGGACGGCATTTTGCAGACCGTTTGACGGTGATTCAATACCTTTGTCGGCGTAAACCAAAATCCATACGACGATGAAGAAAATACTCTTTTTATTCCTCTTGTCAGCCGTCTGCTTGCCGGTGGCGGCGCAGACTGCGGCCGACGACTCGCTGAGACTTGACAGCTTGGTGCGCACGTTGCCCGAAGTGATGGTCAGCGGAGAGCGTCCTGTGGTGAAAGTGAGGGGCGCGGCGTTGGTGTACGATGTCAACCGCCTGCCCGGAAACGCTACAACGGATAACGCATACGATGCTCTCAAGGCTCTGCCCGGTGTCGTCGAGACTGACGGACTGCTTACTCTCGGCGGACGAGGGGTGACCATAATCATGGACGGACAGGTGACAAACCTAAGCCAGGAGCAGCTCGCGCAGGTGCTGAAGAGCATGCCCAAGGACCGGGTGGGCGACGTAGAGGTGATGTATAACGCGCCGGCGAAATACCAGGTGAAGGGCGCCTGCATCAACATCAGTTTCAAGCGGGGTGACGCCGGGCGGCAGATGCTCGCCGGAGAGGTGTTCGGCTCTTATGACCAGAGTCATCACGCGGCGTTCGAGGAGCGTGCCAGCGTGGTGTATTCAGGCAAGAAGTTCAGCGCAGACCTTATGTATTCGCACGATCACGGAGACAATTTCAACACGTGCGAGATAACGACCCACCACGCGCTCGACGACGGAACGGTGCACGACATACAGTCATTCGAGCGCACGCTCGCCACCGGGCACAACCACAAGCTGCGCTTTTCGGCCGGTTACGACTTCTCCGACAACCACCGTCTGAGCCTAAGTTATTACGGCAATTATGCCACTACGGACAGCCGCCAGCGCATGAGCGGCTTGATAACCGGCAAGAACGACCTCGACTCGAAGCCTTGGCTGCACGACGTTTCGCTGGATTATAAGCTGCCGTCAAGCACTAATGTCGGCATGGAATACACTTATTATAACAGTCCGCAGACGCAAAAGCTTGGCAGCGTGCTGACCGACCGCGAGCTGAATTACGTCGTCAATAACCGCCAACGGCTTGACATCTGGCGCGTGTATGCCAGGCAGGAGCACACGTTGAATGGCGGCTGGGGACTCAACTACGGCGCGTCGTACATCCATAGCACCGACAACAGCAGCCAGAAATACAGGCCAATGGAACAGGCGGAAGGCGGTTTGCCCGTAAGCCAGAGCACAAGGAAGCGCGAGAACACGGCAAACATGTATGCCGGCTTCAGTAAGAATTTCGGCAACAAAGTGATCATCGACGCCTCGCTTGCAGCCGAGTATTACAACAGCACGGCATGGAACGAGTGGAACTGGCTGCCCACGCTGAACCTGACTTACCTTCCGGCGGAGGGGCATGTGCTGCAACTGGGCGTGAGCGGCTCGACGAGTTACCCGGAGTATTGGGCCGTGCAGGACTTCATAACTTACAGCAACGGCGGCTATGACGAAATAGTAGGCAACCCGGCATTGAAGCCATCGCACGAGTATCAGGCCAGTCTCACATACGTGTTGAGGAACAAGTACGTTGTCACGTGTTGGTTTTCGTACACTGACGACCACTTCATGCAGACCCTTTACCAGCGCAAGGACGAATTGACGGAGACGTTCCGCTGGGTGAACTTCGACTTCCAGCAGCAGGCCGGGCTGATGGCTGCCGTGCCGTTGAAGCTTGGCGGATGGTACAGCGGCAACCTTACGGCAACGGGTGTATGGATGAGGCATAAGGACTCTGACTTTTATGACATACCCTTCGACCGCTCTAAGCTGCTCGGCGTATTCTCGCTTAAAAACGATTTCCACATCTCAAAGAACCCTGAAATTACCCTCTCGCTCAACGGCCAGGTGCAGACCAAGGCCATACAGGGCAACTACGACTTGCCGGCGGCCGGCCGTGTGGACGCGGCTGTGCAGCTGAAGTTTCTCAAGAACAAGCGCGCCACGCTGAAAGTGTACTGCGCCGACATGTTTGAAACGTCATACATAGACCCCTATATCCGCTTCAAGGGACAGGATTTCAGTATGAAGATGTCGAGTTTCCGCCATGTCGGGCTGACCTTCAGCTATGCTTTCGGCGGATATAAGGAGAAGGAGCATAAGGAAGTTGACACTTCGCGGTTCATGAAGTAAACACCGTTATTTGTTCCGTTTGTATCTTATTGATAATCAGTGTCATACGGAACGTTTTCCAAAAGGCCGTCTTTTAGCTTGCAAAAGACGGCCTTTTAGCGTGCGGTTGACGGCCTTTCGCAAGGCGAAAGACGGCCTTTCGGTTTTTCTTTGTTGCAAATAGTTTATACATTGTTTCGTGTCGTTGCGCTTTATCGGCAAAATACTTATCTTTGCATCATGCCTTTGCCTGTGGCGGCTGGATGTTGAGGCCACCGGCGGAAGCGGTATTTACAAGACTTTCTCATGTCCCATAGAGGTGCGGAGGACGTTCACGACCTGGTGTTCCGCTTCAAGGGCGACGGCAGGAAAGACCTGATGAACTGGGATTATTGGAAATTCACTGAATAAAACGAATGCTTATGTTGCGTAGTTTTATGTTGTTACCGTTGCTTGCGGCCTCGATGCAGGCGGCGGCACAGAATCCGATAGTGCAGACAATGTACACCGCCGACCCCGCGCCAATGGTGCATGGCGGCCGCCTTTACCTGTACACGAGCCACGACGAGGACAAGTCTACGTGGTTCACGATGAACGACTGGAAGCTGTATTCTACCGAAGACATGGTGAATTGGACCGACCATGGGGCGGTGCTTTCATACAAAACGTTCAGCTGGGCACGTGGAGACGCATGGGCGATGCAGTGCGTGGAGCGCGGCGGCAAGTTCTATGCTTACGTCCCAGTGACGCTGAAGGCCGGCGGCGGAGCCATCGGCGTGGCCGTGGCCGACTCGCCTTACGGCCCTTTCCACGACCCTCTGGGCAAGCCGTTGGTGTCGAGCGGCAAGGGCGACATTGACCCCACGGTGATGATTGACGATGACGGACAAGCGTATCTTTACTGGGGAAATCCGTTCTGCTATTACGTAAAACTAAACGAAGACATGATTTCCTATTCGGGAGACATAGTGGCAGTGCCCATGACCGAGGAGGCGTTCGGACGCCGTGAGGGCAACATACCGGAACGCCCGACACTCTACGAGGAAGCCCCTTGGCTGTACAAGCGTGGCGGATGGTACTACCTGTTATGGGCCGGCGGCCCCATACCCGAGCACCTTGGCTATTCAATGAGCCAAAGCCCGACGGGGTCGTGGAAGTATGCCGGCACGCTGATGCCCACCGAAGGAGGCAGCTTTACCAACCATCCAGGCATAATAGACTACAAGGGCTCCACATACTTGTTCTACCATAACGGAGCGTTACCCGGCGGTTCGGGCTTTACGCGGTCGGTATGCGCCGACAAGGTAACCTTCAACGGCGACGGGACCATAAGGCAAATGAAAATGACCGACGGCATACAGGAAGGCCTCTTGCCGCTGAACCCTTACCGCAAGACGGAGGCAGAGACGATGGCTTATTCTGAATGGATGAAGTCAGACGCCAATAACGAAGTAGGAGTATTCGTCAACGCCATGCATGACGGCGCGTACACAAAAGTGAAAGGTGTTGATTTCGGCAGCGAAGGAGCGGCCAAGGTCACGGTACGCATTGGCACGACACACCATAGCGGGGTGACAATGGAAGTCAGGGCGGACGGTATTCAGGGCACGTTGCTGGCCACGCTGGACGTACCGATGACCGGAGGCGACGACCGTTGGGCGCTTGTCACAACCGACGTGGCCGGCATCAAGGGCGTACACGACCTGTACTTCGTATGCAAAGGCAACAAGCCGGGACGCCTGATGTATTTCGACTACTGGATGTTCCATCGCCGGAAATAATACGCATCGCGCAAAAAACAATAATTAAATATGGCGCGCAACACACCACGGGGCGCAAAATGGAAGTTTGTTCATAACGCTTTTATTTTGCGCTTCGCCGTTAAATGTATCATAACCGGATAAAACAGGCTGCGTCTCGGAAATGCTAAATAAAGTTTGTTTCTCGCACTTTTATTTTGCATTTCGCTCAACTTGCACTATCT